>JBBQTC010000001.1:0-150751 GCA_038234785.1 Acidimicrobiales bacterium
GCGCCCCCAACCCGGGAATCGCCCGCCTCGCACCCAACCCCTCCCCGCCCTGGCCCTGCGTGGTGGTGCGGCCACCACGCTGGCCCGGCGACGTGCGGGGCTGTGCCGAACTACGGTGCCATCCGATGTCGTTCCACTTCGCCACCCGAACCAAAGGGCTCCGATCGTCCGCGATACGCGACCTGCTGAAGGTCACCGAGATGAGCGACATGTTGTCGCTCGCCGGCGGGTTGCCCACTCCGGACAGCTTCCCGCTCGCCGACCTTCGGCGCGAGGCCGACCGGCTGCTCGGCGAGTACGGACCCCGTGTCGTCCAGTACTCGGCAACCGACGGAGTGCTCGATCTGCGTCGGTGGATCGCCGACCACTACTCGGTCGAACTGGGTCGAGCGGTCGCGGTCGATGGCGAGATCGTGGTCACGCACGGATCGCAGCAGGCGCTCGACCTGTTGGCCAAGGTGCTGGTCGATCCAGGTGACGTCGTCGTCACGGAATCACCCGCCTATCTCGGAGCGGTGCAGTCGCTGGAGCTGTTCGAGCCGCGCTTCGAGGTCATTCCCGGTGACGCGCACGGGATGTGCGTCGAGCTCCTCGCCGAGCGTCTCCAGGCGGGCCTGCGACCCAAGCTGGTGTACGTCGTGCCCAACTTCCACAACCCGTCCGGCGCGACGATGTCCATCGAACGCCGGCGGCTGCTCGGCGAGTTGGCGGACGAGTACGAGCTCCTCATCGTGGAGGACGACCCCTACGGATCGATTCGGTTCGCCGGCGAGGCGCTGCCGCCGGTTGCCAGCTTCACGGATCGCGTCGTCTACCTCAGCACGTTCTCCAAGATCGTCGCGCCAGGCTTCCGGGTCGGCTGGATGATCGGGCCACCAGAAGTGATGGCGTGGGTGGCCCGCGCGAAGCAAGCGGCCGACCTGCACACCTCCACCTTCGCCCAGCAACTGCTCGCCAACGTGGTGCAGCAGCCCGGGTGGCTCGATGCGCAGAAGGCGCGGATCGTGCCCATGTATCGCGCTCGGTGCAATGCGCTCGCCGATGCGCTCGACGATTCACTGGGAGATCGAATCCGGTTCCTCCGACCGGAGGGCGGCATGTTCCTGTGGACCGAGTTCGCCGACATCACCGACACCACCGAGTTGCTCCGCCATGCCATCGAACAGGGCGTCGCGTTCGTCCCTGGGAACGCGTTCACGATCGACCAGCGGCCCGACTCGAACGCCCGGTTCTCGTACTCCACGCTCTCGCCCAGCGAGCTGGGAGAGGCCGTCCACCGCCTCACTCGGGCAGTGGGAGCACTCGACCTCGTGTCGTAGTGTCGGCGGCATGAAGACCGCCATCACCGACATGCTCGGCATCGACGTGCCGATCCTCGCGTTCACGCACTGCCGCGACGTGGTCGCGGCTGTCACCAAGGCCGGCGGAATGGGTGTGCTCGGTGCCGTCGCCCACTCCCCCGCCCAATTGGAGATCGACCTCGCCTGGATCGAGGCCGAGATCGGGGACCGGCCGTACGGTGTCGATCTCATCGTGCCCGCCAAGTACGCAGGCTCCGACGAGGGCGGGCTGAGCCTGAAGGACATCCGCGACCTCATCCCCGAGGAGCACCGGCGCTTCGTCGACGAACTGCTGCTCAAGTACGACGTGCCGCCGCTGCCCGCCGACGACGCCGGTGCCAGAGGCGTCGTCGGTGACCTCAGCGGCACGGCCGCTCCGTTCTCGGCCAACCAGGCCGAGCCGTTGCTCGACATCACACTGGCCCACCGGCCGTCGCTCGTGGTGAACGCGCTCGGCCCGCCCCCTCCGCACATGATCGAGCGGGTCAAGGAGGAGGGCCGCCTGGTCGGCGCGCTCGCCGGGAAGGCGCAGCACGCCCAGCGGCACGTCAACGCGGGCGTCGACATCATCATCGCCCAGGGCGCCGAGGCGGGCGGCCACACCGGCGAGGTGGGCACGATGGTGCTCATCCCCGAGATCGTCGACGCGGTCGCTCCCGTGCCCGTACTGGGCGCGGGCGGCATCGGGCGGGGTCGGCAGATGGCCGCGGCGATGGCGCTCGGTGCGCAGGGGGTGTGGTGCGGTTCAGTGTGGCTCACCACCGACGAGGCCGAGACCCATCCCGTCGTGAAACAGAAGTTCCTCGCCGCCTCGTCGAGCGACACCTTGCGCTCCCGGTCGCTCACCGGCAAGCCGGCTCGGCAACTGCGCTCGGCGTGGACCGACGAGTGGGACGACCCGGCCAACCCCCGCCCGCTGGGCATGCCGTTGCAGCCGATCCTCGTGGCCGAAGCCCGCGCTCGCATCGACCGCGCGGCCTACCGCTCCGGCAGCGGCGCCGAGCAACTCGCCAACTACTTCGTGGGCCAGATCGTGGGCAGCATGAACGTGTCGAAGCCCGCCGCCCAGGTCGTGTTCGACATGATCGACGAGTTCATCGAGTCGGTCCAGTCGCTGGCCCGCCAGCTCGAAGTCTGAACGGCGACGTCCGACGCGTCAGTGACGAGCGGCCGAGTAGCGCTGCCACGCACCGGCCTCGAAGTCGTACAACTTGCAGGCGCGGGCCGTGCGGAAGTACTCCCGCATCGACAGGCGCGACGAGCGAACCGTCTCCGGGTACGCCTCCGCGATGGCCGCTGCTGCTGCCGGCAGCTGGTGGAAGGGAATTCGGGCATCGACGTGGTGCGGCACGTGGACGAAGATGTTGTGGAACCACAGCCGATTCACGAGCCGCGGCAGGCGCAGGATCGTGGTGGATTCCATCTGGCCACGAAACTGTGACCACTCTTTGCGCGGCCACCAACGGATGTCGGGGGCCACGTGGTGGACGTACACCGTCCATCCGATGATGTGGACGAAGAGCAGGAACGGCACGACGAACAGCTTCACGGGCAACCAGACGGCGTCGACCCAGCCGCCGGTGAGCGCACCGAAGGTGACGGTACCGCCGAGCACCAGCACGATGGCGGTGGTGAGGGTGATCTTGTCGCGCACGATGGCGTCGTGACGCTTGCCGGGAGCGTTGAAGCGCCACATCTTCTGCCACCACACGGTGCGCAGGAAGTAAGCGCCCGAACCCAGCGACGACCATTCGAAGCGGTGCCGCAGCTTGCCCACCGGCCCGAGTGCGCGGTACTCATCGACCGTGAGCGGGTGCCACACGAAGTCGAAGCCCTGGCGGGTCGTGTAGCCGTGATGGATTCGATTGTGGCCGAGGTCCCAGGC
The DNA here is from genome assembly GCA_038234785.1 of Acidimicrobiales bacterium. Lineage (GTDB taxonomy): Bacteria > Actinomycetota > Acidimicrobiia > Acidimicrobiales > Ilumatobacteraceae > UBA668. Next base: position 3,226 of record JBBQTC010000001.1, read on the forward strand.
AGCCTCGACATGGACGCTGGGCGCCATGCAGACCTGTGCCACCAGGCGGTTGGCGGTGCGGGAATCGAGCAGCGCTCCGTGCGACGCATCGTGGCCGAGCACGAACAGGCCGGACACGGCCAGCCCCGCGAGCACCCACAGCGGCACCACGAGCCACCACGACGAGACGAATGCCAGCGCGACCACCGGCACCACCCAGAGCACCACTGCCTGGATCAACGCCCAGGTGGCGCGACTCGTGGAGCGCTCGTAGCACGCGGCAGGGATGATCGCACGCACGTCGTTCAGCGAGTCGGTGCGGGTGACGGTGTGAGTGAACGTGCTGGTGATGGCTGGCACAGCGATCTCAGTCATTGACCACACCTTACCCCAGCCGACCTACCAGTAGGTAGGCAGCTGGAAATTGACCCTCTCACCAGTCCGTTGACCGGAAATCCTTGAGGAACTGGCCCCAGATGTGCACACCGGTGTTCTGGCCGTCGATGATCGGGTCGACGATGCGGGCCGCCCCATCGACGATGTCGAGCGGCGGATGGAAGTGGTGCTGGGCGGTTTTTCGTTGAGCGATGTGCAGCGGATCCTCGTCGCTCACCCACCCGGTGTCGACGCTGTTCATGTGGATCCCGTCGGCGTGGTAATCGGCGGCCGAGGTGCGGGTCATCATGTTCAAGGCAGCCTTGGCCATGTTGGTGTGGGGATGTCGGGTGGTCTTCATCCGTCGGTAGAACTGCCCCTCCACGGCCGACACGTTGACGATGTGCTTGTCGCGCTCGGGCGTGCGCAACATCAGCGGCTTCAGCCGGGCGTTCAGCACGAAGGGCGCCACCGCGTTGACCAACTGCGTCTCCAGCAGTTCCACCGAGCTCACCTCGGCGAGCGTGAGGCGCCACGAGTTCCGGTCGCGAAGGTCGACCTGCTGCATGTCCTGATCGAGCCGTCCCTCGGGGAACAGGTGGGCGCGATCGGTTGATTCCTCAGGCAGCAACGGCGCTTGCGACAACCGGGCTGCATGGGTGAGGCCGACGGCATCGATGGGCATCGGTGCCGGCGCGGCCCCGTCCCCCGACTGGAGCATGTCGTACCCGCGCAGCCCCTCGTACGCCCCCAGCAGGCGCTGCGCACGAGGCGGCATGTCGGCCACGGCGACGCCCTCGAGTTCCATCATGTGGCGGTAGAACTCGGGCGGACGGCGCACCGTCTGACACGCGTTGTTGACGATGAAGTCGAGCCGGTCGCGGGTATCGAGGAGGTGCTGGCAGAACGCCTCGACGCTGGGCGTGTGGCGCAGGTCGAGGCCGAAGATCTCCAACCGGTCGCCCCAGTCGGCGAAGTCGGGCTCCGCGGCGTACCTCACGGCCGAGTCCCGGGGAAAGCGGGTGGTGACGATGAGGTGCGCGCCCGCGCGGAGCAGCTTGATGCCGGCCTGGTAGCCGATCTTCACCCGCCCGCCCGTCAACAGTGCCACCCGCCCGTGCAGATCGGCGGTCTCGCTGCGCTTCGTGTAGTTGAACTCGGCGCACTCGGGACACATCTGGTCGTAGAAGAAGTGGATCTGCGAGTAATCCCGTTTGCAGACGTAGCAGTGCTGGGGTTCCACGGCCTCGTGTTCCCTGGCGGTCGACTCGTCGTCGATCTCGTCCGCCGCGACGAGCTCCGGAGGGAACACGTTGGGAGTCACGAACACGGGCTTGGCCCGTAATGACCGGATACCGGTCTCGGCGAGCGTGCTCTGGTGCCGAAGTGCCCGTTCGCTCTTCTCCTGGCGACGTTGGGCCTTGATCTGACGCCGGCGTTCACGGACGTCGGGCTCGTACACGTCGCCCGCGGCATTGAGCAACCGGGTGCGCTCGTCCAGCGAAAGGTCGGACAGGATCGAGCGGTCGGCGATCACTGCTTCGAGGGCTTCGGTGGCCGCCCGGAGGCGTTCGAGAAGATCGTTGGGCAGGCCAGGTTTGGACACGGCACTTGAGGGTACGGGGTCAGATGCCCTCGGCGGCGTTGAGGCCGGCCTCGTCGATCTCCTGGCCCGCGGCCAGCCGGGCGAACACATCGGGTGGTTCCCGCCATGGGTCGGGCAAGGTTCCCGCCTCCGCAGCGCGGATCGCCTCCCACACCCGCTGGCTCGTGCAGGGCAGGTCGATGTGGCGAACCCCGAGGTGCGAGACCGCGTCGATGATCGCGTTCTGCACTGCAGGGGTGCTGCCGATGGTGCTGGCCTCGCCGATGCCCTTCGCCCCGAGCGGGTTCAGTGGCGTCGGTGTCTCGGTGCTGTGAACTTCGAACGAGGGGAACTCCGCTGCGGACGGGATGCCGTAGTCCATGAAATTACCTGTGAGGGGGTTGCCATCGGTGTCGTAGCGCACCTGTTCGTACATCGTCTGGCTGATCCCGGCGGCGACACCACCGTGCTGCTGCCCCTCGACCAGTAGCGGGTTCAGCACCGTGCCGCAGTCGTCGACCGCGATGTGGCGCAGGAGCGTGACCCGACCCGTGTCGCGGTCCACCTCGACGACCGAGATGTGGGCGCCGAAGGGAAACGTCGCCTCGCCTTGATCGAAGTCGAGCTGCGCCGCCAGACCCAGCGTGCCGTCGGCATGGTCGACGGTGTCGTGGTCGTCTGCGGCGGCCGCTGCCAACTCGCCCCACGTGAGTGCACTCGCCGGCACGCCCGCGACGCCGATGGTGCCGGCATCGGTGTCGACCACGACGTCGGCCGGGTCGGCCTCGAGGAGCCGGGCAGCAAGGTCGCGGGCCTTCTCCACCACCGCCTCGGTGGCGCGATGGACCGCCGAGCCGCCGAGCTGCAGCGAACGCGACCCGCCCGTCCCGCCGCCGGTGCGCACCAGGTCGGTGTCGCTCTGCACCAGACGGATCCTGTCGACGGGGATGCCGGTCTGGGCGCTGACGATCATCGCGAACGCGGTCTGGTGACCCTGGCCGTGCGCCGACGTGCCGGCCATCATCGTCGCACTGCCATCGGGGTGCACCTCGACCGCGCCGTACTCCGACGCACCGCCCCCGGCGGTGATCTCGACGTATGCGGCCACGCCGATGCCGAGCAGCATCCGGTCACCGCGAGCGCGTCGCTCGGCCTGCTCACGTCGCAGATCGTCGTACCCCGCGAGCCGCGCCGCCTCGTCGAGCGGCGTGCGGTACTTGCCGATGTCGTAGGTGACGCCGGTGAGCGTCCGGAACGGGAAGACATCGTCGCCGAGCAGGTTCTTGTGACGGATCTCGATGGGGTCGATGCCCAGCGTGAGCGCGGCGTGATCAACAGCGCGTTCGAGCAACGCCGTGGCCTCCGGACGGCCGGCACCTCGGTAGGCGCCCGTGGGCGTGGTGTTCGTGGTGGCGACCGCGATGTCGAACTGGATCGCCGGGAAGGCATACGTGCCGTTCGACATCCGGCGCGTGCCGGCCGGAAGGAAGGCGCCGAGCCCCGGATACGCCCCGCCGTCACCCACCAGTCGCACCCGCAGCCCCGTGAAGGTGCCGTCGTTGCGGCACCCGAGCTCGACGTATTGCACCTGCGCACGGCTGTGCGCCAGGGCGAGCATGTCCTCGCTACGCGTCGCCATCCACTGGACCGGGCGGCCGAATCGCAATGCGGCGACCGCCACCACGACCTGCTCGGGGTACAGGCCGGCCTTGCCACCGAAGCCGCCGCCCACATGGGGGGCGATCACGCGGATCTGCGAACGATCCATCTTCAACGCGCGCGACAGCAGCTGGTGGAGCAAGTGGGGCATCTGCGTCGCGCCGTAGAAGGTGAGTCGCCCGTCGTCGCCGACGATCGCCGCGGCACTGTGTGGCTCCATCGGAGCGACGGCGACCCGTTGGTTGACGTAGCGGCCGCGCACCACGACGTCTGCATCCCCGAAGATCTCGGCGTTCACCGGGTCGGTGGTGGAGATGGCGATGTTGTCGCCATGGTCGGGGAACAGCACGACTGCGCCCTCGGTGAGGGCTTCCTCGGGGTCGACCACCACTGGCAACGGGTCGTAGTCGACGAGCACCAGTTCGGCAGCGTCCTTGGCCTCGGTCTCAGAGGTCGCGACGACGGCGGCGACCGCCTCACCGACGAATCGAACCGTGTCGACTGCGAGAGGTGGCCGGGCGAAGTCGTCGTGGACCTTGACCATGCCGTGGTGTGGATCGACACCGAGGTCGGCGGCGGTGAGCACGGCGACCACACCTGGCATCGCCAACGCCTCGTCGACGTCGATCGAGCGAACGTGTGCGTGCGCCATCTCCGATCGCACGAACACCACGTGCAGCGGCTCGTGGAGGTCGAGGTCGTACACGTACCGGCCGGATCCCACGAGGAGTTCCGGGTCTTCTGTGCGCAGCACGCGCGTGCCGAGGATCGAGCCAGCCATTCGTCGAACTTACCCGGCAACAGTTGTCAGTCAGACTGACAACTGTTACGTTGCCCCGATGAAGATCACCCTGCTCGGCACCGGCAGCCCACTCCCCGACGCCCGGCGGGCCGGCCCGTCCACATTGGTCCGAACGGAGGGTGCGTGCATCCTCGTCGACTGCGGTCGTGGCGTGCTGATGCGCCTCACGGCCGCGGGCGTGCTGCCGCCGATGTTGCACGCGGTGCTCGTCACCCACCTGCACAGCGATCACATCACCGACCTCAACGACGTGATCACCACGCATTGGATCATGAGTCCTCAGGGCGCACCGCTGCACGTGTACGGGCCACCGCGGCTGCAAGAGGTCGTCGACGCGATCCTCGCTTCGCTGGCGCCCGACCTGCAGTATCGACTCGACCACCACGCCGACCTCGCTGGGATGCCCGACGTCCGCGTCATCGAGGTGTCCCCCGGCGATGTGTTCACGGTGGGTTCGGCCACGGTCACCGTCGGCGCCACTGACCACCGGCCGGTCGAGCCCACCGTCGCATTCCGGATCGACGACGAGGGCACCAGCGCGGTGCTCGGCGGCGACGGCGTGCCCTGCGATGCGCTCGACGAGTTGTGCCTCGGCGCCACCGCCTACGTGCAGACGGTCATCCGCGACGACCTCGTCCGACTTGTACCGGTGCAGCGCTTGCAGGACATCCTCGACTACCACTCGTCGGTGGAGCAGGCCGCACAGACAGCCACGCGAGCAGGGATTCGCACGCTCGTGCTCACCCACTACGTCCCGTCGATGCAACCCGGTCAGGAGGACGAGTGGCGCGCCCGCGCCGCGGCCCACTTCGCGGGCGAGATCGTGCTCGGCGACGACCTCACGTTCGTCGACGTGTGAGCCGTCAGAACAGTTGCTCGCAGCCGGTCATCGCGGAAGACCTCACCATTGACAGTTCTACTGTCACTCGTTGGGCTCGCTCGTGCCCTGTTCGGCCAGATCACCGGTAGCGTGGCCAACGCAGTTGTGCCGAATCCGGTGCACTGCGGTCGAGTGCAGCGCAGTAGCGCACGGTTCTCCCGGTCGGGAGTTGTTCGCCTCAGAGGCGAGTGGCCATGCATCAACGGCCCCCCTCCGAACACGAAAGAACCTCATGAACACCTCACCCCCCTCGTCCTCGGACCGCGCGCGCCGCAACAACCGACCGCGCCCCCAGCGGGACCACTCCCGTCCCGCGCCGGCTGGCCGCATCGATTACGCCATCCAGGAGACCGTGATGAACGGCGTCGAAGTGGCGCCGGTCGACACCACCTTCGAGGCCCTCGGCGTGCCCACCTCGATCATCCGGTCGCTCGCCGATCGCGGCGTCACCGCACCGTTCCCCATCCAGGCAGCCACGCTCCCCGACTCGCTCGCCGGCCGCGACGTCCTGGGCCGTGGCCGCACCGGTAGCGGCAAGACGATTGCGTTCGCGATCCCTGCCGTGGCCGCGCTCGCCGCCTCCACCACCAAGCGTCAGCCGGGTCGCCCCCGTGCCCTGGTGCTCGTCCCCACCCGCGAACTCGCCAACCAAGTGAGCGAGTCCATCGCCCCGCTGGCAACAGCCATGGGCCTGCGCGTCTCCACCGTGTTCGGTGGCGTCGGCCAGGGTCCGCAGGTCCACGCGTTGAAGGCCGGCGTCGACATCATGGTCGCCTGCCCTGGCCGTCTCGAGGACCTCATCCAGCAGCGACACTGCTCACTCGCCAACGTGGAAGTCACCGTGCTCGACGAGGCGGACCACATGGCCGATCTCGGGTTCCTCCCGGTCGTGCGCCGTCTGATGGACGCGACTCCCACCACCGGCCAGCGTCTGCTGTTCTCCGCCACCCTCGACAACGGTGTCGACATCCTGGTGAAGCGATACCTCGTCGATCCGGTGGTCCATTCCGTCGACCCGGCCATCGCCCCCGTGAGCACCATGACGCACCACGTGTTCGCCGTTGCCCAGGTCGACAAGCCCAACGTGGTCCGCGAACTCGCGGCGGGTCGTGACCGGTCGCTGCTGTTCACTCGTACCAAGCACGGTGCGAAGAAGCTCGCCAAGCAGCTCACCATGTCCGGCATCCCCGCCGTGGAACTGCACGGCAACCTCTCCCAGAACGCTCGGGAGCGGAACCTCGAGTCGTTCGCTGCCGGCACCACCAAGGTGCTCGTCGCCACCGACATCGCCGCGCGCGGCATCCACGTCGACGACATCGCGCTGGTCGTGCACGTCGACCCCCCGGCCGAGCACAAGGCGTACCTGCACCGCAGCGGCCGCACCGCCCGCGCCGGCTCCGAGGGCATCGTGGTCACGATCATGACGCCCGACCAGGTCGGCGATGTCAAGGCGCTCGCACGCGCGGCGAAGATCGAACCGATCATCACCCGCGTCGCCCCCGGTCACAGCGCGATCGGCAACCTCGTCGGCGAGGCCGCCGCTCATGTCCGCCCGCCGGTCGAGGCCCGCACCCAGCCGCAGCAGCAGCAGCGTCGGTCGCCCCGCCAGGGTGCCGCGCCGGCCTCACGCAACCGCGGTCGGGCACCTCGCGGCCGTCGTTGAGCTGGCTGTCGTTGAGCTGGCTGTCGTTGAGCTGGCTGTCGTCGAGCTGGCTGTCGTCGAGCTGGCTGTCGTTGAGCTGAGCGCTAGGGTCGCCTCGTGCGGCCACCCTCGCCTCTGCGAACCGCCGGCGAACTGCTGGCAGGGCTCGAACCGTTCCGACTCGCGTGGCAGACCCCGGCGTTGCGGCGACTACCGCGAGGCGACGGCGCACCGGTGATCTTGGTGCCGGGCCTCGGCGCCACCGACGCGTCGATGCTCCCGCTGCGGGCGTTCCTCGACCAACTCGGCCATGACGCACATCCGAGTCGCGTTGGGCGGATGACCGGCGATGTCCACAACATCCACCCGCGGATCGCGCGGTTGGTGGCACAGGTGCGCGACGAGACCGGACGAACGCCCGCCCTCGTGGGCTGGAGCATCGGCGGGGTGGTCTCGAGAGAGGTCGCCCGCGACCAACCCGCGCTCGTGCGCCGGATCATCACCTTCGGCACACCGGTGATCGGCGGGCCGGCGTACAGCATCGTGTCGCGCCGGTACTCCGCGGACGTGATCTCCGAAGTGCGACGCCGTGTCGACGAGCGCAACCTCATCCCCATCCGGGTACCCATCACCGCGATGTGGAGCAGGCGCGACGGCATCGTCGCGCCCGGCGCATGCATCGACCACTTCTCACCCGACGTGGAGAACATCGAGGTCGACAGCACCCACTTGGGAATGGGCCTGGACCCCGACGTCTGGTCGGTGGTGGCACGCCGCTTGGCGATCTGACCGCCACTCGCCACCGGCGAGCCGTGAGGCTCAGCCGATGTCGAGTTGGGCGATCAGTTCGCGCTTTGCGGTTTCGAAATCTTCGAACTCCATTGCTTCGTCATCGAAGCGCTGGTGCAGGCGCGCCAGGTCGGCAAGCACATCGTCCTGCGGACGACGGATCGAGGGGTCCGCATCGTCGGTCGGCTCATCGACGAGGTCGATGGCACCGCCCTGACGGCGTTCCCGCTTGATCGCTTGCTTTTCCTGACGCGCCTTTTCGCGATCGCGTTTGGCACGCCCCGCACTACTGCCCATGTCGAGCTCCTCGGGAGCCCGACTCGGCGGGAATCAGAGGGGCCTGACGTTCTGCGCCTCTTCGCCCTTCCGACCGGGGGCGACGTCGAACTCGACTGCCTGACCCTCGGTGAGGGACTTGTAACCACTGCCCTGGATCTGGGAGAAGTGCACGAACACATCGTCGCCCTGCTCACGGGAGATGAAGCCGAAGCCCTTTTCTGCATTGAAGAACTTCACGGTACCGGTGGCCATTTTGGGCCCTGCCTTTTTCGACGTGGATCCGCCGTAAGAGGAGAACCCGGATTGAGACGGCCACCCTACCTGCTCCAACACCCGACGAGGCGCGACATCTGCAGAACCGCGGTACCTCCGAGTCCTGCGACGGCACGCCGCGATGCTAGAAGCTGACCATGACGAACGAACAGGACATCACGCTCGAGCAGGCGGGGCAGGCGTTTCTCACCGGCGCCACTTTCACCGACGAGCACTTCTTCCACGCAGTCACCACGAAGCTGCGGCGCGAGGATCCGGTGCACTGGGTGGAGCATCCCGACTTCAACCCGTTCTACGTGCTCACCAAGCACGCCGACATCCTCGACGTCGAGCTGCACCCCACCGAGTTCCTCAACGCCCCGCGGGCCATCCTGGGCAACAAGGAGTCGGACTCGATGCGGGAGATGCAGGGCCATCTCGTGAAGTCACTGGTGCAGATGGACGACCCTGAGCACCGGTTGCACCGCAACCTCACGTCCGACTGGTTCCTCCCCAAGAACTTGGCGAAGCTCGATGCGCGTCTCACCGAACTCGCCCAGCGCTCGGTCGACCAGATGATCGCCAAGGGTGGCGAATGCGACTTCGCTGCCGACATCGCGATGCAGTTCCCGTTGTACGTGATCCTCGCCATCCTCGGCCTGCCCGAGAGCGACTACCCCCGCATGCTGCGTCTGACCCAGGAGCTGTTCGGCGCCGAGGACGACGACTTCAAACGCGACGACGATGTCCTCGCCGGCATCATCCAGACGGTCGCCGACTTCGTCAACTACTTCGACGGGATCACCGCGGAGCGTCAGGCCCGCCCGACCGACGACCTCTCGTCCGTCATCGCCAACGGGATCATCGACGGCGATCCGATCGGCCACAAGGAGCAGCTCGGGTACTACATCATCGCCGCGACCGCCGGTCACGACACGACCTCCAACTCGATGTCGGGAGGACTGCTTGCGCTGTTGCAGCATCCGGACCAACTCGCCCGCCTCCAGGCCGATCCGAGCCTGATGACCACGGCGGTCGACGAGATGATCCGCTGGACGAGCCCGGTGAAGCACTTCATGCGCACGGCGACGGTCGACTACGAGATCCGCGGCACCACCGTGACAGCAGGCCAGGACGTGCTGCTGTCGTACTGGTCGGCGAACCGCGACGAGGACGTGTTCCCCGATCCGTTCTCGTTCGACGTCGGACGCACCCCCAACAAGCACCTCGCCTTCGGCTTCGGCGTCCATTACTGCCTGGGAGCGATGCTCGCCCGGATGGAGCTGAAGGCGCTCTACGGCGCCATCCTCCCGCGGCTGCGCAAGGTCGAACTCGCCGGCGAGCCCGAGTTGGTGAAGAGCACCTTCGTCAGCGGGCTCAAGCGGTTGCCCATTCGCTACGAGATCGTCTGAGGGTCAGTCGGCGCTGATCCCGCTCGCGGCGCAGCACCACGCCCACAGGCGCTCACGGCGCTCGGGCGTGTCGCTCGAGCGCGTCGTGGGCAGCTTGTGGATGTGACGCGCCGTGCGGTCGAGCCAGAACTCACCCGACGAGGTGCGCGGCGGTCCGTCGTCGGCGGCGAGCCACACCAACGTGTCGGCACCCTGTTCGGGCGAGCGCAGCAACGGGCCGACGATCTTGCGGAACGTGGGCAGCGACTCGCGCACCCCGGGAGTGTCGGCCCACCCCGGATGCATGGCGTGGAAGACCACGTCGGTCGCGGGCACGCACTCGGACCACATCTCGTTCAAGGTGACCTGCGCCCGCTTGGCGCGGGCGTATTGCTCCGAGCCCTTGTAGTCGGTGCCCATCTGCAGGTCGGTCACGGTGAGCGGGGCGCTGTACATGCCGCCGGACGACATCGTGATCACCCTGCCGGGCCCGGCCTCGGCAAGGCGATCCAGGAGCAGGGAGGTGAGCAGGAACGGACCGACCACCTGACTGGCGACGGTCATCTCGATGCCCGACGGTGACGTTCGTCGGTCGGCGGTCAGCGCGCCGGCATTGTGGACCAGCACATCGAGCCGGTCGTATCGATTCCGCACCTCGGCGGCCACCCGGCGAACGTCGTCGAGGTCACCCATGTCGGCGATGACGACGCCGAGGTCGTCGCGGCCCGTCCGCTCGGCGAGGTCTGCTCGAACCCGCTCGGTCTTGGCAGGGTCGCGTCCGAGCAGGACCACCGTCGCTCCGCACCGGGCCAACTGCTCCGATGCGACGAGCCCGAGGCCCGAGGTCGCACCAGTGATGAGCATGACCCGCCCCTCGAGCCGATAGGACGAGAGCGGGGTCCAGTGCTCCAGCCGCGATCGAACGTCGTAGCCGACGCGGGTGAAGCTGGTGACCACCGGCGCTTCGAGGGCCGCGTCCACGATCGATCGAACGCTCATGTGGGGACGTCGACTCCGTCGAGCTCGCGGCGCAACCCTGCCGCTGCTCGACCGCCGATGCGACCGAACGCGAGACCCAGGATGGGCGACACGATCTTCGCGATCCCCTTCAGTTGCAGGTCTGCGTCATAGGTGACGACACAACCGGCCGACTCGGCCTGCACGCTGACTCGATCGGTGGACACCAGCGAGGAGCTCTCGGCGACCACGAGCAACCCGGTGGGCGGCTGGTGCTCGACGGTGCGGTAGCGCAAGGTGGTGCCGCTCACCGTGACGTCGAAGGTCGCATCGAGCCCGCCGCCGTCACCGTCGATCTGCACGACCTTCTTCACGCCGGGATCCCATGCAGCAAAGTTCCGCAGATCGGCCATGTAGGCGAACACGTCCTCGGCGGATCGAGCGGTACGGACTTTGGTGATGTAGCGAGCCATGGCTTCTCCTGCGAGAGAGGAACGTGATTTAGCCCTAAGTCTAGGGCGACGATCCGAGAGTACGGTTGGGCCGATGCAACCGACACCTCGCGACATGTGGGAGCAGCGCTACCAGCGCGACGACTACTACTACGGCACTGATCCCAACGAGTTCCTCGCCGCCCGCGCCGACGCGCTCCCCCGCGGCGAGGTCCTGTGCCTCGCCGAGGGTGAGGGGCGGAACTCGACTTGGCTCGCTGAGCACGGCTTCGCCGTGTCCAGCGTCGATCTCACCGAATCAGGCAGCGAGAAGACTCGGCGACTGGCCGAGTCGCGCGGCGTGTCCGTCGACGTGCACACTGGCGACCTCGCGACCTGGGACCTTGGCACCGATCGATGGGACGCCATCGTGTCCATCTTCGCCCACACCCCACTCCCTGTCCGACTGGCCCTGCACCGCCGCGTCGTGGCCGCGCTCCGACCTGGTGGCGTGCTGCTGCTCGAGGCGTACACCCCCGACCAGATCGGGCGCGGCACCGGTGGCCCCCAGAACCCGGACATGACCATGACCCTCGTCGGGCTCCGCAACGAGCTCGCCGGCCTCGAGGAGGTCCACGGTCAGGAGTTCGTGCGCACGATCGTGGAAGGACCAGGCCACACCGGCGAGGGCGCCGTCGTCCAGTACATCGCTCGCAAGCCGAGCTAGTCCTTCGCCGCCCATGCGGGCGGGGTGCCGGTCTCGAGCTCGATGACGCGAGCCTTGGCGACCTTCCACGTCTCATCGGCCGCAACGGCGCTCGTCCCGTCACGCTTGGCGGCACGGACCGCATCGATGGCACGTTCGAGATCGCGTCGGGCGGCGACCAGTGCCTGGGCATGGGCGGCGACTTCCGCGTCGTGGCGCGCCTTGGCCTCTTGCTGGAGGCGGTTCCGTTCGCGTGCCGCCTTGTCGCGTTCCTCGGATTCGCGCATCGCTGCGGCGAACTGCTCCGCAGGGTCGACGCGCACGACGGGTGCCGCTCCCGCGCGTGATGGGGAGGGCGGAGGGGTCCGGGGACGGCGACGGCTGGGCATCACCGGCAGTCTGCCCGAACGGGGAGGGTGCATGTCAACGCTGCGTACAGTGACGACATGCCCTCACCGATCGAGCTGCGCAGCGACAACGCCGCCGGAATCGCACCAGAGATCCTGTCCGCCCTGGCGACCGCCAACGAAGGATCGGCGCTCGCCTACGGTGGAGATCCATGGAGCGGTCGTCTCCGCGACCTCGTCGCCGAGGTGTTCGAGCACCCCGACGTCGCGGTGTTCCCCGTGGCGAGTGGCACCGCGGCGAACGCGCTGGCGCTCTCCGCGCTGTGCCCACCGTGGGGCAGCGTGCTCTGTCACGAGACCGCACACATCCTGCGCAGCGAATGCGGTGCGACGTCGATGTTCGGTGGAGGTGCAGTGATGCGCGGACTGCCCGGTGACGGATACGTGATGCACCCCGAGTCGTTGCGCGACGCGTTCGCGGCCACCAACTGGGGTGACCCGCACCACTCGCAGCCCTCGGTGCTGTCGTTCACCTGCCCCACGGACTACGGCACGCTGTACACACCCGACGACGTGCGCGTCTTGGCCGAGATCGCCCGAGAACACCAGCTGCGAGTACACCTCGACGGCGCACGGATCGCCAACGCCATCGACGCGCTGGGTTGCACACCCGCGGACCTCACGTGGCGTGCCGGGGTCGATGTGTTCTCGTTGGGTGCCATCAAGAACGGCGCGGCGACGACGGACGCCGTGGTCAGCTTCGACCCTGCCGTCAGCGAAGAGCTCATGTACCGCGTGAAGCGCGCCGGCCATGTGGCCAGCAAGATGCGGTTCCAGGCCGCGCAGCTCATTGCCTATCTCACCGACGGACTCTGGCTGCAACTCGCCCACCAGGCGAACGCTGCCATGACCGAGCTGGCCCGCGGGTTGCGCACCCGCGGGCTCGAACTCCTCGTCGACCCCCAAGTCAACATCGCGTTCGTGCGCGTCCCCGAGGAGACCGAGGCCAGACTCGCCGGCCGTGATCTGCTGTTCTACGGGATGGGCGACGGAATCGTGCGGTTCGTGACCAGTTGGCAGACCACACCCGATGATGTCACCGAGGTGCTGCACCGGGTGGACGAGGCCCTCAGTCCTCGCTGAACTGCACCGCGTGGCGCTCGATGATGTGAGGGGCAACCAGCGTCTTCACCACGGCCCGGTGCTCGGGGTGCTGGTCGTAGACGAGGTAGTCCTCGACGGAATCGAACAGTGCCGCAATGGCGAAGTCGCAGTTCGCGTCGACGACGCCGATGTCGGGCCCACAGTGATAGGCGATGAGTTCGGGGATCATCGCCGGCAGCCGTTCGAGCGCGGCAACCGTGGCCTGGACGTGATCGGGGCCGACCCCGTCCTTCCATCGCAACAACACCACGTGTCGGATCATGACGCCCCCTTCGCTGACGAGTGGAGCGTACCCAACCACGGCGGGCCGACCGTCAGACGAAGCGCGCCCACTCGTCGAGCGGCATCCGCTCGGATCGAAGGTCGTTCACGGGCGCATCGGGGTTGCGATGACCGATCGCCACCCCGCAGAACAGCATCTCGTGCTCGGCGGCACCGACGAACGATCGGACGGCCACATTGCGAACGGACCAGTACTCCTGTGCGCATGTCGACAGGCCACGTTCGACAGCGAGCAACATGAACGTCTGCAGGAACATGCCGAGGTCGGACCACTGTGGCGGTCCCATCTGGCGATCGACGAAGCAGAACAGCGCGGCCGGCGCTCCGAAGAAGTCGCCGTTGCGAGCGAACTGCCGGAGCCGGCCGTCTCGGTTCTCGCGTTCGATGCCGAGGAGCGCGTACATCTGCTCACCGACGGTGAACCGGTTCGTGCGATACGGCTCGGAGATCTTCGGGGGGTAGATGTCGTACTCGAGTGGGTCCAGCGGCTGCTGCGTCGGCAGGTACTCGCGCAACCGAGTCATCGACTCGCCGTTGACGACGTAGATCCTCCACGGCTGCACGTTGCCCCCACTCGGTGCCCTCGCTGCATCGACCAGCAGGGCACGCAACACGGCGTCGTCGACCGGATCGGGGAGGAAGTCCCGGATGGAAGAGCGGAGGTGCACTGCGTCGACGACGTCCATCGTGGCGACGCTACTGGTCGGGCGGTGTGAGGACTCAGCCGTGCAGACGCAGCTCGCGCAGACCGCGGATGACGAAGTTCGGTTGGTACTCGGGTGGCGCGCCGAGCGACATCTCTGGGAAGCGGGCGGCGAGTCCGGCGACGGAGACCTCGATCTCCTGCCGGGCGAGCGGCGCGCCCACGCAGAAGTGGATGCCGCCGCCGAACCCGATGTGGGCAGTGTCGCCGCGGCCGATGTCGAACCGATCCGGATTCGGGAACCGCCTCGGGTCGCGTTCGGCAGCACCGAACAGCATGGCCACCTCCTCACCGACTTCGAGACGATGACCGGCGATCTCCACCCCGTCGTCGAGCACCCAACGCTCGAACAGCTGCAGCGGCGAGTCCCATCGGAGCATCTCCTCCACCGCGGCCTTCGCCGCCACTTCTCCATCGACCACGCGACGCCACTCCGCGGGATGCAGCATCAGTGCGCGAATCCCGTTGCCCAGCGTGTTCACCATGGCTTCGTGCCCCGCTTCGAGCAGCACCATGGTCGTCGACACGATCTCGTCCTCGGTGAGGGTGTCCCCTTCGTCCTCGACGGCCACGAGTCCGGACACGAGCTGTCCGTCGGGTTGCCGGCGCTTGTCGGCGATCAGCGCCTTCGTGTAGTCGATGTACTCACGTGCTGCGGTGTTGGCGGCCTTGCGTACCGCATCGGTCGTGGACAGTTCGTACATCTTCACGATCGCGTGCGACCAGTCGAGCAGCAGTTGTGTATCGCTGCGCGGCACGCCGAGCATCGAGCAGATCACCGCGACCGAATACGGCATCGCGTAGTCGCGGAGCAGTTCGAACTCGCCCATCTCCTGGCAGCGATCGAGTAACTCGGCCGAGAAACCCTCGATCGACGGACGCAGCGACGCGACCGCTCGGGGGGTGAACACCTTGGCCACCAGCCGGCGGATCCGGGTGTGGTCCGGCGGCTCCAGGCACAGCAGCGACCACTGCTCGTGCTGGTGGAATGACGCCCACCGAGGATCGGGTTCCGGAAGCCCGATCTCGGCGTGCGTGTACCGATGGGTGTAGGCGCGACCGAGCCGGCGATCGCGGAGCGTCTCCTGCACGTCGGAGAATCTGGTGAGCGTCCACTGTCCGGTCACCGGGTTGCGGAAGCCCGGCGCGGCCTCGCGGAGCTCGTTCAACACCGGATACGGATCGGCGATGAAGGCGGGATCGCCCACGTCGAAGCGGGCGATGATGTCGTCGAGGCTCACACCTGCAACGGTAACCGCCCGTCGCTCAGCGGACCTTCTGCCAGACCGACACGTGCGACTCGCTGTCCTCGGTGAACGGCTCGCGGTGCCAACCTCCCCAGCGTTCACGCAGCTCCATTCCGGCCAGCCGCGCCATGAGGTCGAGCTCGGCGGGCCACACGTAGCGAAAGGGGACGGAGTGGCGTCGGAGTCGGTCACCGTCCATCGAGTAGTGGTGGGAGACGAGGGTCTGGTTCACCACGTGGTACTCGTCGAAGCTGAACCGGGTGGGACCCCACTCGTACACGCGCATGTTCTCGCCCGGTGGGAGCCGTCGAAGGATCGGCACGAACACCTCGATCACGAAATGACCGCCGGGCTCGAGGTGGCGCCCCACGTTCTCGAAACAGGCGACCTGCTCGTCCTGGGTGGTGAGGTTCGTGATCGTGTTGAACACGAGGTACGCGAGCCGAAACTGCCGGTCGAGCGTGGTGGTTGCGAAGTCGCCGATCGACACACCGATCTGATCGCTGCCCTTCTTGACCTGGAGCTGGGCCACCATCTCCGGCGAGAGGTCGATGCCGTGCACCGTCACTCCACGACGAGCCAGCGGCACCGCGATGCGGCCGGTTCCGATGCCGAGCTCCAGCGCCGCGCCATCGCCCGCCAGGACAGCGAGGAAGTCCACCGTGGCATCGACGACGGCCGGCGCGAACATGGCCCGCTCGGTGGCGTCATAGCCGGGCGCCACAGCTGCGTCGAAGTGATTCTCTGGCATTCGCGCATCCTGGCAGTGTCAGAGCAGTTGGCGCAGCCGACTTTCGATGTCCTCGCGGTTGATGTAGCCCCCGCACATCCGTCGCAGGCCGGTGTACGCGGCTCGACCGTGCAGCACCCGCCAGTTGTCGAACAGCATCGCCTCGCCAGGGGCGAGCACGTGACGCCACTGCATCGCCGGCTCGTTGGCGATCTCGTCGAAGAGACGGAGCGCGTCGTAGAAGTCGATCATGTCGTGCTCGTCGAGCAGGAACGGTGCCCGGTCGTAGTTGTTGAACGACACCTGGACGAGTCGGCCGGTGTGGTCGTGACGGAACACCGGCCTGGCCGCGATGAGGAGCGCGCCATCGCCGAGATACTGCCCGGGGACCGCGACGCTGCACAGCACCTCGAACAGGTCGGGTGCTTCGGCCTCGATCCGACGGGCGATGGCGAAGCCGTCGACCATCGTGCTCTCACCGCCGGAACCGACGAACTCGAGGCAGTGCAACAACTGGCATCCCGGCGCGTCGTGGCTGTAGGTGCCGTCGGTGTGACCCCGGAGTTCGAGCGTCGTGTACGCAGTGTCGGCCTTGCTCATGTCGGCCTGGAACTCCCAGAAGCCGCCGAAGATCGTCTCGCGGATGTAGGCGACTCGACGCAGGAGTGCCTCGCTGGCGTCGGCCGTCGCCGGGGTTCCTTCGACGATGCAGAACCCGTACTGCAAGGTACGCCCCAACCACTGAGCGAGACCTGCATCCGTGGACATCACGGCGTCGTACGCGACCTTCGGCGTGGCGAGCGACGAGGCGTTCCAGAGCGTCACCGGCAGGTCGATCGCCGCTCGGGCGACGCGGGGGTGTCGGAATGCCGCAAGGAAGTCGACAGGCAGGCGGGAGACGGGCTCGAGCACGTCCCACGTGACCTCGAGGACATCACCGACGACCTCGTACGCACTCCCCCGCAGCCCTCGCGGCACGCGGGCCGTGAACAGTTGTCGCTGCTGGGTGACGGGATGCATCGTGTCGTCGTCGTGGGCGTGATCACGCAACCACAGCCACGGGAACCGGCTGATGACACCGTCGCTCCAGGTGACCTCCAGCGACACGTCTGTGGGGTGCATCGACGCGATCATGACCATCCACTGAATGGTAGTTCAGGCTTCCCTCGACGACACCGTGAACACCACGGCCGTCGCATCGCCGACGACGACCTGCGCACCTCGCCACTCCACGAGATCGCCGGCACTCGCCGCCCTGTCCCCGTCGATCTCGATCTCGCCGCGAACGATGTGGACGAGCGTCGTGCCATCGCCGTTCCCGATGATGCGGGAACCCGCCGCCTCGACAACGGCCGCCTCGGCGTCGAACGCCGCGCGCCGCCAGATGAGGTTGAGATCGGTGGTCGGCCCGCCCACCAGATGCGCGGACACCGGCCGCTCGCCATCGAACCTGAGTGCATCGAGCGGCGTGCGCAGCGTCACCACCTCCCCGGTGTCGTCGAAGCGGAGGTTCATGCCATCGCCGGCCAGCAGCACGATGACTCGGTCGTAGCCGGAGAACTCCGAGAACGGTCCGTCCGCGGCGACCTCGGCCACCGAGACGCGCCAGTCGAAGGCGTCGCCCTGGCGCGGCTCCCGGGTCAACTCGGTCGTGGAGCCGCCGCCGTTGCGCCACGGCATCGCCACTGCGGCACCGCGACGATGGACGACGCGGCCGACCGCGACCATCCGGTCACTCCTCGATGGTGATGGCCCGCTCAGGGCAGTTGCCCTCGGCGCGGCGAGCCTTCGCCTGCAACTCGGCCGGAATGTCGCCTTCGATGAGCACCACCGCGTTGCCGTAGTCGTCGGCCCCGAACACCTCCGGTGCGGCGATCGCACAGCTCTGATGCCCGTGGCAGGCGTCGGCGTCGACTCGTACTCTCATGGAAGATCTCCTTCGGACAACTCCTGGACACTGTTGCCCAGACGTGGGCTCAACCCATCACCGTGCCGCTGGTCACGGTCTTGGTCCGTCGACGGGAGAACGAGCCGAGGTCGATCGTTCGCCCGCTGCGGGCACTGACGAACTGGACCGGGTCGAGGTCGTGGTCGCGCCCGGCGGACTCGGCCTCGACGATCGCGGCCATGAACTTGCCGGCCAGCGGCGCGTTCTTGAACTGGTTGCCGCTGGTGCCGCAGGCCATGAAGAACCCGGGTAGGTCGGACTTGTCGTAGATCGGCACCCAGTCATCGGCCACGTCGTACAGCGCCGCGAGCCCCACCGGGCGATGGGGAACACCGAACTCGGGAACCCGCCTGGCCGCTCGCATCATCGCCACCTCGAACTGCTCGACCGTCGGGTACTCGTCGTAGTGGTCAGGATCGTCGACCCACTGCAACTCGTCACATTCGGGCTCGGTTCCCCCGAGCAGCCACGTGCCCCCGATCTGCGGGCGGATGTACTGGCCGACGTCGAGATCGGCCACGGCCGGGAAGCCGTCCTCGAGCCGCAGGCCATCGGGTGCCGCAACCGTGAACACCTCCTGGCGAAGCGGACGGTGGCTGATCCGCATGCCCTGGGCGACACCGGCCAAGCGGTTGAGCCCGGAAGAATGTGGGCCGCCGACGTTCACGACCACCGGCGCCAGGACGTTCGAACCATCTCCGAGCGTGACACCAGCCACCCGATCGCCATCACGGTCGATGGCGACGACCTCTCGATGGAACAGGAACCGCACGCCGTGTTGCCGCGCCGCATGAGCGAGGTTGTGCGCGGACAGCATCGGGTCGTCGATGAAGCCGGACTGCGGCTCGAAGATGGCAGTCATCTCCGTCGTGGCATCGTCGGCGAAGGCCGGGTCGTCGATCCGCTTCGGTGGGTAGAACGCGCCGATGTCGACACCGGGGAACCGACGATGAAGCTCCTCGGACTCGAGCAACTCGTAAGAGATCCCGACCTCGTCCCACAGTTGCTCGATGCGGGTGGTGTTGTTGCCGGGGGTGTGGAAGATCAGCATCCCCGTCCGGACGAACCTGGCCATGCCGTCGGGATCCACCGTGCCGAGGTGGCCTGCCCAGTCTGCCCACAGCGCAGCCGACTCCCATGCCGTGAGCACTGCGTCGATGGTGGAGTAGCTGAAGCGGATGATCGACGAGGACGAACTGGTGGACCCAGCACCCGGTGCCGGACCTTTGTCGATCACCACCACCGACCGGCCGCCGCGGGCGAGTTCAAGCGCTACCGACGCACCGATGACACCGGCTCCGATGACGATCGCATCCGCACGCTCGGTCATGGATCAGCCGACCGCAGCGCCGAACAACTTGCCGACCAGCATGGTGACCACCATGGCCGCCGCACCTCCGAGCACGACTCGGGTGATGGGCCGAGCCGGCGGCGCGCCACCCAGGCGCGCTCCGGTGTATCCGAGGACCACCAACGAGATCAGCGCGACGGTGAGGATTGCTCCGATTCGAATCGAGGCGGACGCGAAGGATGCCGCCAGCATCGGGATGCCGCCGCCGATGCTGAAGGCGACGGCCGAGCTCCATGCAGCCTGGAAGGGCTTGGCAAGTTCATCGGTGGAGATGCCCAGCTCGTCGCGCAGGTGTGACCCGAGTGCGTCGTGCTCGGTCAGCTGGACGGCGACCTGGCGGGCCAGCGCCGGCTCGAGCCCCTTGGCCCGATAGATGCCGGTGAGCTCGTCCAGCTCGGTGTCCGCCTGATGCTCGAGCTCCCACTTCTCCTTGGCGATGTCGCTGTGCTCGGTGTCGCGCTGCGACGACACCGACACGTATTCGCCGAGCGCCATCGACACGGCGCCGGCGACCAGTCCGGCCATGCCGGCGGTGAGGATCGCCGACCGAGACGAGTCCGCGGCTGCGACACCCAGCAACAGCGCCGCTGTCGAGATGATGCCGTCGTTGGCACCGAGCACCATCGCCCGTAGCCAGCCAGCGCGGTGCCCGAAGTGACCTTCGCTATGACGCATTCGAGCAGCCTACCGAGCGGTCCCCGGGACCCAGCTGTGGATCACTCGGTAGTAGTTGGAACGCTCGTAGACCTGTGGATCGGGCACGTTCTCGCGACTCACACTGCCGCGCAGCTCGGTGACGGTCGCGTAGTCGCGGTCCACCATCCAGTCGCGGATGAATCGCTCGATCACCCGGAGGTGCTCGGGTCCATGACGCAGCAACGCACTCGTCGACATCACGACGTCGGAGCCGGCGAGGAGGAGCTTCAGGGCGTCCGCGCCGTCGTGCACACCCGAGCTGGCGGCGAGCGAGCACTTCACCGCGCCGCGCAGGTTGGCGATCCAGTGCAACGGGAGGCGACTCTCCGCCGAGTTGCTGAGCTGGAGCCGAGGCACCACCTCGAGCGTCTCGAGGTCGATGTCGGGCTGGTACAGACGGTTGAACATAACGAGGCCGTCCGCACCCGCACGTTCCAGCTGCACCGCAAGGTTGCCCAGGGCGGTGAACCAGGGGCTCAACTTCACCGCCAGCGGGATCGAGATCTCCGCCTTCACCGCTTCGACCAGTTCGACGTAGCGACGCTCGACGTCGGCGGCCGTGGTCGCCGGATCGACGACCACGTCATACACGTTGAGCTCGATCGCATCGGCGCCGGCGTCGGCGAGGTGCTTGGCGTAGCGCACCCAACCACCCGGACTGGTGCCGTTGAGACTGGCGATCACGGGAATGGTCAGCCGCTCGCGGGCCGCTTCGACACGGGCGAGGTAGCGAGCCGGGCCGACGTCGGGCAGGTCGAGCTCGGGAAGGTAGCTGAGCGCCTCGCCGAACTGGTCGGTACCGCTCTCCAGTGCGAACGTCACGGCGAAGCCCTCGTTCTCGATCTCCTCCTCGAACAGCGAGGGCAGCACGATCGCCGCGGCTCCCGCCTCTTCGAGACGACTCCACATCGAGGGGTCACCCGTCAGCGGACCTGCCGAGGCGACGAGCGGGCTCTTCAGCGTGAGCCCGAGGTAGGTGGTGGTGAGGTCGGTCACTGCTCTTCCTCGCTGTCGGAGATCGTGGTGTCACCCGCATGGCCAGGTGCCGATCGATGGACACCGGCAAGCTGTTGGTAGTACTCCCAGCGTCCGTTCACATCGGCCTGCGACAGCTCGACGAGCTCCTTGGCCCGTTCGGGGTTGGAGCGGGCGAGCATCGCGAATCGCGCCTCGCTACCGGCGAAATCGGCGAAGGCCACCGATGGCTCAGCGCTGTCCATCTGGAACGGCTGCGCCCCATCCTCGGTCGACGGCCGGTACCGGTAGAGGGGCCAGTGCCCGCTCTGCACCGCAAGCTTCTGCTGGGTCATCGACTTGCTCATGTCGAACCCGTGGGCGATGCAGGTGCTGTAGGCGATCACCAGCGACACGCCCGGCCAGGCGTCCGCCTCGAGGAGGGCCTTGACGGTCTGCACGTCGCTCGCACCGAGCGCGACCCGAGCCACGTACACGTCGCCGTAGGTCATGGCCTCCATCCCGAGGTCCTTCTTGACGTTGCCCTTGCCGCCGGCCGCGAACTTGGCGACCGCACCACGCGGGGTGGCCTTGGAGGACTGGCCGCCGGTGTTCGAGTACACCTCGGTGTCGAGGACGAGGATGTTCACGTTGCGGCCGCTGCCGAGCACGTGATCGAGGCCGCCGGCCCCGATGTCGTACGCCCAGCCGTCGCCGCCCACGATCCACACGCTCTTGCGGACGAGTGTGCCGGCAAGGTCATCGAGCCGTCGTGCATCGACGTGGTCGATACCGTGCAAGGCCGAGCGGAGCGCGGCGACGCGAACTCGCTGTTCGCGGATCGCGATCTCGCCTGAATCGTCCACGCCTTCGACGAGCGCGGCAAACGCTGTGTCGTCGAGCGCTGCCGCCAGCATCGGGCGCAGCCGTTCGAGCAGGACCACTGCGGTCCTGCGCTGCGCCTCGAATCCGAGGCGGATGCCGAGCCCGAACTCTGCGTTGTCCTCGAAGAGGCTGTTGGCCCACGCCGGCCCGCGACCCTCGGCGTTGACCGAGTACGGGGTGGTGGGCAGGTTGCCGCCGTAGATGCTGCTGCAACCGGTGGCGTTGGCGATCAGGGTGTGATCGCCGAACAGCTGGGTGAGCAGCTTCAGATAGGGCGTCTCGCCACACCCGGAACAAGCGCCCGAGAACTCGAACAGCGGCTCGCGCAACTGGCTGGTCTTCACGCTGGCGGGGTCCCACTGGGCCGGGTCGGCGCTCTCCACGTGCAGGAACGCGTCCCACGCGATCCGCTCTTCGGCAAGGTGCTCGCCGATGGGCTGCATGTTGATGCTCTTTCGCTTGACCGAGGTCTTGTCGTGCGCCGGGCAGGCCTGCACGCAGACGCCACACCCGGTGCAGTCGTCGGGCGCGACCTGGATGGTGAGTTGCATCCCCGGAACCTCTCGGCTTCGGAACGACTTGGTCTTCAGATCGCCGGCGTCGGCCAGTGCCGACGGCTCGTAGACCTTCATCCGGATCGCCGCATGCGGGCACACGATGGCGCACTTGCCGCAGTCGATGCACAGATCGGGCTCCCAGATCGGGATCTCGGCGGCGATGGTGCGCTTCTCCCACTTCGACGTGCCGGTCACGAACGCACCGTCGGGCGGCAGGGCGCTCACCGGCAGGAGGTCGCCCTCGCCCGCCAGCATCCGAGCGGTGATCCGCTGGACGAAATCAGGAGCGTCGGGGCTGACGGTCGCCCGACGGTGCCGCGTCGAGGTGGCCGCGTCGGGAACGGTCAGCTCGTGAAGGTTGGCGAGCGACTCGTCGACGGCCGCGATGTTGCGTTCGACGATGGCCTCTCCGCGAGCGCCGTACGAGTGCTGGATCGCCTTCTTCAACTCGGCGAGCGCCTCATCGGTGGGGAGGACACCTGACAGGGCGAAGAAGCACGCCTGCATCACCGTGTTGATCCGACCACCGAGCCCGGCGGCGCGGGCCACCGTTGCGGCGTCGATGGCGAAGAGGCGGACACCCTTGTCGACCATCTGCGCCTGCACTTCGACCGGCAGGCGATCCCACGCCTCGTGGGCGGGATAGGGCGAGTTGAGGAGCACGGTCGCACCTGGCGCGGCGAGCGACAGCACGTCGAGCTGCTCCAGCAGGCTCCACTGGTGAACACCCACGAACGTCGCCTCATCGACGAGATAGCTGCTGTCGATCGGCGCGTCGTCGACACGCACGTGGCTGATCGTGGTGCTGCCGGACTTCTTCGAGTCGTACACGAAGTACGCCTGCACGCTCATGTCCGTGTTGGCCCCGATGATCTTCGCCGTGTTCTTGTTCGCACCGACCGTGCCGTCGGAACCGAGTCCGTAGAACACGGCCCGCACCTTGGCGTGGTCGGTACGGAACGTGGGATCCCACGGAATGCTCGTGTGGCTGACGTCGTCGTAGATGCCGATGGTGAACGGATTGCGCGGGGAGTCGAGCGCGGCCTCGTCGAAGACCGCCTTCACCATCGCCGGCGTGAACTCCTTGCTGCTCAAGCCGTAGCGCCCACCGATCACTCGTGGCCGCTGGTTGCCGGCCCAGGCGTCGGCGTCGCTGTGCCACATCGACGCGATCACGTCGAGGTGCAGCGGCTCGAACGGCGCACCCGGCTCCTTGCAGCGGTCGAGCACGATCACCGTGCGAGTCGACGGAGGCAGCGCCGCCAGCAGCTGTGCCGTCGGGAACGGCCGGTACAGGCGGAGCACGAGCAGGCCAACCCGCTCCCCAGCCTCGTTCATCGCGTCGACCGCTTCGCGGGCTGCGCCCGCGCCGGACCCCATGATGACGATCACCCGATCCGCGTCGGGTGCACCGTGGTACTCGGCGAGTCGGTAGTGACGCCCGGTGAGTGCGCCGAGGCGATCCATCGACTCCTGCACCGCGTCGGGCACCGCGGCGTGGAACGGCGTGCAGGCTTCGCGCGCCTGGAAGAAGACATCAGGGTTCTGCGCACTCCCGCGCAACACAGGATGGTCGGGGTCGAGTCCGCGCAGTCGATGCTCGCTGATGCGAGCGTCGGAGATCAGCTCCCGGATCATGTCGGCACTCGGCACCTGCACGGTGTTGAGTTCGTGGCTGGTGCGGAACCCGTCGAAGAAGTGCATGAACGGCACCCGGGTCTCGAGCGTGGCGGCATGCGCCACGACGGCGAGATCGGCTGCCTCCTGCACTCCGGCGGCACACAACATCGCAAATCCGGTGCTGCGAGCGGACATGACGTCGCTGTGGTCACCGAAGATGCTCAGTGCGTGGGTTGCCACCGATCGGGCAGCGACATGGATGACCGCTGGGGTGAGCTCACCGGCGATCTTGAACATCTCGGGCAGCATCAGGAGCAGGCCCTGACTGGCGGTGAACGTGGTGGCGAGCGCACCGCGGAGCACGGCGCCGTGCAGCGCACCGGCCGCACCCGCCTCGCTCTGCATCTCGATCACCTCGGGGACGGCGCCCCACAGGTTCGGGCGGCCGCGAGCACTCCATTCGTCGGCGTGCTCGCCCATCGGCGAGGCAGGGGT
Organism: Acidimicrobiales bacterium; assembly: GCA_038234785.1. Classification (GTDB taxonomy): domain Bacteria; phylum Actinomycetota; class Acidimicrobiia; order Acidimicrobiales; family Ilumatobacteraceae; genus UBA668. The sequence continues at coordinate 27,932 of JBBQTC010000001.1, forward strand.
GATGGGGTAGATGGCGATGACCTCGGAAAGGAGGTGGGCCACTTCGGCGACGGCCTCGTTGGCGTCGACGACCTCACGGCGCGGCGGCGCCGGCATTGCGGAATCGGGGTTCACGAGAGCACCATACGAAGCACCCCTGAACGTCACAAGGGCCTTTGGACTCAGATGCCGCTGCCAGGACGAAGGACCCTGTTCGCCACGGTCACGACGCGCCAGCATGGCCGCGGAGGCGTGTGATGCCCGACCGTACCTACCTCAGCCAGAACGACACCATCATGTGGATGGTCGAGGCCGACCCACTGCTGCGCAGCACGATCATGGGGATCGTGGTCCTCGACGGCACCCCGGACTGGACCACGCTGCTCCACAAAGTGGAAGCCGTCACCCACCAGGTCCCGGCGCTGCGGGAGAAGGTGGTCCCGGTCCCGCTGCACCCCACCACGCTGCGGTGGGTGCACGACCACGACTTCGACCTGCGCTACCACCTCCGTCACATCCGGATGCCCGACGACAGCGACGTGCAGGACGTCCTGGACTGGGCGAGGACCGAGGCAATGAGCGGATTCGACTCGGCGCGGCCGCTCTGGGAGTTCACGCTGGTCGAGGGCATCCGCGACGAGGTGTCGGGCGACGAACAGTCGGTCCTGGTGATGAAGGCGCACCACGTGGTCACCGACGGGATCGGCGCCGTGCAACTGGCCGCCCACCTCTTCGACTTCGAACCGGAGCCCCCCGGACACGAACCGCCGTTGCACGAGGCGCTGCGGCACACGACATCGGCATCGCTCCTGCGCGACGTGGTGATCCACGATGTGGCCGGCGCCATCGAGTTCACCCGTCACCAGTTGGGATCGATGGTGCCGAACCTGCTGAATGCCGTTCGTCATCCCCAGCACGTCGCCACCGAGGCCGTCGAGACCGCCCGTTCGGTCGGCCGCTTGATCGCGCCGGCGACCACACCGCGATCACCGGTGATGGTCGGGCGGATGTTGTCGTCCAACTACCGAGTCCTGGAAGTGCCGACCAACGAACTGCGGGTTGCGGCGAAGGCGGCGGGCGGACGCCTCAACGACGCCTTCCTGGCCGGGATCACCGCCGGGCTCGACCGCTATCACACACATCATGGCCATCAGGTCGACGAGCTCCGTGTCGCCATGCCGATCAGTCAGCGCGGCGAGGAGCACGAGGAGGGTGGGAACCACGTGAGCGTGATGCGTTTCATCGTCCCGATCCATTCCGACGGCGCCGCTGCTCGAATCAGTGCACTGCACTCGGTGGTGGAACAGGTCCGTGACGAGCGCTCGCTGGACCACACCGAGACGGTGGCGGGGTTCCTCAACCTGATGCCCAAGGGCGTGGTCGGTGCGATGTTGAAGGGTGTGGACTTCTTGGCGAGCAACGTGCCAGGGGTACCGATCCCGATGTGGTTGGTCGGCCGGCGCGTGCACCGCTTCTACCCGTTCGGTCCCACCGCCGGGTCGGCGGTGAACATCACCCTGATGTCCTACGACGGCCAGTGCTGCATCGGCGTCAACTCCGACTCGGCGGCCGTGCCCGACCCGGACGTGCTCCTCGATTGTCTCCGAGCCGGCTTCATCGAGGTCTGTCACCTCGCTGTGTGACGGTTCATTCGTGCGGACGATGCCGGTCAGGAGGATGCCGCGACTACGGTCGACGGCATGCCCAAGGCGTTCCTTCACCCCTTTGCCAAGCCCACACGCGACTCCTTCACCCGCATCGTGCGTGGTGAGGGGGCATTGCTCTGGGACGCCGACGGGCGCGAGCTCGTCGACGGCATGGCCAGCCTCTGGTACTGCGCCATCGGTCACGGCCGACGTGAGATGGCCGACGCGATCGCCGCCCAGGTGTCCACGCTGGAGGCCTACTCCTGCTTCGATCCCTTCACGACCGATCCGGCCGAGGAGCTCGCCGAGGTGCTCCGCCAGATCGGCCCGATGCCCGACGCCCGTGTCTTCTTCACGGGATCGGGTAGCGAGTCGATCGACACGGTCATGAAGTTGGCCCGCATCGCCCACGTACAGGCCGGACAGGGCCATCGCAAGCTGATCATCTCGCGAGTTCGCGGCTACCACGGCACCGCCTACGGCGGGACGAGCGCACAGGGCATCGCACCGAACCGGGAACACTTCGGCCCCTTCGTCGACGAGGTCGTCCAGGTGCCCGCCGACGACGTGGAGGCGCTTGCGGGGCTGATGGCAGAGCGGGGCAACGAGGTCGCGGCCGTCATCGTCGAGCCGGTGCAGGGTGCCGGTGGCATCCATCCGCCCACCGACGGATACCTCGAGCAGGTGCGCCGACTGTGTGACCAACATGGCGCCTATCTCGTCTTCGACGAGGTGATCACCGGATTCGGCCGACTCGGGACCTGGTTCGCCGCCCACCACTACGGCGTCCGGCCCGATTTCGTCACCTTCGCCAAGGCGGTCACCTCCGGCTACCAGCCCCTCGGCGGAGTGTTCGTCGGCACCGCGCCCGTCGCCGCACTCGAGAGCGATCCCGGATTCTTCCTTCGCCACGGTTTCACCTACTCCGGCCACGCCACCGCCTGCGCCGCCGGACTCAAGAACCTCGAGATCATCGAACGCGAGGGGCTCGTCGCGCGGGCCGAGCATGTGGGCGAACGGCTGTCGACCGGCCTGAGGTCGCTGGCGGCCGACGGCCTGATCGACCACGCCCGCGGTGCCGGGGCCATGTGGGCAGCCGGCCTCCGCGCCGATCAGAACGCGATGGTGCTGCGCGACCACATGTACGACCACGGTGGCGTGATCTGTCGAGCACTCAACGCCGATTCGTTGCTCTTCTGTCCTCCGCTGGTCACCACGGACGCACAGATCGACCGCCTCGTCGACGCGGTCGCCGCAGCGGCCGGTCTCGGCGGCTGACACTGGGCATCTCGCCACGCCCACCTCGCCGTCCGTGTGATTACATCGCTGCATGGCAAACGAACCAACAGGTGCGCTCGACGGACAACACGTGCTCGTCACCGGGGGCGCGAGCGGGATCGGAAAGGCGTGCGCAGCGCGCTACCGCGCGGAGGGCGCCACGGTGCACGTGGCCGATCTGCGACCGCAGTCCAGCGACCAGATCCAACTCGACGTCGGCGACTCGGCCGCCTGGACAGCGCTGGTCGCTTCACTGCCTCCGCTCGACATGGTGCACCTGAACGCCGGGATCACCACGCCTGGGCGGACTCCCCGCGAGGCTCCCGGGTTGCCGCTCGTCGACGTCACCGACGACGCGTACCGGGCGATCATGGCGGTCAACCTCGACGGCGTGTTCTTCGGCGCCCGTGCGGTCCTCCCCGCCATGGTCGAGCGGGGCACGGGTCACCTGCTCGTCACTGCGTCCATGGCGGGGTTGGGCGGGATGCCGGGTGACATCGCCTACACGGCCACCAAACATGCGGTGGTCGGCCTGGTCCGGTCGCTCGGAGCGTCGCTGCAGCAGTCCGGCCACGGCGGGGTGTGCGTCAGTGCACTGTGCCCGGGATTCGTCGACACACCGCTCGTACCGACGGAGACCCAGGCGTTCATCAAAGAGATGGGGATGCCCGTCATCGACCCGTCGCAGGTCGCGGAAGCGGCCATGCAGGCCATGGCCGCTCGGGCGAACGGCTCGCAGTGGGTGGTCTGGGGCGACATGATCCGGCAGTACACACCGTCTTCCCCCATCGAGTTCGCATGACCGGGGCCGTCTTCAACCCGTTCGACCCTGCGTTCCGGGCGAACCCGTACCCCCTCTACACGACGCTGCGGGAGTTCGATCCCGTGCACGTGTCGCCGTTCGGGTTCACCGTCCTCACCCGCTACGACGACGTCGCCCGCACGCTGCGCGGCAACGAATTCGCCCGCGACATCGAAGCTCATGTGAACGAGCAACCGGGCGACCCGCGCGCGGCACGCCGCAATCGCCTCCGCGAACAGCGCAACGACGGCGGCTCGGCGAAGAGCATCCTCAACCTCGACCCTCCCGATCACACACGGCTGCGGCGGTTGGTGTCGCTCGCGTTCACGCCGTCCGCGATCGACCGCCTTCGCCCTCGCGTGCAGCAACTCGTCGACGATGTCCTCGACCGCGCCGCCGAACGCGGCGAGATGGAACTCGTCGAGGAACTCGCCTTCCCGGTTCCCTTCCAGGTCATCAGTGACCTGCTCGACCTACCCACCGATCGCAGCGACGACGTGCGCGCCTGGTCGCAGACGCTCACCGCCTCGCTCGAGCCCACTGCCGACGACGCCCAGCACGATGCCGCCGAGGCAGCGGCCATCCTGATGGGCCAGTACCTCTCCGAGGTCATCGACCACCGCCGACAGCACCTCGGCGACGACCTGTTGTCGGCGCTGATCCAGGCCGAGGAAGCCGGCGACCGGCTGAACGCCGCCGAACTGCTGACCTTCGTGATCCTGCTCTACGTCGCCGGCCACGAGACGACCGTGAACCTCATCGGCAACGGCACACTCGCCCTGCTGCGCCATCCCGACCAGTTGCGTCGCTGGGCGGCGGATCCTTCACTGGACACGATGGCGGTCGACGAGTTGTTGCGCTTCGACGGCCCCGTCCAACAGACGGTGCGGGTCCCGATGGTCGATGTCACCTACCAGGCCGCTGACGGCAGCGACGTGGTCGTGCCGAAGGGCACGCTCGTGATGACCGTGCTCGGCTCGGCGAGCCACGATCCGAGCGTGTTCGAGCGACCGGAGGAGCTGTGGCTCGAACGGCCAAACTCGAATCGCCACCTCGGGTTCGCTGCGGGTGTCCACTACTGCCTCGGCGCGTCGCTGGCGAAGCTCGAGGCGGGCGTCGCGATCACTTCGTTGATCCGCCGCTTCCCGAACGTCGAACTCGCTGGAGAGCCCGGCTGGCGCGACCGCCTCACCATTCGCGGCGTGGACCACCTGCCGCTGTCGTTGGGCTGATCGCTCCCGACGACGTTCAGGACAGTTCGATCGCTTGCACCACCTGCGCAAGCGTCGAGTGGTCAGACCCTGCCTGTTCGCCGGTCAACTCCACCACCACGGCGACGTCGCCGACGACACCGGCGGCACGGTCGGTGCGCAGGCCGAGGCTCGCCGGTTGCACCCATGTCCACGCCGAGGTCACCACGCTGACCCCCTGATATCCCTTCGGCAGATTCGTGATCTGTTCGGCAGTGTCGAGCCCCGGCGTTTGCAGGATCTGCTTGGCGAGGGTGAGCGCTGCATCGGAGGATCCCATCCGGAACAACGTGACGCGCAGTCCGCCCGCATCTGCCGTCGACCACGCGCGGCTCCAACTGTCGAGGGCTCCGGGAATCTGTGACACATCGCCCACCGCGGCATCGTCCACCTGTGTGCTCCCCGGCAGCAGTTCCGTCGGGAGCGCGGTGGCCAGTGATCCGACGGTGCCCTCGTTCCACACGATCGTCGACGCGGCGATCGCGGCCTGCACGCCAGGCGACCCTTCCTGCATGTTCCCGCAGAGGCGCTGTTGGCCACCTTCGGTGATGACTGCGACAGCGACGAGCGATGACTCGCCTGCCGGATCGAGGAGCGAGAACGCCACCTGCGCATCCGGCCGGGAGCCGTACAGACTGCCGAGTGTCACCGGGTCGATCAGCTTGAGCGTACCGATGACGAGGTGACCACCCGCTGCGGTTCGAACGAGGTCGACCTCCGTGCGGAATCGATCGATGACGGAGTCGGGGACACGACCCTTCTCGCAGCGCATGGCGTTCGCCGCTGCGATGTCACCGGAGTCGAGCGCCTCGATGTAGCGGTTGACCACCGGCGGGATCTCGCGAGTGGCCGCCGTCGTGCTCGATTCGACGATGGAGGATGCGACCGTCGACGTGTTGCCCGTGCCGCTCCCACCGCTGCTGCAGGCGGCGAGCAGCACGACCCCGACCAGCACGCCGGCTCCTCGCCGCACGAGGGTGCTCAATCGTTCGCGAGCAGATGGATGAGGCTGCTCGTGTCCCAGCGCTTGCCGCCGCGCGCGACGATCTGCGCGTAGAACTGGTCCACGAGCGCAGTCACCGGGAGTCGGGCGCCGTTCCGGTTCGCCTCGTCGAGCACGATCCCCAGGTCCTTGCGCATCCACTCCACGGCGAACCCGAAGTCGAACTCACCCTTCACCATCGTGCGACCGCGGTTCTCCAGCTGCCAGCTCTGCGCTGCGCCGTACTTGATCACCTCGGTGACCTGCTCGGGATCCAGCCCGGCACGCATGGCGAAGTTGAGTCCTTCGGAGAGGCCCTGGACGATCCCGGCGATGAGGATCTGGTTGACCATCTTGGTCAGTTGACCCGCGCCCGCCGGGCCCATGAGGGCACTGGCTTTCGCGTACGAGCTCATCGCCGGCTTGGAGAGCTCGTAGAACGCCTCGTCGTCGGCCCCGCACATGATCGTGAGCTGTCCGTTCTCCGCTCCGGCCTGCCCCCCGGAGACCGGTGCGTCGACGAATCCGACGCCGAACTCGGCGCATGCCTCGGCCAACTCCTTGGCGACCTCGGCCGACGCTGTCGTGTGGTCGACCAGCACCGCTCCGGCCTCGGCGCCGGCCAGGGCGCCGTCGGGCCCGTAGACGACATCGCGAACGTCGTTGTCGTTCCCCACGCACATGAAGACGAACTCCGCGCCCTCGGCCGCCTCGCGCGGCGTGGGCGCGGCACGGTTGCCGTACAGCGCAACCCACGCGAGGGCCTTCTCGGGCGTTCGGTTGTAGACGGTGACCTGATGCCCGGCTGCGGCCAGATGACGCGCCATCGGCGCACCCATCACGCCCAGCCCGAGAAATGCGACAGAACTCATGGGGACAGTCTTGCCGGTCACGAAGGCACGAGCATCACGCTCGAGTCCGTGGCGTCACTCCGGCGTGACGTAGGCCGACGTGATGCCGCCGTCGATGATGAGCGACTGCCCGGTCATCCAGCTGCTCTCGTCACTGGCGAGGAAGAGTGCACCGTTGGCGATCTCGATCGGCTCACCGAAGCGACCCATCGGAATGTGCACGAGCCGGCGGTTGCGCTTGGCGTCGTCGCTGAGGAACTTCGCCAGTAGCGGCGTCATGATCGGCCCTGGGCAGAGCGCGTTGCAGCGGATGCCCTGGCGGGCGTAGATCACGGCGATCTCGCGCGTCATCGCCAGCACCGCACCCTTGGACGCGGTGTATGCGATCTGTGGCGTCGCCGCGCCCATGTGGGCGACGAACGACGCGACGTTGACGATCGAGCCGCCGCCGCTCGCCTGCATCGCCGGGATGGCGTACTTGCACCCGAGCAGTGACCCGAGGACATTGATGTCCATCGTCTTCTGATAGGTCTCGACGCTCGTGGTGACCGGGTTGTCGTCGTCGCCGAGCATCACGCCGGCGTTGTTGTACAGCACGTGGAGGCCGCCGTACGTCTCCACCGCGAACTCCACGGCGTTGCGCACCGACGCCTCATCGGTGACATCACAACGCACGAAGCTCGCCTCGCCGCCCGCGGCATCGATCGCCTCGACGGCGTCATCGCCGTCGGTGATGTCGGCGATCACCACCTTGGCGCCTTCCGCGGCGAAGCGCTCCGCTCCCACGCGACCCAAACCCGACGAAGCACCAGTGATGAGGGCGACCTTGCCCGCGAGACGACTCATGACGCGCCACCGTAGTGGACGCGCCAGACTGGGGACCCAATGGCCGATGTACCTCTCCCGACACGATGGCGAGCGCTCTCCTGGAACATCAGAGGGGCCGAGCACCCGAACCTCGAGCTCATCGCCGAGGTCATCGAGGGCTACGCCCCGCACGTCGTCGCGCTCCAGGAGATCCAACGTCGACAGGCTCGCAAGCTCGGTCAGCGACTCGGCTGGCACCACCGCTGGACACGCAAGCACTACCCACTGACTCCACTCGTCTGGTGGCGCGCCGAGGGCCTCGCGATCCTCTCGGCGGAACCGATGACCCACGTGGTCCACACCACCATCTCTCCCGGCATCAGCACCTGGATCTTCCGGCACCGCGTGCTCCTCGCGGCCACGATCACGAGAGACCATGCGGCGTTGCGCCTCTACGCCACCCACCTCGCATCCGACGACACCGATGCCCGCATCGCCCAGGCGCGACGGATCGTGGAGTTCGTGATCCAGGACGCTGCGCCGGTCGCGATCGTGGCCGGCGACCTCAACACCCATCCAGACGACTCGAGCGAGGTGCTTCGCGAGTTCCGCACCGCGGGTCTGGTGGATCCCGACGGATCGTGCACCAACCCGTCGATCGCGCCGTACCAGCGACTCGACCATGTGCTCATCCCCGAGCACGCCGTGCTGACCGACCAGCACACGCCCGAGGGCGGCGAGCGATGGGCGGAGATCAGCGACCACCTTCCGGTGCTCGTCGAGTTCGACGCGGGTTAGATCCGCTCCCAGTAGCGACGCAACTCCCAGTCGGTCACCGACTGGTTGAATGCCTGCCACTCCGCCTTGGCCGTGGTGAGGATGTGGTGGTGCACCTCGTCGCCGAAGCACTCGCGAGCGATGGAGCTGTTCTCCCACAGGTCGATCGCATCGACCATGCTCCACGGGATGCGAGGGATGTCGGGCGACTCGTACCCGTTGCCAGAGAACGGCTCACCCAACGGCAGTTGGTGACGGATGCCGTAGAGCCCACCGGCAAGCGTGCCAGCGAACGCGAAGTAGCTGTTGGCATCGCTGCCCGGAATGCGGCACTCGACGCGGGTGCCCTTGCCGTGACCGACCTTGCGGAAACCGAGGGTGCGGTTGTCGAGCCCCCAGCCGATGCCGGTCGGCGCCCAGGAGCCGGGCTGGAAGCGCTTGTAGCTGTTGATGGTGGGCGCCCACAGCAGGCTGAACTCGCGAGCGGTTGCGATCTGGCCGGCGAGGTAGTTCTGGAAGGTGGCGCTCATCCCGTGTTCGCGGTGGTGATCGTCGAACACTGCGGTCGCACCATCGGGGCTCCACAGGCTCGAGTGGATGTGGCACGACGAGCCGGTGTCGGCGAAGTCGTACTTGGCCATGAACGTCACCGAACGCCCGTGGGCGTGCGCGATCTCCTTGGCGGCCAACTTGTAGACACTGTTGCGATCGGCCATCTCGACCGCGGTGGTGTAGTCGAGATTGATCTCGTGCTGACCCTTGCCGGCTTCGCCCTTGCTGAACTCGACCGGCACGCCAGCGCCCTCGAGCCCGCGGCGGATCGCTCCGAGGATGTACTCGTCCTTGGTCGTCTGCAGGATGTGATAGTCCTCGACCCAGGGAGAGTGCGGGCGAAGGTCGCGATAGCCCTTGTCGTGTGCCTCGTCGTAGGTGTCCTTGAACAGGAAGAACTCGATCTCGCTGGCCACCATCGGGAGATAGCCCAACTCGGCCGCCGCCTCGACCTGGCGGCGCAGCACCGTACGCGGAGCGACCTCCACCAGTTCGCCGGTACCGACGTCGAACAGGTCGCACATGATCATGGCCGTCTTCTCGACCCACGGGATCAGCCGGACCGTGCCCCAGTCGGCCTTGGCGAGCATGTCGCCGTAACCCTGCTCGTAGCTCGTGAACCGATACCCGGGCACCGGGTTGTTGTCCATGTCGCAGGCGATGAGGTAGTCGCAGTTCTCGGTGCCGGCATCGGCGACGCTCTGCAGGAAGAACCGGCCGGTCGTGCGCTTGCCCACCAACCTGCCTTGCAGATCGGGGAAGACCATGAGCACGGTGTCGATCTCGCCCTGACGGATGAGCTGCTCGAGATCGTCGCGGGTGATGTGTCCGGACATGGGTGTCAGGCCTTCTTCTTCGCCGGCTCTTTCGGTGGCTTGAGCACGCCCTTCGCCAACGCTTCGTCGAGGTACTTCTCGGCGTCCTCGGCGCTGACCTTCAAGGCCGGCGCGATCTCGCTGATGAGGTTGATCCTGGCCCGGTCGTACATCGTGCGCTCGGCCGCCGACAGCGACGCATCGCGGTTCCGAGCGGCGAGGTTCCGGACCACCTCGGCGACCTGGTACACGTCGCCGCTCTTCAACTTCTCCTGGTGGTTCTTGAACCGCCGGCTCCAGTTGGAGGGCACGCGCGGATCAGGCTTGCTGAGCACTGCCACGAGGTCTTCGAGCTCGTCGGCACTGACCGGCGGGCGCACGCCGACCTCTTCGGCCTTGAGCACCGGCACCGACAGCGTCATCTCGTTGATGACCGTCTTGAGGATCAGGTATTCCTGGAGCGCCCCGAAGGCCTCCATCTTCTTCGTCCCTTGCACGATGCATGCGCCGTGCTGGGGATAGATCACGGTGTCGCCCTTTTTGAACTTCACTTCGACCTCTCGAATCGGGGAGTCGGCGCCCTACAGGACCATGCCAGGGTAGGCCGTGATCGAGGGTTTCCCTACGCCCGCGAGCTCGAAGATGCTCAGAGGCGGCGTTCTTCGGCGGTGGCCGGGCCACCTACCGCGGAGCGCAGGATCGCGACCACTGCGGCGATCCGCTCCGGGTCGTCCTCCAGTTGCGCACGCACGGTGGACAGCACCAGAGAGAACATCACCGTCTCGATACCGATGGCCATCACGGCCGGGTCGACGTCGTAGCGCACCAGTCCGGATTCCTGCCGGGCATGGAGGCGTTCGACGAGGATCTGCGTGGTGCCGGCGAACAACGAGTGTTGCAAGATCAACTGCAGATCTGACGGCGTACCCTCCACCATCACCCGCCGGGTGAGCGGGTGTTGTTGCAGCCCGTTGACCAGTCCTGCCATCAACTCCAGCAACGGGCTGTCGGATGCGAAGGCGCGCACTCGGATATCTGCCTCGATCGAGTCGAGGTCAGCGTTGACGGCAGCGATCCAGAACGCGTCCTTGTCCTCGAAGTAGGCGTAGGCGGCAGCGGGCGTGAGGCCTGCATCGCGGCTCAGTTGGCTCACCGAAGTGGCGCGGAAACCTTCGGAGCCGAAGCGGGCGATGGCCGCGCGGAGGAGGCGATCACGGGTGCGCTGGCCCTTCGTGAGGGTCCGTCGAGGGTTGGTCGCGACATCCACTACGGGCCACCTCACTGAGTGAACGGTCCGGTGTCACCGTGGGGCGTCGATAAGCCACTGTGTGCCTCCGGTAGGACTCGAACCTACAACCGACGGGGTAGAAACCCGGTGCTCTATCCATTGAGCTACAGAGGCCGAACGCCCTGGCACAGCCTACGGGATGAGGAGCGCGCGTCGCAGTAGGTCGAGCGCCGTGATGACGCTCATCTGGCGCATCTGGTCGCGCTGGCCCGGCAATCGAACCGTGCGCGTTGTGATGCGGTCGCCGATGGCCATGCCAACGCACAACGTGCCGACGGGCATGCCGTCCTGTTCGCTCGGTCCGGCGACACCGGTGAGCGACAACGCCACATCGGCACCGAGCACCCGCTGCGCACCGCGGGCCATGGCAGCTGCAGCGGCCTCGCTCACGACCGGCCCCTCTGGAACACCGAGCAGGTCGAACTTCACCTCGCTGGCGTAGCTGACGATCGAACCGCGGAAGACCTCGCTGGCGCCGGGCACGTTGGTGATCCGCCCGGCGACGAGGCCACCGGTGACCGACTCGGCAAGGCCCAGGGTGAGCCCGCGCTCGCGCAACAGTTGCAGCACCACCGACTCCATCGTGTCGTCGTCGACACCGAAGACGATGTCGTCGACGAGTACACGCACCTGCGCGTCCCACGTGTCGAGCAGCGCTGCGGCGGCCGCGGTGGTGGCCGCCTTGGCCGTCAGCCGGACCTTGATCCCCTCCCAACCACTGGCCAGGAAGGCCAACGTGGGGTTGCCCACCTCGTCGAGGCGGGCGATGACCGGGTCGAGACGCTCGTTGAGACCGCTCTCGCTCTCCCCCCAGGTGCGCAGCGTGCGGCTGACGATCACACTTGCTTCGCCGGCGCGGGCGAGCAGATCCGGCAGCACGGCGCGTTGCACCATGTCCTTCATCTCGTGGGGCACGCCCGGCACCGCATAGATCACCTTCTCGACACCGTCGATGACGACCGGGCAGACGAGTCCAGGCGCTGTTCCCCGCGTCTGAGGGATGATCGTCGCGCCCTCGGGCACCAGCGCCTGGCGAAGGTTGTTCTCCGGCATCCGCCGACCGCGCGACGCGAACATCTCGCGGATCACCTCACCGACGGCCTCGTCAGGGACCAGCGCAACACCCATCACGGCGGCGATGGCCTCACGGGTGAGGTCGTCGTGCGTCGGACCGAGCCCGCCGCACATGATCACGGCGTCGGCGTCGGCGAGCATGCGTCGGAGCACCGTCTCGACACGACCGAGGTTGTCGCCGACCTTCACCTGCAGCAGGGAGTCGATGCCGACGGTCGCGAACTGCTCGCCCATCCATTGGCTGTTCGTGTCGGTGATCTGACCGAGCAGCAGCTCGGTCCCGACCGCCAGGACATCACATCGCATCGGGGCTCACAGGGTCGCGTCGGCGTGGTTGGTGAGGACGGGTTCGGATCGCATCGCGCGGTAGACGTACTGACCGCCGCTGATCAGCGCCAAGCCGACGGAGATCCATAGCAGCCCGTTCCACAACCACTTCGCGTCGAGCGCCGTGGGCGGCATGATGGCGAAGCCGACGGCGAGTTGCTGCACGAACGTCTTCCACTTGGCGATCTTGCTCGCGGGCACGCTGATGCCCTTCGCGCCGACGAAGGTGCGGTAGAGGCTGATCAGTAGTTCGCGGCCGGCGATGATGACGACCGGAACGATCCAGAAGGTCTCGTTGGACACCAGGATCGCCATCGCTCCGAGGACCAGCACCTTGTCGGCCAACGGATCGAGAAAGGCGCCCAGGTTGGTGGCACCGTGACGGCGAGCGAGGTATCCGTCGATGCCGTCACTCGCGCAGAGCACGAACCACAGCCCGAATGCCGCCCACGTGCCGCCGGGATGATCCGGGATGAGCACCAGCATGAACGGCGCGATCAGCACGCGCGCCACCGTGACGAGGTTCGCCCAGGTCTTGATGGCGCTCGGGTCGACGGGCATCAGACCGAGTCTGCCACGCGATCAGGTCCCATCGCATCGACCACACGTACCTCGTGGAACGCACCGACTGCCAGCGAAGCCGGCACCTCGATGATGCCGTCGATCTCGGGTGCCTCGCGCGTGCTGCGCGCCTCGCCGGGCTGGTCGACCAGCACGGTGATGGTGGATCCGATCGTGTCATCGCTGCGCGTCGCGGTGATCTCGTCCTGCAGTTCGCGGAGCTCGGCCAGTCGCTCGTGCATGAGGTGGCTGTCGACCTGGCCGTCGAGCTCCATCGCGTACGTGCCGTCCTCCGGGCTGTAGGCGAAGAAGCCGCACCAGTCGAGCTGCGCGGCCTCGACGAACGCCAACAGTTGGTCGTGATCCTGCTCGGTTTCGCCCGGGTAGCCGACGATGAAGTTGCTGCGGAACGCCGCACCGGGCTCCCGGGCGCGGATGTCGTCGATCCGCCGCAGGAAGCGGTCGCCGTCGCCCCAACGCCGCATGCGGCGCAGTAGCGGCTTGCTGACGTGCTGCAGCGAGAGGTCGAAGTAGGGCACGCCGGTCGCACAGATGGCGTCGATCAGTTCGTCGGTGAGGTCGCTCGGGTACAGGTACAGCAGCCGCGTCCAGGGAACCATCGCACTGACGGCTTTCACCAGCGGCACGATCGAACCGGCACCGAGCTCGTCGGGGCGGTCCTTGCCGTAGCTGGCGAGGTCCTGGGCGACGAGCACGATCTCCTGCGCCTCGAGCTGTTCGACCTCGCCGAGGATCGACGCGATGTCGCGGCTGCGCTGCGGGCCGCGGAACGAGGGGATCGCGCAGAATCCACAGGAGCGGTCGCACCCTTCGGCGATCTTGATGTACGCCCACGGCGACGACGACTTCGGCCTCGGAAGGTTCAGCAGGTCGAGCGTGGGGATCGGGGCCGCCGACACCGGGATCGACTTCTTGCCGGGCCTGGTCAGCAGGTTCACCGGCACGCCGAATCCGGCGACCTGGTCGACCTCGGGCAGTGCATCGGCGAGCTCGGACCCGTAGCGCTCCGCCATGCATCCCGTGACCACCAACCGGGCGCCGTCCTTGCGCTGCTCTTCGAGCGCGAGGATCGTGTCGATCGACTCCTTGCGGGCCTCGTCGATGAACGCACAGGTGTTGACCACCACCAGGTCCGCGGCCGATGGATCGTCGGTGGCCGACATGCCATCAGCGAGCAGGGTGCCGATCAGCTTGTCGCTGTCGACCTGGTTCTTGGGACAACCCAAGGTCTCGACGTAGAAGCGCTGACCCATGAGATGGCAGGTTACCGACCCCCGGCCGGGAAGCTCTAGAGGTAGTTGAGCCGAAGGCCACGGTGCGGCCACCGCATGTGCAGCAGGCGACCGGTGCTCGAGCACGTGATGTATGCGTCCCGATACTCGCCGCTGCCGTCTCGATCACCGAAGCAGATGTTCGTGGTCAGCAGGTCGCCGGTGGCGATGTGGGACACCGATCCGTCGGCCGGTGAGATCACGGAAATGCCACCGTTGATCAGGGTCGCGACACACACGTTGCCCTCGCCGTCGATCGCCAACGAGTCGAACAGCTGGTACCCCTCCAGACCGGCCAGGATCGCGCTGAGGTCGAGCGGTGCCGGCGGCACCGCCACTCCGGGCTCGCTGATAGTCCGCCGGAAGACGCGACCGGAGTTGGTCTCGGCCCAGTACACGGTGCTGCCGTCGGGCGACAGTCCGATCCCGTTGGGTCCCTCCACCGGGAACGCCTGTTCACTGATGAAGCTGCCGTCGGCCTTCGCGTAGTAGATCGCCGTGAGGTCGCTCGTGCGTGCATGATGGTCGCGGATGCCGTGATCGGTGAACCAGAACCCACCGTGGGCGTCGAAGACCAGGTCGTTCGGCGCTCGCAACGGGCGCCCGTCGCACTCGGTGTAGAGGTCCGTCACCTCGCCGGTCGTGAGGTCGACGCGTTGGATGCGCCCGCCGATGTAGCCCTCGGGGTCGAAGGCGCCCGGCAGTAACAGGCCACCGAGATCGACCGGGGTGAAGCATCCGCCGTTGTTGCACAGATACAGCGCACCATCGGGACCGATCGCCGCGCCGTTGGGTCCCCCGACGATCTCGGCGATCGTCTCCTTGGTGCCGTCTGGATGGACGCGGGTGATCCGAGGTCCGAACATCTCGACGAGGATCATGGTGCCATCGGGCATCGCGATCGGTCCCTCGGGGAAGCGGAGGCCGGATGTGATCTCGGTGAACTCGGTCATCGGGCCATCGTGCCAGTGCGCGGATGACTCCGACGAGGCGTGCCGTTCAGCGCGGCGTCAGGTCAGCGTCACCTCGACGACGTTGATCGGCTCGCCGTCCTTGGGCGAGTACTCGAAGACCCGCAACGTGACCGGGCCGACGGTGCCGGCCGGCAACGCTTCGATGGTGTGGTCGAACGTGCCCCAGGTGCCGGTCCCGGAGGTGGCCATGGTGTAGCCCTCCAACAGCAGCGACCCGTCTGCTGCCAGCACCTGGTAGTTGATGCCGGCCTCGAAGGTGTTGGACATGCCGCGGATCACGATCGGCTGAACCAGCGGGAACCCGGGCAGCGGCGCTTCGAGCAAGATCAGCGGCGACGTCAGGTCGGCGAAATCCAGCCGGCCGACGCCGTTGACGTCCAGTCCCTCACCGCCGAGCATCTCGATCGGTTGTCCGTCGAGCCGGAAGTACACGGTGTCGATGCCGTCGAACTGGGTGACGGTGAACACGACCTGCGACACGCGCAGCATCATCGACAGGCTGCCGCCGCCGGACTCGAACGCGGCCGAGAGATCGACCGTTGCCGAGTTTCCGGCGACCTCCACTCCGTGCAAGGTCGTGCCGTCGGGGATGACACTGAGCAGGCCTGCGGCCGACTCATCGGCGCTGGGGCCGGCGAGCAGCACGGCGACCGCAGCCGTAGGATCGGAGACCACGACGAGACGCCCCGCGACCGAGAGCTTCTCGGCCGAGACGAAGAAGATCTCGACCGGCGAGGTCGCCTCCGGAACGGTGGTCGCCGGCACCGTGGTTGCCGGCATCGTGGTGTCAGCGACGGTGGTGTCAGCGACGGTGGTGTCAGCGACGGTGGTCGCCGACAGCGTGGTGACCGGCGCGGTCGTCGACGACGAGATCTGGGTGTCGCTTCCGCAACTCGTGGCGGCCAACAGTGCGCCGATGGCGAGGATTCGGATGACGTACTTCATGACGCACCTCCTCACCCACCATGGTGCGCCTTCTGGTCATCGATTGCGATGTGCCTCTTGCAACAGCTCGAACTCCTCGACCGTCATGTGCACCTCGCGGGCCTTCGAGCCCTCGCTGGGCCCGACCACGCCACGCTCCTCGAGCAGGTCCATGATCCGGCCGGCGCGGGCGAACCCGACCTTCAGCTTGCGCTGCAGCATCGACGTGCTTCCCAACTGGCTGCGCACCACGAGCTCCATAGCCTGGCGCATGAGGACCTCGTCCTCGTCGCCGTCGGCACCGTTCCCTCCGAAGTTGCCGGCGCCGAGCATCCCATCGCCCTCGTCGCCCTCGACCCCGGACACGTACTCGACCTCGGGGGCCTGTCGACGCCAGTGCGCAACGATCTTGCGCACCTCCTCCTCGCTGACGAAGCTGCCCTGGATACGTTGCGAGTGACTGGAGTTGCCGGGCAACAGGAGCATGTCGCCCTTGCCGACCAGCTTCTCCGCGCCCGGCTGATCGAGGATGACCCGGCTGTCGGTGAGCGACGACACCGCGAAAGCCATACGGGCCGGGATGTTGGCCTTGATGACACCCGTGATGACGTTGACGCTGGGTCGCTGGGTGGCGACGATGAGGTGGATGCCGACCGCACGAGCCTTCTGGGCGATGCGGGTGATGCTCTCCTCCACATCGCGGGCGGCGACCATCATCAGGTCGTTGAGCTCGTCGACCACGACGACGATGTACGGCAACCGCTCGTACTTGGGTTCCTCGCCCTCCTCCAGCACGATGATCTCGCCGTGGGCGTCGCGGTGCAGGTCGCCGCGGTCATAGGCGGCGTTGTAGCCGAGGATGTCGCGGAAGCCGACCTCGAACAGCACGTCGTACCGACGCTCCATCTCCTTGACCGCCCACCCGAGGGCGTTGGCCGCCTTCTTCGGGTTGGTGACCGGCGCAGTGAGCAGGTGCGGCAACTTGTTGTACTGGCCCATCTCGACCTGCTTCGGGTCGATCAGGATCAGGCGCACCTGGTCGGGAGTCGTGCGCATGAGCAGCGACGTGATGATGCAGTTGATGCCGCTCGACTTGCCGGCGCCCGTCGCGCCGGCGATGAGCAGGTGCGGGGTCGTGGCCAGGTTGAGGAAGATCGACCGCCCGGCGATGTCCTTGCCGATCGCCACGTCGAGAGGGTTGCTGGCGGTCTTGGCTTCCGCAGACGTCATGATGTCGCCGAGGCTGACCAGTTGACGCGTGTGGTTCGGCACCTCCACGCCGATCGCCGATCGACCCGGGATCGGGGCCAGGATGCGGACATCGGTCGCGGCCATCGCATAGGCGATGTCGCGATTGAGGCTGGTGATGCGGGCCACCTTCACGCCGGCGCCGAGTTCGAGCTCGAAACGGGTGACCGTGGGGCCGACCGTCATGCCGACCAACTTGGTCTCCACACCGTGCGAACCCAGCGAGTCGACGAGGGTTCGTCCTCTCGCCTCGACCTCGGCCTTGTTGATGGCCTGTGCGGTGCTACGCGTGAGGTAGTTGAGAGGAGGGAGCGACCACTGGCCCTTCTGGGCGCCCGGACCGAGCTCGAGCTCGGCCTGTTCGCCGGGACCCGCATCGGGGATCGGGATCGGCCTGGGCGACCGGAGGCGCTTCGGCTTCGGCGCCTCCTCGACGAACTCGTCGTCCTGGGCGAAGTCGTAGATCTGGGGCGTGTCCAACTCGCCGGTTGCCTCGCGGTCGCTCTTGAGGCTGGAGATGTCGCCGAAGACCTGACGGATCTTGCGCCCCACCGGGATCGCGACCGCGGCGAGGGCGGCGCCGACGTTGGAGAACGCCGTCTTCACCGAAACGCCGGTGATCAACAGCACGCCGCCGAGGAACATCGCGGCGAGCACGACGATGGCGCCGGCATCGGCGAGGAGGCTGCGCAAGGGTTCGCCGAGCAATGCGCCGAGCCACCCACCGGCTCGCCCGAGCGTGTCGAACCCTCCCGAGATCTCTTTCGGGCCTCGGACCACGTGCAGCACACCGAGGATGGCGAGGAACGACAGGCCCCAACCGATGGTGAGCCGGAAGCGGTGAGCGCTCTGGCCCTTCTTGACCAGTGCTCCGCCACCACCGATGAGGGCGATGGGCACCACGAAGCGGCCGACGCCGGTGAACCAGCCGACGAACGTCTCGATGCCGCGCCCGAGCGGCCCGGCCAGATTGAAGTAGATGCCGAGGCCGATGAGCACACCGGCGCCGATCAACCCCAGGCCGAGGAACTCGTCCTCGCGTCCCTCGACCGCCTCTCGGAGCTCGGCCGAGGCCTGATCGCGGCGCCGGACGCCCTGTGCGGACGCGGGCGCGCGACCCTGCGAGGCGGCCGATTTCGACCGCTGGTTGCGCTGAGCCTGCTTTGCCATTTGTTGCACGGTACCAAGGGGGCGCGCGCCGGACCGCGCATCACTGCACCGGATCGACCGACTTCACCGCTCCGTCGGGCCCCACCAGGATGTCGAGACCCCCGCCACACAGGGCCGATGTGAGCACGCCGTACTGCACATTGCCCTTGCCGTCGCCGTTCACGTAGAAGCTCTCCAGGATCGCCTCGGGGATCTGCTCACGAATGGTGGCCAGCACCTTGTCCGGGTCGAAGTCGAGGTCTGCCTTGCCGAAGGTGCCGCCGGAGGCCGCCTGCCCCTCCGTCGAGGTCAGTTCGCCATCCACGTACAGCCAGGGCTGTGCGACGGCGCCGCCGTTCAACGCGACGAACAGGTTCACCACCCGTGCGGTGGCGTTCACCTCGAAGTACTGCTGCGGTCCGCCGAGTTGCGCCTCGAGTGCGTCGATGGCGGTCGAGATCGCGGCGACCTGCGGCAGGTCTGCGTCGGCCTGGGCAGTGCCGTTCGGGGCGCAGATCGTGACCGGGGTCGAGGTCTCGGTCAACGCGCTCGACCCGTCGCTGCATCCCACCGCCACCAGTACCAGGGCGGCGACGAACCAAGCGCGACGACCACTGGCGACCATGACGGCACTCTCCCTTCCTTCGACGGACGCCGAAATCTATGTCGGAGCCCTGCTCGCGGCCAATCAGGCTGCGAGCACGCGGGCCTCGATCTCGTGCTGCCAACCGATTCCGGTGCCGTCGATTCGGAACACCGACCAGCGCCCGATGGGGCCTCGAACCGTGGCGAAACCTCGGGACTTCCAGACGTTGTGGCGGTCGCACAGCGGCGCACCGTTGTGCGCGGCGGTAGGGCCTCGCGCCGTGAACGGCACGGTGTGATCGGCCTCGCACTGCGACGAGGGCCGATCGCATCCCGGCCACAGGCATCTCGGCGCGGACAGCAGCACCGCCTCGCGCAACGCACCCGTGAACAGCCGCTTGCGGCGACCGAAGTCGAGGACCACGCCGTCTGCGCCGAACACCACCCGACGCACATGGCCCACCAGGGCCGCTGCGAACGCCTCGCCGGGGTGGAGCACCCCACCGCGGTCGGTCTCGCACCGACGATCCGCGACCGAGGCCGGGTCGAGCGGCTCGGGATGCCCGCCCGCGGCCAGGGCGACCTGATGTTCGAACGTCGCCTGGTCGACGACGATGTTGACCACCACGTCGCCACCGACGGCGTCGGAACCCGCCGCCGCGCGGAAGACGCTGACCAGCGCGTCGAACCGGCGCTGCGCAGACGTGCGCTGCATGAGCGACGGATTCATCCGCTCGCCGAAGCGATCGACGCCGTCGGCCCATTCCTGTTGCCACTCGAGCGTGGTGAACCGATCGAGGATCTCCTGGAGCTGGACGCCGTGGGCCACCGCACCGACGGCATCGAGGAACATGCGGTCGCCCGACAGGATGAGACTCGCCCGTCGATCTTGGTGTGCTCGGTCGCGATCGTGTTCAGCACCATCGGCGTCGGCCAGCTGCTCCCACCGGCGCAGCACGGTGATGAAGGCATCGTGGTCGAGCTCTCGCGCGTACCGGACCAGCAACGCCTCGGAGTCGGCGAGATGCTCACGAACGCGCGGGTTCACCACCACGGCTGCCAGCGCGTGCATCTGCGCGACGCCGATCTCGCCTGCGCGCGCCGACACGCCGAAGGACGGCATCAGTTCGAAGGCACGTCCCAGACGCGCGACCCGCGCCGCCTCGGCCGACGACCAGTTGCACGACGCCTGCCCCCAGCTGCGCACCGACCGGTGCCCGTCGGCGACGAACGCCGCCGACCCGTCGACCTCGCCGGCGAACGTGGCCACGGCGGCCTCGGCACGCCGCCGCTCGATGTCGAGCTGCATCGCCCGCGCGCCGACCTCGGCCGGCGACATCTCGAGGATCTGTTCGGCGGTGGGCAGTCCGGACGAACTCATCGGCCCATCGTCGCAAAGGGGTGTGACAGAGTTCGCGGCCGGACGGCACACACGCCCGGTGGCGGATCTCATCTCCGTGCGGCATCGTACGTGCAGTGGATCACCGCGATGAGGAGCTGTACGAGAAGCACGCCGACGAGCTGATCCGTTTCGCCACAACTCTGGTCGGCCCGTCGCTCGCCGAGGACGTCGTGGCAGACGCAGTGCTCCGGGCCATGACCTCGCCCACATGGGCAAGCGTCGGCACACCCCGGGCGTACCTCTTCCGCTCGGTGATGAACGAGGCCAGGATGCTCGGGCGCGGCAACGGCCGACGGGCCCGACGCGAGCGCCTCGTCGCCGGCAGTGCGACCACCGACGCCGTCACCATCAGCATCGAGGTCCGCGACGCGATGGCCCAACTCTCGGTGCGGGAACGGTCGGTGCTGTACCTCGCGTACTGGCACGACCTTCCGGTCGACGAGATCGCCGCGACGCTCGGACTCTCACGTCGGAGCACCGAGCGCGCACTGACCGATGCCCGCCGAACGCTCGAGGAGCGACTCGCATGAACGAACCCCACTGGTCACCCGAGGTCGCCCGAGCGATGCACGAGTTCGGTAACGCCGCGCCGCTTCCACCGACGGCCTCCCGCGTGAGCGAGCGTCAGAAGCCCGGGCGGCGGCGTCCGATCACGGTCTCGCTCATCGCTGCGGCACTTGCCCTCGCAGGGGTCATCGGCACCATCGCGCTCGTCACCCGCGACAGAAGCGCCCAGGTCGGCACGACTGAGATCGTCGTGCACCACGAGCGGTACGCGGTGAGCGTGACCGCTCGACTCGAATGCGACACCCCCATCGACCCGGCGGGCACGTTCGACGCGATGACGATCGACACCTGGTCCGACCGCGCCGGTCGTCAATGGCGCAGCCGGGTGACATACCCCGACGGCACCACCCTTGACACGATCGTTCGAGGGAGTGTCATCTATCCCGTCGAGCAGTTCCAGCAAGGCGAGCGTCGGGACCGGGCGGTGGGGTGCGTCGGCCCGAACGACGAGCCGTTCGTCCTCGCCGGTGCCGACCCGTTCTTCACGCTGACGCTCGCCCCCGACCTCGCACCCGACGAGTTCCCGTACGTCCGCCTGTACAACCAGGTGGGCGCTCTGGTGGACGTCCACGGAACGGACAGCCAGGGGCGCCCAGGTCGCGAATGGGAGCAACGCACGTCGGGTACCGCCGGATACGGCAACGACGCGAACCTGCCGGTCGAGCAGGTCACGCACTGGTTCGTCGATCCGGCCGACCTCACGACCGTCAACGAGCGAACGTTCACCACCACGGTCGAGACGATGGGCACGGCAACGCTCGCGGAAACGCTGGTCCAGACCGAAGACATCTCGGCAACATCCGATCTCTTCTCCACGGAGGGCCATCGGGCCCTAGGTGGAACGCGCCGGCCGGCGCCGCCGGGTGCGGGGCCAGGGACATCCGTGGTGGCGTCCCCAACGACTGACGTAGCGCCCGATTCCACGTCGACCGACGGCGACTGCGCCGGGGCCGATCTCGACATCGCCCACGAGCCACCGCTGTGGCGGCAGCCGAACAACGCGACATGGTTCCGGAACGGCTGCGTCGTTCGCATCGACGTGATCACCGACCGTCCGGGACCGGATCACTGTGGCTGGGGAAGCGCTCGGGTCATCATCGTCGCGCAGCCGCTCGGGGACCGCTACACGACCGACCCCGTTCAATACGTCCGGGACCCAGCAAACGCTTTCGCAATCGGCCTCGACGCGGGTTACGACGGCAACGCCACCCTCCCCGCGACTGCGGGCGACACCGGCTATCGAACCGACACCGAACAGCTCTGGACGGTCCCCGGCGACGACCGATTCATCTACCTCGTGCTCGACGGCCGAACCGAACGCTGGCCGAAGGGGGAGTCGCCCGTGTGCAGCTGACCGCAGAGCCCGGCTCGACCGCTCAGGCCTCCATCACGACGGGGACGATCATCGGGCGGCGCTTGGTGCGTTCGTTGACGAACTTCCCCGCGGCACGCCGCACGTCGCGCTCGAGCGACTCGACATTTCTGACGCCCGCCGCGAGCGCCTTCTCGACGGTCTCGGCGACCCGATCGCATGCCTCGTCGAGCAGGTCCTCGGCTTCGGGGGCGTACACCCACCCACGAGTGATGATCTCGGGCCCGACGAGCACCTTGCCGGTTTCGATGTCGACGGTGACCACGACCACGACCACGCCCTCCTCGGCCAGCACCTTGCGGTCACGCAGCACACCCTGGCCCACATCGCCGACGATCCCGTCGACGTAGAGGTACCCGGCCGGTACACGACCAACGGCCGACAGCCCGTCGTCGTCGAGTTGCAGCACATCGCCGTCCTCGCACACCAACACGTGATCGCGCGGCACACCCATGAGGTAGCCGAGCTTGGCGTTGGCGACCATGTGCCGATACTCACCGTGGATCGGCACGAAGAACTCGGGATTGGTGATCGATAGGTAGGTCTTGATCTCGTCGGCCTGCGCGTGGCCGGTGGCGTGGACGTCGGCGACGCCGGAGTGGATGACCTCGACGCCGGCGCGCAGGAGGTCGTCGATGACGCGGTTCACGGCTCCCTCGTTCCCGGGGATCGCGTGGCTGGACAGCACGACGGTGTCGTGATCGCCGGCCTTGACCCACTTGCTCTCGCCACGGGCGAGCAGCGCCAGCGCCGACATCGGCTCACCCTGGGAGCCCGTGGACACGATGCACACCTGACCGGGCGGGTACTTGTCGGCCTCCTCGATGTCGACCAGCGACGCATCGGGAATGTTCAACACGCCGAGGTCGCGACCGAGTCGGACGTTCTTCTTCATGCTCAGCCCGAGCGTCGCCACGACTCGCCCGTTGGCAATCGCGGCATCGGCGATCTGCTGGATGCGGTGCAGGTGGCTGGCGAAGCTGGCGGTGATGATCCGTCGACCCTTCTGGTCGGCGAACACACTGCGCAGCACGGAACCCACGCTGGTCTCGCTGGGCGAGTGACCGTGCTCCTCGGCGTTGGTGCTGTCGGCGAGCAGCAATCGAATGCCCTCGATGGTGGCGATGGCGCCGATACGACCGAGGTCGGTGCGACGGCCGTCGACCGGCGTGAGGTCGAGCTTGAAGTCACCCGTATGGAGGATGACTCCCTGCGGTGTGTGCAGGCAGATCGCGTGGGCGTGCGGCACGGAGTGGGTGACCGGGATGAACTCGACGTCGAAGGGGCCGATCATCAACCGTTGGCCGTCCTTGACGACGTTCATCTCGGTCCGACCGAGGAGACCCGCTTCCTCGATGCGGTTGCGGGCGAGGCCGAGCGTGACAGCGGAGCCGTAGATGGGGAAGCTCAGTTCGCGCAGCAGGTACTGCAACGCGCCGACGTGGTCCTCGTGACCGTGCGTGGCGACGAGGCCGACGATGCGGTCAGCCTGCTCGCGCAGCCAGGTGAAGTCCGGGAGCACGAGGTCGATGCCATGCATGTCGGCGTCGGGGAACATGAGCCCACAGTCGATGAGCAGGATCCGCCGCTCGTCGCCGACACCCTGTTCGATGGCCATGCAGTTGCGGCCGATCTCACCGAGACCGCCGAGGAACACGATACGTACGGGGGTGGCCATCAGTTACTGCGTGGGGCGTTGGGGGAAAGCATCCCGCCAGCGTTGCAGGTTTGCGAGCACCTGTGGCACTCGGTCCTCGACGACGGCGGGTGCCGGGCCCATCGGCAGGCGGGCCTGTCCGACCCGAAAGCCCAGGTGCCGCATGACCGCCTTGGTCGGGAGCGGATTCGGAGCGTCGTCGCCGGTTTCGAACGCGAAGCTCTCCAACATCCGGGAGTTCACCAGGCGCGCGGCCGCGGTGTCGCCCTTCTCCCACAGGTCGAACATCTCTTGGTGATCAGGAGCGGTCCAGTGGGTGGCGACGCCGACGACACCGACGATGCCACTGGCCAGCAGGGGCAGGGTCATGCCGTCGTCGCCGCTGTAGACCTCGAATCCATCCGGCGCGCTCGAGATGAGCGTGGCCGTCTCCCCCGGGTTCCCGGCGGCATCCTTGAGCGCCACCACGTTGGGCACCTCACGTGCGAGCCGGAGCAGCACTGCGGTGCTGATCTTGCGTCCGGTGCGCACCGGGATGTCGTAGATCATCTGCGGCAGCGGCGTGGCCGCAGCCATCGCCCGCAGATGCGCCTCGATCCCCGCCTGCGAGGGCCGGTTGTAGTACGGGCACAGCGCGAGGATGCCGGCCGCGCCGAGCGCAGTGGCCTCCCTGGTGAGGTGCACCGAGTGGGCGGTGTCGTTGGTGCCCGAGCCGGCGATGACGGGGATGGTGACGGCCTCGATGACGGCGGCGAACAGACTGAGCCGTTCGTCGTCGGTCAGGGTCGGCGCCTCGCCCGTGGTGCCCGCGACCACCAGCCCGTCGTGGCCTTGGTCCTGCAGCCACCTCGCGAGCCGTACCGCCTCGTCCAGGTCGAGCGCACCGTCGTCGTCGAACGGCGTCACCATCGCCGAGAGCACTCTTCCGAAGCGTGCCATCAGAACGACCCTTCCGCCGCTCGGTCGATGCCTTGGGTGAGGATGAGGTCTTCGTGAAGCTCCATCCAGACATCGTGGTAGCTGCCGCACATCACGCCCGTGAACATTTTCGTTTCACCCTCCACCACTTTCAGGCACGTCCGTGCCAATCGTGGTCCGTATGGCGCGAGCCGAGTGAGCACGTCGGCCATCCGCGCCACCACGGGGGCTGCGGCTGCGTCGAGCGCGACCAGTCGATCGATGACGGCGCCGTCGTGGTCGGCGTCGGTGTGGTCGTTGGGCTGACCGCCGCGCAGCTGCCAGTCGCCGCACAGCGACTTGAACTCCTCGTTGAGGACGATGAACGCGTGGTACGGCTCGTAGAGCAGTTCACCCATGTGCCCGCCGCCGACGTCCTCGGTGAGCGCGATGTGATGCTCCTCGCGACCCACCGTGGTGAGCTGCCACAGTTCACGCGCCTCGCGGAACTGCGCCCATTCGCGCTGGAGCAGCGCCTGCAGATGATCCTCCACCACGCTCAATGGCAGGTCGGCCACCTCGGCGATGGTCTCGGCCTTCGCGAAGCCCTTGATGCGCAACGCGTGAAACGTGCGGAAGAACGGGTCGGATGCGTTCGACATCGCGGCCCAGCGTAGTGCAGTCGACCGACGTGTCAGCTGCCCGCGGCGGGAAGCTCGTTGCCGATCTCGAAGGCGCTGTACTCCTCGCCCGTGTCGGCCCAATCCTCGAACTGGATGACACCCATCTCTTCGAACCGGCGACGGAGCCACTGGTCGTTGCGCTCGAGCAGGCCGAGCTTCTTGCAGTTCGGCACGATCTTGCTGAACAGCATGCTCTGGAAGATGATCCGGGTCGGATCGCCGAGCACCAGCGGAAGGATGTCCTTCACGTTCACGCCCATGCGCTCCCACACCTCTTGCGACATGAATCGGTCGCGCATGCGAATGGCGGCCTCGAACGCGAACTCCTGGCGCTCCTTCATCTCGGCGTCGGTCATCTGGTCGTAGCACTCCTTCAGCGACAGCACGCCGAAGGCCACGTGACGGGCCTCGTCGCTCATGACGTAGCGCAGCAGCTGCTTGAGCAACGGCTCGGTGGTCATCTGCTGCTGGAAGCCGAAGGCGGCGAGTGCAAGGCCTTCGACCATGATCTGCATGCCGAGATAGGTCATGTCCCAGCGGCTGTCGTTGATGATGTCGTCGAGGAGCATGCGCAGGTGGATGTTGATCTGGTACTCGCCGCCGAGCTTCTCGTCGAGGTAACGGGCGAAGACCTCGACGTGACGGGCCTCGTCGACGACCTGGGTGCTGGCGTAGAGCTTCGCGTCGTACCACGGGACGGTCTCGACGATCTTCGCCGTGCAGATCAGGGCGCCCTGCTCGCCGTGCATGAACTGGCTGAGGCTCCAGTTCTTGCTCTCGATGTTGAACTCGAGCCACTTCTTGTCGTCCCACTTCTCGACCGGAGTACCGATGAAGGTGGCCGGGTCGAGACCGGTGCCGATGAGCTCGCGCTCCTCGATGGCGCACTTCTCGACGTCGACGTCGAGGTGCCAGGGAAGGTCGGTGGTGGCGTTCCACTGGCCGGTCTTGGCCTTCTCGTACAGCTTGCGCAGCGCCGGACGCTGCAGCGAGTAGTCCCAGGTGAAGATGGTGTCGGCGTTGTTCTTCACCACGTGCTCGACCTCGTTGGGGTCGGCGTTCGGGATGGCGAGGATGGCGTCGACGTCGTTGATCTCGGCGCGGCCGATGATGTCTTCGTTGGTGTTGTGGGTGACGGTCATGTCGGAACTAGCTCCTGGTGAGTGCTGCGGTGGTGAGAGAGGCGTGGAAGCCCGGAAGGATGAAGGTGGAGATGAAGGCGCGGGCGGACTCGACATCGCCGAGGTCCACATGCTCGGAGGGGGCGAGGAAGTAGCTGATGACGAGCCGCGAGAGCAACTCGACCAACCTCGCCGACTCGCGCCGTGGGAGGTACTCGTCCACGAGTGGCACGAGGAACACGGTGGCAACACGGATGATCCGCGGCAGGCCGTCGACGGTGAGCTGGCCGAGCGCCTCGCCCGGTTCGGAGGCGAGCATCGACGCCAGATCCTGGTCGACCCGCAGCTCGTGCGTGGCGGCGACCACGGTGCGAACCAGCAGTTCCTCGATGTCGTGCGTGTCGTGGATGTGGCCGGCGAGGCGAGTGAAGAAGTCCTCCAACTCACGCACACGAAGCGCCTCGAACAGCACGTCCTTGCCGCCGGGGAACATCCGGTAGAGCGTCGCGCGGGACACTCCGGCCTCCGACGCGATGTCGTCGATGGTGACCTTGGCGACGCCCCAACGGTGCACGCACGACTTCGCTGCGTCGAGCACTCGCGCCTCCATGGGCGCAACGACGGACAAGGGGTTCGGGGTCATCAGATGAGACAGTAAGACGATTTCCGTCTCATCGTCAAGGGCTTGGTCCGGATATCTGAGATATCCTGGTCGGACCCCAGCGTGAACAGCTGCCGGGTCATGTCACCCACGACACCGCCACCCAAGGAGTTTCCCCATCATGAAGCGCAAGATCCTCGCGTTCGCAGCGATGGGCGCCGTGTTGCTCGCCGCCTGTGGCAGCGACAGCACCTCGTCCGACACCGCTGCCCCCACCACCATGGCCTCGGACACCACCATGGCCTCGGACACCACCATGGCCGGCGAGGACGCCATGGCATGCGCCCAGGGCAAGACGCTCGCAGCCGGCTCGCTCACCATCGCCACCGGCGATCCTGCCTTCCCGCCGTACGTCATCGACGACAAGCCCGAGTCCGGACAGGGCTTCGAGGCGGCGCTGGCACTCGCCGTCGCCAAGGAACTCGGCTTCGAGGGCGACGCAGTGAAGTGGGTCCGGACGTCGTTCGACACGGCCGTCGCCGGCAGCGACACCAACTTCGACTTCAACCTGCAGCAGTTCACGATCAGCGCCGACCGCGAGAAGGTCGTGTCGTTCAGCGACCCGTACTACACCGCGAACCAGGCCGTGCTCGGCTACGCCGACGGTCCCGGCAAGGACGTCAAGACGGTCGCCGACCTGAAGTCGCTCAAGCTGGGCGCTGCGGCCGGCACCACCAGCCTCCAGTTCATCACCGACGTCATCAAGCCCGATGTCGAGCCCTTCGCGTTCAACAGCAACGCCGATGCCAAGACCGCACTCGACAACAAGCAGATCGACGCGATCATCACCGACCTGCCCACGGGCCTCTACATCTCCGCCGTCGAGATCGAGGGCACCAAGGTGTTCGGCCAGTTCCCCGTCGACGCCAACGGTTCGGCCGAGTGGGGCCTGCTCTTCGTGAAGGACAACCCGCTCGTGTCCTGCGCCAACATGGCGCTCGCCAACCTCACCGCGTCGGGCGAGCTCGACTCCATCACCAAGCAGTGGATGGCCGACTACCTCGAAGCACCCACGCTCCCGGAGAGCTGAGCCTCTAACCTCATCAGTCATGACCGATCTCGACGAGGGCGCCGACCGAGTGTCGGCGCCCTCTCGCGTCACCCGTCGGGAAGCCTGGCTGCGCCGCCAGCGGCGAAGGGCGTTGATCGTCGCCGTCGTCTCCACCGTTGTCACCTTCGCGCTGCTCACGTGGCTGGTCACCAGTTCCAGTGGCTGGCCGAAGGTGAAGACGATCTTCTTCAACGGTGACCGCTTCCGACAGGACTTCCCCGAGATCCTCGGCTACCTCTGGGTCGACGTGAAGTTGTTCCTGCAGTGCGCGCCGCTGATCCTCGTCTGGGGGCTGGTGATCGCCCTGTTCAGGAACACCCGAAACCCGGCGCTGTTCCCGCTGCGCGCCTTCGCTGCGGTGTACACCGACTTCTTCCGCGGGGTCCCGATCATCCTCACGATCTACCTCGTCGGCTTCGGCATCCCCAAGCTCGGTCTCCTCCACGGTGAGTTCCACGTGCTGTGGTTCGGCGGCAGCTGGAACTCCCCGTACCTGTGGGGTCCTGTGGCGCTCGTGCTCGCCTACTCGGCGTACGTGGCCGAGGTGTTCCGTTCCGGCATCGAGGGCGTCCACGAGAGTCAGCGCGCCGGCGCCCGATCGCTGGGGCTGTCGCACGGACAGACGATGCGCCACGTGGTGGTTCCTCAGGCGGCCCGCCGGGTGGTGCCCCCGCTGATGAACGACTTCCTCTCGCTCCAGAAGGACGTCGCCCTGCTGAGCGTGCTCGGCATCATCGAGGTCTTCCGTCGGGCCACCTCGATCAAGGACCTCACCGCCAACTTCACTCCCCTTGTCGCCGCCGCACTGATCTTCCTCGCGCTCACCATTCCCGAGACGCGACTGGTCGACTGGTACTCGACACGCCAACGTCGACGCACCAGCGGGTCGGTGGTCACATGAGCCCCAAGCTCAGCATCCTCGACGTTCGCAAGTCGTTCGGCTCGAAGCACGACCGCAAGGTGGTGCTCGACCACGTCTCGCTCGAGGTGGGCGAACACGAGGTGGTGTGTCTCATCGGCGCCAGCGGCTCGGGTAAGAGCACACTCCTGCGTTGCATCAACCTGCTCGAACCGATCGACGACGGAGCGATCCTGCTCGACGGCGTCGACATCAGCGAACCCGGGCTCGATGCCGACCCCATCCGCCGCCGCATCGGCATGGTGTTCCAGAGCTACAACCTCTTCCCGCACATGAGCGTGCTCAAGAACATCACGCTCGGCCCGACCAAGGTCCTCGGCACCGCCAAGGCCGAGGCCCACGCCGACGCCGTCGAGTTGCTCGGCCGCTTCGGTCTGGCCGACAAGGTCGACGCCTACCCGGACCAACTCTCCGGTGGCCAACAGCAACGAGTCGCGATCGTGCGCGCCTTGGCGATGCGGCCGGAGCTGATGTTGCTCGACGAGGTCACCGCGGCGCTCGATCCGGTGCTCGTCGGCGAGGTCCTCAACGTCATCCGCGACATGCGTGCCGCGGGGATGACCATGGTGCTCGCCACCCACGAGATGGGCTTCGCTCGTGAGATCAGCGACATGGTGTGCTTCCTCAAGGACGGCGTCATTCTTGAGAGCGGGCCACCAGGCCAGTTGTTCACCGCACCGACCCACCAGGAGACGCACGACTTCCTCGAGCGGGTCATCGCCTCCGGACGTCTCTGACGGAGCTTCAGCCGGTCTTGCGGCCGCTGGTGACGCCGCACACCACGCGCCGGTGCAGGCAGAGGCGAACCTCGCTGTCGAGCTTCTCCTGGTTCCAGCCGTTCATGAAGTCTGCATGGCCCGTGGTCAGCCCGCCGCTGGCGAGTTGTAGCCCCGCAGTCGACCCCCACACCGGGTACTCGACGCTGAACTGGAGTTGTGTGATCGGCACCGGATGGCTCCCGGGGCAGACCCCCTTCGCGCTGTAGGCGACGTGGGCGTGGTGGTCGTCGCTGTCCAGGCGGCGACCGTCCCAGCAGTCGGGGAACGTCACGAGGAGTCGAAGGTTGCGACCCTCGACGCAGACCGGAGGGAGCACGTCACGTTCGCTGGCCGCGCCACAACTCCAGGCGACGATCGAGACCGGCTGATCACCCGTCGCGCCGGAGTTCCCCGCCACCATCACCAGCCCGGCCGGGAACGGCTGCACGATCGTGGGGTCCACGTCGACGCCCGGCCGGTAGTACGCGGTGCTCTTGACGGGCACCAGCATCTCGCCGTCGCGCAGCAACGCAGGCGCCCAGTAGGCGGCGGTGTCGAGTTGTTGGTCGCAGGTCGTGGAGCCACCGATCAGCGCGGCGGTCGTCGTGTCGGCATCGACGTGCTCGTTGCCGAAGAACACGTGCAGGTGACTGAAGCCGGGTTGACCCGGGAACACGATGGGGTCGTCCATCGCCGCATGGCTGTACGCGCACTCCACGAGGAACTGCGGGATGGCGCCCTGGGGTCCGGCAACCGGTCGGTCCGGCCGCCCGAGGGAGGTGACATCGGTGTGCACGTGGACGTGCTCGGTGACGGAGGACGCGCCTCCGTCACCGTCGCTGCAACCGACGACGAGTACGGCCGTCAGCGCGAGCAGCAGCCATCGATTGGTCGACACGGCGTGGTAGTCAGGCTGGCTTGGTCGGCACGGTGATCGCAGCCAGGTCGACGGAGAAGGGCACGTCCGTGGCCGGGTGCGCGGGAGCGGTCGCCGCGTCGGGCATCTGCTCCTGGGGTTGGAGTTCGGGCAGGCTCGCCGTCTTCCAATCGACCGACGGCGGATGGGTCTCGCCCAACCACTCGGCGATCGGATACTCCCCCGCCTTCCAGTCGCCACTACCGCTGGCGTCGCACGGGGCGAGCGTCTCGAGCTCGAACGGCAGCGACGACGTGAAGGTGTTGCCGGAGAAGCAGTTGCCGAGGGTCGACACGTCGGACCCGACCGAGGCGACCAGCAGATCGGCCACTCGGTTGTCGCTCAACTCGTTGCCGATCACGCGGTTCTGCTGCGAGTCCCACAGGATCGGGCCGCCCGGGTCGGTCGGGAGCATCTGCTTCTGTTCTGAGCACGGCGTGCTCCATTCGTCGGGGGTCGGCACCTCGTCGTTGGGATCGTCCTCGAGGAACGGCACCGCACCGATCCCACTCTTGTCGTGGTCGTACACGAGGTTGCGCTCGATGTCGTTCTTGACCCCGCCGGCAACGAGGATCCCGTTGCCCATCGCCAGCAACGCGACGTCGATCGCGGGCGTGTCGGGTTGGTTGTTCGAGTAGACGAGGTTGCCGACGATCGTGGTCTCGCGGTTCGGGTAGCACAGTTCGTACGAGCCGCTGTTGGGCACGATGCCGGCGCGGTTGAAACGGAACGTCGAGTTGACGATCAGCAGATTGCCGCCGGAGTTCGTGCCCGAGTACCCAAGACCGTTGTGCTCGCTCACGGCGTGGTCCAGCACCGCGTTGCACGGGTAGCACTCGCCGATGTACACGCCTGCATCCGGGCTGCCCGCGGCGTAGATGTGGTCGATCTGGCCGTTGATGGAATCGAATGCGTACACGCCGTAGTCGCCGGTGCGGTAGGTCGTGAGGTAGGACCCTCGATAGCCGTCGACGCCGGTCCAGAAGAAGCCGTTGTGGGTGTAGTTCATGGCGGTCATGTTCTCGACGGCCACACCCGTCGCACCCAGGATGCGGATCCCGTTGTCGAGCCGGAAGTCACCGTCGAGCACCACCGTGTTGCGGTCCAGGCCGCGGATCGTGAGATCGTTCGTCTCGACCTGCACCGCCTCCTTGTAGGTGCCGGGCTTGACCAGGATCAACGCTCCTGGCGTCGCCGCAGTGACGGCGGCCTGGATCGTCGGGTAGTCGTCGGGCACGGTGAGGACCTCATCCCCCGGAACGGTCGTGTCAGGTGCCGAGGGCTGGGTCGTGGTCGTCTCGACCGCGGCGGGTCCGGTGGTGGCCGGCGTCGCCGTGGATTCCGCCCCCTTTCCCCCGCAGGCGGCGACGAGCATGGACGCGGCGGCCATGACCGCAAGGAATCGACGTTGCATTGGGTGAACCCTTCTGTTGGTCACGGCGCAGTGACCGTGATCGTGCCGAACATGCCGGCTTTCGGACTTCCGTGGATGGCGCAGTAGTAGACGTAGGTGCCCGGCCGATCGAACACGCGCGAGTACGAGTCCTTGGGTTGGAACTGATCCTCGTGGACGCCCCAGGTGGCAGCGGTCGGATCGTCCACGGGAACGATGTTGTGCGGGTTGCGGCCGTGGTTCGTGAACACGACTTCGGTCCCTGCCAACACCGAGACGTCGTTGGGCACGAAGTTGTTGTCGATCGCGACCACGGGCGAGGTGACGCCGTTCGAGGGATACGTCACTTCGCTCGTGGGGATCGGGGCGACCGTGGTCGTGGGCGCGCTCAGACTGTCGTTCGGATCGGGGCCACAGGCCGTTGACACGACCACGAGCGCGCCGACGGCGATGAATCTGATCGAGCGCACGAACCCCTCCCCATGCCACGCCCCCGAGGCGAGCGGCCCCTAGTGTGCGACGAGTGACCGACGACGTCCAAATCGAAGCGACGACGCCGCCGCCACCACCACCCACCGCTCCCATCTGGTTGGTCGCTTTCGTGGGTCTGGTGGTCTGCACGAACGTCGCCGCCGCGAGCTGGGCGGCGCTCGAGGTCGATCACCCGGCGAAGCTGCTGATGCTCTCGTCGCGCAATCGGTATCTCGTCCTCACGGTGCCCTCGGACATCTCGCCGTTCACGTGGGCCTTGGTCGGCACGCTGCGGATCCTCGCTGCCGCCATCGTGTGTCACATGATCGGTCGCTGCTACGGGGACCGTGCCCTGCGATGGTTCTGGCGGTTCCTCGGTATGCCACAGACGCAGGTCGCGAAGTTCGAGCAACAGGTCGCACGCGCCGAGTGGATCGTGGTCCCGTTCTTCGTCGGCAGCAACATCGTGTGGGCGCTGACCGGAGCGGCAGGTACGAGTTGGCGTCGGCTCGCGCCGATGTTCGCCATCGGCGTCACCGTTCGGCTGGCGCTCCTGTGGTGGCTGGCGAAGGCATTCGAGGGCACATTGCGCGATGTGATCGATTGGACGAACCGCTACCAGTGGTGGATCGTCATCGCGTCGGTGGCCATCGTGGTCCTGGCCAATCTCCGTAATTTCCGCCAGGGCCGGTGACAAGGGCCATTCTCGGCCGTGCTAGAACCGTCCGCATGGCAACCACCGCACTCGGGGGCAACCCCGTCCACACCGTCGGCGACCTCCCTTCGGTCGGCGCTCCCAGCCCATCCTTCGCGATCACCAAGGGCGACCTCAGCGAGGTCACCCCGGCCGACTTCGCAGGCAAGCGGGTCGTGCTCAACATCTTCCCCAGCATCGACACCGCCACATGTGCCACGAGCGTCCGCAAGTTCAACGAACTGGCGTCCGGCCTCGACAACACCGTCGTGTTGTGCGTGTCCGCCGACCTACCCTTCGCACAGGGACGGTTCTGCGGCGCCGAGGGCCTCTCCAACGTGGTCACCGCATCGACGTTCCGTAGCGACTTCGGCACGGCGTACGGCGTCACCCTCGCCGATGGCAAGCTGGCCGGCCTGCTCGCCCGGTCGGTCGTCGTGCTCGACGAGCACGGCACCGTCGTGCACAGCCAGCTCGTGCCCGAGATCGCTCAGGAGCCGGACTACGACGCCGCCATCGAGTCGCTCGGCTAGACCCCGAGCAGCGGGTCCAGCGAGAGCGTGAGGCCCGGGTATTCGGCGATGCGCTTGCACGCCAGAACCACGCCCGGCATGAAACTGACGCGGTCGTAGCTGTCCTGATGGATCGTCAGGGTCTGTCCCTGCGCGCCCAGGATCACCTGTTGATGCGCCACCATCCCGCGCATGCGGACCGAGTGCAGATGGATCCCTCCCGGCCCGACACCGCCACGGCTTCCGGGGTAGATCTCGTACTCGGTCGGGTCGGCCGCCCAGTCCTGCGAGGCGGCCGCCATCCGCTCGGCGGTGACCTTCGCCGTTCCCGACGGCGCATCGATCTTGCGGTCGTGATGCAACTCGATGATCTCGGCGGTGTCGAAGTACGGCGCGGCCAACTCGGCGAAGCGCATCATGAGCACCGCGCTGATCGCGAAGTTGGCGGCGATGATGCAGTTGCTGCCGCTGAACTCGCTGCGGAACAGGTCGAAGTCGTCGGGCGTGAAGCCGGTGGTGCCCACCACTGCGTGCATGCCGTGCATCGCCAGCCACGGCAGCGTGACCCGGGCAGCGGCGACGTTCGAGAAGTCGACCACCACCTCGCATCCGGCGTCTGCCAGTGCCCGCAGCTCGGCTGCGATCGCGACGCCCTCCACGAGTCGGCCCGCCGAGTGCGGATCGACGGCGGCGACCAATTCGAATGCGGCATCGGCGGCGATCGCCTCGCACACCGTGGCCCCCATGCGGCCGCCTGCACCCACCACACCCACACGAATCCGGCTCATGCCGACGACGGTACTCCGTGATCGATCGGCTAGAACAACGACATGAGCTTCCTCGACAAAGCAAAGGACAAGGCCACCCAACTCACGGCACAGGTCAAGGAGAAGGTCGACGACCAGCACCACAAGAAGCAGGCCGACGACCTCCTCGACGACGTCGGCCGGATCATCTACCGACAGCGCACCACCGGCACGATCGACCCAGGTGACGATGCTGCGATCGATGCGCTCGTCACCGAACTGAAGGCGCTCGCCGATCTCGGGGTGAACGTCCTCGAGGAGAAGCCGGCACCGGAAGCGGCGGCCGACGCGGCACCGCCTCCGCCACCTGCTTCGAAGCTGCCGCCTCCGCCACCGACGAGCTGAGGCTCAGTCCGGATCGACGTTCGGGCCGACGGTGACCACGACCGGCTCGCCGGTCAGGACATCGGCGATGACGGACTGCACCGCCGCTTGGTCGACCGCTGCCCAACGTGCCACCTGATCGTCGATCGGTCGAACTGCTCCGGTGGTGATGAGCTGGCCGGCCGTGCGCGCCATGCGTGCGCCGGTGTCCTCGAGGCCGAGCTCGAAGGCGCCGGTGAGATAGCCGACAGCGATGTCGAGCTCCTCGTCGGTGATTCCCTCCGTGCCCAGTCGGCGGAGCTCGGTCAACAGCAGCGACTGCACCTCGTCGGCATGCTCGGGCTGCGTGCCTGCGTACAGCTGGAACACCCCGGCATCGGCATAGGCGGCGACGCCCGAGTAGACCGCGTAGGCCAGGCCGCGACGTTCACGGATCTCCTCGAACAGCCGGCTCGACATGCCACCGCCGAGCACATGGTTGACCACGTCGAGCGCCTCGCGCCGGGAGTCGCCGCGAGCGAGCGCCCGCCCGCCCATCACGATGTGGACCTGCTCGCTCTCGTCGGCGAGGGCGATGCTGTCGCCCATCCCGCTCGGTGCGCCACGTTTCGGTCGACCGCCCCCGGCAGCGACACCCGAGAAGCCCCGCACGATGTGGGCGAGCAACTCTTCGTGTTCGAGGGGTCCGGCCGCGGCCACCACCATGGTCTCCGCGCGGTAGTGCTGTGCGAAGAACTCGCGTACATCGTCGGGCGTGATGGCCTCGACGTGCTCCCGATCGCCTGCGGGGTCGCGTCCGAGCGCGTGATCGGCGAACATTCGCTCCGCGAACACCCGATGGGCGACGTCGTCGGGCGAGTCGTCGTCCATCGCCAACTCCTCGAGGATCACCTGGCGCTCCCCGTGCACGTCGCTGTCGCGAAGTGCCGGCCGGGTCAGTACGTCGCCGAGCAACTCGATGCCGAACGCCGCGTGGCGCGCGGGAAGCCGGCAGTAGTACGCCGTGTACTCCTTGGAGGTGAAGGCATTGAAGTCGCCGCCGCGACGGTCGACGCCTCGGGACAACTCCTGGGCCGAGCGAGTCTCGGTTCCTTTGAACAGCAGGTGCTCCAGGAAGTGGCTGACCCCGCTCAGCGATTCTGGCTCGTCACGCGACCCCACACCGACCCAGACGCCGGTGGCCACCGACAGCGTGCCGGGCACGCGTTCGGTGGCCACCGTCAGGCCTGAATCGAGTTGGGTGATTCGAAGATCGGTCACCGTGCGACGCCGTCAGCGGTGACGACGCCGGCCGCCACGATCGCCACGGTCGTCGCGGTCGCCGCCACCGGCGTTGCCGCCGGTCTCGCCGCCGGGACCGAGGTCGCCGAGTTCACCGGCCAGTTCGGCGTCGAACGCATCGTCGAACGACACGGCCACGGCGCCTTCGACGGCCGGAGCCGCCGAGCGGGGGGCCCGATCGCCACGGTCACGGTCACGGCCGCCACGGTCGCCACGATCACCACGGTCGCCACGATCGCCACGATCGCCACGGTCGGAACGCTCCCGCGAGGGAGCGGACGAGCCTGCGCCCTCGGGGATGACGGGGTCCCACGAATCACCGGGGGTGAGGCTGACCTTGCCCTTCTCGTCGATCTCCTCGACGATGACCTCGATCTCCTGACCCAGGGTGAGCACGTCCTCCACGTTGTTGATCCGCTTGCCCTTGCCGAGCTTGCTGATGTGCACCAGGCCGTCGCGGCCCGGGAGGATGTTGACGAACGCACCGAACTTGGTGATGTTCACCACGCGACCCTGGTACGTGGCACCCACGTCGGCCATGGGCGGCGACACGATGGCGAGGATGCGAGCCTTCGCATCCTCCATTCGCCACGCCTCGACCGCGCCGATGGTGACGATGCCCTGGGCGCCGTCGTCGTCGACGGCGATGTCGGCACCGGTCTCCTGGGTGATCGTGTTGATGACCTTGCCCTTGGGCCCGATGACCTCGCCGATCTTGTCCATCGGGATGTGGATCGTGATGATCTTCGGTGCCGTGGCGGCCACTTCCGGCCGCGGCTCGGCGATGCACGCGTTCATGTTGGCGAGGATCTCGGTGCGGGCTTCCTTCGCCTGGTTGAGCGCGGCCGCAAGGACGTCGGCGGGGATGCCGTCGATCTTGGTGTCCAGCTGCAACGCGGTGATCGCGTCGGCCGTACCGGCGACTTTGAAGTCCATGTCGCCGAACGCGTCCTCGGCACCGAGGATGTCGGTGAGGGTGGTGTACTTGCCCTCGGCGAACACGAGGCCCATGGCGATACCGGCCACCGGCGCCTTGATCGGGACACCCGCGTCCATGAGGGCCAGCGAGCCCGAGCAGACCGAGGCCATCGAGGTGCTGCCGTTGGAGGCGAGCACTTCGGCCACGAGCCGCAGGGTGTAGTTGAAGTTGTCGAGACCCGGCAGCAC
The DNA here is from genome assembly GCA_038234785.1 of Acidimicrobiales bacterium. Classification (GTDB taxonomy): domain Bacteria; phylum Actinomycetota; class Acidimicrobiia; order Acidimicrobiales; family Ilumatobacteraceae; genus UBA668. The sequence continues at coordinate 65,745 of JBBQTC010000001.1, forward strand.
CGGCAGCAGCGCACGGGCGGCGAGCGCACCGTGACCGATCTCGCGACGCTTGGGGGAACCCACGCGACCCGTCTCACCGTTGGCCCACGGGGCCATGTTGTAGTGGAACAGGAAGTACTTGTTGGTCTCCGGCCCGAGGGTGTCGAGCAGCTGGTTCATGCGGGGCATGGCCATCGTGACGACGTTCATCACCTGGGTCTCGCCACGCTGGAAGAGGCCGGTGCCGTGCGCGGTGGGCAGGACGCCAACTTCGCTGCTGAGCGGACGAAGGTCGCGGGGACCGCGACCGTCGATGCGCAGGCCCTCGTCGACGATCCGCTTGCGGACCAGCTTCTTGGTGAGGCTGCGAACGGCCTCCTTGACCTCGCGCTCGCGACCGGCGAACTCGCCGCCGTCGCCGCAGAGCTTGGCGATCGCGTCGGCGGCCACGGCATCGGTGGCAGCGTTGCGGTCGGCCTTGAGGGCGATGGCGACAGCCTTGGACAGCTCGGGCGTGGCGATCGGCTCGACCGCCGCGAACACCTCGGGGGCGTAGTCGACGGTGACGCTGTACTCCATCGGCACGATGGGGCCGTGAGCGGCAACAACGCCGGCGACGAGTTCGCGCTGGAGGGCGATGCTCTCCTTGATCCAGGTCTTGCTCGCCTCGAGGCCGCCGGCGAGGGCGGCTTCGTCGACCTTCGGGGCACCATCGGCGTAGTAGCCGAAGCTCTTGGTGGTGCCGCCGGCCTCGACCATCATGATGGCGACGTCGCCGCTGTCGAGCTGGCGACCGGCGACGACGAGCTCGAACGTGCTGGCCTGGCCCTCTGCGTAGGTCGGGTGGGGGATCCACTCACCGGTCTGGCTGAAGGCAACGCGGACGGCGCCGATCGGGCCGTCGAACGGGATGCCGCTGATCATCAGCGACGCGGAGGCGGCGTTGATGGACAGCACGTCGTGCGGGTTCTCCATGTCGGCGCCGATGATGGTGAGCACGACCTGGGTCTCGTTGCGGAAACCCTCGGGGAACGCGGGACGCAGCGGCCGGTCGGTGAGCCGGCAGGTGAGGATGGCGTCCTCGGTGGGACGGCCCTCACGACGGAAGAACGAGCCCGGGATCTTGCCCGCGGCGTATGCACGCTCTTCGACGTCGATGGTCAGTGGGAAGAAGTCGGCACCGGGCCGAGCTTCCTTGGCAGCGTTGGCTGTCGCCAACACCGTGGTACGGCCCAGGGTCGCGACCACGGCACCCTGGCTCTGCTGAGCCAGCTTGCCGGTTTCGAACGACAGGGTCTTGTCGGTACCGGATACGGCACTCGACACTCGGATGGCATCTGCCATGACGAGCTCCTTTCACGCCGCGTGCGCGTTGGCACGGGCTTTCGGAGCGGAGGTCGGTTCCCAGTCGCCAACACCGACGCGCTGGCCCGGAGGGGCATCGGTACTCGCGACTGACAACCGATTCAGAGGTTCCGCTCGGTTGGTATGTCGCGATCAGCCTACCAGCACTGATGCCCGCAGATGCGGACGTGGACGTCGCAGGTCAGCGACGCAGGCCGTTGGCCGCGACGATGGCGCGGTAGCGCTCGACGTCGATGTTCTTCACGTAGTCGAGCATGCGGCGGCGGCGACCGACCAGCTTGAGCAGGCCACGACGGCTGTGGTGGTCCTTCTTGTGGCTCTTGAAGTGCTCGGTGAGGTGGTTGATGCGCGCGGTGAGCAGCGCGATCTGCACCTCGGGCGAACCGGTGTCGGTGTCGCTGAGCTTGTGCGCGTCGATGGTTTCGATCTTCGGCGGCAGCATGATGCCTTCCCTTCCTGTGGAGGTCGCCCGCCGGCTGAGCGCCGGGGAGCATCGCATCGGAGGTTTCGCCCCGACGGACCCCGCAAGACTAGCGGCTCACGACCGGGGAAACCTCCCGACACCGGCACCTTCACGAACGACGATCGTGCCGGCGACGAGGTCGTGCACCGCCCGGCCGTCGGATGCGAAGAGGACCAGCACCACGCTCCCGAAGTAGACGATCGTCGCCACGGCGACACCCGGCTTGCCGAGGATCGTCAGGAACCCGGCCGCATACGGGGTCGCCCACCTGGCCAGGCTGTTGGGCAGCGGCGGGAACGAGCCCGTATCGATGTGAACGACCCTCGTGCCGGTGGCCAGCTTGCCGGGAGTAGCACCGACGAACGAGGTCATCAGCACCATCACCGTGCCGGACAGGGCGAGCGCGACCGGCCAACCCCAGCCTGCCCCGCGAGCGACCAGGGCGACCAACCAGATCAACAGCGCGTCGATGCCGGCGCCCATCCACCGCTGCCACCGGGCGGCGGGCATGCCGATCCCACGGATCGGAAGTCGAACGAACGGGTTCGGATCGAACGGCTCATCGTCCTCGGGCGCCTCCGACGTGAGCTCGCCCAAGATCTCCACGACCTCGTTCGATCGCGGCGACGGCACGAGCAGTTGGTGCTGCACCTGTCGGAACGAGATGCCGGCGAGGTAGACGCGCCGATGCAACTCGTGCAGTTGAGCCGCAGACAGGGTGCTCACGTCCAATCGCACCTCGCGCCTCGCGTGCGGCTCGGGACCCAGACCCGTGGACACACGCCGACACTAGAACGTCCCTCCTACACTCACTGCGATGAGCCGGATCGTGCTGCGCGACCTCACGAAGGACTACGGCGAGCTGGCCGTCGTCGATCCCCTCACGCTCGACATCGAGAGCGGCAGCTTCGTCAGCATCATCGGCCCCTCCGGATGCGGCAAGACCACCCTGATGCGCATCATCGCCGGGCTGGAGCCTGCGTCCAGCGGCTCCGTGGAGGTCAACGGCGCACTCCCCTCCGTGGCGCGAGCGAACAAGCGAGTCGCGATGGTGCCTCAACAGCCCGGCCTGCTGCCGTGGCGAACTGTCGAGGCCAACGCCCGCCTGTTGCTCGACGTGAATCGTGGCGCCAATCCACCCGGCGCGACCGATCCGCTCGACCTGCTGCAGGAGGTGGGCCTCGGCGACTTCCTCCGGTCGTACCCCCACGAACTCTCCGGAGGGATGCAGCAGCGGGTCGCCCTCGTCCGTGCGCTGGCGCTGCACGCGCCACTCGTGGTCATGGACGAGCCCTTCGCGGCACTCGACGAGATCACCCGATCAGAGATGCGTCTGATGCTCACCCGACTGGTCGACGGACGCGGCGCCACCGTCGTGTTCATCACGCACAGCATCCCCGAAGCGGTGGCGCTCAGCGATCGGGTCCTGGTGAGCAGCCCACGACCCGGCCGCATCGTGGCCGACATCGAGATCGATCTCCCCCGCCCGCGCCCCGACGACGTGGAGGACGACTCGCACTTCGTCGAGCTCTGCGCACGGGTCCGCCACGCACTCCACGGCGGTCGGGTGTGAACCGGCGCATCCTCGCGCCAGTCGTGGGCATCGTCGCGTTCCTCGGTCTCTGGGAGCTGCTCGTTCGTGTGAACAACGTGCGGCCGTTCATCCTCCGCGCCCCCTCGCGCATCGTGCGATACCTGGGAGCCCATCCCGGCGACTACGCGTCGGCCACCTGGGTCACTGCCTACCACGCCTTCGGAGGACTCGTGATCGCCCTCACGGTCGCCCTCCTGGTCGGCTCGCTGATGGCCGCGTCGTCGTTCATGGAGCACGCCACCCAGCCGGTCCTGATCCTGCTCCAGGTCACCCCGTTCGTCGCCTACATCGGTTCGGTGGTGTTGTGGCTCGGCTCGGGCACGCCACCGGTGCTGTTCATCACCGGACTCGTGTGCATGCCTGCGTTCGCCTTCGCAACAGTCGATGGGATGCGGGGCGCGGATCCCGCCGCCCGCGAACTGCTGGCGTCGGTCGACGCGACTCGGCTCGAGGTGCTCTGGCGGCTCCGGCTGCCCTCGGCGATGCCGTCGCTGTTCACCGCTGCCCGCTACAACGTCGGCCTCGCACTCATCGCGGCGTACCTCGTTGAGGGCGGCAACTTCGCCAACCGGGGCCTCGGCTCGATCGGCAAACGGGCCGCTGCGCTCAACGAGGGCGACGCACTCTGGGCCGCTGTCTTTGCGATGGCGCTCCTCGGCACGGTGTTCCTGGTCGTCATCTCGGTGCTGCAGCGGATCGTCCTGCGCTGGCACGTGTCGCAGCGGCCGCCACGGCCGAACTGGAACTGAGCGGATACCGTTCACGGCGATGGCCGATCCCGACACGCCGAGCCCAGCGCCGAACCCAGCGCCGAACCTGGACGACCTGCGCAGCCGCATCGATCAGCTCGATGCGGCGCTGATCGCGATCGTGTCCGAGCGACTGGCGGTCTGCCGCGAAGTCGCTGAGGTCAAGCAGCACTCCGACACGCCCGTGATCCAACCGGCCCGAGTGCGCGACGTGGTCACCTCTCGTCGCCGTCAAGCGATCGAGGCGGGGGTCGACGCGGACTTCGCCGAGCAACTGTTCCGCGTCCTGCTCACCGAGACGCACCGCATCGAGGTCGCCGGGCATCGACCCGACCCCGCACCCGACAAGCAGGCCGTCGGCGCCGGCGGCTCCGGACTCGACACGGTCGTGAGCCGGGTGGACCACGTGGTGGTCGCCGTGCCCGACCTCGCCGCAGCAACCGCGTCCCTCGTCCAGCGCTTCGGCTTCCACGAGACACCACTCGCCGATCCGCAGACGGGGATGGCGGCACTGTCCGCCGGTGGGGTCACGTTCGTTCTCGTCAGCCCCGACGCCTCGCCGGCCGTCGCCCGCTACGTCGCCGAACACGGCGGAGGCGTGCAGCACGTCGCCCTCGAAGTGCTCAACGCCGGTTACGCCCGTGCCTGCCTGGCCGAGGGCGGCGCCCCGCTGCTCACCGACGTCGTGGTCGACGCCGACGGGCACGAGCAGTTCTTCGCCGCCGATGACCCCGCCACCGGCGTGCAGCTGGGGTTCATCTCACGCACGGGTCATCGGGTCGGGGTCGGTGCATCGAACGTCCTTGCGCTCTTCGACGCGCTCGAAGCCGCCACGGCATCGCCCGACGTCCCTGAGTAGGCTGGCCCGACGTCTCTGCCGTTACGTCCGACCTTCAAAGGACACTTCATGTCGCGTCGACGTTACGTCGCACTGCTCCTCGCCGTACTTCCCATGGTCGCCGCCTGCAGCGGTGACGACTCGACGACGATCGGCAGCCCCGACCCGACCGTGTCGCCGACGGCCGTGGGCGACTCGGTCCCCGGCGACTCCATTCCGCCGACGCTCGACGTGGCGGCGGACCAGCCGTTCCCGGCAGATCGTTGCGCCGCCAACAAGGCCGCCGGCACCATCACCTACCTGTCGAGCTTCGATTTCTCCGCGTCCGCCTCGATCGTCGACGTCCTGGTCGCCGCCTCCAAGGGGTACTACGAGGACCTGTGCCTCGACGTCGAGCTGAAGCCGAGCTTCTCGGCCGACAACTATCCCCTCATCGCGGCCGACGATGCCCAGTTCAGCTCCGGCGGATCCTTCAGCGAGGTCGTCGACTTCGCCGGCGCGAACGATGCCGGGTACATCGCACTTGCAGTCGAGGGGCGCACCGGCATCGATGCGCTCATCACCAAGGACGGTGCGGTGCCCACGCTCGCATCGCTCAAGGGGAAGAAGATCGGCGTCAAGGGCAAGATCACCCCCTCGGTGAAGGCGATGCTCGCCAACGCCGGGCTGGAGGAGGGCACCGACTACGAGACGGTGCTGCTCGACGGGTTCGATCCTGCGGTGCACATCGAGGTTCCCGACATCGTCGGGTTCCCGGGATACAAGAGCAACGAACCCAAGCAGCTCGAGCGAGACGGCATCCCGTTCAAGCTCTACGACCCGAGCGACTACGGCATTCCCGGAAGTTTCGGCGTGATCTACACGAACAGCACCTTCCTGGAGGAGTTCCCGACCGCCGCGCAGGACTTCATGCGAGCCACGATGCGCGGCCTGGCAGATGCCATCGACGACCCGGAGGCCGCGGCACAGATCGCGGTCGACGCCATCAACGGCAACGGCAACGCGCTCTTCCTGTCACCCGAGGGAGAACAGGCACGATGGGCGGTCGAGTCGAAGCTCGTCAGTCTTTCCGTGACGCCGACGCAACCACTCGGGATGCCGATCGTGTCCGAGCTCCACACCGAGGTCGAGGCCTACGCCGCAGTCGGGCTGTGGGACGGCGTCCCCCCGGACATCAGCACCATGGTCGACACGTCGGTGCTCGAAGGGATCTACGACGACACCGGCACGGTGATCTGGCCCTCGTAGCGAGTCGCTCAGTCCGCGAGCACGCTACGGGCGTGATCGACGTCGTTCTTGAGCTGACCGATGAGGGCGTCGATGCCGTCGAACTTGCGCTCGCTGCGCAGGAACGCCGCGAACTGCACTCGGGCTCGCTCGCCGTAGAGGTCGCCGTTGAAGTCGATGAGGTGGGCCTCGAGCAGCGAGTGATCGGCGTGCTCGTAGAACGTCGGTCGGCGCCCGAGGTTGATCGCGCACGCGTGGCGCGTTCCATCGGGGCGCAGGTACCAACCGGCGTAGACCCCGTCGGAGGGGAGGCAGGTGGCGTTCGGAACTTCGACGTTGGCTGTGGGAAATCCGAGCAAACGGCCCCGCTGGTCGCCGTGGACGACGACCCCGCAGGCCTCGAAGAGCCGGCCCAGCATCTCCGCGGCGAGGGCGACCTGACCGCCGGCCATCGCTCGCCGGATGGCGGTGGAGCTCAACGACTCGTCGGGGCCGTCGGTGCGCGGGACGAGCGCCATCGGGTGGACCTCGAAGTCGGCGACGGCACCGAGCTCGCGTAGCGTTGTCACGTTGCCTTCCCGACCCCTGCCGAAGTGGAAGTCCTCGCCGACCACGACGGCAGAGGTGGCGAGCAGGTCGACGAGCACCCGGCGGGCGAAGCTCATCGGGTCCTCCTGCGACTGCGCCTCGTCGAAGCGCACCAGCACCGTTGCGTCGACACCCGTGGCCTCCAGCAACTCCAACTTCTGGTCGAGGTCGGTGAGGAGTCGAGGCGCGCTCTCCGGCCGGACGACGGACGCCGGGTGACGGTCGAACGTGATGACCGCGGAGTGTGCACCCGTCGCCGCGGCGCGACGCCGCACCTCGGCGATCACCGCCTGGTGCCCGAGATGCACACCGTCGTACGCGCCGATGGTGACCACCGTGCGCTCGCCCGGCCAAAGCGCCGCGGACAAATCGGTGATGACGTGCACGGGCAGGAACGCTAGCGCCGGGCCGTCATCGGGACACCACCGCCGGACCTCAGGCCAGCACGACCGATGGCTTCGCGAACTGATCGTCGCGACTCTCGTACATGGCGAGCAGCGTCCCGTCGGGGCCGAGGACGGCCCACGGCCCTTCGCCGGGGAATCCGTTCAGCGCTCGATCGAGCTGGCGCCCGTTGCCCACCAGCGCTGCCACTTCGGCAGTGACCGACACGTGCGGGTAGTCGCGGACCGCATCGGGGAGCGACATCAACTCGACGTCGTCGGGTGCGACGGCGCGATCGGCCGTGAAGCTGCCGACGGCGGTTCGGCGCAGTCCACGTAGATGAGCCCCGCCTCCGCACCAACGCCCGAGGTCGTCGGCGAGCGTCCGGATGTAGGTGCCCTTGGAGCACTGCACCTCGATGTCGTACACCATCGGATCGGAGGTCGCCTCGATCTCGAATCGATGGACGGTGACCGGACGGGGCTCACGCTCGACCTCCACCCCTTCGCGTGCCAACTCGTGCAGGCGACGCCCATCGACGCGCACTGCGCTCACCATCGGAGGGATCTGCAGGATGGGCCCGACGAGGTGGTCGGCGACGGCGGCGCGGACCACGACCGGGTCGAGTCCGGTCATGTCGAAGGTGCCCGTGATCACTCCGGTCGAGTCGAGTGAGTCCGTGGTGGTGCCGAACACCACCTGCCCGGTGTAGGTCTTGCCGAGGTCGGTGAGGAACCGCAGCAGACGGGTCGCGCGACCGACACCGACCAGCAGGACACCCGTGGCATCGGGATCGAGTGTGCCCGCGTGCCCGACCTGGCGCTCACCGAACCGGCGACGCAGCATGCCCACCACGTCGTGGCTGGTGACGCCGGCGGGCTTGTCGACCACGGCCAGGCCGTGGGTGTTGGCCGGCTTACGCCGGGCCATGTTCGTCCGGGCCATCTTCGTCCGGGCCGGCGACATCCGCCTCGGGTGACGGCGGGCGCTCGGGAAGCGTGTCCTTGTCGTGCAGGATCCGCTCGATCCGCTCGGCCGCACGTATCGCGTCGTCGGGCTTGAAGGTGAGGATGGGAGTCTTCTTGGCACGCACCTGGCGTCCGACCGAACCCTGGATCCGCACCCGGTGCGCGGCGAGCGCCTCCACGATCTCCTCGTCGCCGTCCTCACCGGCGAGCGAGTCGTAGAACACGGTGGCCCGGTTCATCTCCGAGTCCACGTCGATCGCCGTGATGGTGACCAGTGACAGGCGCTCGTCGTCGATGCGAATGAGTTCCTCGGCGATCACCTCGCGCAGCGACTCGTTGAGTCGCGCGGTGCGGGGATAGCGGTGGGTGGAGGGTGCGGCGGTACGCCGGGGCTTGGTCATGTCGACCACGTCCTTTCTTCGGAGGGCACCGGTCAGTCGAAGCTGAGCGTGGCACGGTTCGAGCGCTTGAGCTCGGCGACACCGGTGGTGGTGGCGATGAGCTCGATGGCATCCCACAGGCGTACTGCTTCGTCGCCTCGGGGAATGGTGGAGATGACCGGGCCGAAGAAGCTGCTCTCGTCGGGATGCCCGGGCTTGAAGGTGATGATCGGCGTCCCGACGTCTCGCCCGGTGCGGCTGAACGCCAGTTCCGTGTCGGCCCGAACGTGATCGTCGTGCGTGTCGCGCAACGCCTCGGCGGCGAGCTCCGACGGCAAGTCGGCGGCGGCGAGCATCAGGGTCATGAAGGCGACCGGGTCGGCATTGATCTCCGGGCGGCGCTGCTCGTTGTGGAACGCGGTGCCCAACGCAGCGTAGAGCCGGCCGACGGCCTCGTTGCCATGCTGCAATCGGACCTCGTCGCACACCCGATGGGCGAAGAGGCCCGCCATGTGCGCCGCCCGATAGTTCGGCGTGTACCACTCCGCGGTCACGTCCTCGTTGATCATCTTGAGCGAGATGAAACGCCACGCGACGTCGTAGTTCCGCTGCTGCTGCACCTCGACGACCCAGCGCGACGTGACCCATGCCCAGGGACAGACGGGGTCGAAGAAGAACTCGAGATCGGCCATGCCCCGACCCTACCGGCGGTCGGGGCGCGCCGTGATCAGACGCGAGCGATCTCGCGTTCCTCGAAGGTTTCGATGAGATCGCCCGGCTTGAGGTCCTGGAAGTCGCTGAGGCCGATGCCGCATTCGAAGCCCTCGCGGACCTCGCGTGCATCTTCCTTGAACCGCTTGAGCGACTGGATGGAGCCCTTCCAGATGATCGTGCCATCGCGAAGGAAGCGGACCTTGGACCCGCGGGCGATGGTGCCACTGCGCACGTAGCAACCGGCGATGGCGCCGATGCGCGGCACCCGGAAGATCTCGCGCACTTCGGCTTCGCCGGTGATGACCTCTTCGAACTCGGGGGCGAGCATGCCGACCATGGCACGCTCGATGTCCTCGAGCAGCTTGTAGATGATCTCGTAGGTGCGGATCTCGACGCCCTCGGTCTCGGCGAGCTCGCGGGCCTTGCGGTCCGGTCGCACGTTGAACCCGATGAGGGTGGCGTTGGAGATGGCAGCGATGTTGATGTCGTTCTCCGAGATCGCACCGACGGCCCGGTGAACGAATGCCAACTTGACCTCGTCGCGTTCCAGCCGCCGCAGCGATTCCGTGACAGCTTCCAACGAACCCTGCACGTCGGCCTTGATGACGAGGTTCAGTGTGGCGACCTCGCCGGACTGGATCTGGCTGAAGATGTCCTCGAGCTTCACGCCGCGCTGCACCCGGGCGTCGCCGCGCTGGTTCTTCAGCTTCTGGCGCTGCTCGCGAGCCTCAGCGACCGTGCGGGCGGTCTTCTCGGTCTCGGACGAACGGAACTCGTCGCCGGCGTTGGGCACGCTCTGCAACCCGAGGACCTGCACCGGCGTGCTCGGACCGGCGGACTTGATCTGCTCGCCCTTGTCGTCGATGAGCGCTCGGACGCGGCCCCAGGCCGCACCGGCGACGATCGGATCGCCGACCTTGAGCTCGCCCTTGTCGACGAGGATCGTTGCGACCGGCCCACGACCGACGTCGAGGTTCGCCTCGAGGACGACACCCTTGGCCCTGCCATTCGGGTTGGCGGTGAGCTCTTCGAGCTCGGCGACGACGAGCAACTGCTCGAGCATCTCCTCCACACCGATGTTCTCGGATGCGGCCATCTCGACGACGATGGTGTCGCCGCCCCACGACTCGGGCACGAGCTCCTGCTCGGCGAGCTGCGCGTACACCCGTTGCGGGTCGGCGTTCTCCTTGTCGATCTTGTTGAGCGCCACCACGATCGGCACCTCTGCGGCCTTGGCGTGGTTGATGGCCTCGATCGTCTGGGGCATCACGCCGTCGTCGGCGGCGACCATGAGCACCACGATGTCGGTGACCTGGGCACCACGAGCGCGCATCTTGGTGAACGCCGCGTGACCGGGCGTGTCGAGGAACGTGATCTTGCGACCGTCCTTCTCCACCTGATAGGCGCCGATGTGCTGGGTGATGCCGCCTGCCTCGCCGGAGACGACGTTGGCATGGCGGATCTTGTCGAGCAGCGTGGTCTTGCCGTGGTCGACGTGGCCCATCACGGTGATGACCGGCGGACGCCATTCCTGCAGCGTCTCGTCGTCGTCGTCACTGTCGTCGAACAGCGCCTGGAGTTCCATCTCCTCCTGCTGGCCGGCTTCCACCAGCAACAGGTCGGCGCCGACCTCGAGGGCGAACAGTTCCATCTGGTCGTCGGTGAGGGTCATCGTGGCCGTGACCATCTCGCCGTTCTGGAGCAGGAAGCGGATGACGTCGGCCGCCGTGCGGTTCAGTTTGGGCGCGAACTCCTGGGCCGACACACCACGTTCCACGATGATGGTGCCCTCGGGCACCGGCGCATGGTTGGGCGTGTAGCTGGAGTTGTAGTTCGGCTGCAACTCGTCGAAGTCGCGACGCCGACGAGCACGGCTCTTCTTGCGCGGAGCGCGGCGCTGGCCGTTCGGGCGCGGGCCACCTCCGCCGCCACCGGGGCGCGGACCACTTCCGGGGCCGCCACCGCCGGGGCCACCAGGACCCCCACCAGGGCGAGGACCGCCGAAGCCGCCGCCAGGGCGAGGGCCACCGAAGCCGGGGCGAGCACCGGGAGCGCCGGGACGAGCACCAGGTCCACCCGGCCCGCCGGGGCGAGCGGTGTAGCCACCGGGGCGCGCGCCGGGCGCGCCGGGACGGGCGCCACCAGGGGCGCGGAGTCCGCCGGGCGGCGGCGGGATCGGCTTGCCGGACGCCGACATCGGGCGACCTGCAGGCGGGGGCGGGATCGGCTTGCCGGATGCCGAGGCCGGCCGCGCGGGCGGAGGACCTGCGGGGCGCGCCGGGGGCGGGCCGGCGGGTCGAGCGGGTGCTTGCGCAGCAGGAGCGGCCGGGGGGCGTGCCGGCGGCATGCCGGCCGGAGGCGAACCCGCCGGACGCGACGATGTGACGCGGGGTGCGTCGCCGGGCATCGGTCGGCTGCTGGTGATGCGCGCCTGCGGTGCCGGTTCGGCGGGAGCGTCGACCTCGGCCGCAGGAGCAACCGGAGCGACGTCAGCGATGGGCGCCGGAGCCTCGGCCACGGGGGCAGGTGCGGGAGCAGGCGCGGGGGCAGGTGCGGGGGCAGGTGCGCGAGTCGGGGCAGGTGCGACGACGACGGCGGGCATCTCGACCGGCGCCGGCGCGGGAGCCGCTGCCTCGACCTCGGCCTTGGCGGCGGGCGCCTCGACCTCAGCCGCGGCGGCCGGTGTCTCGACCTCGGGCGCGCCAGAGGACGAATCGGGGGTCGGCGTGTCGTCGGCGGTCGCGGCTGAGGCCTTCGTGGCCGCGGCCTTCTTCGCCGGGGCCTTCTTGGCGGCCGACTTCTTCGCCGGCTTGACGTCTTCGGGCTGCTCGGGACGGGTCAGCCCGTCTCGCTCGGCGCGACGACGGAGACGATCGGCCTGCGCTTCGATGAGCGTGCTGGAGTGACTCTTCACCCCGACACCCATCACATCGCAGAGGCTCATCATCTCTGCATTCGTCATCCCGAGCTCTTTGGCGAGCTCGTGCACCCGTAAGTTCTTTGCCAAACCGTTGTCAGCCTTTCGTAGGCACCGACTCGTCGGGGCAGGCCCCGGCGTTCGGTAATTCTTCCATGTTGGTGATAACGCCTTCGAATGCGTTCTGCAACGCACCCAACGCAGCGACGGGAACCGCCCGCCGCCATGCACGCTCGAACGCCTTGCGGCGAATCGCGGTGTGCAAGCAGGTCGTGGAGCACAACCAGGCACCTCGGCCCGGGGCGACTCGGCTGACGGCGGGACCGTCGGGACCGAGTACGCACCGCACCATTTCGTGTTGTGGCCGCCGTTGGCGGCAACCCACACAGGTGCGCAGTGGTACTGCGATGACCATCACGTCGACCTCAGGCGTTGTCACCACCTTCTTCCACTGTTTCGACGACTTCCACTGTTTCGACGACTTCCACTGTTTCGACTGCTTCCGCCGTGTCGACTGCTTCCGATGTTTCGACTGCTTCCGCGGCGCCGGCTTCGGCAGCGCCGGCTTCGGCAGCCTGTTCGTTCCACTGATCCTGGGTCAGCACGGTGCCATCGGCGGCGTGCCACTCCATTGCGCCGGTCTCGACGTTCTGGACCCACTCGCCCTCTTCGTAGTCGCCCTCGTCGTCGAGACCGTCGACGGGCTGGGTCTCGCCACGGATGTCGATGCGCACGCCGGTGAGGCGGGCGGCGAGGCGGGCGTTCTGGCCCTCCTTGCCGATGGCAAGGCTGAGCTGGTGGTCGGGCACGATGACGTCGGCCTGGGTGCCGTCCTCGCTGAGGATGACATCCTTCACCTTGGCCGGCGACAGGGCCTTGGCCACGAAGTCGGCGATGTCCTCGCTGAAGGGGACGATGTCGATCTTCTCGCCACGCAGTTCGTTGACGACCATGCGGACCCGTCCGCCGCGAGCACCGACGCAGGCGCCGACCGGGTCGACGTTGTGATCGTTGCTCCACACGGCGATCTTGGTGCGGTGACCTGGCTCGCGGGCGCAGGCCTTGATCTCGACGATGCCGTCGGCGATCTCGGGCACCTCGAGCTCGAACAGGCGCTTGATGAGGCCCGGGTGAGTACGACTGACGACGATCTGGGGGCCTTTGGCGGTCTTGCGGACCTCGACGATGTACGCCTTGACCCGATCGCCGGGGACCGGGCGCTCGAACGGCACCTGCTCGGCCTTGGGCAGCAGGCTCTCCACTCGACCGAGGTCGAGCAGCGTGTAGCGGTCGTCGGCCTGCTGGATGATGCCGGTGACGATGTCGCCCTCGCGGTTCGCGTACTCCTCGAACTTGCGGTCGCGCTCGGCTTCGCGGATCTTCTGGCTCATCACCTGCCGGAAGGTCTGGGCGGCGATGCGGCCCATCTCCTCCTTGCGGGGGGTGTCGTCACGCTCGTTGATCCAGTTGCCGTCCTCGTCGACGTCGAACGCGGTGAAGCTGAACTCCATCGAGTTGGGGTCGACGGACACCACCACTTCGTCGGCCGCACCGGGGCGGCGCTTGTACGCCAGGGCGAGCGCATCGGCCAGGACCTGGAGCAGGGCATCGACGGAAATGTTCTTCTCGTTGGCCAGCATCTTGACGGCTTCGGACATGTCGAGATTGCTCATCAGGCCTCCTTCTCGCTAACGGGTGCCGCGTGTTGCGCGGCGGAACGGCTCTCGGCTCGGCGTTCACGGCTGGTGGAGGACGCCGACTTCTTGGCACCCGCCTTCCCACCGCTCTTCGACTTCGACTTGGTGCCGGGAGTGGCAGCAGGGCCCTTGGCCTTCTTGGCCTCGGGACTACCGGGCTTGGGGGTGGGCCCCCACAGGAACACCGTGCGGGCACGGTCGATCTGCGCGTACGGGACGATTCGCTCGGGGAACCGGCCGTCGGCGTCGGGGGTCTCGAGGCGGACGGTGCACTCGTGTGCGTCGGCGACGATCAGGACACCCTGCACCCGACGGTCGGCGCTGCCGGTGTCGCGGAGACGGATGGCGACGGTCTTGCCCAGTTCGCGCTGGAAGTGGGCGGGGAGCCGCAATTGGCGTTCCAGACCGGGGCTGGTGACCTCGAGCGTGTAGTGACCGGGCATCGGATCGTCGTGGTCGAACTCACGAGAGATCAGCCGGGTGGCGAGCGCGATGTTCTCGAGGTTCACGCCGCTCTCACTCCCGGGGGGAGTGTCGATCGTGACGCGCAGGACGCCGCCGCGAAACTCCAGGTCGTAGAGGTCGAGGTGGAGGTCGGCGATGATCGGCGCCACGAGCGCGCGGACGCGTTGCATCGTGGTGTTGTCGCTCATGTTCACCTCCATCGTCAGTACCGGCACGAGTGCCCATCAGTAAAGAAGGCGTGGACTCGCAAGAGCCCACGCCTTCGGTTCGTCGAACTTCAAAGACCCGTCGAGTATAGCGGGCGGCCGGTAGTGTTCGGCCTGCGTTCGCCCGCAGCGACCGCACCGAATCCACCGACCCCCTGCTCCTCAGCCCACCTCTCCAAGCCCACCACTCCAAGAAGGTGCCCACCGTGCTTCGAATGTCGACGTTGTTCCTTCGCACGCTTCGCGAGGACCCCGCCGATGCCGAGGTGGCCAGCCACCGCCTGCTGGTCCGCGGCGGGTACATCCGCCGGGCCGCGCCGGGCGGGTTCACGTGGCTGCCGCTCGGTTGGATCGTCTATCGCAACGTCGAGCGCATCGTCCGCGAGGAGATGGACCGAGAGGGCTTCCAAGAGGTCCACTTCCCCGCGTTGCTCCCCCGCGAGCCCTACGAGATCACCGGGCGCTGGACCGAGTACGGCGACAACGTCTTCCGGGTCAAGGATCGCAAGGGCGCCGACTTCATGCTCGCGCCCACCCACGAGGAGGTGTTCACGCTGCTGGTGAAAGACCTGTACAGCAGCTACAAGGACCTTCCCCTCGTGATCTACCAGATCCAGAACAAGTTCCGCGACGAGGCACGGCCCCGCGCCGGCCTGCTCCGCACGCGCGAATTCGCGATGAAGGACAGCTACAGCTTCGACATCGACGAAGCCGGGCTGGAACGCAGCTACCAGAAGCACCGTGCCGCCTACCAGCGCACGTTCGAGCGCCTCGGCCTGCCCTACGTCATCGTCTCGGCGATGAGCGGAGCGATGGGCGGCTCGGCGAGCGAGGAGTTCCTCGCCCCGATGGCCATCGGGGAGGACACCTACGTGCGCTGCACCAACTGCGACTACTCGGCCAACACCGAGGCCGTGCAGGTGGCGCCGCCGGCGACCATCCCCTTCGATGCCTCGCCGCCCGCCAAGGTGGTCGACACACCCGACACGCCCACCATCCAGACGCTCGTCGACCTGTTCAACGCACGGCCCGACCTGCGCCGCGCCCCGGGTGAAGGCGACGGCGAGTGGACGGCGGCCGACACGCTGAAGAACCTGGTCGTGAAGCTCCGACACCCCGACGGCAGCACCACTGCCCTTGCGATCGGCGTCCCCGGTGACCGGGAGGTCGACATGAAGCGACTCGAGGCGCAGGTGGCGCCCGCCGAGATCGAACCGTTCGGCGAGGAGGACTTCGCTGCCAACCCGCACCTGGCCAAGGGCTACATCGGCCCCGGCGCGCTGGGCGAGGACAAGCCGGCGGGCATCCGGTTCCTCATCGACCCGCGCATCGTCGACGGGACGGCCTGGATCACCGGCGCCGACGCGAAGGGCCGGCACGTGATGCACCTCGTCGCGGGTCGCGACTTCGTGGCCAACGGGGTGATCGACGCCGCAGAAGTGCACCCGGGCGATCCCTGCCCGCGCTGCGGCGGTTCGTTGGAGATGGCGCGCGGCGTCGAGATCGGGCACATCTTCCAACTGGGCCGCAAGTACGCCGAAGCACTCGGGCTCACGGTGCTCGACGAGAACGGCAAGACCCGAGTGGTCACGATGGGCTCCTACGGCATCGGCGTCTCACGCGCGCTCGCCGCGATCGCCGAGCTGAACTGCGACGACAAGGGTCTCGTGTGGCCCGCCGAGGTCTCCCCCGCCGATGTCCACATCGTCGCCACCGGGAAGGCCTCCGACCCCCAGCTCCCCGCCGCCGAGTTGCTCGCGGCCGAGTGCGAGGCGGCCGGACTGCGCGTGTTGTTCGACGACCGCGTCGGCGTGTCACCGGGTGTGAAGTTCAACGACGCGGAACTCCTCGGCATCCCCACGATCGTCGTCGTCGGCCGCGGACTCGCCGACGGGCTGGTCGAGGTGAAGGACCGGCGAAGCGGAGACCGACGCGACGTCGCGCTCAGCGACGTGGTCGCCGACCTTCGGCGTTAGCCCGCCAGGGACGGCACCCGGGTGCACACGCTCGGCGCGCCCAGCGCGCGTTGTAGCGCATCGAGCTCGGCGATCGACGCCTGACGGCAGGCGAGTGCGGGATCGAAGTCGGGCACCTCGACCATTCCCGAAGGACCCGCCATCACGAAGGAACGTCCGTCAGGACGGAATGCCACCTGACCCCATTCCCCCTCGGCGACCGGATCCAGGCTGACGCCGCCGAGTTGGGACGCCGTCTGGGGCCGGAACGACCACATCGGCAACGCCGTGACCACCTGCACCCGGCGAGGCGCAGCAAGATCTGTCACCTCCCAGACGACGGTGCCAGTCTGGCTGCTCGCCACGAGGCGGCGGCCGTCGGGGCTGAAGGCGAGCCCGGTGATCGCGGTGGACCCGGAGACGAACGACGTCGGGGTCACCGCGGCGAGGTCGGTGGTCGGGCCGCTCCACGGCCACAGCTCGACGATGCCGTCGGTCGAGCCGAGCGCCAACCTGCTGCCGTCGGGCGAGAACCTGATGCCGGCCGCGGTGTCGGGCCACAGCGATCTCGAGGCTCCCGTCGTCGCGTCGATCCAGTACACCTCGCCGCGGTCGTACAGGTCGACCGCAGCGACGAGGCCCGAGCCGTCGGGGGTCCAGGTGAGCAACGATTCGCCGAGCACGTCAGTGCCGAGCTCGATGATGCGCTCGGGCTGCCAGGTGTCGGTGGACACGAACGTCACCATGCCCGCTCCGCCCAGCGCCAGCGTGCGCCCGTCGGGAGAGAACGCAGCGGCGTAGGCGTCGGGGAACGTGGCCAGTTGCGTTCCGTCGGCAACGCGTGCCACGGCGATGTCGACCGTGCCGGCGGGCCGGTAGGTCGACGCGGCGACCACGGCTCCGGTGGTGTCGAGCGCCGTGACCCCGAAACGGACCGCATCGAACGAGTCGACGGGCGGAACGGACGACAGCGGACCGCGCACGACCAGCGGGACGCCGTCGACGGTCGACGAGATCGCAACGCTGGTGCCGTCGGCCGACATGGAGAGGCCGTCGGCGGGCAGCGCGACGTCGACGGTCCGCGGGATCAGCTGGAACTGCTCCACACCTCGGTACGAGGCGACGGCGAGCCGATCGTTCCCGCCCCACAGCAACTGCACGGGTTGCGCCGTGGAGATCGTTGCCACGCGGCGCGTCGACGACAGGTCCCACACCACGACGGGCTGGTCGAACCCGTCACCCTCGGCGATCGCGGCGACGTAGCGGCCGTCCGGCGACACGGCGAAGCTGCCCGGGACCGTCGGCTCGGCATCACTGAGGGGGTCGAGCCCGAGCATCTGGGTCGGCGATGGCGTGGCGACCCGGAGCAGCATGTCACCTGTGTCGCTCACGGCCGCGAGGTCGGTGCGCGCGACGTCCTCGGTACCGTTGGTCGGCGCCAGGAACGGCTGGCCGCGTTCGAGCACGAGGCCGCCGGGTGCGGCGCCCATGGAACGCACGACCAGGTCATTGCCGAACACGTCCTCGCCGATGCCGCCCGCCGCCGACCACCGGTACACATGGCCGTCGGCCGAGCGCCCGAACACGAGGCCGCCGCTGACGTTGACCAGGTCGACGATGTCGACGCCCGCCGGGACGGTGCCGCGCATGGTCACCGCACCGCCGTCGACGGGCTGACCGATCACCTCCCCGGTGACGAGGTCGATCCCGAACAGGGTGCCCGTCGAGGCGTCGACCGCGACGGGCTCACCGACCGGCGTGGTTCCGATCTCCGGTGCCACGAGCACGTCGGTGAACGGCAGCCGCTTGCCCACCGGCGCCATGAGGCGCATCTCCTCGTCGAAGGGCAACGGTGACTCGATCGCCGAGCCGGTGTCGGCGTCCCACCAGTCGGGTGGCGCCTGCGAGCCGTCGGCGGCCACCGTGCCCTTGAGGCCGTCGAACGTCGCAATCGCGTGCTCGTCGGCATACACCAGCCCTGAGATCGTCGACGACGCCAGTCGAGCTCCCACCTGGCGAACCGTCGAGCCGGCGGCGTTCCGAAGTGTCACCCCCAGCGAGGTACGGGCTTCGGGTACGTCGATCGGCACCATCGCGCCATTCGGGTAGTTGGCCTCGAGCGCGATCAGGGGGGCAAGACCCGGGTCGTCGGCCATCGTGTCGAGGGCCAGTGCCGCCAGCTCTCGGGACCGAGCCTGTGCCGCGTTCGCCTCGGCCGCGGCGCGTTGGGCCACCGCCTCGTTCCGTTGATCTCTCGCTTCGCCACGTTGCTGCACGGCGACGACCGTCGCGATCAGGGCACCGACGGTGAGCGTCGCCAACCCGATCTCCGCACCGCGCCGTAGGCGGCGCGCGATCTTGAACTGACGCACGTCCTCACCGACGAGTTCGTCCTTCGTGGTGCCGTGCATCGGCGCTGCCAGTTGGGCGACGGCTTCACGGAATCGCGAGCTCTCGAGGTCCAGGTGCACGGCGTTCTTCGCCCACGTCAGGTCGAGGTACAGGGGTTCGTCCGTGAATACACCGTGCAGTGCGGGATTGACTGCGGTGCTCTCTGCCGTGAACCCACCCTCGTCGGCCCAGTCCCACACGCCTCCGGTGACCACCGGGAGGATGCGCTCGCGCGCATCCGGCCGCGACGCGAGCCAGTACTCGATCTCCCTGCCGACCCATTCGGATGCGGCCGATTCCGGCGACGCGAGCAGCACGAACCACTGAGCCGTGTCGAGCGCGCCGGTGATCGCGCCCCACAGGTGTGGGGTGACCGACAGGCCGGTCTGGTCGCGGAACACCTCGAGCGCGCGACGCCGATTCCACGGCTTGGCCATCCGCTGCAGACCCGCTTGGAGCGACGGAGCGAGCTTGCCGTCGGCGGAGTGGCTGTAGGAGATGAAGGCATCGAACCCCGACACGGGCGCACCGTATCGCGCCTCGTCACTGCAGGTTTGATGGCTGGACTAGTTTCGTCAGACATGACCGACGACCGCAGCGACGCGAGCAGGATCGGTCTCGCCATCGAGAGCGACAACAACGACCAGATCGACCGTGCCGTCAACGAGGTGCTCGCGTCGACGCGTCGCGACCACGACGGCACGGAGGCCATCGCTGGAGTGGCGCTGCTCATGGCAAGTCGCCGGTTCGACGCGATGCTCAAGCTCGCCGACGGGGCAGCTCGCGTCGCAGCTGCGGAGCAGTCGTGGAAGCTGTGGCCGCAGGCGGTTCAGGCCCTCATCGAGCTGGGCGCCACGAACACCGCCGAACGTCTGGTGAAGCAGTTGCTCCAACACGACGAATCGGAAGCGGTCCCGGCGAAGGGCATCCTCGCCGCACTGCTCGGTCGCCTCACCAAGGCCGAGTTCGTCGTCAGCGGCCACGACGACGACCTCGTCGCAGCGGCCAGGGCATACGTCGACGCCTATCGCGCCGGTGCCGATCCGCTGTGGGCAGGAGTGAACGCGGTCGCGCTCAGGGCAGCAATGGCCCGCAGGACGATCGCCGACGACATCGTCGACGGACCCGACCTCAACGAGCTGCTCGCCCTCGCTGCCACCGCTCCGGCGCCGCGCTCGGCGTGGGCGATCGCGACCGAACTCGAGCTGCGGCTGGCGCGCGGCGAGCACGACTCCATGACACCGCTGCTCACCCAACTGTTCGACGCGCACGATGCCAACGGGTTCGTCTTCAGCAGCCTCGCCCGCCAGCTCGACGAGATCTGGGAGCTCGACCCGACCGATCCGGTGATGGTGATGCTCGGCGAGCGCACACTGGCGAGCGGGCGCGGCGAGGTCGTGCTCCCGCGCGATCCGAACAGCTACGAGCGCATGTTCGGGACGGAATTCCCGATCCCGGTCGACGTGTACAAGGAAGGCCTGGTCCGGGCGAGCTCGGTGGGCAGCCTGCTGCTGAACGGCACCTTCCCTGCCGGCACCGCGTTCGCGATGCGCGGCGAGGATCTCCACGGGTCGCTCGCCGGCCGGATCGTGCTGGTCACGAACGAGCACGTCGTCCCCGACCCGTCCATCAAGGGCAGCATTCACGCGAGCGAGCTGACCGCCAGCTTCAGCCTGGTGGCCGGTCCCGATGGCGCAGCGCTGTCCTTCGGCGGTCTGCGGACGGTCTTCCGATCATCCCGGACCGAGCTCGATGTCGCCGTGCTGGTCACCGACGACCCGAAGGTGAATCAGCTGTCCGGTCTCGATGTCGCGCCGGACCTGCCGCCGGCGAGGGACGGCGCCTACGTCTATGTGATCGGCCACCCCGGCGGCGGCGGGTTGCAGCTGTCGATCCGCGGCAACGATCTCATCGACCAGGACGGCGTGAAGCTCCACTACAAGGCGCCCACCGCCAAGGGCAGCTCGGGGAGTCCGGTCTTCGACCTCGTCTGGAACCTGATCGGCGTACACCACATGAGCTCCACCGATCTCAAGGCGTTGAACGGCGAGCACGGCACCTATCCCGGCAACGAGGGCAACTCGATCGTTGCCGTCCGCGCTGCGATGGCCCAGTACCCCAAAGATCTCCCTTTTCTGGAACAGTGAGCACGCGATGAGCATCCTGACCGACCGCAAGGTGTCCGCCCGCCGGGTGAAGGCCATCGTCTTCGTACCGATGGACGATGCACTGCGCAACCACCTCGTCACGCTCGCCTATGTCGACATGGGCAAGGAGATGGGCGAGTTGCTCGGCGTCGACGACGCCAACTGGACGAGCCTCGCGGTCTGGCCGTCGTTCACGGTCGGCGAGACGATCCGTGCAACAGACGATCCTCTGGGACTGAAGCGGCTGATGGGCGCGGCCTCCAGCGATCCACTCGGTCTGGCCCGGACGGAGGCGACCGGGCGGATGATGCGCGGCGGTCGCGTGCTGAACCGCAGCCTGGCCGCCGGCAACCGCGGCGTCTTCTTCGAGATCGGCCTCTGCTGGGCCGACTTCCTGTCGACGTTCGCCGGCAAGCAGTTCACCGACGACGAGTTGCTCGTGGAGTTCCAGAAGTTCCGCGAGCGGGTCGACCGTGTGCCGCTCCCGCCCGGCAAGTTGTGGCCCGACGGCAACCGCGAGCAGTTGAAGAAAGGGTTCGCCGCCTACCTGGAGGCGATGGCGTCGGACGACCCGAAGCGGCGCGCCGAATACATCCTGCTCGGCAACATCTGCATGGGCGACCACGAGCAACGACGGCTGCAGGGATGGCTCGACCTGTCGCTGCTGAACCCGGTGCGAGCCGTCACCAAGCCGATCCGGCGCGTCGCCCCCGACGAGATGATCGGCTTCATCGAGAGCGGCTGGTCCCTGGCAATGACCCGCAAGGTCTTCGTCGTGAAGATGCACAACGAAACGATTCGAGTCGGCCGACCCGTGCCGCCGATCAGTGGGTTCGACCAGTACCCGGCCCCGCTCGACACGCTCGACGACCCCGAGGTCAGCGCCGAGTTCGACCGGGTCGTCGACGGCGGTGGCGGGGCCAAGGACGGCGCACGTCACTGGAACGACATCGACGACCGGATGAGCTTCATCGCGTCGCTGTTCCGGGCCCGCCAGCGCGCCGGTCTCGTCGGAGTCAGCCCGTACACGCCCGAGCAGGAGACCCAGATCTGGGCGGCCGCCGCGGCCATCGATGCACTCGACGACAAGTACGAGTTCGAAGGACCGTTGCTGTTCCCGAAGGCCGAGACGGCGCCGTGGCCTCCGGAAGTCATCCGCGATCTGATCGAACGGCTCGACGCAGGCCGACAGCAGTGCGATCCACCCATCGACGACAGGGTCGAGCAGTTCTATCGCACCTCTGGCATTCCACGGGCCGACCGTCACTTCACCGACGTGATGATGGAGATCGCCAACCCGAACGCGCCCCAGGACGGTCCGATCCACGAGTTCCTCAACGAGGAGCCCGTGCTGCCGGCGTGGGCCGACCTCGACAGGATCAAGAACGCGCAGGCGTTCTTCGCGACGTTCCGACCCTCGGTGCACGCGTCGCTGTTCTTCGGTTCGATGTTCCTCGGCTACGCGGCCGCGAACGGAGTGCAGGTGCTCGCGCTGGTGAGCGACCTCACCAACTCGCCGGAACGACGCATCTGGGAGTCGACCCGCTTCGTCGAGGACGTCTGCACCACCCCCTTCTGGGAGCGCGGCACTGCGGGCTGGAAGTCGTTGCGGGGCGTCCGCACGTTCCACGCCTCGATGCGCTCCACGATCGAATCCGGCAGTCAGCACATCAAGTCCGTCGCCGAGTACGAGACCGACCGCGTGTGGGACCCGTCGTGGGGACGACCGATCAACCAGGAGGACATGTTCGGCTACTGCCTCACGATGGCGGTGCCGACCATCGAGAACCTCGACCGCATGGGCACTGCGATCGAGCCGCAACAGGCGCTCGACTGGCTCCACCTCTGGAACGTGCTCGGCGTCCTGATGGGTGTCGAGGAATCATTCCCCACCAGCCCGGTGGACCCCACTCGCGACCTCTCCCTCGACGAGGCGCGCTACGCCCTCGACATCATCCTGTCGCGCAACGTCGGACCCACGCCGCAGGGCCGTCAGTTGACGGCGAGTCTGCTCGACCAGATGGGATGGTTCCCCGGGCCGATGCGGTGGGTGGCGAGGTCGTTCATCCGGTCGTCGATCGGTGACCAGAACGCCGACATGCTCGGCGTTCCCAAGCCCGGCCTGCTCGAGCCCGCGCTGGCCGGGACGCAGAACCTGTTCCGGACACTGCGCCAGAACGATCGCTACGCCCAACAGTCGCGGCATCTCACCGAGTGGCTCGGTCGCGAGTTCCTGAAGTGGTGGGCAAAGCAGTACAAGGACACGCCTCCCTACCGTCAGGGCGGCGTCGCCGCGGTGGCCGAGCGCGCTCCCGATCCCGCCACCCGCCTCCCCCGCGAGGTGTCGATCACGATCGACTCGCTCGGCGATCTCCCCCCGGAGGTGACCGCGGCCATCGCCGCGGTCAACGACGTCGACCTCGTCGCGGCTCCCCAGAGCAGTGACGACGAGTACGAGAGCCTCGGCATCCAGACGCTCATGCAGGGAACGGCGATCGCCGGGCCTGCCGTCGGTGCGCTCGTCACCGCAGTGCGCGCCGCGACCAAGGACGTGCCGACGGTCCGTCAGGTGACGCTGGTCATCGACGGTCGCCGCGTGGCGCTGAGCTCGCTGACCGACGCCGAGGTCGAAGCGCTGCTGCCCGAACTGTCGGCCTGACCGAGGGTGATCACTGCGCCATCGCGGCGTGGAGCCGCTCGCGGGCGAATCGCACCGCCTCGGGCTGGTCGAACGTGACCGCAAGCGCGCCCCAGCGTTGCATCTGCACGGGACCGACCTTCTCCTCGATCGTGCTCATCACCATCGCAAGATCCGCCTGATCCTCGGGCAGTTGTGGCTGCCGAAGTTGTGCGGCGCCCGCTGCCCTTTCGAGAACGACCGCGGCACGTTCGTCGCCACGTTCACCCAGACAGAGCGCGGCCTGCTCGATGGTCGACCAGAGGTGTGAGCGATGGCCGGCACGTTCCCAGGTGTCGAGCAGTTCCTCGGCCATCGTGATCGCATCGACCACGGCCCCGCGACGGCGGCGCAGGGACACCAGCCGCGAGGCGCACATCGCCGCGATCCAGTGGTTGTCGACCGAGCGGGCACGCTCGAGGGCATCGTCGAGCAGTGCCTCGGCCAGCTCACGGTCGACGAGCTCGGTTGCGACACCCCGACTGAACATCGCCCACGCGATCGTGGAAGGGTTGCCCGACCGACGTGCGATCTCGAGCGCTCTGCCCGACAGCTCCAGCGCCGGGGTGGTCCGGCCTCCGAAGCTCTGCCCGAGGGATCGCAGGACATCGGCGTTCGCCTGCCAGTAGGCGGAATCCGAGGCACGCGAGAGCTCGAGGACCTCACCCATCCAGCGGCGCATGTCGATCGGGGCGCCCCCGTACTCCGCGGAGTTCATGATGGCCAGGCGAACGGGCAACGTCGATGGCACATCCAACTCCTGCTCGGCACGCAGCGACGCCTCGGCGTACATGGCGGTCTTCTGGGGGCTCTCGCGAACCCAGCCCCCGAGAGCCACCACTCCGAGGACGAGCGGGAGCAGCGGGTGATCCGCCGGTGCCGCCGATGCTGCGTGTTCCCCCCAGTCGAAGATCTCCGAGCGCATCCGCATGAACGCGAAGTCCCAGAGAGCGGCCACGATGCGCAGCGCGCCGTCTGCGTTGCCGTCGGAGATCGCGCGGTGCTGAGCCGCTCGAAGGTTCTCGAAATCGAGCTGCAACTGGACCACGAACCGCGCCTCGTCCGAGCCTCGGAGGCGATCGGCGGCGACCTCGGCGACGCTGACGTAGTGGCTCGTGAACGCGGCTCGCAGGGCGGCCCGGTCGTCGTCGGAAAGATGCGACTCGGCGTACAGCCGCACCGGTTCGAGCAAACGGAAGCGGGTGCGATCCATCCGGGTCTCGGACACCATCAGCGAACGGTCGACGAGCCCCCGCAGCGTGGACAGCACGTCAGCGGTGTCGGCGAACGGAGCGGCCACCGCGGCGAACGCGTCACGGTCGAAGGACCCGGCGAACACCGAACTGCGAAGGAACGCGTCGCGCAGCGCCGGGTCGAGACGGTCGAACGTCAGATCCAGCGCCCCATGGACGGAGCGATGGCGCCCGCCGCTGCGGCCGGTTCCGGGAAGGTCCCCGACGCGCACCGCGTCGACGATGTCGAGCAGTCCCAACGAGGCTGCGTTCGATGCGGCGATCTCGATGGCGAGCGGAACGCCGGCGACGGCGTCGCAGACCTCGCGGACGAGCGCGACGGTGCGGGCGTCGTCGGCGAGGTGCGCCCCGACGGCGCGGGCACGATCGATGAACAGGGCAACCCCGTCCTCGGCCACGCCCGCTGTGTCGAACGGCTGCAGCCGGGTGACGTACTCGCCGGCCACAGAGAGCGGCTCCCGGCTCGTCGCCAGCATCCGGCACCGGGGGGCGTGGTGCGAAACAGCCAAGGCGAGTTCCCCGACCGCCTGGGGCTCGTCCTCACAGTTGTCAAGCACCAGCAGCAGTTCCTTGTCGTGGAGCCACTCGACGACGCTCTCCTCGGCGCTGCGCAGCGTGCGACGTTCGACTCCGAGCGCCTTGCCGAGCGCCGCCCCGACCTGGGACGCAGTCACTCCGGCCAGCTCGCACATCGCCACCCCGTCGGCGAACCGTTCGGCGACCCGACCGGCCACTTCCACGGCGAGACGAGTCTTGCCGACGCCGGCAACACCCGCCAGCGTGACGAGTCGATGGGCCTTCAGTTCGTCGTCGATCTGCTCGATCTCCTGAGCGCGCCCCACGAACGTGGTGAGCGACTTGGGGATGGCCGGAATCGGACGGGCGGTGTCACGCAGGCTCTCGAACCGTTCCGGGAGTCCCTCGGCGATGACCGAATAGACCCTGATCGGCTCGGAGATGTCGCGGAGACGATGCATGCCCAGATCGAGGAACTCGGCCTGCTCCCGCGCGCCGTGCTGGGCGTCCGCCTGGGCCGGTCCGGACACGACCAGTTGACCGCCGTGCGCCAGCGAGTGCAGCCGCGACGCCACATTGAGGGCCCATCCCTGATAGTCGCCGGGGCGCTCCACCACCGTGCCGGTGTGCACGCCCATGCGGACCCTGAGGACATCGGGACCGTTCCAGGTCGTGGCGTGGATGGCTCGCTGCGCCATGATCCCCGCGTCGACCGCGGGCCCGGCTGCGTTGAACACAGCGACAACGCCGTCGCCCGTGTTGGCGATGATCCGGCCGCCTTCCGCGGCAACGATCTCGACGAGCAGTGCGTTGTGTCGATCGATGGTGTCCAGCATCGAGTCGGGGTACTGGTCCCACAGCCTGCTGCTGCCCTCGATGTCGGTGAAGAGAAACGACCGACGGACGGTGGACGGCGAATCGGACATCGCTGGTCACAGTAGTTGAGCGGGCGCCGAACGATCGACGGCGGCAAGCACTTCCTCGACCGACGTTCGCACACCTTGGGACCTTTTGCCCTGTTCGGGGGACGCCACTCACGGTGGGATGTGATGCATGAAGCTGCTGCTCATCGAGTCCACACCCGGCAACGCCACCGCGATCGAGTCCGATCTTCTCGCCGATGGCCACGAAGTGCTCACCTGCACCGACGAACACGGGGGGCCGTGCCGCGGCGTCGGACACCATCGCGACTGTCCGATGGAACAGCACATCGACATGGCCATCGTGGCCCGTGATCCCCAGGGCGAGCGCTCGCTGGCCGAGATGGGCTCGGTGTGCGCGACGCTCCACCGCGTTCCCCTGGTCGAGGTGGATCCGACGGACGTCGTCGACGACCGCCCCCGCGTTGCCGCCCCCACCGCGTGCCCCCCCCGGCGGGTGGAGGCGGGCTATGCCACGGCGATCCGCCAAGAACTGGGCCACATCGCGGCGATCGTCGACGTGCGCCGGGACACCAACGCGATCCACGTGACCGTGCAGGTACCTGCCGGCGAGGCCACCGGGGCGAAGATCTCCGCGGTGGCCGATCGCGCTCGCCATGCGGTGCGCGAGCACGACCCGTTCGTCAACGGGATCGACGTCGCCGTGGTGACGTACCCCGATCCCGTCGACTGACGCTCCGGCGAGAGAGGCTCAGGAGAACCGGGCGAGGCCCTGGTCGATGACGACACGGTCACCGACCGATGTCGTGAACACGGCCTCGCCCTCACCCGTTCGCCACATGCGCACGGTGAGGGCATCGCCGGGAAGGACGGGCGACGAGAAGCGCCCCTCCACGTGCTGGAAGCGCGTCACGTCGTTGCCGCAGAGCTCGGCCAGCAGTGCACGGCCGGTGAAGCCGTAGCTGCACAGTCCGTGCAGGATCGGCCGATCGAACCCACCGAGCGCGGCGAACGCCGGATCGGTGTGGAGCGGGTTCCGGTCCCCGGAGAGGCGATACACGAACGCCTGGTCCGGGCTGGTCTGCAGGGTGACCTCGTGGTCGGCGGCGCGGTCGGCCGGCGGTTCGTTCTGGGGACCGGACGGACCACGATCGCCGCCCCAGCCGCCTTCACCACGGATGAACACCGACGAGCGGGTGTTCCACAGCGGCTCACCGGACGCCAGCTTCACCTCGTTCTCCATGACCACGACGGCGGCCTTGCCCTTGTCGTACATCGCGACGACCCTGTCCTGCGTCGTGGCTTGGGCCTCGACCGGGATGGGACGGTGCAGGGTGATCGCCTGCGACCCGTGGACCAGCAGCGCGAAGTTGAACGAGCCGATCTTGCTCATCGCACTCGCGCCCGGTGACGCCGTGCCGGAGCCGGCGACCACGGCGAACGTGGGGAACACGGCTTGCGGCGTGTTCTGGGTGTTCTCGGTGGTGAAGGGCAGGTCTGCCTGACCGGCGCCGATGCCCACCGCGTACAGGAGTGCATCCTTCGACGTCCACGAGATCGTCCGGACGTCGCCGGTGTTGCCGACTGCTGATGGGTCCAGGGCCATCTCAGGCTCCCTTCTGGGGCCAGCCGCCAGGCTCGCCGTTCATGCCGCTGTTGGGGCGGGCCTTGGACAACAACTCCGCCACGATCGGGCCGAGCTTGGTGGGGTCGTCCTCGGGTGCGTGGCGAGGGCCTCGAACCCAGCCCTCGGCGATGGCCAGGGACTGGCCGCTTGCCTCGAAGACCCGTCCCGTGACGCCCGCGGACTCCTCGGAGGCCAGCCAGGTGACGATCGGAGCGATCCAGCGCGGCGAGCGAGCTTCGCGCTCCTCGTCTGTCTCCGGTGCCGGGCCGAGGCCTTCGGTCATCCGGGTCAGCGCGACCGGTGCGACGGCATTGACGGTGGCGCCGTATCGGCTCAGCTCGAGTGCAGCGATCTGGGTGAAGGCGGCGATGCCGGCCTTCGCTGCGCCGTAGTTGGTCTGGCCCGGGTTGCCATAGATGCCACTGACAGAGGTGGTGTTGATGATGCGACCCGACACCGGCTTGCCGGCCTTGCTCTGCTCGCGCCAGTAGGCAGCGGCCCAGCGGCTCGGGCCGAACGTGCCCTTGAGGTGTACGGCGATGACCGCGTCCCACTCCTCCTCCGTCATGTTGACCAGCACGCGATCGCGCAGGATGCCCGCATTGTTGACCACGACGTGCAGATCACCGAACGTCTCGATCGCCGTGTTGATGAGGCGCTGGGCACCTTCCCACGAGGCGACGTTGTCGCCGTTGGCGACGGCCTCGCCACCCATGCCCTTGATCTCCTGCACGACTTGTTCGGCCGGCGACAGATCGCCGCCGGAGCCGTCGACGTTGCCGCCGAGGTCGTTGACGACGACCTTCGCTCCAGCCGACGCCAGGCTCAACGCGTGCTCGCGACCGATGCCGCGGCCTGCGCCCGTCACGATGGCCACGCGGCCCTCACACAGCTTGCTCATCTGCACTCCTCACCACCAGTTCGTGGGATCGACGATCCCCCAGTGGCCCGCATCATAAGGTGGACGACGTGTGTGACTCCCAGCCGACGAGACGCGAACTCCTGATCGGCGCCGCGCTGGCGACTCCAGCGCTCGCCCTCGCCACCGCACTCGGGACCGGAGTCGGCCGCAGTGCCGCAGCCACCGCTCCTGCAGCGCCACCGATCGAGGTGATGCCGGGATTGTCGATCTATCCGCGCGCCGCGTGGGGCAGCAGCCTTCCGCCCAAGGGCCCGATCGTTCGCGAGGATCCGCGCTTCTTGCTCGTCCACCACACCGCTTCGACCAACGCCTACACCGACCCGATCTCGGTCATCCGCACCACCTACTACTGGCACACCAGCAACGACCCCACGAAGGGGTGGCCCGACGTGGCCTACGAGTTCTTCGTGGGCAAGGACGGCGACGTGTGGGAGGGCCGCGCCGGCGCCCTGGCCGGACCGGTGGTGGCCAGCGCCACCGGCGGCAACCAGGGGTGGGCCCAGCTCGTCTGTCTGCTCGGCGACTTCACCAGCGTCCAACCCACGGCCGCGGCCCGAGCGTCGCTGATCAAGGTGCTGGCGTGGCTCGCCGACCGCTATCGGATCGACACCGCGCCGGGTGCCACCACCTCGTTCTTCTCGCGAGGATCGCAGAAGTGGCCCGCCGGTGCGGTCGTCACCACCACGACGATCGCCCCCCATCGCGACATGTCGTACACGGGGTGTCCCGGCGACGCATTCGCCCCACTCGTGGCCGGACTGCAGGCGCCGGTACAGGCCCAGCGCGACGCATGGTCGGGCATCATCAAGCCGGCCGTGCGCCTGGGTCCGTCCGCCCCGTAGCCTTTGGAGCCGTGCAGACCGACACTCCGACCATCGTCGATGTGCTGGTCGTCGGGGGTGGCCCCGCTGGGAGCACCGCCGCGACGCTCCTGGCTCGCGCCGGCCGATCGGTGATGCTGGTCGACAAGGCAGCGTTTCCTCGGGACAAGTGCTGCGGCGACGGCCTCACGACGCTCGCGCTGCGAGAACTCGAACTCGTCGGGCTGCGGCCGGATCAGGTGCCGAACTGGCGGACGGTCACCGACGCGTGGCTGCGGTCGCCGTCCGGACGGGAGGTTCACCTACCGATGCCCGCCGATGGGATCTTCGCAGCCACCACTCCCCGACGCGAACTCGATGCGGCGCTGCTCCAACTCGCCCGCGACGCGGGGACCGATGTGCGCGAGGGCCACGCGCTGGTCGCTGTGCAACACCGCACGGAACACGTTCGAGCCGAGGTCGACGGGGTCGGCACCGTCGAGGCCCAGTTCGTGGTCGCGGCCGACGGCATGTGGTCGTCCACGCGCAAGGCGATGGGGCTCGCCGAGACCGGCTACCTCGGCGAGTGGCACGCGTTCCGCCAGTACGCGCGGAACGTCACCGGGCCGGCGGCCGACCGCCTGTACGTGTGGTTCGAGCCCGACCTGCTCCCCGGATACGCCTGGAGCTTCCCACTGCCCGACGGGCGCGCCAACATCGGATTCGGCGTGATGCGCGGCAGCCGCACTGGCGCGCAGATGAACGCCGACTGGGCAGGTCTGCTCGATCGACCTCACATCCGCGAGGCGCTCGGATCCGACGTCGAACTCGAAGGTCGGCACACGGCATGGCCGATTCCGGCGGGCGTCGACCGGGCCATCCTGTCCGCGGGGCGAACGTTGTTCGTAGGCGACGCCGCCCGCGTCACCGATGTGATGACGGGCGAGGGCATCGGGCAGGCCGTTCTCACCGGTCGCCTCGCTGCAGAGGCGGTGCTGCTGGGTGGATCGGCCGCCGAGGTGCGAGCTGCGTACGAGCGCACCGTTCGGCGGCACCTGCTTGCCGACCACCGGATGTCGAGGTCGCTCAACGTGCTCCTCGCCCGCCCACTGCTCGCCCGCGGTGCCGTGCGGGTCGTGGGCCTCAACGACTGGACGCGCCGCAACTTCACCCGTTGGATGTTCGAGGACGAGCCCCGCGCGATCGCGCTCACGCCACGCCGCTGGCACCGCCGCTTCCTTCGCCGACCCGGCACCTACCGCTGACCACCGGTCCCGGTCCGAGTGACACGCCACCGGTCCGAGTGACACGCCACCATGCGAGTGGGTACTCCCGCCCGGGGTGCGAGTACCCACTCGGATGGAGGTCACGCCGAGACACCGCGGGCGTCGCGGCGAGCGTGATACAGCTCGGCCAGCTCGTCGCACAACGCCTCCACATCGAGCAGGTCGAGCTCGGTGACACGCTCCACCTGCCAGTCGATTCGATGGCACCACCGATCTCGTCGCTTGTCCTTCGTCGTCCCGTCGAGCAGCAGGTGGTCGGGATGCACGTCGATCTCGACGGCCCACCGCACGCTCGGCACGGCCATGTCGAGCCGGATCCGACGACCATTGGGCAGCTCGAGATCGTCGACCTGCAACACCACTGGCACCCCACGGCGGCGCAGCCCGTCCGCCACCAAGAGCTCGGGGTGCGATTCGGCCGCCGCTGAGCCGCTCCGGCTCATGAGCGTGGCGAGGAAGCGCTGCGAGCCCGGCCGAGCGGGGTGCGCCAACATCTTCGCAACCTCGGCGAGCGAGCTCACGCTGCAGCGCCGTTCCTTCAACAGTTGCTCGACGACGGACCGATGATCGAGAGGCGGAAGGTCACGGGCGAGGTCGAAGGCGAGGCGGGCCGGGCTGGCGATGCGAATGCCATCGCCCCGTCGCTGCACGTGGCTGGCGGGCACCTTCGTGCTCTGCCGCAGCACGACGTCGACCAAGGTCCCGACGTGGCTGCCGTGAGGGAGGCAATAGTGAACCCCGTCGTCCTTCGGCATTCGACGCAGTGGGACGAGTCGACCGCCTGTGGGGCCGGTGACGAACCCCGTCGGGTACGCGAGGGACAGCGCGACGCACCGAGCCTCGATCGTGATCGGCGCCGACGTGATGTGGAACACCCGCTCGTACCAGACGTCGAGCACTCCCTCCTCCACCAATCGTTGGCGGGCGCGCCGGCTGAGACCGGCAGATGCGAGCATCGATCCGCTCGCCATCCCGTGATGGCGGCGGAACACTTCCATGGCTTCTTCGGGCAAGAACATTCGTCCACCTTCATGTCGGACGTGGAGACGGGAGGAAGCCAGTCCGCACCATATCGAGCGGTCTGCGGTGCGACACGGGCGCAATCGGCTCGGCGCCCGAGTCGTCCATCTCGACCATGCGAGTCGGTACTCGCACCCCGAGACGGGAGTACCCACTCGCATGGGGACGGGCCACTCGCACCGGATGCGAGTCACTCGGACGGGAACGGGGGGAGGGGCGGGAGGTACGGTGCGACCATGGCACTTCGGACCCGACTCACCGAACTTCTCGACATCGAGCACCCGATCATGCTCGCCGGCATGGGCGGTGTCAGCTACCACCGACTCGTCGCTGCGGTGAGCGAGGCGGGCGGCATCGGCACGCTCGGCGCGAGCACGATGGACGCCGACGAACTCCCCGACGAGATGGCCAAGGTTCGAGCGCTCACCGACAAGCCGTTCGGCGTGGACCTGCTCACCGCGATGCCCGGTCAGGTCGAGCGTGGCATCCAGAGCGTCATCGACGGTGGCGCTCGCGTCTTCGTCGCCGGGCTGGGGGTTCCCCGCGAGGTCATCGACCTCCTGCATTCCAAGAACATCCTCGTCGGGAGCATGTGCGGCAAGGTTCGCCATGCGGTCAGCGCTGCCGCCAGTGGCGTTGATTTCGTGGTCGCCCAGGGCACCGAGGGCGGCGGCCCCACGGGCACCGTCGCCACGCTGGCACTCGGGCCACCCGGCGTCGACGCGGTCGGCGACCGGATCCCCGTGGTGGCCGCCGGTGGTCTGTTCGACGGACGGGGGCTCGCCGCGGCGCTGATGCTCGGCGCCGACGGGGTGTGGATCGGCACGCGCTTCATCGCCACACCCGAAGCGCGTGCGGTCAACGGCTACAAGGACGCGCTCCTCGCCAGCCGCGAGGACGACACGGTCATCAGCCGCGCCTACACGGGCAAGACTTGTCGTGTCGTCCGCAACGACTGGACGAACCACTACGAGCAGCATCCGGACGAACTGGCGACGTTCCCAGAGCAGGCGGTCGCATCCGCACGCGCCGGCGTCAATCACCTCGGCCACCCCGACGGCACCGTGGTCGACGCGAGCCGGGAGTTCATGCCATGCGGGCAAGGCGTGGGTGCCATCGACGAGTTGATCCCCGCTGGCGAACTGGTCGACCGGATGATGGCCGAGGCGGAACGGTCGCTCGACCGCATCGTGACGGTGCGGCGATGAGCGACGAACTCGACATCTCCGGATACGTCGACCAGGTCTGGGCCGACGACATCCTCCCGACCCTGATGGACTACATCGCGATCCCGTGCGTCTCGGTGCACTTCGACCCGCAGTGGCGTGAGCACGGGCACCTCGATGAGGCGATCGAGCTCATCCGTGGTTGGTGCGCGGCACGCACCATCGCGGGGTTGACGGTCGAGGTCGTCGAGATCCCCGGGCGGACCCCGTTGATCATCGCCGAGGTCCCCGCCTTCAACCCGCCTGGAACGTCCCGTTCCTCGCACGCGGACGAGACCGTGCTGCTCTACGGCCACTGCGACAAGCAGCCGGAGATGTCCGGGTGGCGCGACGACCTCGGTCCCTGGAAGCCGGTACTGGAGGGCGACCGCTTGTACGGCCGCGGTGGTGCCGACGACGGGTACGCCGCGTTCGCCTCGCTGCTCGCCATCGAGACCGCGCAACTGGCCGGACTCGCGCATTCCCGCTGCATCGTGCTCATCGAGGCGAGTGAGGAGAGCGGGAGCCCCGACCTCCCGGTGTACATCGAGTCGATGCAGGACCGCATCGGTTCACCGACACTCGTCGTCTGTCTCGACTCGGGTTGTCTCGACAATCGTCGCCTGTGGGTGACGACGTCACTGCGCGGGCTGGTGGCCGGCACCCTTCGCGTCGACATCCTCCGCGAAGGTGTCCACTCCGGCGAGGCGAGCGGCGTGGTCCCCTCCACGTTCCGGATCATCCGCCAACTGCTCGACCGCATCGAGGACAGCGAGACCGGCCGTGTCCTGCTGCCGCGGCTGCACGTCGACATTCCTCCCGACCGGCGCGCTCAGATCGAGGAGACGGCGAGCGAGTTCCACATCGGCGACCACTTCCCGTGGGTCCACGGCGCCCAGCCGATGGAGACCGAACCGGCCGAACAGCTCCTCGCGCAGACGTGGCGCCCGGCGATCAGCTACATCGGCAGCCAGGGAATGCCCGACATCGAGAAGGCCGGCAACGTGCTGCGACCGCACACCTCGATGCAGGTCAGCGTTCGCCTCCCGCCGACCTGCGACCCTGCGGTCGCGCTGCAGGAGGTGGAGGCGGCGCTGACCGCCGACCCGCCGTACGGCGCGCAGGTGCAGTTCCTCGACGGTCACGCTGGACCGGGGTGGAACGCTCCCGAGTTCGCACCCTGGCTGGAGAACGCGCTCACCGAGGCATCGTTGCTCGCGTTCGGCGAACCGCATCGCGCCTTCGGTGAGGGCGGGTCGATCCCGTTCATGGGCATGCTCGGAGAACGCTTCCCGGAGGCCCAGTTCGTGGTGACCGGCGCACTCGGCCCGGGCTCCAACGCGCACGGGCCCAACGAGTTCCTCGACGTCCCCACGGCGCGGAAGGTCACGGCCTGCATCACGCACCTGCTGCACGCCCACGCCACTCGCTGATGCTGCAGCTCCTGCGGTCCAACCGCGACCTGCGCGCCCTGTTCCTCGCCCAGGTGGTGTCGTTCATGGGCGACTGGTTCACGTTCGTCGCCCTGGCCGGGCTGATCAAGGATGCAACGGGCAGCGAGTTCCTCGTCTCGCTGGCGTACGTGTCGTTCTCGCTCCCCGCCTTCCTCGCGTCGCCCATCGCCGGCCCGGTGGTGGACCGCTTCGATCGCCGCCGCCTGTTGCTCGTCGTCTCCGCGCTGCAAGCGGTGGCCGCGCTCGGGCTGCTCACCGGCTCCACCGCCCACGTGTGGCCACTCTTCCTGTTCCAGGGCACGATCAGCGCGCTCGCTGCGTTCGTGAAGCCGGCCATCGACGCTGGCGTGCCGAACCTTGCCCGCAACCCCGAGGAGTTGCGAAAGGCAAACGCACTGTTCGGCAGCACCTGGGGTGTGATGCTCGCCGTGGGCGCCGCAGTCGGCGGAGTCTTCAGCCAGGCGTTCGGGCGTCAGGCCGCCTTCCTCGCCGATGCGATCTCGTTCGCACTGGCCCTCGCGCTGTTCTCGATGATCCGCCGTCCGATGCAGGAGCCGGCGCACGAGCACCGACCGGCGATGAACGTGATCGCCGACATGGCCGAGGCCGGTCGCTATGCGCGCAAGGACCGGGTGGTGCTCTCGCTGCTGGCGAGCAAAGCCACGTTCGCGATCGGCGCCGGCACCGTGAGCCTGCTCCCGATCCTGGCCACCGAGGTCTTCCACTGGGGCGACGGCGGCACCGGGATGCTGCTCGGCGCCCGCGGACTCGGCGCGGGTCTTGGCCCGATCGTCGCCGCCCGCTTCGCCCGCGGAGAGTTGTCCCGCGTTCTTCGCGTCTGCGGGGTCGCCGGGCTGCTGTTCAGCGTCTTCTACCTCGGCGCGGCGTGGGCGCCGGTGATCTACCTCTCCGCCGCGGCCGTCGCCATCGCCCACCTCGGCGGCGGGTCGCAGTGGACGCTGAGCACCTACGGCCTCCAACTCCGCTCACCGGACGCGATCCGTGGCCGCGTCATGGCCGGCGACTACGCCATCGTCACACTGGTGATGAGCATCAGCAGCCTGCTCGCCGGTCTGATGGCCGAGGCCGCGGGTGTCCAATGGACGATCACCGTGTTCGCGCTCGCGGCCGGTGTCGCCAGCGTCGCCTACATCGCCCTCACTCGCAGCACGGTCGACCATCTGATGGAGCAGGAAGCCGTCGGCGAGCCGACGCGGGCTGTCGACGCCTGACCATGCCCTCGCCCCTTCGACGGATCAGTCGACCGGAATCGGGATCCCGCCGGGAATGGTGGTCGCCGAGCCCGGCGGCGTGATGCTGTTGACCTGTGGGAAGCACATGCCACCCGCCAACGAGAGGTCCTGACAGATGACTGCACGGGCGATCTTCCACGTGCCGTCGATCCGATAGGCGACGCCGAACCGATTCGTGAAGTCACTGATGTCGCTGTGGATGTCGTACATGAACCACGCCTCGTCGGGTGAGACGAACACCAGGTCGGTGATCGTGTGCACGGCCGTCCGGGCCGTGTCGGCGAACCCGCCGGCGAAGACCTGATCGATGGCGTCCTTCACACCGGTCGTGTCGTCGAGCACCTGCTGCTTGTCCTCGAACGCGACGTCGTTGTTCCACAACAGGTCGAATGCGTCGCGAAGTTGCTGCTCGGCCGCCGCAGGGTCCTTGGGTTGCTCGCCTGCCGCTGGCAATTCGGGCGGCGGCGGGTTGCACCCCTTCTGCCATGCCAGGTCGCCGTCGCGGGGCAGTTCGTTCCAGTCGACCACGTGCTCGCCGGCCGCGGTGGTGAGGGTGATGCTGAACTTCCCGCTCGGGGCGCCCGGAGTCGCCAGCGCCGCCCAGCCGTTGGCGGGCACCGCCGTGTCCGACGAGTTGTCGTCCCATGTGACCGACACCGCGCTGACGTCGTCGGCAAGCTGCAGCGCCAGCGCACGGAACGGCGTGCCCTCGGCGTATCCGGAGGAGAACAGCGTCACCGACACTCCGTCGCGAGGCTCGGTGTAGCGCGAGCCGTTGCTCACCCCGATCGCATCCTTGTAGGTCATCGTCAAGCGGAATCCGCCCACCGGCGAACACCACCCTGGCGGCTGCCAGCCGCCCAGCACCGTGGGCCCGGGGAACGGGACGAACGCCCCCTCTGCAGCCGGTGCGATCGTCGCGACGTCGCCCATGCCCATGCCACCCATGTTCCAGTCGCCGCTGTTGTGCAGCGTGAGGTGGATCCCGGTGTCGGTGGTGCGCTGGTACAGCTTGTCGAGCTTGGGACCCATGTAGTCGCTGCCGTAGTCGGGAAAGCCATCGGGTGCCGGCCCGTTGACGGCGATGCCGTTGGGCACGTCGTCCTCGGTGACCGGCACGTCGAGGGTGGTCGTGCTCGCCGGTCCGGCAGCGGTCGGGGAGGTGTCGGTTCGCACGACGAAGTACGTGACGGTGACGCCGATCGCCACCACGAGCCCGCCGAGCACAAACCACTTGCCGCGGCGTGACGCCGACTCATCGAGTTCCTCAGGGTCCACCCGGTCGATCTGCATGATGTCGCCTCCCTTCCACCACTGTCGCGCGTGGCTGACCGCCGATGCGACGCGGGTTAGACGAACGACACCGTCGAATCGGTTCCCACGTGCACCGCGTCCGCTGCTTGTTTCGCGTGGTAGCTGCTGCGAGTGAGCGGGCTGGCCTCCACGTGTCCGATGCCCAATCGTTCGCCGAGCGCCTTCCAGCGAACGAACTCTGCGGGCTCGACCCACCGGGCGACCGGGAGGTGGTGCGACGTCGGGCGGAGGTACTGCCCGATGGTGACGACATCGACGCCGACCGCGGCGAGATCGGCGAGCAATCCATCGACCTCCGCGACGGTCTCGCCGAGGCCCACCATCAGCCCCGACTTCACTTTCAGGCCTGCCGCCTTCGCGCGGGCGAGGACGGCCAGGCTGCGTGCATACCCGGCCGAGGGGCGCACCGCGCGCTGGAGGCGGGCGACGGTCTCGACGTTGTGGTTGAACACATCGGGTCGGACTTCCAGCAAGAGATCGAGCGAGATCTCGTCGCCCTTCGCGTCGCTCACCAGTGTCTCCACCATCGTGCCGGGCCTCGCCTCGCGGATCGCACGGACACACGCGGCGACGTGCGCCATCCCACCGTCGATCAGGTCGTCGCGAGCGACCATCGTCAGCACGGCGTGCTGCAGGTCCATCTCGGCGATGGCGAGAGCGACTCGGGTGGGCTCGTCCGCGGCCGGAGCGAGAGGCTTGTTCGTGTCGACCAGGCAGAACCCGCACGCTCTCGTGCACCGCTCACCGAGCACCATGAACGTGGCCGTTCGGTCGGCCCAGCACTCGCTCAGGTTGGGACAGCCGGCCTCCTCGCACACCGTGACGAGACCGTGATTGCGCACCGTCTTCTTCAGCGACAGCACATCGGCGCCCAGCTGCACCTTGGGTCGCAACCATTCGGGCTTGCGGGCGGCGATCGTGAGTCCCTCGGACACCCCGGCCTGCTGGAGCCGCGCGGCCGCGCGCACGAGACCGTGATCGCCCGCGGTACGCACTGGTGCGCCGGGGCCGTCGCCTCTGGAGAAAGGAGCGAGATCGTCGGGGCGGTGTCGCCACACGACGTCCTGACGTTCGATCGTCCCATCGCCCCACATCTCGGCGGCGCGCCGGGCCACGATGTCGGCGACGGTGGCGAGATCGCAGTCGAGGCCCTCCTCGGACAGGGAGGTCACCGGCCTGTCGGCGATGCCGCACGGCACGATGTAGTCGCGCATGTACCGCATGTCGGTGTGCACGTTGAGGGCGAACCCGTGCATCGTGCGGCCGTGCGCGAGCCGAACGCCGATCGCGCAGATCTTGCGTGGCGACGGCCCGCTGACGCCGACCCACACGCCGGGATACTCGTCGAGGCATCCGACATCGTGCAGACCCAGCTCTTCGAGCGTGCCCACCACCAACCGCTGGATCGCGCCGACATGGTCGCTCGCTCCGAGGGAGTTCGGCACGTTGACGATGGGATAGCCCACCAGTTGACCGGGCCCGTGGTACGTGACGTCGCCGCCGCGCTTGACCGCGACGAGCTCCGCATCGACGGTCGCCGGCTCGACGAGCACGTTGACGCACAGGTCGGCACGCGGACCGTGCGTGAAGACGTGCCGATGTTCGAGCAGCAGCAGCCGGTCGTCGGTGCCGTGCTCGAACATCGCCTGTTGGAGGGCGAGCGCCTCGCGGTACGGGACCCGACCCAGCCAACGCACGTGGAGCGGCCCGGCGGGGGTCATGGGATCTAGAGCTCCTGCGACCAGTCGCGAGTCTCGAGCAGTTGCTTCACCTTCACCAGGAATCCCGCCGCGTACGCGCCGTCGAAGGCGCGATGGTCCCAGCTCATCGCAAGGTTGCCGACCGGGTGGATGGCGATCGCCTCGCCGCCATCGGGCAGCGTGGCCACGACCGGCTTGCGCACGATCGCATCCGTGGACAGGATCGCGACCTGTGGCTGGTTGATGATCGGCATCGTGAGCACGCTGCCGGCCGAGCCGTTGTTGCTGATCGTGAACGTGCCACCCGAGATCTCGTCCGGGCTGAGCTTGCGCGTGCGCGCACGGTTGGCGAGATCGTTGATCTCCTGTGCGATCGCGCGAAGACGCTTGGTCTCGGCGGACCGCACGACCGGCACCAGCAGTCCTTGGAACTCGAGATCAACGGCGATGCCGATGTCGATGAAGTGGTGCACGACCAGTTCGTCTTCGCCGACACTTGCGTTGAGGTGAGGGAACTCGACCAGTGCATCCACGACTGCGCGGGTGATGAACGGCAGATAGGTGAGGCCGAACCCTTCACCGGTCTTCCATTCGGCCTTCACCGTGTTGCGGGTTGCATCGACGTTGGCGTAGTCGACCTCCACCACGCTGAACGCGTGCGGGCTGACGCCCTTGCTCATCACCATGTGGCTGCCGGTGAGCTTGCGGATCTTACTGAGGCCCACCGACGAGTCGCGTGCTCCGGTGGTGACGGTGGGTGCCGGTGCCGGCGCGGTGACGACCGGTGCGGCGGGTGGCGCCGCAGTCGGTGCGGCCGCAGTCGGTGCGGCCGCGGGCGCCGGCGCACTGGGAGCGGCCGGTGCCGGTGAGAGGCTCAGCTTGTCGATGTGGTCGAGCACGTCGTCGCGGGTGATCCGGCCGCCGGGGCCGGTACCGACGAGATCGTCGGGTGAGATGCCGTGCTCGGCGACGAGGCGCCGTACCACCGGCGAGAGCAACCGGTTGTCGCCCGACAAGCTCTCCGGCGACACGGCCGCAGCAGCAGGAGCAGGAGCAGGAGCGGCGACCGGCGCGGGCGCGGGGGCGGCCGGAGCGGCTTCGACGACCGGTGCGGGCGAAGGTGCCGGCGTCTCGACGGCAGGCTCGGGGGCGGGAGCTTCCGGAGCCGGAGCCGGAGCCGGAGCATCACCAACGGCATCACCAACGGCATCACCAACGGCATCACCAACGACGTCACCAACGGCATCACCAACGACGTCACCAACGACAGCCAACACTGCGCCGACGGGAACGGTGTCACCCTCGGCAGCGCGGATCTCGAGCACCACGCCGGAGACGGGCGACGGCAC
Source organism: Acidimicrobiales bacterium (assembly GCA_038234785.1). GTDB lineage: Bacteria > Actinomycetota > Acidimicrobiia > Acidimicrobiales > Ilumatobacteraceae > UBA668. The sequence continues at coordinate 106,029 of JBBQTC010000001.1, forward strand.
CTCGGTGTCGACCTTGTCCGTGCTGACCTCGAAGAGGGCCTCGTCGGCAGCAATGGTGTCGCCGACCTTCTTGAACCACCGGGTGATGGTGCCTTCCGTGACGGTCTCGCCCAGTTGCGGCAGCGTGACATCGGCCATGGGTGCGATCTCCTTCTGAATTCGGTTCGGGTGGGTCGTTCGGTTCGGGTGGGTCGTTCGGTTCGTGCGGGTCAGGCGTTCAGGCTGCGGCCGGTGAGCGACAGCATCGATTCGCCGAACAGTTCGGTGAGACTCGGGTGGGGCTGGATGAACTCGGCGACCTCGGCCACGCTTGCCTCCCAGTTCACCGCAAGGTAGCCGCCGCTGAGCTGCTCGGTGACCCAAGGGCCCACCATGTGCACACCCAACACCTGGCCGGCGGAACCGTCCGGGTTCTTCTTGGCGATGATCTTGACCAGACCGTCGAGCTCGCCGAGGATCTGGGCACGGCTGTTGGAGCGGAACTGGTGCTTGGCAACGACGACGTCGTAGCCGGCTTCGCGCGCCGCTTCCTCGCTGGGGCCGGCGAAGGCGACCTCGGGATGGCAGTAGATCGCCCACGGCACCCGGTCGTAGCGGATGGGCATCGGATGCTCACCGAGCAGGTGCTTGGTGACCAGGATCGCCTCGGCGTAACCCACGTGGGCCAACGCCGGGGTGTTGATGAGGTCGCCGATCGCGTAGACGCCGGGCTCACCGGTCTGGCAGTACTCGTCGACGGCGACGAACCCGCGCTGGTCGACGGTGACGGCAGTGCCCTCCAGGCCGAGCTGGTCGGCGAAGGGGCGCCGGCCGACGCTGACGACGACGGCGTCGACCTCGAGGCTCTCCACATCGCCGTCGGCCGCTGCGAAGTGGACCGTGGTGCCACCGGAGTCGTTCGGCGTGTGGCCCAACACCTTGACCCCGGTACGAATGTCGATGTTCTTCTTCTTGAAGCTCCGCACCACGACGTTGGCGACGTCGATGTCGAGACCGGGGAGGACCTTCGGCAAGCCCTCGAGAATCGACACCTGGGATCCCAGGTCGGCGAAAGTGCTCGCGAACTCGCACCCGATCGCACCGCCACCGATGACCGCCACGCGGGCGGGCAGACGATCGAGCATCAGCACTTCGTCGCTGGTCATCACCGGCCCCGACGGCTCGAAGCCGGGAATCGTGCGAGGGACCGACCCGGCGGCGAGCACGACGTTCGTGCCCTGCAACGTCGAGGTGCTGCCGTCGGGATGCCGCACGGTGACGACTCGGTTCGGGCCGAGTGTTCCCGTGCCGTCGAGGACGGTGATCTTCTTCGACTTCATGAAGCCGGCGAGGCCCTTGACGATGCCGTCGACGAGCTTCTGCTTGCGAGCCTGGGCGACGCCGAAGTTGACCACCGGCGGGCTGGACTCGATGCCGAACTCAGCGGCATGCGCCACATGGCGCTGCACGGCTGCGGTCTCCAGGAACGCCTTGGCCGGGATGCACCCTCGATTGAGGCACGTTCCTCCGAGCGTGTCCTTCTCCACCACGGCGACCTTGAGGCCAGCAGAGGTGGCGTACAGCGCCGCCCCGTAGCCTCCGGGGCCGCCGCCGATCACGACGAGATCGAACTGCTCTTCCATCGATGCGTGCTCCACTTCCGTTGCGGTGCCGATGATCTGAGATGTCAACGGTACCGGCTCACGGACCGCGCCGCAGCAGGTGGTGGCGATTACACCAGTTTCCAGCGGGCCTTCTGCTCGGCGCGCTGGAACAGCAGTTGGCGACTCTTGCCGGTCACGTTCGACGTGTCGAAGGTGAGCGTGCACGTGACCGCGGCGACGGTGAATCCGGTGCATGCATCGCCACCTGACGATCCGTCGGCCACCGCCAGCGGGGCACTGGGCGTGACGAGCGTGAGCCCATCGACACCACGAGGATCGTCGACGCCCGACAGCGTGACCGTGACCACCGCCATGCCGTCGGACTCCTCGAAGGACTGCACCATCACCCTCGCATCGCCAGCTGTGGCCGTGTCACCGAGGGCCAGCGGCGGGTCGGCGTGCTGGTTGGAGAGCCGCAGCAATTGGACGCCACCGGCGAGCAGGATGGCCAGGCCACAGCCGACGGCCAGGAGGAGCAACGTCCGGGTCTTCATGGCGGTGACAGGCTAGAGCCGGTATCGTCGTTCCCATGCGCCGATCCATGGCCCTCGCGGGCTTCGTGGCCGTGCTGCTCGCATCGTGCGGCGGCAGCGGCGCCCCCCGCTCAGGTGCGGCCGCCACACCGGCGACCATCACGTCGGCGACCGACTCGTCGACCACCACGCCACCGTCGGGCGGCGCTCCCGCGGGCGCCGACGTCACCGCACCCGAGGCGTTGCAGTTCAGCGCCGCGTCGGTGGGCGGCGGACAGATCGACTTCACCTCGTTCGCAGGCACCGCGGTGGCGCTGTGGTTCTGGGCGCCCACTTGAAGCATCTGCAACCATGAAGCCCCCTCGGTCGAGGCGGCCAGCAAGAAGTGGACCGACAAGGTGCAGTTCATCGGGGTCGCCTGGTCCGGCGACGACGATGCGTTCCAAGGCTTCGTCGACACGCATGGACTGACCTTTCCGCAGGTCAGCGACGACCCGGGCGAGGTCTACTCGCGCTTCGGCGTGCCCTCCCAGCCGGCACTCGTGGTGATCTCGCCGTCCGGCGAGGTCCAACAGCTCTTCGGAGCGGTCGACGAAGCCGTGTTGAACGACGTCCTCACCAGGGCCACCGCGTAGCATCTCGTCCATGGGACTCCGCGACCTCGCCAAGCGTCTGACGACAACGGTCGCCGAGCTCGACGACGAGCGGCTGCAGGACCGATTCTCTGGTCTGCAGCTCACGCAGCTCGGCGACCTGCTACCCCGGATCCCTGCCCGCATCGGTGGTGAGATCACCCGTACACGGATCGCACCACGATCGGGTGTGGCTGCCTTCGAGATCACCGTCGCCGACGGATCGGGTACCGCAGTGGCGGTGTTCACCGGCCGCCGCTACGTGGCCGGACTCGAGCACAACCGGGCCGTGTTGCTCGAGGGAGTCGCCCGCTCGGAGCGCGGCCGCCTGGTGATGCTCAACCCGGCGTACACACTGCTGCCGCGCTGACCCGCGACGTCAGCCGACGAGCAGGGCTCGGACGGCATCCTCGCTCTCGGACGTGACGAGGACGAGCACCTCATCACCGAGACGCAGGATCGTGTCGCCACGAGGCACCACCACCTTCTCTTCGCGGAGAATGGCAACGACCGTGGTGTCGCGTGGGAAGCCCAACTCAGCGATCTCGCGATCCGCGGCCGGCGAACCCTCGGCGAGCGTGACTTCGGCCAGCTTGGCTCGACCACCCTCGAACGACAGCAGACGCACGAACGACCCGACACTGACCGCCTCCTGGACGAGGCCGGTGATGAGGTGCGGCGTACTCACCGAGACGTCGACGCCCCATGACTCGTTGAACATCCACTCGTTCTTGGGGTTGTTCACCCGAGCGACGACGCGCGGCACAGCGAACTCCTGCTTGGCGAGCAACGAGACGACGAGATTGTCCTCGTCGTCACCGGTGACCGCGGCCATGACGTCGGCCGTCTCGAGACCGGCGTGCTTCAGGGCGTCAATGTCACACGCGTCGCCCTTGAACCACACCGCGCCCTCGATGGTTTCGTCGTGTCGGCCGACGACGTCGACATCGCTGTCGACGATGGTGACGTGGTGCCCGGTTCCGACGAGCTGTTCTGCGATGAAGCGGCCGACGCTGCCGCCGCCGGCGATGACGATGTTCATGACGCGCTCCTAGTGAACGTTGCCGGCGGTGGGCGCCGCGGTGAGGGAATCGAGGCGGCCGAGCGAGTCAGCGCTGACGGCGAAGTACACGATGTCGCCTTCCTGGGCCACCATGGTTGGCGTGGGAAGGATGGCGGACCCGAGGCGGCTGACAGCGACCAGGCGCACTCCCTCGGTCTCCAGATCGAACACGGGATGGCCGGCCCACCCCCTGGCGATGGAGCGCTCGACGAGGGACACCTTCGCGCTCGGATCGACCCACTCGACGGCCGCGACCTCGGGGATCAGACGCCGGAGCACGCGCTCGGTGGTCCACAGCGCGGGAGCGACGGTGGCGATGCCGAGTCGCTGGTAAATCGCCGCCCGGCGCGGGTCGTAGATGCGCGCCACGACACGCTCGATCCCGAACGTCTCGCGAGCGACACGCGCAATCAGGATGTTCGAGTTGTCGCCGTTGGTGACGGCGGCCATCGCTTCGGCGCGTTCGATGCCCGCGCGTACGAGGAGATCGCGGTCGAAGCCGATGCCGGCGAAGGTCTCGCCGGCGAAACCGGGCCCGAGCCGCTCGAAGGCACTCGCGCGGCGATCGATGACCGAAACGGTGTTCCCCTCGTCGACCAGATTCCGGGCGAGCGAGGAACCGACCCTGCCACACCCGACGATCACCACATGCACGATGTTGTCCTCCTCGCCGCTGTGCGCCCGCGGCCGCGGGCCGCTCAGGGCATTGCCGATTCGCACTGTAACTGGACATAGGCTCCCGAACACATATGTTCCAATCGCTCAAGCGGCTCGTGATCGGCCGTCCCATCGCCACCGCCGACGAAGGTCACCAGCGGCTCAGCAAGAAGATCGCACTCCCCGTCTTCGCCAGCGACGCCATCTCCTCTACGGCCTACGCCACGGACGAAATCCTCGTCGTGCTCCTCGGTGGAGCCGGAATCGGCTACGCGGCGTTCACCAAACTCATCCCGCTGTCGATCGTGGTCGCGGTGCTGTTGGTCATCGTCATCACCAGCTACCGCCAGACGATCCACGCCTACCCCAGCGGTGGCGGCAGTTACATCGTGAGCAAGGAGAACCTCGGCGCGATCCCGTCGCTCATCGCCGGTTCATCGCTCCTCGTCGACTACATCCTCACGGTCGCCGTGTCCGTGGCCGGTGGCGTGCTCGCCATCCGATCCGCGTTCGGGTTCAGCACGCAGTGGACGGTGCCGATCTGCCTGGCGTGCGTGTTGCTCATGACGCTCGCCAACCTGCGCGGACTGAAGGAGTCCGGGGCGCTCTTCGCTCCTCCCACGTACATCTACGTCGTCTCGCTGATCGCCCTCATCGTCGTCGGACTCGTGCGGGTGTTCATCCTCAAGAACATCGACCCGATCGATCCGGCCAAGGTCAGCAAAGAGGCGGTCGAGCTCTCCAAGGGCACCAAGTCGCTCGGGTTGATGATGTTGCTGCGCGCGTTCTCGTCGGGCGCTGTTGCGCTCTCCGGCGTCGAAGCCGTGTCCAACGGAGTCCCGGCGTTCAAGAAGCCCGAGGCGAAGAACGCGGCCGCGACCATCGTCGTCATGGGCACGATCCTCGGCACGTGCTTCCTCGGGATCTCTGTGCTCGCCTCGCACCTCAAGCCCATCCGCGGCGATGCCGATCCGACGGGCATCGCGCTCATGGCCCAGCAGGTGTACGGCGGCAAGGGCCTGCTGTTCTGGATCATGCAGATCTCGACGTTCGCGATCCTGATCCTCGCGGCCAACACCGCCTACGCCGACTTCCCGCGCCTGTCGAGCATCGTGGCCAAAGACGGATACCTGCCCCACCAGTTCGCGAACCGCGGCGACCGACTCGTGTACTCCAACGGCGTCATCTTCCTCGCCGCCGTGGCGAGCGTGCTGATCATCATCTTCAAGGGCCAGATCTCGTCGCTGATCCCGCTGTACGCGTTCGGCGTGTTCACCGGGTTCACCCTGAGCCAGTCCGGAATGGTGGTGCACCACCGCAGGCTCAAGGAACCACGATGGCGTCTCAGCCTCACCATCAACGCCATCGGCGCCTTCACGACCGGCCTGATCGCGCTGATCGTGGTGGTCTCCAAGTTCACCGAGGGCGCCTGGATCCCTGCGGCTCTGATTCCGATCATGGTGCTCGGCTTCTACACGATCGGCAAGCACTACCACCACGTGCGCGACTCGCTCGCGGTGCCACCCGGGTACAAGGCGAAGCGGCACACCCACTATGTGGTCGTGCTCGTCGGCAAGGTCAACCGCGGGGTGCTCGACGCGATCGCCTATGCGCGGAGCCTGTCGCCCGAGCGCATCATCGCCCTGTCGGTCGTGCAGGATCCCGACGAGGAACGCCGGCTGCACGAGCAGTGGGACGAGTACGACATCGCGATCGAGCTCCACACGGTCTCGTCGCAGTACCGGGAGCTCACCCGACCCGTGTTCCAGTTCCTCGACGAGATCGACCAGGAACGCGACGACGACATCATCACGGTCGTGATCCCCGAGTCGGTCACCAAGGTGAGCAGCCAGTGGCTGCACAACCAATCAGCGCTCGCGCTCAAGGCGAGGTTGCTCTACCGCCCGCACACGGTGGTGGTCTCGGTTCCCGTGCACGTCGACTGACGCACCGAATCAAATCCAGACCAGGCCACGACACTCCGGGTCCTGCAGGCATACCCTTCCACCATGCGAGTGATCATCTCCGGCGCCAGCGGGCTCATCGGCAGTGCGCTGACCACCGAGCTCTCCGAGCACGGACACGAGGTGGTGGCGCTCGTTCGGCGGCCAACAAGCGGCCCGAACGAGATCCGATGGGACCCTGCCGCCGGTGAGCTGTCCGCCGAATCCCTGGCCGGGGCCGATGCGGTCGTCCATCTCGCCGGCGCGGGCATCGGCGATCACCGTTGGACCGACGAGTACAAGCAGGAGATCCTCGACAGCAGGGTCGCGTCGACCACGCTGCTCGCAGAGCGGATCGCCGACTGCTCGCAACGTCCACCCGTGCTGTTGAGCGGCTCGGCGATCGGGATCTACGGGGCCAGCGACGGACGCGAGCTCGACGAGACCTCACCGATCGGGGAGGGCTTCCTGGTCGACGTCTGCCGGCAGTGGGAGGCCTCCGCGGCCCCAGCTGCCGCCGCCGGCACTCGGGTCGCCTTCCTTCGGACCGGCATCGTCCTCACCGGCCGTGGTGGAGCGTTGAAGAAGATGCTCCCGTTGTTCAAGCTCGGGCTCGGCGGCAAGTTCGGCAAGGGCACCCAATGGCAGAGCTGGATCGCACTCGCCGACGAGGTCGGGGCGATCGAACACCTGCTGTCGCGCGACGTGAGCGGACCGGTGAACCTCACCGCGCCGACGCCGGTCACCGGTGCAGAGTTCGCGACCACGTTGGGGCACGTGCTGCACCGGCCCTCGCTGCTTCCGGTGCCGTCATTCGGCCCCAAGCTGCTGCTGGGCGCAGAGCTCGCCGACGCGCTGTTGTTCACCGGGCAGAAGGTGCTCCCCCGCGTGCTGCAGGCTTCGGGTTACACGTTCCGCCACGACACGCTGACGTCTGCGCTCACCGCCGCGGTCGCCTGACTCACTGGTCGGCGGTGTCGAGCTGGGGCCACCGGGTGAGCGCATCCTCGAGATCGAGTCGTCGGGTGCCGATCGAACCGTCCCACTCCGAACGCGGTGTCGCCCACATGATCTCGAACTCGATGCCGTCGGGGTCCTTCGCGTAGAGGCTCTTGCTCACGCCGTGGTCACTCTCCCCCACGAGCGCACCCGCCTCGAGCAACCGGACGCGGAGCGCGGCGAGATCCTCGATGGTGTGCACCTGCCAGGCGAGGTGATAGAGCCCCACGGTCTGCTGGCCGGCGGGGCGATCGCCCACGCTGAACAGGCCAAGATCGTGGTCGTTGTCGGACCCGTCGGCCCGGAGGAAGAATGCCTGGTCGCCGATGCTTGCTCCCACGGTGAACCCGAGCACGTCGGTGTAGAACGCCGCCGACGCCTTCGCGTCACGCACGTAGAGCACTGCATGGTTGAGCCGCTTGATGGTCATTGCTTCCTCCTGGCCGGCAGGCCGCTTGGTCGAGCCGGTCGGCTCAGACCTTCAGTGCTTCGATCTCGAGCACGATCTTCACACGGTCGCCGACCACGAATCCACCGGTCTCGAGTGCAACGTTCCACTCCAGCCCGAAGTCCTTGCGGCTGATCTCGGTCTCTGCAGTGAAGCCCGCCTTGGTGTTGTTCCACGGGTCGACGGCAACGCCGTCGAAGTCGAGCGCGAAGTCGACGGACTTGGTGACGCCCTTGATGGTGAGATCGCCGTGCAGCACGAACGAGCCGCCCTTGGTCTCGATGCCCGTGCTCACCAGGGTCCAGGTGGGGAACTGCTCGACATCGAAGAAGTCGGTTCCCTTGAGGTGGCCGTCGCGACCCTCGTCGCGAGTGTCGATGGACGCCGCCTGGACGGTGGCCTCGAGCGTCGAGTCGAGCGGGTTCTCCGCAACGGTGATCGTGCCGGAGAAGTCGGCGAACTGGCCGCGAACCTTGGCGACCATGAGGTGGCGGGCGGTGAAGCCGATGGTCGAGTGACCGACATCGACGGTCCAGATGCCGGGCGTGAGTGCGCCGAGGACGCTGGTGGATTCGAGTGCGCTGGACATGACGGGATGCTCCTTGGGGTGGAAATGGAATTCCTTGCGTGTGCAATGAACCATATCGGGAATCTTTCGCTTCGCAACTATTTCTTCGCGCAACTCAATGGCTAGCCTTGGATGCATGGAACCGAGATGGCTCACCGACGACGAACAGCAGTCGTGGCGCAACTACGTCCTGACCGCGCACGATCTTGCGACCGCGTTGGAAGCCGACCTCGCTCCCCACGGTGTGACGATGGGCGACTACGAGGTGCTCGTGTGGCTGTCCGAGGCGGAGGAGAACCGCATGCGCATGTGCGATCTGGCCGGCGCTCTCCAGCTCTCGCCGAGCGGGCTCACCCGTCGGCTCGATGGCATGGTCAAGCAGGGCTGGGTCGAACGAGCATCGTGCGCCAGTGATCGGCGCGTGATGTGGGCGCACCTCACCCCCGTCGGGCGGGCGAAGATGGAAGCGGCGGCACCCGCTCACGTGGAGAGCGTTCGCCGACACGTGCTCGAACCACTCGGGGCAGACGGGTTCGATCAGTTCGGCACACTCTTCGGCCGCATCCGCGAGCACCTGCAGCACCTCGAGCTCACCCGCCCATGAGCCTCGAGCTGCCCCAGGGATTCCACGCCTACGTCACAAACGTCGGCGTGAAGGACGACACCGACGACTTCACCCTCGTCGCCTCCGACCTGGCGTGCGTCGCGGCGGGAGTCTTCACGAAGAGCTCGTTCGCCGGCCCGAGCGTCGTGGTGAGCAGACGCAACGTCGCCGATGGCTCGGCACGCGCAATGGTGGTGATCTCCAAGAACGCGAACGTCGCGACCGGCGCTCAGGGAATGGCCGACGCCGAGGAAGTCGTCATCGGAGTTGCGCGCGCCATCGGGTGCAGCCCCGACGAGGTCGTCATCGCCTCGACCGGTGTCATCGGCCGCACCTATCCGATCGACCGCATCCGTGACGGCATGGCCCGCATCCCCACACCGCTGCCGTCGTCCGACGCCGAGGCCGTGGCCCGAGGAATCATGACCACCGACACGGTGCCGAAGACGGCCATCGCCACGGCTGGCAACGCGACCGTCGTCGGCGTCGCCAAGGGCGTCGGCATGATCGAGCCCGACATGGCCACGATGATCGCGATGGTGTTCACCGACGCCGAGATCGACCTCGGGGCGCTCGACGCGATCTTCCGTTCGGTGATCGACCGCACGTTCAATTGCGTGTCCGTCGACACCGACACGTCGACGAGCGACACCGCCGTGATCCTCGCCAACGGAGCACGTGGGCCGGTCGACGCCATCGCCTTCGAAGCTGCGCTGTATTCGGTGTGCGAATCGCTGACCAAGCAGATCGCCCGCGACGGCGAGGGCGCCACCACGCTGATCCAGGTCGACGTCGACGGTGCCAGTACCGCCGAGCAGGCCATGCGAGTGGCGAAGGCCATCGTCAACTCCCCGTTGGTGAAGACCGCGGTGCACGGCGCCGACCCCAACTGGGGTCGGGTCGCAATGGCGGTCGGGAAGAGCACGTCCGAGACCGAGGTCGACCAGTCCAAGGTGGTCATCCGCTTCGGCGATCAAGAGGTCTACCCGGCTGCGCTGGGAACGCAGGAACTCGCCGCACTCGCCACCTACATGAAGGGTGACGAGGTGCGCATCCACGTCGCTCTGGGGACGGGCGGCACCGCGTCGGCGACCGTGTGGGGCTGCGACCTGACCGATGGCTACGTGCGCATCAACGCCGACTACACCACCTGATCGTGCAACCGCGGTGCGAGTCGTCAGCTCACTTCGGTGGCATCCGGATGCCGCCGTCGACGCGGATGGTCTCGGCGTTCATGTAGCTGTTGCAGATGCACTCGACGACCATCGAGGCGAGTTCGCTCTGGAAGCCGAGACGCTGCGGGAAGAGCACACCCTTCTGCAAGTTCGACTTGAACGCCTCGCTGGCGTCGCCTTCGCCGTAGATCGGCGTGTCGATGAGACCGGGAGCGACCGTGTTGACACGGATGCCCACGGCAGCGAGATCGCGGGCGATCGGAAGGGTCATACCGACCACGCCGCCCTTCGACGCCGAGTACGACGCCTGGCCGATCTGTCCGTCGAACGCGGCCACCGATGCGATGTTGACGATCGCGCCACGCTCGCCGTACTCGAGCGGCTCGGTGGTGCTCATCGCGGTCGCCGCGATGCGGATGCAGTCGAAGCTGCCGATGAGGTTGATGGCGATGACCTTCTTGAACGCGTCGAGGTTCGCCGCGGAGTCGTAGCTGCCGTCCTTGCCGACCGTGCGCTGTGCCCAGCCGATGCCGGCCGAGTTCACCAGCACGCGCAGCGGACCCATGCTTTTTGCCATCTCGACGGCGTTGATGATGTCGTCGGTCTTGGTCACATCGACCTTGCAGAAGGCCCCGCCGATCTCGTTCGCGAGCTCGTTGCCCTTGTCCTCCTGCAGGTCGGCCACCACGACCTTGGCGCCCTTCGACGCGAGAAGACGTGCGGCTGCGGCCCCGATACCCGAGGCGCCGCCGGTGACGATTGCGCTGACTCCATTGATGTCCATGGGGGTCGACGATAGGCGGACGCGGGACGGCAGCACCAAGTGGACGGCCGACTACGGTGCCGGGCATGCCTGGACCGCTCGAAGGCTTCACGGTGATCGAGACCTGCCAGATGGTGGCGGGTCCGATGGCCGCGATGCTGTGCGCCGACCTCGGTGCAGAAGTGGTGAAGGTCGAGCAACCCAACGGCGGCGACCGGATGCGGCTGCTGGGCCACCGAGTCGGGAGCATCGGCGCGTTGTGGGCCAACGTGAACCGGGGCAAGCGGAGCGCGGTGTTCGACCTTCAGCACCCCGAGGGTCGGGCGTTGCTGCGTCAACTGGTCGCCACCGCCGACGTGTTCGTGCAGAACTTCCGACCGGGCGTCGCCGCCCGGCTCGGCATCGACGAAGCATCGCTGCGAGCGGTGAACGCCGAACTCGTCTACGTCTCGATCAGCGGTTTCGGCGACAGCGGCCCCTACATCGACCAGAAGAGCTACGACTACGTCATCCAGGCGCTGTCGGGCATGGCTGCGTTGCAGGCGGGCAGCAGCGGCGAGCCTGCCCTCATCCGCAACATCGTGGTCGACAAGGTGACCGCACTCACCGCCACCCAGGCGATCCTCGCCGCCCTGCTGGCCCGGGCACGCGGCGCGGGAGGGCAGCACATCCGCCTGTCGATGATCGACACCGCGCTCGCATTTCTGTGGCCCGACGGCATGATGCAGCACTCGCTGCTCGCCGACGACGGCCGGGTGACGCCGGGCCCCCACATGGCTGACGGCTATCTCGTGCGACGCACGGCCGACTCGTTCCTCGCCCTGTTGGCGGTGTCGAACTCGCAGTTCCCTGGCCTCTGTGCGGCCCTGGGCACCCCGGAGTGGTTGACGGATCCGCGTTTCGCGACGCTCGCCGATCGCGAGGCCAACGCCGGGGTGCTCAGCGAACTGATCGGCGTCGAAGTGGCGAAGCATCCTGGGCGAACGCTCGTCGACGCGCTCCACCGCGAGGACGTTCCGTGCGCACTCGTCAACCCCGTCGGCGAGGTGCATCTCGACCCGCAGGTGATGCACAACGGAGTCCTCGTCGAACACGAGCGGCCGTGGCTCGGTCCGGTTCGCGAGCCCATGCCGCCGGCGCGTTTCTCGGCGACTCCGACCGCGCTCGGGCGCCACGCACCGAAGCTCGACGAGCACACCGACGAGCTACTGGCCGAACTTGGCCACGGCTCCGAGGAGGTCGCCCGGCTGCGGGCGTCGGGCGTGGTGGGCGCTCAGACGTCGAAGAGCCGCTCCTGACTCGGCGGATGCATCGGCGTCTCGTCGCGGTCCGCAGCGAACGGTCCCTGCGCGGCCAACACTGCCAGCCGATCGACGATGTCGTTCATCACGTTGCCCGAGTGACCCTTCACCCACCGGAACTGCGGCTGGCGTTCGAGGACGAGCGCGACCAACGGCTTCCAGAGGTCGAGGTTGGCGACCGGTTCCTTCTTCGAGTTGCGCCACCCGTTTCGCTGCCATTTCACGTACCAGCGATCGCGAAAGCAGTTGACGACGTAGGTCGAGTCGCTGACGATCGTCAGTTCGCCCTCGTTCGCCCGCAGCGCTTCCAGCACCGCGGTGACCTCCATCCGCTGGTTGGTGGTGTGCGGCGCTCCCCCGCTGCCCGACACCGCGCCGTCGGGGGCGATGGCCCACGCCCACCCACCCGGCCCCGGGTTGCCCTGGCACGCACCATCGGTGAAGATCTCGATCACGACAGCGCCGCCCGCAGCAGTGCCTGACCGAGGAACTCGGTGGCGATGCGCTCGGAGGCTGCCGGCGTCCAGTGCACGCTGTCGGGCCTCGCATCGAAGTTGCCCTCGAGATCGGTCGACTTCACCCACCCCGCAAGGTCGATCACCCGCACACCAGGACGGGTGCCGGCGATCTCGGCGATCACGCGGTGGAGCACGTCATGACGTGCGGGTTGGGCCTGCTGATCCTCGCCGCCGGCGATCGACGGGAGGGGCACCGGTTCGTCGATCCACACCACCCTGGGCACGAGGGTCAGCATGGTGTCGGTGAACTCGCTCAGCGATGCGAACATCGCAGCCTCCATCTCCGGGTCGGTCGGGGACAACGTCGGCCCGTCCTTGGTCAGCTGACGATCGAGCACGTCCCACACCGTCGTCATCACCATCACCACGTCGGGGTGCAGTTCGGCAACCTTCGCGGGAACGGCCCTGCTGACGTACTCGCCACACGTCGCGGTCACATCTCGCGGCCCGAAGGTGAGGTCCTGGTAACCGCCGAGCATGAGCCCACATCCTGGTCCCGCCGCAACCTCGACCTGGGCCAACTCCGGGTGCAACGCCGCCCACGCCACCACGCCCGCGCCGGTTGCCTCCGCCGTCGAGTCGCCGACGATCACGATCCGCACCGGTCGGGGTGGCACCACCGCGACCGAGGTCGTGGTCGCCGGAATCGTCGAGGTCGTGGCGACCGCCACGGTGTCGGGGACCGTGTCCGGAGCGGGAGCGGTGGTGGCCGGAACGAGCGGCGCGACCGATCCCGTGTCGATGGAGACAGCCTCGGCGTCGGTGGAGTCGACGCCGTAGTACTTCGTGACCCCGGGAACCAGGATGACCATGGAAGCAACAAGCGCAGTACCGACCAGGGCACCGATCAGAGTGCGCCGGGGGACGAACCACGCGTTCCGCCGGACCGGTCGCTCGACGAGGAAGTAGGAGGCCGTGGCGATCGCACCGGTGATGCCCCACTTCAACGTCAACTCGACGGCGAGCGGGAGATCCCAGCCCTGCCGGTCGATCAGCACGTAGACGGGCCAGTGGTAGAGGTAGACGCCGTAGCTCACCTTCCCCAGCGCGACGAGCGGCTTCAGCGACAGCACCGAGCGCGCCGGTCCGGCAGCCTGCAGGCCGTAGATCGTCAGCGCGCTGACCGCACCGACGAGCGGAAGCGCACCCTGGTAGGCCGGTCCGTGACCGTCGGGGAACACCACGAAACCCACTGCGAGCAGGCCGAGGCCGATCGGGGCGAGCGCGGCGGCACGTGCTGCCACTGGGCGTACGGCCACGAGGCACGCCACGAACGCGCCGAACAGGATCTCGCTCGCTCGCGCCGGGGTCGCCCAGTAGGCGGCATTCGGACCCCAGATCCGGGCGATGAGGGGAGCAGCGACCGCGCTGATGGCAACGAGCACGCCGACCACGTGCAGCGGCGTGACATGGCGGTGGGTGCACCACCACACGATGCCGAGGAACATCAGCGGCCAGATCCAGTAGAACTGCTCTTCGATCGCCAGCGACCAGTAGTGGTCCAGCGGACGGCGAAGGCCCGCCTGCGCCGCGTTGAGATCTGCGTAGCTCTCGCCACTGCCGAGCTTCACCCAGTTGAACACCTGTAGCAGCGCGCCGAGCACGTCGCGGCGCATGCGAGTCACCCCGGAGAAGGCACCCGCCCAGGCGAGCAGGCACACCGCAGCGATGCAGACGAGGCTCGCCGGCAGCAACCGCCGCGCCCGGCGGGTGTAGAACGCGCGGGCATCGACCGAGCCGGTGGCAGCGTGCTCGGTGAGCAGCAGCGACGTGATGAGGAATCCGCTCAGCGTGAAGAACACCGACACGCCGAGATAGCCGCCGCTCATCCACCCGAGCCCGGCATGGAACAGCAGCACCGCAGCGACAGCGACCGCACGTACGCCATCCAGCGCCGGCTGATATTCGATCGTCGTGCGCCTCACCGGGGCGATGGTAGAGGGCCGCGTGGCGATTCGCCCGGCATCAGCCGGCGACGACGGGCAGTCCGGCGTTCACCCAGTCCTGCAGGCCACCGATGTCGTACAACTGGTTGAACCCGGCGTCGGTCATCGCCTGCGCAGCAAGCGCGCTCCGGCGACCGCTGTGGCAGTAGACCGCGTAGGTGGCCGAACGATCGAGCGGTGCGATCTGGGCGCTGAACTGCCCGCCCTCGAGGTCGAAGTTGATCGCGCCCTCGATGTGGCCGGCAGCGAACTCCTCGGGCGTGCGGACGTCGATCAAGGTCAACGCCGGACCCATCGATGCGATGAGCGCGGCGCCTTCTTGGGGGCTGAGCAGCACTGCCGGAGCGCCGACCGGCGCGGCTGTCGTGGGCGCGGTGCTGGGTGCGGCGGTGCTGGCGACGGACGAATCGCCGTCGCTGCCGCATCCCACGGCGACGACGGAGCACAGAGAAACGGCGAGCGACGTGACGACGAGCGAGGACCGGTGACGCGACATGCTCAGGAGGCTAGTACCCCAGGGGGTATGAGCCAAACCGTCTGTCCTGGAACGGTGCCACTCATGGAAGACTGCCCGGATGCGGACGCGTCGGATCCTTGCCGCCATGGTGGCCGCACTCGCCGCACTGGCCGCGATGTCCGTCGTCGGCACCACCACTCCCGCGTTCGCGGCTCCCCCAGGCTGCTCGGCCGACAAGCACGGCCTCGTCCTGTCGTGCGACCACTTCGTGGCCACGCCCGGCCTCCGCGGCTCGATCGGGTTGGTGGGCGATTCGGTGTTCCTCGGATCGTCGCCCGGGATGAGCTACCCGAGCCTTCCGTTGCTGCTCAACGTCAACGGCTGGGGCCCGATCCGGATGACGACGTCGCTGGGGATGCGCACCGACACCACCGCGGGGTCCACCATGGACGCCTGGAAGGCGCAGGGATTCTCGCCCGACTACGTGGCCGTCAACCTCGGCGCCAATCACTTCACGGACTGTTCACCGGCCACGGTCGCCACATGTAAGTCCTCCATCGACACGCTGCTCGTCCACATCGCGCTCGACTTCCCCGACGCAGTGGTGTGGTGGGCGAAGATCAACTACGAGAAGTACGGCAGAGGGACGGGTTACAGCCCCGGCATGCTCGGCTGGAACATGGCACTCGACCAAGCGGCTGCGCAACGGCCCGGAAAGCTGGTGACCTGGGACTGGCCCACGGCGCTGCTGACCTCGAATCCGGCCATCGCCACCGATGCGTTCGGCATCCACCCGTCGTCGGGCGCGGAGTACGTGAAGCGCAGCACGCTCATCACCTACCACCTCAACACATTCATGCCGGCCCACTTCGCCGGGCCCTCGGTCACCCTGCCCCCCACGAGCGGTGCGCCGCTGGACTACTCCCCCATCCCGGTGACCACGGTGTACGACACCGGTGCAGCCGATGTCGATCCACTCACGGCAGGGGTGGAACGCGACATCGATCTGAGCGGAGATCCGACCGTGCCGGCCGGCGCACAGGGCCTGGCCGTGACCGTCACTGCCAGCAATCCCTCGGCCGGAGGATTCCTCCGTCTCTATCCGTGCGGCGAAGCCCAACCGGCCACGAGCAACCTCAACTTCTCACCGGGTCCCGCTCGCAGCGCTCAGGCCCTCGTCCGACTCAGCGCCACGGGCCACCTGTGCGTACTCGCCAACGTCGGCACCGACGTCTCGGTCTCCGCCCAGGGCGCGTTCGTGGCCGCAGGGTCCGGCGACACGTTCGTTCCGAGCACGCCGGCCCGGGCCATCGACACCCGGGAGTTTCCCGCCACTCGAGCGGAGACCGTGACGGTCCCTGTCCCGTCGGCCGTCGCCGTTTCGGTCTCGGTCACGGTCGCCGGGATGTCGGCAGGAGGCACGGCGACGGTGTACGAATGTGGGCAGGCCGTGCCCGAACTGCCCAACCTGACGTTCGGGCCCAGCGAGGTGATCGGAGTCGCAGCCTTCGTCGCGGTCTCGCCGTCCAACACGATCTGCGTACGCGTGAACACCGGTGACACCGCCTACGCGGATGTCATCGTCGACGTCACCGGCACGTTCCAGTCATCGGGCACCGGCCTGCGATTCCAACCGGCGAGCCCGACACGCCTGCTCGACACCCGCAGCGCCGTGGGCGGTTGGTGGGGCCGCCACGCGAAGAGTCAGACCATCGCCGTCGCTGCCGCACCACCCGGCGCGCAGGCAGTCACCGGCACGATCGCGATGGTGCGTCCGATCCTCTCCGGCCACGTTCGGGCATACACCTGTGGGCAGCCGCTCCCCCTCACCTCGGCGGTCAACGCTCCCGGTGGGCTGGTCGCCGCGAACACGGTGACGGTCGGGATCAACGGCACGCAGCGCTCGATCTGCCTCTTCGCGTCGCAGAACACGAACACGACCTTCGACGTCGTGGGATGGTGGGTGGCGAGCACATGATCGGTCGCTCTCGATGGGCGGTCGTGGCGGCGCTCGCGATCGGCATGCTCTCGGCGCCGACCGCGTCGTCGGCCTCTCCGCCGCGACCCGAGGTCACGCCGGCCGCGCTGCGGCTCTTCATGGTCAGCGACTCGGTGGGACTGGGCGCCGTGGGCCCGCTCCGCCAGGCGTTCTCCGGGTGGCAGGTCACCATCACCGGCGAACCGGGGCTCTTCACCGAACAACTGACGACGAAGTACGTGCAGCCCCAGCCGCTCTCGGTGTTCGGCGACTCGGCGATCGTGGCCACCGGCTACAACTACCCGTACTGGGATCCGCCGCGATTCGCCCGTTCGGTGGATCAGATGGTCGCGACGCTGCTCGCCAAGGGCGTCCAGAGAGTGTTCTGGGTGACGTTCCGGGAGGTCAAGCCCCAGTACTACTCGAGCTGGAACTCGCTGTCGGCGACGTACAAGACCCTCTACAGCGCGTATCCGTCGGCGAACGATCAACTGCGGGCCGCACTCGGCCGCCACCCGGAGATGTCCCTCATCGATTGGGCATCGATCGCCGACCAGACCGGGCTCACCTACGACGCGATCCACCTCAACCCGACGGGGGCGTCGAAGTACGCGTACCTCGCGGCCAACACCGTCTACACCGCCTCCTCACGGCAGGCCGCCGGCACGATCACCGAGCTCACGGTCGCCGGTGAGCACGGTGTACCCGCCGATGCCGTCGCCGTGTCGCTCAACCTGACCGAGGTGAACCCACGCACAACGGGCTACGTCACCGCATATCCCTGCGGGGGAGACCGGCCGATCGTGAGCAACCTCAACTACCGAGCCGCGCAGACGGTCGGGAGCGCTGCGGTCGTTCCGATCGGGGTCGACGGCAAGGTGTGCGTGTTCCAGTCCACGCCCGGCCACGTCATCGTGGATCTCAACGGCGCGTTCGGCGCCGACTCCACGTTCGCCGCGATCACTCCGCAACGGGCGATCGACACTCGGGACACGACCGTGCCGACAGCCGGGCAGGTCACGACGGTGCACCTCGGCGCGCTCGCCGGTGTGCCCGCGGCCCCGTTCACCGCGGTGGCCTCGCTCACCACCCTCGCCGGGGCCAGCGGCGACACCCGAATCTTCACCTGTGGGACCACCCCACCGGCTTCCCCTTCACGGTCCTACGACGTCGGGTTCGTCCAGAACCTGACCCAGTTCGTCGCCACGGACGCGAACGGCGACGTGTGCGTCACGACGTCCGGCAATGCCCACGTGATCGTCGACCTGTTCGGCGCGTTCCCGACCGAGGCCGACATCCACCCGATCACGGCCCAACGAATCGTCGATACGCGGATCGCCGGCGGCGTGCTGTCGCCCGGTGTGCCGCGGACCCTCCAGATCACGGGCAGCGCCGGGGTACCCGGAAACCCCATGCCGACCGGCGCGCTGCTGACCCTCACGCTCGTCTCGCCGGCGAGCAACGGCTTCGCCACGGCCTACCCGTGCTCGGCGGGGACGCCGTCGACCGCCGTGCTGAACGTGCTGCCGAACCACACCCAGACGAACAGCGTCGTCGCCGGGGTCGACGCGGTGGGCACGGTGTGCGTGATGAGCAACATCAGCACCCAGCTCGTCGTCGACATCTCGGGATGGACCGGCACGGTCTTCGGGACGATCGCCCCGGCGCGCCTGTTCGACTCCCGGTTGTGATACCCGCCGAGTTGGGCCGACCCGCGGGTTACCCATCGGTAGCGGTGGCAGACTGCACGTCATGATCTTCGACGGTTACGTCAATCAGCTTCCCGACACCGATCCCGACGAAACCGTGGAATGGCTCGACAGCCTCGATGCCGTCATCGACGTCCACGGTAAGACCCGCGCTCGCTTCCTGCTGAGCAAGTTGCTCGAACGTGCCCGCGAATCCCAGGTCAGCTTCCCGGCCACCGTGAGCACGCCCTACGTCAACACCATCCCGCGCGAGGCCGAGCCGTGGTTCCCTGGCGACGATCACATCGAGCGTCGCATCCGCCGCTTCGTCCGCTGGAACGCGGCGATGACCGTCGTGCGGGCGAACAAGCACGCCGACGGGATCGGTGGCCATCTCAGCACGTTCGCCAGCTCCGCCAGCCTGTACGAGATCGGCTTCAACCACTTCTTCCGCGGCAAGGACGACGGCACCGCCGGCGACCACGTCTACATCCAGGGTCACGCCGCGCCCGGCATCTACGCCCGCGCATTCCTCGAGCATCGACTCGAAGTCGAAGATCTCGAGCACTTCCGTCGGGAGATCGGCCGCGAGGGCAAGGGCCTGAGCAGCTACCCGCACCCGCGGCTGATGCCCGACTTCTGGGAGTTCCCGACGGTCTCCATGGGCCTCGGCCCGCTCACCGCGCTCTACCACGCGAGGTTCAACCGCTACCTGCTCAATCGCGAGCTCGACGACACCAGCCAGAGCCGCGTGTGGGCCTTTCTCGGCGACGGCGAGTGCGACGAACCCGAGACCCTGGGTGCGCTCTCGCTGGCCAGCCGGGAGAAGCTCGACAACCTGGTGTTCGTGGTCAACTGCAACCTGCAGCGCCTCGACGGTCCGGTGCGCGGCAACGGCAAGATCATCCAGGAGCTCGAAGCCGTCTTCCGCGGCGCCGGATGGAACGTGATCAAGGTCATCTGGGGTTCGCGATGGGACGAGCTGCTGGCCAAGGACAAGGACGGCGTCCTGCTCAACCAGATGAACAACACCGTCGACGGCGAGTTCCAGCGTTATGGCGTCGAGGACGGCGGCTACATCCGAGACCACTTCTTCGGGCCCGACCCGCGCCTTCGCCAGATGGTGGCACACCTCTCCGACCCCGAGCTGCAGAGCCTGCCTCGCGGCGGCCACGACTATCGCAAGCTGTACGCGGCCTACAAGGCCGCCGTCGAAAACCTCGGGTCCGGCGCCCCGACGGTGATCCTGTGCAAGACGATCAAGGGATGGACGCTCGGCCCCGCGATCGAGGGCCGCAACGCGACCCACCAGATCAAGAAGATGAACAAGGAACAACTCATGGTGCTGCGCGACCGCCTGGATCTGCACGACGAGATCCCCGACGACGCGTTCGACGACGGCAAGCTGCCCTACTTCCGCCCGGCCGAGGACAGCATCGAGTACCAGTACATGATGGAGCGCCGCCGGGCCCTCGGCGGATCGATCCCCAAGCGCATCGTTCGGCCCCGCCGACCGTTCCAGCTGCCCACCGATCACACCTTCGAGGAGCTCCGCAACGGTTCCGGAGAGCAGGCGGTGAGTACCACGATGGGCTTCACGCGGTTGCTGCGCAACCTGTGCCGCGACGAGAAGATCGGCCAGTACGTGGTGCCGATCATCCCTGACGAGGGTCGCACCTTCGGGATGGACTCGCTGTTCCCGGCGCTGAAGATCTACGCCTCGCAGGGCCAGAAGTACGAGCCGGTCGACCACGAGATGCTGCTCAGCTACGCCGAGTCGGCGAAGGGGCAGATCCTCGAGGAGGGCATCACCGAGGCCGGCGCGATGTCGAGTTTCATCGCCGCCGGAACCGCGTACGCGACGCGTGGCGTACCCACGATCCCGTTCTACACGTTCTATTCGATGTTCGGGTTCCAGCGCGTTGGCGACCTCATCTGGCAGGCGGCCGACGCCCGCACGAGAGGCTTCCTGCTCGGCGGCACCGCCGGTCGCACCACGCTGCTGGGCGAGGGACTGCAGCACCAGGACGGGCACTCACTGGTGCTGGCGAGCACCGTGCCCCCGTGCCAGGCCTACGACCCGGCGTTCGCGTACGAGGTGGCTGCCATCGTGCAGGCGGGCATCCATCGGATGTACTCACCGGACAGCACGGACCCCGACGTCTTCTACTACCTCACGCTGTACAACGAGAACTACCAGATGCCGGCGATGCCCGAGGGCCTCGACCCGGCACACATCTTGCGCGGCCTGTATCGCTGGGCTGCGGTGCCCGAGGGTGCCGAGCGCCAGGCCACGCTGCTGTTCAGCGGCTCGGCGAACGGCGCGGCTCGGGCGGCAGCACAGGAGTTGATGGAGCAGCACGGGATCGGGGTCGAGCTGTGGTCGGCGACGTCGTACAAGGCGTTGCGAGACGACGCCCTGGCGGCCGAACGCTGGAACCGGCTGAATCCCGGCCAGTCGCCGCGCATCCCCGTCGTCAACGAACTGCTCGCCGATACCCCCGGTCCGATCGTCGCCGTCAGCGACTTCATGAAGATCGTCCCGGAACAGGTCGCCCGCTTCGTTCCCGGACGCACCTTCGTGCCACTCGGCACCGACGGCATGGGGCGCAGCGACACGCGAGAAGCCCTTCGCGACTTCTTCGAGGTCGACGCCGCACACGTCGTGGTGGCAGTGCTCAGCGCGCTGCTCGCCGACGGCAAGGCGGAGCCGGCGGAGGTCTACAAGGCAATGGAGCGTCACGGCATCTCGCCGGACGCGATCGACCCTGCCCACACGGCCTGACCGCATACGGGCTGAACCGGTGATCCGGAGGTCGACCGTTACACTCGCTGCGTGCCCCAACAGATCCTGATCACCGGCGGAGCTGGATTCATCGGCACCCGGGTCGCAGCCCGTCTGCTGTCCCAGGGGCACGAGGTCCTCCTCGCGGACAACTTCCATCCGCAGGTGCACACGCCCATCCACCACGCCGACATCCCCGAAGGGGCGGTGGTCCTGCCCTTCGATGTGACGCATCGTCCCAGCTGGGACGCATTGTTGCACCGTCACCGGCCCCAGGTCATCATCCATCTCGCCGCCGAGACGGGCACCGGCCAATCACTGGCAGAGGCGACTCGACACTCCTCGACCAACGTCGTCGGCACGACCCAGATGACCGACGCGCTGCTGGCCGCGGGTGTCACCCCCGAGCACATCGTCCTGGCCTCGTCGCGCGCGGTGTACGGCGACGGCGAGTGGACCGATGCGAACGGCACGTTCGCCCCCGAGCCGCGCACGCACGAGGAGCTGCTCGCCCAGCAGTGGGATCCCTCCCGACCGGACGGCGGCCCGGCGACACCGCTGCCGAGCGCCGCAGCGATCACTGCGCCGAGACCCGGCAACATCTATGCCGCCACCAAGCTCGCCCAGGAGCACGTGCTCGGCGCGTGGTGCGCGGCCACGGGTAGTGCGCTGAGCGTGCTGCGTCTGCAGAACGTGTACGGCCCCGGCCAATCGCTGGGCAACAGCTACACCGGCGTCCTCACCCTCTTCGCCCGGCTCGCCACCGACCACCAGCAGATCGACGTCTACGAAGACGGCGAGATGCTTCGCGACTTCGTCTTCGTCGACGACGTTGCCAGTGCCATCACCACCGCGGCCTCGCGGGTGCCCGCCCGAGGTCGCCGTACCGTCGACATCGGATCGGGCCAGGGCGACACGCTGCTCGCCGTCGCGCAGCGCATCGCGGCATTGCGAGGTGCCCCCGAGCCCGCCGTCAGCGGCCGCTTCCGCGACGGCGACGTGCGGGCGGCCTTCTGCTCCATCGATGCGGCGACCTCCGAGCTCGGATACGGGCCGGAGTGGTCCCTCGATCGCGGCCTGCCCGCGCTGCTCGACTGGGCGGCCTCGTCATGAGCCGCGTCGTGGCTGCCGTCTTCGTGCGCGATGCGTCCTATCAGTGCCTGGCGACCGTACGGTCACTGCTCGCCGCGGACGGCGTCGAGCACATCCTCGTCGGCGCCGCCGACGCTGCGCTCTTGGAGCCGTTGTTGATCGATGAGCGAGTCGAGGGCATGGAGGTCGAACGGGCCTGCGACCTCGTCAACGCTGCCAGCGATCGATGGGATCTTCCGGTCGCCGCGTGCGACGAGCCGGTCCTCGTTCCCGTCGATGCCTTCACTCCGGCGCTCGAAGCAATGGACCTCGACCTGCGCATCGCGGTCGTCTGCTTCTGGTCGAACGCGGCCGGCTACCTCAGCTTCCCCGCTCGCAACGTCGGCGGCTCGCATCAGATCGAGAACCTCGACGAGAGCGGCATCACCGACCGCCTCCGCACCCTCGGCCCTGCGACGCGACCCGTGCCGCTACCACTGGCCAGGGGGCCGCTGAGCGTCATCAGCCGCAGCGCCGTCACCGCCGCGGGTGGGCTCGTCGCCGACCCGTTCGACTCGCTCGACGCATCCATCGCCGAGTTCGGTCTGCGGACTTCGCGCCGCGGTTTCGTCACGGCACTCGACGCCACCACGTTCGTGACACGACCGTTCGATCTGGCTCCACATCCGGTCGACCGGCTCGACGATCCCGTCGTCCGCAAGTGGCTCAGCCTGCGCCACCCCTTCTACGCAGCCTTGTACGACAGGGATCGCGTGGACGTCGAGTCGGCGCTGGGCATCACGCACTCGCTGGCGCGCGCCAAGGTGCTCGGGCTCACGGTGCTCATCGACGGCAGCTGCCTCGGGCCTCTCGAGATGGGCACGCAGGTGAACATGATCAACCTCGTGCAGGCCCTCGCCGAGCGCGACGACGTCCGCGCCGTCGTCGTGTCCATTCCCGGCGACGTCCCGGCGTACGCGACCGCCGCGTTCGCCCACCGCAAGGTCCGCGCAGTGTGCAACCCCCACGGCGAGTTCCCCCCGGGAGTCCGCGGCGACGTGGTGCACCGTCCGTTCCAGCCCGACTCGCCGCTGCCGTACGCCAACTGGCGAAAGGCGGCGCCCCGGATCTGCGTCACCCTGCAGGATCTCATCGCCTACCGCAACGGCGCATACCATCCCGACGGCGCGCACTGGTTGCGGTACCGGCAGCACCTGTCGACCGCAGCGTGGCAGGCCGACATGGTCATGACGATCTCCCTCGACGTCGCTGAATGCGTGCGCGACGAGAAGTTGCGCATCGATGCCGACCGGCTGTGGCCGATCGCCCTCGGCACCGACCACCTCAGTGGTGACGAACCGATGCGGCCACCGACGGTCGCCCTCCAGCACGGACTCGCGGCGCGAGAGTTCCTCTTCGTGCTCGGCACGAACTACTCCCACAAGAACCGCGACCTGGCGGTGCAGGCGTGGAACGATCTCCGCTCCCGCGGCCACGACATCGCGTTGGTGCTCGTCGGCGCAGCCGTCCCGTACGGCAGCTCGCGTCACTACGAAGCCGTGGCGTTCGCGACCGACGAACAGGCAATCGTGCTTCCCGATGTCGCCTCCGAAGAGCGCAACTGGTTGCTGCGCCACGCGGTTGCGGTCGTCTACCCGACCAGCGCCGAGGGTTTCGGTTTCGTGCCGTTCGAGGCCGCCAGGTTCGGCACGCCCACGGTCATGGTCGGCTTCGGGCCGCTCAGCGAGATCAGTCCGGATGCAGAGGGTCTCGCCGAATCCTGGTCGCCCTCGCACTTCGCCGATGCCATCGAGCGGCTGGTCGTCAGCCCCGAGGCACGGGCCGCTGCAGTGCGCCAGACGCTCGCCGCAGGTACCGAATTCACCTGGTCAGCGACGGCCGCGGTCCTTGTCGCCGCGTATCGTGCGACACTAGGATTGCCGGCGCGGTCGTGACGGTGCACGTGGAGATGCACAGGTCGCAGCACGACGCCCGGCACCCGCAATCAGCCGGGCACCGCAGTGCACCGCACCCACCCGCACGCCCCGGAGGAGCCCGATGAAGAACCCCAACACGCCCGGAGGCCTCACCGCCGACACGATCGCTCGGGTGTCGCTCGAGCAGGCGCTCATCGATGTCGAGGTGGCCAACGCTCGTGTGGTCGATCTCACCGAGCGCCTCACCGAGTCAGCGATCGAGATCCAGCGTCTGCGCGCCGAGGTCGAGCGCGCACGCTCGGTCACGGCCACCGTGCTGACCAACCTCCGATTCCTGCGCACCCCGACGAGCAGTCTGCGGCGGTTGGCCCGCGCCGTTCTGCCGGTGCGCGTGCGGCAGAAGCTGATCCGGTACATCCGTTGATGCGACCCCGCGTCCTCATCGCGATGACCGTGTACAACGGCCGCGCGTTCGTCCCGCGGGCGTTGTCGTCGCTGGCACACCTCGACCGCGACGTGGCAGACATCGACGTGCTGGTCCTCGACGACCACAGCCCCGATCCCGGCTGGAGCGATGAGCTCGGCGCGATCTGCGAGGAGCTCGGCTTCCTGAGCTACTGCACGCCGCGCAACCTTGGCATCCCGCGCAACGTGAACCTCGGGCTCCTCGCGGCTATCGAGGGTGAGTACGACCACGTCATCATCTCGAACTCCGACGTGGTCTACAGCCGCCAGACCGTCTCGCAACTCGTCCGGGCAGCCGCCACCGACCCGAAGATCGGCTCGGTCACGTCGTGGAGCACCAACGTGTCGGTGTACTCGCTCCCCAACGCAGATCCGGACGCGCACCTCGCCACACAGGATCGCGCCGACTGGGTCGGCAGCGTGCTCGGCCAACGGTTCGGGCAGCGGGTGCTCGACATCCCTGCCGGCATCTCGTTCGCGATCCTCATCCCGACGCGAGTGGTGAACGACGTCGGATTGATGGACCCCGTGTTCGGACGCGGATATTGCGAGGAGACCGACTGGTCGCTTCGCAGCCTCGCTGCGGGCTATCGCATCACACTCGGGATGGGCGCGTTCGTGTACCACGAGGGCGGGGGTTCCAACTTCGAGGCCGGCCTGCTCAGCACGGGCCAGACCACCGTCCCGAAGAACGAGCGCATCATCGACATGCGCCACCCCGAGTTCCGCCGCCAGATCGGCGAGTTCCTGGATCGCGGCGAGCTCGAACAGGTCTGGGCCGAGGCCCGTCGATCACTCGTGGGCAGTGCCGCCACATCACTGGGCTATAGCGTCACCGTCGGCTGGCTGCCCCAGTCGATCGACCAGAGCCGGCCGCACGTGCACGTCACGCCGGACCCAGAGTCGCTGACCGCCGTCGCCTCGTTCGCCGGCTTCGAGCTCGAGCTCCCTCTCTCTGCCACGAGACCCGCTGCCGACCTGGTGCGAGCGCTCGGCGCGACACCCACCGAACTCAACCTCCTCGACCGTGGCCCCATCGCTGCTGACTTCAACGACGCGTTCAGCGAGACCGCCGTCGTCCACCGTCGCCAGCCGTATCCCAGCCGCGTCTGAACCGAAACGAAAGCGTGCCTCGTATGGCGAACTCCCCTCTGGTCTCCTGGGCTCCGAATGCCGAAGACGTCGTGCTCTGGCGTGCCCTCGGGCACCGCACTCCCGGCTACTTCGTCGACGTCGGCGCCTGCCACCCGGTCGACGACAGCATCACCAAGCTGTTCTCGCTCGAAGGATGGCGCGGCATCAACATCGAACCGCAGCCCTACCTGGTGGAGATGCTCCACGCCGACCGGCCCAACGACGTCAACCTCGGGGTCGGCATCGGTGACGAGCCAGGAGAGCTCGAGCTCTTCGTCGTCGAGCAGGACCAGCAGCGCACGACCTTCTCACCGTCGCTCGCGCAGGGCTACCGAGAGCAGGGACGCTGGGTCACGACGCGCACCGTGCCCGTGATGACGCTGAACCAGATCCTTGCCCAGCACCCGCTGCCGCGCATCGACTTCCTCAAGATCGACGCGGAAGGATTCGAGGACAAGGTCATCGCAGGAATCGACCTGCAGCTCCACCGGCCGACAGTGATCCTCGCCGAGCAGGGTACGCACCAGCACTACGAGTTCCCGGCCACCCTCGAGGCGGCCGGCTACCTCCCGATGGTGTTCGACGGGGTCAACCGGTTCTTCCTTGCCGAAGAGGCCGCCGACGAGATCGGCGACCGCCTGTCCTACCCGGCGTGTGCGCTCGATCACTGGGTGCCGCGCGAGGTCCACCGCCTGCAGCAGCACATCGCCGACATGGAGCGGTCCGAGAGCTGGCGCATCGGACAGGCCATCGTTCGCCCGGCGCGAAAGGTTCGCGACCTCATGAGCGCACGGCGCCACCGCGGCGAGACGAGCACCAGTTGATCGTCCTCGATCTCCTCGAGACCCGCGAGCTGCTCTGGAACTTCACGCTCCGCGAGCTGCGGACGCGGTACAAGCGATCCGTGCTCGGCTGGATGTGGTCGCTGCTGAACCCGCTGGGCATCATGCTCGTGTACACGCTGGTGTTCGGCGTGATCCTCGACGTGCAGGCGCCCGTCGGCGACCCGAGCCGGCTCAACAGCTTTCCGCTGTACCTGATGTGCGCGCTGCTCCCGTGGACGTTCTTCTCCACCAGCGTCACCACGTCGATGGCCAGCCTCATCGGCAACGCCGGTCTGGTGCGCAAGGTGTGGTTCCCTCGTGAACATCTGGTGCTCGCCACGGTGGGTGCGCTCGTGGTGTCGCTGTGCATCGAGCTCACCCTCCTGATGATCGCGATGCTCCTCGTCGGCAACATGGTGCTGCCCTGGATCCCCGGCGTCATCATCCTTCTGGTGCTGCTGGCGATGTTCACCGCAGGGATCGCGATGTTCCTGTCGGCTGCCAACGTGTACTTCCGCGACCTCACCCACATCTGGGGCATCATCGTGCAGATGTGGTTCTACGCGACGCCGGTCGTGTATCCGCTGACGCTCGTTCCGGAGCGCTACCGGTTCCTGTACAACCTCAACCCGTTGACGTCGTTCGTCACCGCACTGCGCGACCTCTTGTACGACCTGCGCATGCCGTCAGCCGCCACCATCGGGTACCTCACGTTCGTCAGCTTCACGAGCTTCCTGCTCGGGCTCGTCGTCTTCCGCAAGATGTCACGTCGCTTCGCCGAGGAGCTCTGATGGCTGATCCCGTCATCACCATCGACCACGTGTCGAAGAAGTTCCGGCTGTACCACGAGCGGCACCAGTCGTTGAAGGCCGCCGTCATCAACGGACGACGCTCCCGCTACGAGGAGTTCTGGGCGCTCGAGGACGTCAGCTGCGAGGTCTTCGCCGGACAGTCCTTCGGCATCATCGGCTCCAACGGGTCCGGCAAGAGCACACTGCTGAAGTGCCTCACCGGCATCCTCACGCCCGACAAGGGGTCGCTCTCCATCCGGGGAACCACCTCGGCCCTGCTCGAGCTGGGTGCCGGCTTCCACCCCGAGCTGTCCGGCCGCGAGAACATCTACCTGAACGGCGCGATCCTCGGGATGGGCAAGAAGCTGATCGACAAGCGCTTCGAGAGCATCGTCGACTTCTCAGGACTGGAGCGGTTCATCGATCAGCCGCTGAAGAACTACTCGTCGGGCATGTACGCCAAGCTCGGGTTCTCCGTGGCCATCCACGCCGAGCCGGAGATCCTCATCGTCGACGAGGTGCTGTCCGTGGGCGACGAGGCCTTTCGCCGCAAGTCGAGCGACAAGATCACCGCGATGCGCGAGTCGGGCGCCACCATCGTGTTCGTGTCACACGGGCTCAGCCAGGTCCGCACGCTGTGCGATCGCGTGATGTGGCTGGAGAAGGGCGTGGTCCGCGAGATCGGCGCCGCCAACGACGTGCTCGCCGACTACGTCGAGTCCGCCACCGAGGTCCCGAGCGCCAACCCCCACGGCGCGCGCTGGGGGACCGGCGAGATCAAGTTCAGCTCGATCGAGATGTTCGATCGAGCCGGCCACAGCATCAACAGCCTGTCGACCGGCGAGGGCGTCGAGTTCCGCCTGCGGTACATCGCGACCGAGCCGATACCGAGGCCGGTCGTTTCGTTCGCACTGTTCACCAACGACGGCTTCGAGGTCTCCGCTCCGACGACGATGGAGCACGACTCGACGCCCGAGGTGCTCGAGGGCATCGGTGAGATCACCGTCGCCATCGACCAGCTGCCGCTCCACGAGGGCACCTACGACCTCAGCGTCGCCCTGCACCCGACAGACCTCTCGAAGCCCTACGACCTGTGGCACAAGCCGTTTCGCTTCGAAGTGGTCAGTGCCCCGAACCCCGAGAGGCGTGGATTGATCACGCTCTACCCGAAGTGGTGGTTCGGTCCGATCAGGACCGCCGTTCCCTGGGCAGACGCGGAGTCACCGTGAGCTCGCCCACCATCTCCGTCGAGACCACGCGGTCCACGGCGGGATGGATGCCCGGAGTCGAAGCGCTGAGAGGCATCGCGGCCCTGATGGTCGTCCTCCACCACTCGTGGTCGCTGTCGAGCCAACCTCGGTTCCCCGGCTACTGGGTGCTCGAAGGCTTCGGCTCCTACGGCGTCAACATCTTCTTCGTGCTCTCCGCTTTTCTGCTCAGCCCCCACTTCTGGCGGCCCAATTGGAAGCTGCGCGACTTCTGGATCCGCCGAGCGTTCCGCATCTATCCCGCATACGCCTTCAACGTGATCGTGCTGTTCCTGTTCTTCGTCCCGCCGAGCACGCTGCTCAGCCGCACCGGCGTGAAACAGGTCGCGGCGAACCTCACGTTCACCCACTACTTGTGGCCAGGGACCGCCAGTTCGTTCTTCGCCAACGGCGCGCTGTGGACGCTGACCATCGAGATGATGCTCTACCTCGCGTTGCCGATCATGGCCGTCATGGTCGCCCGCGCCCCCGTCGCCGCGACACTGTTCCTCATCGCCATCGGCACCGCCTGGCGCATCGTCGTCGGCGTGGCCGGCGACGGGCTGCGCGAGTTCTACTTCGGCACCAGCCAGCAGGTTCCCCTCGGCATTCAGTCGCTCTTCGTCGCCCGCCAGTTCATCGGCTTCGTCCCGCTGTTCGCGGTGGGCATCGCGGCACGGTGGTACTTCGACCGCCATCTCCGGGGCCGCGTGAACGAGCTTCGCTTCCGTCCCAATCTGTGGATGTTGGCGGCGCTGCTGCTGCCGGGCGTCCTGATGCTGGTCTTCGTGGAGAAGGCATCGCAGTACGCGCACTGGGCGTGGTTCAGCACCTTCGACCTCTTCACCGCAATCGCCGTCGTGCCCGTCATGTGGTTGGCCGCTGCGGCGTGGCCGCCACCGCGTCGGGCCGACCGGATCGGTGAGTGGCTCGGGGCGCGGTCGTACGGCATCTACCTCTGGCACTTCCCGCTGATCCTCGTGTTCTACGAACGAGGCACCGCGTTCGCTGCACCCGACCTCAGGTGGTGGCCACTGCGCCTCGTGTTGGTCCTGTGCGTCACGCTGCTCTTCGCCTCCTTCAGCTACACGCAGTTGGAACGCCCTGCGCAGGACATCGGCCGACGCCTGACCCGTCGGCCGACACCGTGAGCGGTCCGACACCTCCTCGCGTCACCGCGGTCGTCGTCGTGCACGGCGCCCCTCAGTCGCGGATCGAGGCGTGCCTCGGTTCGCTCGTGTCATCGCACGACGTCGACCTCGAGGTCGTGGTCGTCGACAACGGGTCGCCCGACGGCGGTGCCGCGGTGCGAGCCGCGTCCTCGGCGTGGCCCAACGTGACACCGGTGTGCTCGGAGCGCAACGGAGGATTCGCCGCCGGGGTGAACATCGGGCTGCAGCGACGCAGAGCCGGAGATGCCGTGTGGCTGCTGAACGACGACGCAACGATCGCCCCGAACACGATCTCCACTTGCTCACAGACGCTGCTGGCCCACGGCCCGTCGTGCGTCGCCGTCGCGCCGAAGATGCTGCTGGCCGACGAGCCGGATCGGATCGACGCGGTCGGCACGGTCCTGCGAGCCAACGGCGAAGCCTTCAACGCCGGGATCGGTCAGCCCGACCTCGGCCAGTACAGCGATGGCGAAGTGGTGTTCGGGCCGTGCTTCGGGGCAGCGCTCTTTCGTGCGGATGCCTTCGATGCCGACGTCGTCGGCCTCCTCGACGAGCGCTACTTCCTCTACTACGAGGACATCGACTGGAACATCCGTGCGTTCCACCGTGGACTCGTCACCGTGGCGGCAACCCAGGCGGTCGTGTGGCATCAGCACGCGACCTCCACCCGACGACTCGGCGAGGGACGGCGATACTCGATCGTGCAGCGCAACCTGTTGCTGTGCGTCACCACGAATTTCCCCGTCCGCGACGCGCTGCGGATCTGGGTCCAGCGCATGATCGTGCATGGCAAGGGCCTGATCACCGGGCCGTACCGCGGCGCTCGCGTCCGTGCGCTGTCGTCGGCGTTCGTCGGCCTTCCGGGTGCGTTGCGGGCGCGCCGATCCGCACGCACAGGACCGCGGCTCGACGATCCGGCGATGTTTCGATTCGCGGAGGATCAGGTGCCGTACTTCGATGCCGAGACCTACCGCTCCAGCAGACCCGACGAGGCAGACGAAGCCGCACGGCGCCGGCAGTGACCGGTCAGCCGACCGGGAACAGGGAGGTCAGCGCCTGCGGCGCGGCGTAGTTCATCCAGGCAACGTCGAGAGCCCATCGCTGCATGTCGCGCCGGCGTGCATCCGTCCAGTTCATGGTGGACGCGAGCAATGATGCAGCGTGCTCGGGCGACGTGTAGCGCAACGAGGCGAAGTCGAAGTCGCCCCCGTCGCGTGCCGAGGTGATCACCGGGATGCACCCGGCCGCAGCGGCCGCGGCGAGCGACCCGACCGCGGCGATCGGACCGTCGAGCCACCACGGGTGTTCGGGATGAAGGCTGAACGCCGCACCGCGGATGACCTGCCGGGCGTCGGCCGGCCCCACGGTCCGGACGATCTCGACGTTGTCGGCCGAGGCAGCGGCCTCGACGAACGATGCAAGGCGGCGGCTGCGACCCGAATCGGGAACGGTGACGACGAAGCGGAACGCGGGGCTCAACGCCGCGATCCGCAGCACATCGGCGAGACCGGCCCGCACGTGTCCGTGCGCAGCGACTGCGACCAGCCGATGATCCTTGGCGACCCCATCCCACGTGCCGACAGCGTCGGGCGAGAACAGCCCACCGAGCTCGACCCGTCGGCCGGCCAGGCCGGGCGCTGTCGTGCCGGGTGGCACCAGGACGTACTGAACGGTCGGCTCCAGCGCGAGCCGATCGAGGAGGCCGACATGGCCGGCCGGTCGGTGCACGCGGACCACGGACGCAGCTCCGGTGGACACGGCATCATCGAGGTAGCGAGATGCAAGGGCCGCGGTCGAGAAGTGAACCACGTCGGCGGAGTGCTCGCGCACCGCGTCGGCGAGCGCAGCACCACCCGTTCGCGACGGCGACCAGAGCGCGACTGTCGCACCGAGCGCCCGAAGCCCGGCAACCTCGTCGGCGCCCACGGCCGGGGTTCCGTCATGCTCGGCCGGGGTGACCCACAGCGCCCGTACACCTTCGGCCGGGCGCCCGCGCCACTTCGACCGGATGGTGTACCAACTCGGCCCGATCGGACGGGTGGTCGAGATGCGTTCGTTCTCCCGATCGTCGTAGATGCAGCCGATGTGGCGGAGGTGGACGGCAGGAACGTGCTCGGTGAGCCGAGCCACGTAGTCCCAGTCGACCAACCGTTGGATCGCTTCGTCGAACCCACCCTGCTGCTCGTACAGCGCCCGGCGGTGGACGAGGACGTTCAGGTCGATGAAGCACTCGTCGAGCAGCGCAGCCCTGTCGAAGGGCTGCGACCTGGCATCGACGACGCCACCGGCACGTTCGATCAGCATCGCCGCGTAGGTCGCGTGAACATCAGAGTCGACGAACGCGGCGACCGATGCGGCCAGGTGCCAGGGAGTCCATTGATTGTCCGCGTCGAGGAACGCGTACAGCGCGCCACTGCCATCGGCGAGCCCCGCATTGCGGGCACCGCACACGCCGCGACGCTCGATCGTGACGAGACGGAATCGGGAGTCGGCGGACACCGCCGAGAAGCCGTCGGCCACGCCCGGGTCGCCACCGTCGCTGACCACGATGCATTCGAAGCGTGCGTAGGTCTGGGCGGCGATCGATCGCAACGCACGTGCCAGCAACGGCGCGGCGCCGTGGGCGGGGACCACCACGGACACCAGCGGGCCGTCCGTCGGCGGAGGCGGTGCGTCGGGCACACCGGCGGCCACGCCGGCCAGACGCGAGGCGGCCTCGGATGTGGCGATGGCCCGCTCCACCGGTGCGTGGAGCTGCTGGACACGGGACGCGACATCGGCGATCTGGTGCTGGACGTCCTGGTGCTGCATGGTCCACACGGGCACGAGCTCATCGAGCCGACGCTGGAGGGCGATGACGAGCTCCTGGAGCTCCTGGTTCTGGGCGCTACCCCACGAACCGATCCAGGCAGTGACCCGACCTCTCATTCTCGCCATCACCCGCGGCAGGCTAGCGCGGGTGCCTGTCAGCCGACGTGAGCCGCGACGAGCGTCGCGAGGTGGGCGGCGACATCGCCAGGCAGCGCGTGGGAGGGGTCCAGGGGCACACCGACCACGCGACCCACGGGCGACGGAAGGTGCGCTCCTCGTCCTCCGTGGAGAGCCACCCACGCAGCGATGGCCGCGTGAGGTACCCCGGCGAAGCCGGGCTCGGCCACCCACTCCGCCGCCGCCCGCGACACGTCGCCGCGCACCAACATCACGCGTCCGAGGTGCTGGCCGGCCCGCAGACGCCAGGTCTCCCACGGCCAGACACCTTCCAGTGTCGGCTCACCGTCGATGTCCCGGCCGCACACGACACCGGTGACGAGTTCGTGCCCGTCGTCCAACAGCGCGCGCATCCGTGCCAGCGCGCCGTCGAAGAGTTGTGTCCCGAGCGGAGCGATCAACACGTCCTTGCGACCGAGGAGGCGCGGCCGCCGAAGGTCTCCAGTGGGAAGGGTCGCAGCCACGTCGATCCTCGGACCCCACAGCGGCTCGGTGCGCGAGCGCCCGGGCAGTTTCGCGGGCGGGGGCGCGGCGAGCAGACGGACAGCAGTCTCCACCAACGTCGCGACACCCGCGGCGAGTGGGCGGCGCCGGAGTTGGTCGTAGGCAGCCTCGCGGAGCTCGGCGAGTCGCGCATCGTCGTTGACGAGCCGGTCGAGCCGAGTCGACAGCTCGGCAGGCTCGAACGACTCGAAGTGCACGCCATCCACGTACGGTGCCGCATTCGTCGACGTCTCGGTGAGGAACGGCGTACCGCAGTGAGCCGCTTCGCTGAAGCGGAGCCACTCGAAGTAATGCTCCTCGCTCTGGTGGATGTTCACCAACAGGCGAGTCCTACTCAGGAGCGACCTCTTGTCGTCGCCGGCCACGAATGCCGGCCCGGTGCGGCGGTTCGGCGAGCTGTTGTCGGACACCAGCAGGCGCGCGTTCTCTCGGCCGAGCGACTCCGCCGCCGTGGCGAGCACTGCCAACCGCCGGGGTCGCTTGTTGCCCATGTACAGCACCCGAGGTGGCCCGGACGGTGCGGGGCCGGCGCGGAACCGATCCCACGACGGCGTGTAACCGAACGGCAGATGTTCCGCGAGGACTCCCCGGGCGCGATACGCGGCGACGGCCGACGCGCTGAAGTCGAGCACCGCGCCGAGCCGGGCACCGAGGTCGGCGTTCTGGGCGAAGAACGGCTGATGCGGCTGCTCGGCGGAGATGCCGATGGTCCTCGCCGCAACGGCCGCGTCCTCGACGAACGCGGCTCCCTCCAGGGCGACGTACTCGTGTTGGGGCATCAGGACGAACACGTCGTGATCCTCGACCACGTGCTCGCCCGGCTCGGAGATCCGGGTTGCCGGTACCCCGGCGGCCTCGAGCTCGGCGAGCAGCACCTCGGCGATCTCCCCGAAGAAGGCGTTCTGGTAGGGCGACAGCACGAACACGAGACGGGGGGTGACCATCGGGATGATCTTGTCAGACCCACCTAGACTCGAACACCGATGGCCCGGCCGAGTGGGAACCTCCTCGCTCGTTGCGGGCTCGCGCTGCTCGTCGCCCTCGCGGCCTGCACCACCTCGTCCACGCACGCGCCCCCGGTCAGCTTCGGTGCGACCCCACCGAGCATCGTCGTGTTCGGCGATTCCCAGACCGCCGGAACCTGGCTGCCCGAGCCGGCGCTGCAGAGCTGGCCCGCCTTGCTCGGCACCCGGGTCTGCCCGGCGCACGACTGCGTGGAGAACCGGGCCACCGGCGGCCAGCCGCTCATGCTGACCTCCACCGCGCACACCCCGATCGAGGTCGAGGCGCCGGACTCGATCGACCCCGCAGATCCGCCCGACGTGGTGATCGTGATGGCCGGTCAGGTCGACCTCGTCTCCAGCGACGACGTCGTCGCGATCGGCGATGCCTACGTCCGGCTCGACGCCCAGCTCCGCGCCGAGGGCGTCGGCCAGGTGGTGTTCGTGACACTGCTCCCCTACGACCCCACGACCTACTCGAACCCGGAATGGCTGCCCGTCATCGAGCCCCGTCGCGCGGCCATCAACGACCGGCTCCGCCAGGACTGGGCGGCCAAGGGACAGCTCTACGACATCGAGCCGGTGGTGACCGCCCCAGGCACGCACGACCTGCGGCCCGACTACGCCAACAAGGACGGCAACCACCCGTCGATCACGGGTGCGGCTGCGATCGCCGACAACTTCCCGCTCGCGCTGCTCACCTCCTCGCGATGAGGCACCGTCGGTAGGCTGCTGCGCAATGAGCCGCATCGCCATCGTTGGTACCGGATATGTCGGCCTCACCTGTGGGGCGTGCTTCGCGCACCTCGGTCACGACGTGGTGTGCGTCGACATCGACGCCGCGAAGGTGGAGCAGCTGCGCGCCGGCCGGATACCGATCGTCGAGCAAGGCCTCGAGGAGCTCGTGGCGACCGGCCTCGGCAACGGCAACCTGCGTTTCGCACTCGGTGCCGACGGTGCGGTGCACGACCGCGAGTTCGTCTTTCTCTGTGTGGCGACACCGCAAGGTGACGACGGCTCGGCCGACCTGAGCTACGTCCAGGTCGCCGCCCGCCAGATCGGACCCCTCCTCGCGCCGGGCACGATCGTGGTCAACAAGTCCACCGTCCCGGTCGGGTCCTCCGGACTCGTGGGCAGCGTGCTCCAGCGTCCTGACGTGGCCGTGGTCAGCAACCCGGAGTTCCTCCGCGAAGGCACCGCCGTCGACGACTTCCTGCACCCCGACCGGGTGGTCGTCGGCTGCGTCGACGAGGCCGCCGGCACTGCGGTCGCCGGTCTCTACGCCGGCATCGACGCGCCCGTGGTGATCACCGACCCCGAGTCCGCCGAGACGATCAAGTACGCGGCCAACGCCTTCCTCGCCACCAAGCTCAGCTTCGTCAACGCCATCGCCTCGGTGTGCGAGGGCGTCGGCGCCGACATCTTCGACGTGCTGGAGGGCATGGGCCTCGATCGACGTATCGGACCTGACTTCATGCACCCAGGGCCGGGGTGGGGCGGCTCCTGCTTCCCGAAGGACACGAGGGCGCTCCAACGGATCGCGCGCGACGCCGGATATCCCTTCGAACTGCTCGACGCTGCGGTCGCGGCCAATGAGGACCAGTTCGCGCGAACCGCCGACAAGGTACGCGTCGCCGCCGGTGGTTCCCTTCAGGGCGTCGACGTCGCCGTGTGGGGTCTCACGTTCAAGGCCGGCACCGACGACCTGCGCGACTCGCCTGCGCTGGCAGTGATCGGCCTGATCCTCGCCCACGGCGCGAACGTGCGGGCTTTCGACCCCGCGGTCCGGCCCGGCGCGTCGGGGCTCCCCGCTGCCGTCGAGGTCGTCACCGATCCCTACGACGCCGTACGCGGAGCGCAGGTGCTCGTCGTGCTCACCGAGTGGCCCGACTTCGGCCACCCCGCTCCCGAGAAGGTCGGTGGTCTGATGTCGGCCCGAGCGGTCGTCGACGCCCGGAACGTGCTCGACCGTACGGCCTGGCGAGCGGCCGGGTTCGTCCACACCGGCGTCGGCTACCGATGAGTCATCACCTCGTCGCGGGCGGCGGCGGTTTCATCGGTTCGCACCTCGCCGATGCGCTGCTGGAGCGCGGCGACCACGTCACCGTGGTCGACAACTTCAGCACGGGCCGTCGCGCCAACATCGCTCACCTCGACGGACACGAGCGGTTCCGCCTGGTCGAGCACGACATCACGCGGCCATTGCCGGCGGAACTCGTCGACACTCGCTTCGACTCGGTTCTCAACTTCGCCAGTCCCGCATCGCCGCTCGACTTCCGGACGATGCAGCTCGAGATCCTGGCCGTCGGGTCGACGGGGACCCGCCACCTGCTCGAGCTCGCCACCGCACAGGGCGCCCGGAGCTTCCTCGCCTCCACGAGCGAGGTGTACGGCGACCCGCTCGTCCACCCCCAGCCCGAGACGTACTGGGGCAACGTCGACCCGATCGGGCCACGCAGTTGCTACGACGAGGCGAAGCGGTTCGGTGAAGCCCTGACGATGGCCTACCACCACGGACGCGGCACCGACATCCGAATCGTGCGCATCTTCAACACCTATGGCGAACGGATGCGGCCCGACGACGGTCGAGTGGTCAACACGTTCATCGTCCAAGCCCTGCGCGGCGAACCGCTCACGATCTTCGGTGACGGTACCCAGACGCGCAGTTTCTGCCACGTCAGCGACGAAGTGCGCGGATTGCTCCATGTGCTCGACGGTGACCACATCGGACCGATCAACGTCGGCAATCCGATGGAGACGTCGATGCTCGAACTGGCCGAGTTGGTCGTCGAGCTCGCCCGCAGCAGCAGCCCGATCACCCTCGTCCCGCTGCCGAGCGAACGAGGTGGCGACCCTCTCCAGCGTCGACCCGACCTGTCGTTGATCTCGGCAACCTACGGGTGGACCCCGACGACCTCGCTGCGCGAGGGCGTCGGCCGGATGCTGGAGTGGTTCAGGGAGCACGAGTCGATCATCGGCTGACGCGGTCGGCTGCCCGCGGGAACGCCCAGCGGACCCAGGGGTAGGCTCGGCACCATGAGCGTGCTCGTCACCGGCGGGGCCGGGTACATCGGCTCCCACACCGTCCGCCACCTTCGTGCCCTCGGCCGAGAGGTGGTCGTGCTCGACACCCTCGAGTTCGGTCACGCCGAAGCCGTCATCGACGCCGAGTTGGTCCAGGGCGACATTCGCGACGCTGCGCTCGTCGCCGATCTGTGCGCTCGTCATCACGTCGACCAGGTGGTGCACTTCGCCGCCTACAAGAGCGTCGGCGAGTCCATGACCCAGCCCGCTCGCTACTGGCACAACAACGTCGCCGGATCGGTCGACCTGGTCGAGGCGCTCCTCAGCGCAGGCGTGCGCGACATCGTGTTCTCCAGCAGCTGCTCCGTCAACGGCACCCCCAGCGAGGTCCCGCTGCGCGAGGACGCCCCGATCCATCCGGAGAGCGTCTATGCCGAGACGAAGGCGATGGTCGAGCGGATCCTCGGGTGGTACGGCGTCACCCATGGCGTGCGCGCCGTCAACCTGCGCTATTTCAACGCTGCCGGCGCCAGCACCGACGGCCTGATCGGCGAGGACTGGACCTACTCCCAGAATCTCGTGCCGCTCGTGATGAAGGCCGTGCTCGGCAAGCGCCCACCGCTCGAGGTGTTCGGCGACGACTACCCCACCCCCGACGGCACCTGCATCCGCGACTACATCCACGTGGAGGATCTCGCTGAGGCGCACGTGCTCGCGCTCGACCATCTGGCGCGGGGAGGATCGAGCGTCGCGCTCAACGTCGGCACGGGAGTCGGCACCAGTGTGCTGGAGGTCATCCGGG
Organism: Acidimicrobiales bacterium; assembly: GCA_038234785.1. Classification (GTDB taxonomy): domain Bacteria; phylum Actinomycetota; class Acidimicrobiia; order Acidimicrobiales; family Ilumatobacteraceae; genus UBA668. The sequence continues at coordinate 144,630 of JBBQTC010000001.1, forward strand.
CGGCCGAACGGATCACGGGGCGCGAGGTGCCGTACCACGTCACCGCACGGCGACCGGGTGATCCCACCGCCACCTACGCCGACCCCACCAAGATCGAGGCGACGCTCGGCTGGCGCGCCCGCCACGGACTCGACGACATCATCCGATCGGCGTGGAACTGGCATTCGGCGCACGCCGACGCCTGATCACTGGTCGGCGATCGCCCGTTGCCGATCCAACCACCCGAGCAGGATGGCGACCGCGCGCGGATCATGTCGCAGCCGGTGCCCGGCCCCGTTGATCAACCGCAGCTCTGCGGCGCCGTGCGCCTCCGCCAGCTGACGTGCATCCGCCGTCGGCACGCTTTCGTCGTCGTCGCCGTGCATCACGAGCATCGGGCGCGGCGCACACCGGCGAGCGGCGTCCGTCGGCCGGAACCGACGGAACTCTCGAGCCCACTCGTCGAAGTTGCGAGGGAACCCAGGTGTGCGGATCGCGCCGATCTCGCGAGCGTGTTCCAGTAGGCGTCGCGGCTGGGCGGCCCAGTCGTCGAAGTCGGCTCGCGGGCTGAGGAGCGCCGCACCGCGAACGCGTGGATCGTCCGCGGCCACACAGGTCGCGATGGAGCCACCGGTGTTGGTGCCCACCAGCCAGACGCTGGACGGGCTGGTCTCCTCGATGAGATGGCTGATCGCTGCGCGCAGGTCGTCGATCCATCCCTGCAACGAGAAGTCACCCTCGCTCGTGCCGCACCCGCGGAACGTGAAGGTCATCGCGACCCAACCGAGTTCGTTGGCGACGCGGTCGATCAACTCCGGAAAGGTGCCGGCGCTCTGACGGGCATCGAGCGGACCGATCGGGAATCCGTGGCAGAGGATCAGCCCGGGCAACGGCCCCGGCCGACCTGCCGGTCGAGCGAGATACCGAGCAAGGGTGAGAGGACCCGACTTGAAGCTGCCGTTCACGGCTCGGATCACGCCCTGGGCTTGCGATGGCGTCGCGACATTCCCGGCGCGGCCAGCGAATATCCGCGGTTGCGGGCCTCGGCGAGCGTGTCGGGCCCGAAGCTCAGGCCCACGTCGTTGGCCACGATGTCGTCGATGACCGACGTATCGGACCACGAGTCGAGGTCGTACACGAGTTGCGTGCGCTTGTCGCCGAGAAATCGGGAGTGCTCGAAGCGGGACGGCCGTTCCATGTGCGATGACGCTACTCGGCCATGAGTGCACGCGCGAAGAACGGCGCCTATCGTTGCGGCGTGTCGCCGACCATCCGAATTCAACTCGTGCTGTACCAGAACGAGTTCGACTCGCTCCGCCGAACGGTCTGCGCAGTACGTGCCTGCGTCGCACATGCCCGTTCCTCGGGTCGGATCTCGGACGCGGTCATCGCCATCGGCGACTGTTCACCCGAACCCGCCCTCTCCACGGAGCAGGTCGACGACCTCCGCGAAGTGGTCTCGTCGTGCGGCGCCACACTCACGCACCGCTTCTTCGCCGCCAATCTCGGGTCAGCGGGCGGATCGAACGCGCTGGCGGCGGATGGGCAGGAACCGCTCGTCTGGATCCTCAACCCCGACACCTACCCCGCGCCGACGTGCCTGTCGATGTTGCTCGACGCGTTACAAGAGACCGGAGTGGCCGCCGCAGAAGCCAGGCAGCTCCCCATCGAGCACCCGAAGGGGTACGACCCAGTCACTGGTGAAGCCACCTGGATCACCGGCGCGTGCATCGTGACGAGCCGCGCTGCCTTCGAAGCGGTCGGTGGCTTCGACGACCGACACTTCCCCCTCTACTGCGACGACGTCGATCTTTCGTGGAGATGGCGGATGGCGGGCTTCACGCTGCGCACGGTGCCCCGCGCCACGGTGTTCCACGACAAGCGACCCGGGCCGGACGGCCGCCCCGCAGGCGGTGAAGTGGAGATCGAATCCAGCTCGCTCGCTCGTCTGAAGCTGGCACGGCGCTTCGGGCGCCCCGATGCCGAAGCACGAGATCACGCAGCGTTCGCCGCCAGCCCACTCGGAGCACTCCAGCGAGCCGCGGCCCGCTACGACGAACTGGCCGCCGCCGGAGACCTGCCACAGCCGCTTCCCGGCGCGGAGGCAGTCGCAGCCATCGACGTGAAGTACTACGGGCCCCATCGTTTCCGGTACGACCAGTGAAGTACGACTTCGACTACCGGCCGGACACGCCGTACGGACACATGGTGCAACTGGTGCGCGACCACGTGGAGCCCGGCGTCATCATCGATCTCGGATGCGGCAATGCGGCAATCGCCGCGCCACTCCGCGACCTCGGATTCACCTATGTCGGGGTCGACGTCGATCCAACATCCCTCGCGGCATTGTCCGAGCGCGGCGAGGAAGTGCACTGCGTCGATCTCCGCGCCGCGAACCTGCTCGCGGATGCACTCGAGCGCGTGGCCGGTGGCCGTCGCATCGTCGCCATCACCGCTCTCGACGTGATCGAGCATCTCGATCGACCGCTCGACGTGCTCCGCGCCATCCACGGGGCCATGGCGTCGGCATCCATCCCGTGGCTGGGCATCTCCATTCCGAACGTCACCCACTTCGACCTGGCGGCGAAGCAGCTGAGTGGGCGTTGGGACGTCACCCCGGTCGGACTGCTCGACGAGACGCACGTCAGCCTCTTCTCCGCCCGTCGCCTGCAGCAGGACATGGCCCGTTCCGGCTTCCTCGCCGGGCCGGTGCATGACTTTGAGCGACGATCCAGCGACCAGGCGTACCCCGCCGATCTCCCGACCTTGGCCCCGGCGTCGATGCTCAGCCGCTTGCTGCGCGAAGTCCGCATGTCCGCCGACGAGCATGCGTTCACCAATCAGTTCGTCCGCCTGTTCCGCCTCGGAGAGATCCCTGCGTCGGCCCCGGACGCCACCGAACCGGGCCCGTTCCTTTCCGTGATTCTTCGCACTCGCGGCACTCGGCCGACGTTGAGCGACACGCTGACCTGCCTGGCGGCGCAGACCGATGACGACTTCGAAGTCCTCCTGATGATCGACGCCATCGACGACGCCGACGCGGAGCAGGCGTTGCAGCAACTCGAGCCGTTCGATGTCTCGTTCCGGTCGCGGGTGCGAGTGGAACGACTCCGGGGTCACGACCGCGTCCCTCCGCTCAATCGTGGCGTCGAGATGGCTCTCGGCCGATACGTCGTCATCCTCGACGACGACGACCTGGTGTTCGCCAACTGGGTCGAGGATTTCCACGCCACCGCCACACATGCCGCCGGTGCCGTGCTGCGCAGCCGGGCCGTCACCCAGGAGGTGCGGCGGACCGGGAAGGGCATCAGCGATCTCGAACCCGTCTCCGGCTTTCGACTGCCGTACGAAGCGCGCTTCGATTTCATGCAGCACCTCCGGAACAGCCAGTCGCCCCCACACACGATCGCCCTGCCGCTGGAGGCCCTCCGTTCCCTCGGAATTCGGTTCGACCCGGAGCTCGAGGTCCTCGAAGACCTCGATGTCTTCCTTCGCACGGCCGCGTGGTGCGGCGTCGTGGACACCCTCGCGATCACGGCGGTCTATCGACGCTGGACCGATGACGAGGCGTCGGTCAACGCCATCCCGTGGAGCACGTGGGAGCGCGCCAAGGCGCGGATCATCCATCGCCTCGATGCGACGCCGATGCTGATGCCGGAAGGGACCAGCAGCAGACTCTTCTTCCTGCTCTTCGATGTGGAGACGCTCCGCGAGCGCGCCGAGTTGGCAGAGGCGAAGGTGGAAGCGCTCGAACGATCGCGTTCATGGCGAATCACTCGACCGTTGCGCGCGGTGTCGAAGATCCCCGGGGTTCGACGGGTCGGCCGGCGGGTCGCCAACGTCGTCCGTGGTCCATCGAAGCCCTCGCGATGACGCCCGCGTAGACTGCGCGATCATGGCGGCGCTCGAGCGGATTGGATTTCTGCACCTCCCGAAGGCCGCGGGAACCTCCCTCACCAACGCCCTTCGAGTCGCCGTCAGCGACCCACTGCCGTTCGCCCCGGTGATGGATCGCACCCTGTTCGGGAGCTTCGACCGATTCGACGAGATGTCCGAACGCATACGGCGCATGATCTACCTCGGCGACGGCAGCGATCTCGCGCTGCACACCCTGATCGCCGGCCACCTGTCGAGAACGACGCTGTGCACCACACTGGCCCCGTCGCAGGTGTTCACGGTGCTCCGTGAGCCGCGTGTTCGCCTGCTCTCGCAGTACTTCTTCTGGCAGTCGCTCCCGCAGACCGAACGCGACGCCTACCTGCCGTGGGACACCTTCGACCGCGCCGCCCAGATGGAACTCCCCGAGTTCCTCACCACTGCGTCGTTCGCCGCGGTCACCGACAACCTGCTGACCCGGATGCTGCTCGTTCCCAACTCGCACATCCTCCCGGACCGCTTCCTCGCCGACGTCGGGTACCTCTCCCGTCGGCGAGTGCAGCGGCGGGCCTCGATGCTGCTCGCCGACCTGGGCTGTGCGGTGCCGCTGGAGATCGGCGACCGCCTCGTCCCGATCCTGAGTGCCTGGTGCGGCCGGCCCATCGAACTGCAACACCTCAACCGCACCGAACGCTCGGCCGACACGCGACCCGATGAGTGGCTGACGTCCGAGGTGGAGACGATGCTCGCCGCTCGCACCTCGATCGACCGGACGCTGTACCGCTGGGCCTGCGAGCGCCACGGCCTCGATCCGGCGGCCACTGAGGCCGCCGCCTGGACCGACTATCTGGACTCGATGGCTGGTGGCTGACCGCGCCCGTCCTCGACGCTGACCGACGGATCGTGTGCCTCGGGCCCCACCGCGCCGATGGCTTCGAAGTAGGCGAGGTGCGCCTCGACGACGTTCACCGCGTCGATGTCGTCGAGGATCTCGACCCCGTTGCGCTCGGCCTCGCCGAGCAGATAGCCCACGACGGAGTCCTCGCTGATCACCACCGGTTCGGCGATGTCCTGACGGCGATCGATGACGTTGCTCGGTTGGAGTCCCTTGCTGTGCAGCCACTGCATGTGGAACCGCAGCAGCAACTCCAACTCGTCGGGCGTCAACCGGGCCTGGCTGGCTTCGGGAAGGTACTCGGCGACGAACTCGAGCGCCTCCTCGGGGATGTACACCGATCGCGGCGCCACGGCGTCGAGCCGGTGAGCTTCGCGCCCCACCACGACTGCGGCGATCACGAACACCAGCAACGCGGTGACGAGGACGTAGATCAGCACGGTGGTGGACACAGCCGTCACCCTACCGGCCGCCCGAAAACGGCGAACGGCCCGGGGAGACTCCCCGGGCCGGCGCGTGACGTGACGTCGACGTCGTGGTCAGATACCGATGCGCTGCGCCAGCAGCTCACGGTGATACGTGGGATCACCGAACAGCAGCTCGCTGCTCTTGGCCCGCTTGAAGTACAGGTGGGCCGGGTGTTCCCAGGTGAAACCGATGCCACCGTGGATCTGGATGTTCTCGGCCGTGGCGTGGAAGTACGCCTCGCTGCAGTAGGCCTTGGCGAGCGATGCCACCGACGGCAGTTCGTCGTTCATCTCCGCGGCGCACCACATGCCGTAGTAGGCGGCGCTCTTGGCCGACTCGACCTCGAGCAACATGTCGGCGCACTTGTGCTTGATGGCCTGGAACGAACCGATCGGGCGACCGAACTGCACGCGGACCTTGGCGTACTCGACCGCCATCTCGAGCACCTTCTGGGCGCCACCGACCTGCTCGGCGGCGAGACCGACGGCGGCAAGGTCGAGCACGGTGTTGAGCACGGCCCAACCCTCACCCTCGGCGCCCAGCAGCGTCGCCGGCGTGCCGGCGAACTCGAGCTTGGCCTGCTTGCGGGTCTGGTCCATCGTGCTCAACGGGGTACGGGTGAGCCCCGCTGCATCGCCGGCGACGGTGAACAGGCTCACACCACCGGGGGTGCGAGCGGCCACGATGATCAGGTTCGCTGTGTGGCCGTCGAGCACGAACATCTTTGTGCCGGTGAGCGTCCAGTCGGTGCCGGAGCCGGTGGCCTGCATGGTGATGCCGGCCTCGTCCCACTTGCCGCTGGGCTCGGTGAAGGCAAGGGTGGCGATGGTCTCGCCGGCGGCGATGCCGGGCAGGTGTGCCGCCTTGGCTGCGTCGTCTCCGGAGTGGATCAGCGTGTTGGCAG
>JBBQTC010000002.1:0-121663 GCA_038234785.1 Acidimicrobiales bacterium
CGCCGGTAGTGTCGCCGGTCGTGTCGCCGGTCGTGTCGTCGATGAAACCGCCGTCGTCGATCACCGCCGTCGTGGCGACGCCGGTGGTGCTGATGGACAGGTCCTGGCTGCCGTCGGTGGCCGGAGGACGCAGGGTTCGGCCGTCGTGGCGGCAGCCCGCGGCGACCATGACGAGGACGCAGGCGGAAGTGAGGAGGACGACTCGGCGCACCGCAGCAGCCTACGCAGGGCACCGCTTCGATATCGTGCAGGTGTGGCCGCCCCTCTCAGCCTGCTCACCCTGCACGCGCATCCCGATGACGAGGCGTCGAAGGGCGCGCCGACGCTCGCCAAGTACAAGGCCGAGGGAGTGCACACGGTCCTCGTGTGCGCAACCGGCGGGGAGGAGGGCGACCTGCAGAACCCGTCACTTCGCGAACCGGGTCAGCCCTTCGACGGTCTGACGCCTGAGCAGGAGAAGGCGCTCCTCGCCGAGCTTCGCCCCCTCGAACTCGCCCGCTCTGGCGAGATCATCGGGTTCGATGTCGTGGCGATGCTCGGGTACCGCGACTCGGGAATGGTCGATACGCCGCCGAACGAGCATCCGGAGTCGTTCCACATGGCGCCGCTCGACGACGCCGTCGGCCGCCTGGTCGCGATCATTCGGCGCGAACGTCCACAGGTCATCATCACCTACGGCGACGACCAGCGTGGCTATCCGCACCCCGACCACGTCAAGGTGCACGACATCTCCCTGCCGGCGTTCGAGCGGGCCGGCGATCCTGCGTGGTACCCCGAGGCCGGCGAGCCGTGGCAGCCGTTGAAGCTGTACTACACGGTCTGGTCCAAGGCTCGTCTGATGGCGGTGCACGAGGGCATGATCCGCCACCGGGGCGAGTCGCCGTACGAGCAGGACTGGCTCGATCGGCCGGGCCACGACGATCGCATCACCACCAAGATCGACGTCAGCGAGTTCCTGTGGGCTCGCAGCGGCGCCCTTCGGGCACACGCCACCCAGGTCGACCCTAGTGAGCCGTGGTGGTTCGGCCTCACCGACGAACAGCTCGCCGAGGTGTACCCGTGGGAGGACTGGATCCTCGCCCGCTCGTTGGTGGGCGAACCGCCCGAGGGCACGCACGAGTCCGACCTGTTCGCAGGGGTCCGCGAGTCGGCGGAGGCGCCGAGATGACCACGGTGCAGTACCGGGTCGCGCACGCGAAGAACGACGAGTCGGTCGAGGGGCCCGACGACGCCGAACTGGTGGTCACCGTCGGGGTGGTCGACGCCGCGCTCGAACCGGCTGTCGCGTTCATGCAGGGCAAGCTGAAGAGCACCGGGCCCACAGGGCCGCTGTTCGATGCATTCACCGACGGGTCGGCGGCCGCGGCGATCAGCCGGCTCGCATCGCGTCCCTGAGCGCCCGGTAGCCCACCGGCACCGCGCCGGACTCGGAGAGCAGGGTGCGCAGCGTCGCATCTGCGGTGACGAGCTCGAGGTCGTCGATCCACAGCGGGGCGAGGTCGGTGATGGCCCGTACCTCGGGAGTGTCGATGGACGGCTGCACGTGGATCTCGGTGACCCCCGGCTGCAGCGAGCGGATCGCGTCGTAGACGCGCTCGCGGCTGCCGGCGCGCCAGTCGTGGTCGAAGTGATCGGGGAACACGACCCCTTCCTCGGCGGCGAGGCGGCGGAACGGGAAGCCGGCCTGCTCGGCGGAGATGGTGGACGGCAGCCGGATGGGCAACCTGAACTCGACGGCCAGTTCGAGGTAGACGTCGAAGAACTCGGGCCGCAAGGTGATGGCCGACAGGTGGGGCGCGAGGTGGGTGACGTCGAGGCCCCAGGCGATGGCACGTTCGATCTGGGCTCGGCACTCTCTCAACACCTCCTCGGGATCGGCGTGCTGCCAGAGGTCGTCGACGTCGCGGGGAAAGCCGCCCTCGCCGGACAGAAGGGTAGGGGCGTGCGTGATCGGCCCGAATCGGTACGCCTCGTGCTCGCAGTTGAGCGTGAGGTGCACCCCGATGTCGTCGGTGGGCAGCGCCTGGCCCGCCGCGGCCCGCGCCCACGGGGCGGGGACCATGATGCTGGCGCAGGTGGCCACACCGTGGTGCAGCGCATCGAACACGCCTTCGTTGGCTGCGTGGCAGCTTCCGAGGTCGTCGCAGGAGATGATGACCAGCCGCGAATCGGCCGCGTGTCCGAGGCGCTCGGCGAGGGTGATCATCGTGGGAACGCTATCCGGTGCACTCGGCCCACAGGCCGATGTTCTCCGCCGCTGCGGCCTGCGTGGCGGCGACGAACTCGTCCTCGTGAGCGGTGTTGGGAGCGATGGTCAGCACCCGTGCGAAGCCTCGGCGCGCGATCTCGAGGTTGACGAACATCCCGTCGTCACTTCGGTAGGCGTATGCCAGCAGCCGTCCGTAGACGTCCCGGTCCTCGATGTCTCGCTCGAGGTGCAGCGCCGTGCCCACGGGCAGGAGCGAGGTGGTGAACGCAGTGGCCTCAGGTCCGAAGCACTGCACGGGCGTGTTCGGTTTCTTGGTCTCGGGCGTGTCGATCCCGATCAGGCGAACACGCTCGTCGACACCGTCGACTCGAACGTCGATGGTGTCGCCGTCGGTGACGTGTTCGAGGACCGCATTGGGCTCCAACCGCGACGTCGCCCCCGGTACCACCGAGGCTGCGGTGCCCGGCGCGCTCGTGCACGCCGTCAGCACCACCAGCCCCGCGAGAATTCGTCGCATGCAGCCGTATCTATCGGCTGCGGGGCGGCGAGCGTCAGATTCGTTCGATGATGGTGCCCGTACCCAGCCCGCCGCCGCAGCACATGCTGATGAGGCCGTAACGGCCACCGGTGCGCTCGAGTTCGTAGAGCGCCTTGGTGATGAGGAAGCCGCCGGTGCCACCGAGAGGGTGGCCGAGGGCGATCGCGCCGCCATTCGGGTTCACCTTGGCCGGGTCGGCGCCGACTTCCTTCTGCCATGCCAGGACCACGGAGGCGAAGGCTTCGTTGATCTCGAACACGTCGATGTCGTCGATGCTCAGGCCGGTGCGGGCGAGGAGACGCTGGGTGGCGTCGATCGGGCCGGTGAGCATGAGCACCGGATCGACGCCGACGTTGCACGTGTCGACGACGCGAGCTCGGGCCTTGAGACCGAGGGCCGCGGCCTTCTCCTCGGTCATCAGCAGCACCGCGGATGCGCCGTCGCTGATCTGCGACGAGTTGCCGGCGGTGTGCACGCCGTTCTCGCGGCCGACAGGCTTGAGCGTCGCGAGCTTCTCGAGGGTGGTTTCGCGGAGGCCCTCGTCGCGGGCGACGGTGTGGAAGGTGTCGGCCAGGCTGCCGTCCTCGTTGCGGTCCGGTGCCTCCACCGTGACGTACTGGCCGGCGAAGCGGTCTTCCGCCCACGCCTGCGCGGCCAGTTGCTGGCTGCGCAGTCCGAACGCGTCGGTGTCGGCCCGGGTGATGCCCCACTTTTCGGCGATGCGCTCCGCACCTTCGAACTGGGAGGTCATCTCGTACTGCTCGAAGTACGTCTTCGGGATCGGGATGCCAAGGCCGAGCGCCTTGCTGCCGCCGACGCCGATGGGGATCCGGCTCATCAGTTCAACGCCGCAGGCGAGGGCGACGTCCACGACGCCACTCCCGACGAGCGCTGTGGCGAGGTTGGTGGCCTGCTGGCTGCTGCCGCACTGCGTGTCGACCGTGGTGGCGGCCGTGGTGATGGGGAGGCCGGCGCTCAGCCATGCCGTGCGGGTGATGTTGAACGCCTGCTCGCCGACCTGGCTCACGCACCCACCGATGACCTGGTCGATCTCTGCGGGATCGATGCCGGTGCGGTCGATGATGGCCTTCTGGACGGTGGCCAGTACCTGCGCCGGGTGCATGGTGGACAGGCCGCCGTTGCGCTTGCCGATGGGCGTGCGCACGGCGTCGACGATGACGATGTTGCTCATGGCCGCAGCCTACGGTGAGGTCCATGTCCGGCTTCAACCCTGCGCTCCGGCCGTCGGACGACGCCCGCGAGCATCAGTACATCCACGTGATCGGGTCGACGGTCTTCGTCGACGACCGACCCGGCGACGACGGATGGCACGTCCACTTCCTCGGCATGCTCGGCGACCGCGCCTGCTGGGGCGTCGACGTGCCCGACGGCGAGGATCCGTCGTACGGCGCAGCCAGCGATCTCTACTCGTACTACGGGCGGGCGACCGAGGACGACTGGCTCGTCGCCGGTCGCGCGGTGCAGGTCGTCGAGTGGGCGCGCACGCACTGCTTCTGCGGACGCTGTGGGACTGCGACGGAGATGCAGCCGGACGAGCGAGCGATGAAGTGTCCGGCATGTGGACTGCTGGCGTTTCCGCGTCTGGCACCGGCGATGATCACGCTCGTCACGCGCGGCGACGAGGCGTTGTTGGCCCGCGGGGTCGCGTTCCGAGCACCGATGTACTCGTGCCTCGCCGGCTTCGTCGAGCCCGGCGAGTCACTCGAGGGAGCGGTCGTCAGGGAAGTCCGCGAGGAGGTGGGCGTCGAGGTCGCCGATGTGCGCTACCAGGGCAGCCAGCCATGGCCCTTTCCGCACAGTCTGATGGTGGGCTTCCGGGCCGAGTGGGTCTCCGGCGACATCGTGTGTCAGCCGAGCGAGATCGTCGACGCCCAGTGGTATCGGCGAGACGCACTCCCGAACATCCCGCCGCGCATCTCGATCGCCCGCAAGCTGATCGACGCCTGGATCGAAGAGGGGTGAGTCCGCGGAGCTCCGCTACATCGACTTGGCGTCGAGGTACGCCGAGTGCAGCCCGCGGGGCCACTTGCGCTGCACGTCGACCTCGTCCGCCTCGACGAGCTCGGCCTTCACTCGCTCGTAGTCGTAACAGTTGAGTTCGTACTGGTTGCCCCACGGGTCGGCGAGGTCGAAGGCCCAGCACAGATCGAAGTCGACCAGATCCGTGACGACGAGCGGTGCCCCACTCGGACTCCGTATCTCGGACGGCAGCGAGCGGGCGAAGGAGATGAAGCTGTCCGCGTCGACGCTGAACGCGGCACCGCCCACGTGCGGAACCATCGGGTGACTCTCGTTCGCTTCGAACAGCGCCAACGTCGTCCGTCCCCCATCGGCCGAGATCTGGAGCGGGCCGCCCTCGAAACCTGTTGCCCAGAAGTCGTACGCCTCGACGGGTTCGAACCCCAGATGATCGGCGTACCACCGAGCGGCCTCTGCTCGATTCGGCACCCGAATGTGCACATGGTCGAGCCGTCCCATTCGGAATCCTCGAGGTGGCGTCATCTGCTCAGACTGCCCCAAGTCGGCGGTCGTGTCCACCGACCCCAGCCCGGAAGCGTCAGGAGCCGAGGTGTTGGGCGAAGAAGTCGTGGATGATCTCGGCCCGTTGGCGACGGTGCACCGGGGAGCCGCTGCGCGACAGTTCGTGGCTCTCGCCGGGGAATCGGTAGAACGTGACGTCCTTGCCCAGCAGGCGCATCGCGACGAACAGCTCTTCGGCCTGGTTGATCGGACAGCGCAGGTCGTTCTCGCTGTGCACGATGAGCATCGGGCACTCGATGTTGCCGACATTGCGGATCGGGGAGAGCCGGATGTACTCGCCCGGGTCCTCGATATGGCTGGGCCCGTGCTCCACCTTGAAGATCGTGGAGATGTCACTCGTGAACTCCTCGGTCAGGAGGTTGTTGACCGCCCGCTCGCTGCAGATGGCGGCGAAGCGGTCGCTGAACCGGCCGGCGAGTTCGGTGGCCATGAATCCGCCGTAGCTGCCGCCCTGCATGCCGACGCGGTCGGGGTCGCAGAACGGGTATCGCTGCAGTGCCGCATCGAGCACCGACATCACGTCGTCGACGTCGACGGAGCCCCATCCGGATCCGGGGGCGACGGGGTGTCCGGGTCCCATGATCGCCTGTCCCCACGACTGTTCCCGACCGGACCCACCGCGCGGGTTGCTCATCAACACCACGAAGCCCGCAGCGGCCTGGAACTGCGCCTCGTCGAAGAAGGTCTCGCCGTACTGCGTGTGCGGTCCGCCGTGCACGTTGAGCACGACCGGGTAGCGCTGGGTGGGATCGAATCGAACCGGTCGCATGATCCACGCGTCGATCTCGTTGCTACCGTCGGCACAGGGCACCGCGAAGCGCTCCCACGACAGCGGCTGCACCGTCGACTGGTACTGCTCGGCGAAGTTCGTGAGGCGCCGAGGTGCGCCAGAGGCCACGACGAACACATCGGCGACCTGGTCGACGGTGGAGGCGACGAACGCGATGGTACCGCCCTTGGCATCGAACCCTTTCACGGTGAGGGCGCCGGTGGTGATCGCGGTGGGGGCCGAACCATCGGTACTGAGCTGGAACAGGTGGGTCTCACCGCGGTCCTCGGCACTGCCGACCAGTGTGGTCTCGTCGAGCCATCGGGGGACGCCGACCCCGCTCGTGGGCTCGAACGTGCGGTCCAGTTCCTTGCTGATCCAACGGTGATCTCCGCCACCGGAGGGAAGGATGGCCACGTGGACGTTCTGCGGATACGTCCGCGAGTCGTCGTGCCCGAGGAACGCGATGAGCGTGCCGTCGGGCGAGACCGATGGTGTGGAGTAGTTGCCGGTCTGATGGGTCAGCTCGGTGATCGGACCGTCGAGCGGCACCAGATGGAGGTCGTTGGCGAAGTCGAGATCCCAGCTGTCGTGGCGCTGCCCGCCGGTGACCAGTGCGGTCGAGTCGGCGAGCCAGGAGATTCGGCCGTGTTCGAACTCGCCAGGCGTGAGGTTGCGCGGTGCCCCGGTGCCGTCGGCACGCACCACGTACACGTGTTGGGGCCGGTCGTACACCCATCCCTCGCCGTTGAGCCGGGTGAAGAAGCGCTCGATCTTGCGCGGGGCCTGCCAGCTCTCGTCGCCGTCGGCCGCGCCGGGAGCCTCGTAGCGCTCGTGGCGGGTGCGACTGGTGAATGCCAGCCACCTCCCGTCGGGACTGAACGTCGGCTCGCCCACGCCGTCCTTCATCGAGGCGACCGTGAGGGTCTCGCCGACCGCAGCGACCGGCATCACGTGCAGCGTCGTCTCGCCCTTCTTCGGGCTACGCCGTGAGGTGAAGGCAAGGCTGCGACCATCGGGACTCCAGGTCGGGTTGCCATCGTGCTCGCCGCCGGTGATGGGCCGGGGAGCCTCGCTGCCGTCGCACGCCGCCACCCAGATCTGCGAGAAGTAGGTGTTCTTCGACATGTCGACGCGAGTGACCACGAAGGCCACCTGCGTGCCGTCGGGCGACACGGTCACCGCCGAGGCCTGGGCGATGTTGCCGATGATGCGTTCGGCGATCTCTGCGTGCGGACTGAGGGTCGATGACATGGCCGATGACGGTAGCCGCTCGACGGACCTCTATCTTGCGTGACATGGAACTCGGACGAATCGGACTCTGGACCGCGCAGCTCGACCTGCAGCCGATGGCCGTCGCTCAGGCCACCGTCGCCGAGATCGAGTCGCTCGGGTTCGGCGCCATCTGGGTCCCCGAGTCCGTGTGCCGCGAACCGTTCGCGAACGTGGCCCTGCTGCTCTCGGCCGGCACTCACATTGCGGTCGGCACCGGCATCGCCAGCATCCACGCTCGCACCGCGATGACGATGCAGGCCGGATGGAAGACCATCTCAGAGGCGTTCCCGGGCCGCTTCGTGCTCGGGCTCGGAGTCAGCCACCAACCGATGGTGGAGGGCGTCCACGGCACCGCCTACGACAAGCCCTACTCGACGATGGTCGCGTACCTCGACGCGATGGATCGCGGCATCTACTTCGCGGCGCCGCCCACCGAGCCGCCTCAGCGAATGCTCGCCGCGCTCGGGCCGCGCATGCTGCGCCTGTCCGCCGAGCGTGGCCTGGGAGCACATCCGTATTTCGTACCCGTCGAACACACCGTGATGGCTCGTGAGGTCCTTGGTGCGGGTCCGGTGCTCGCCCCCGAACAGGCTGTCGTGTTCGAGACTGATCCCACCAAGGCCCGCGAGATCGCCCGCCGTCACATGAAGACGTACCTGCGGTTGCCGAACTACACCAACAACCTGTTGCGCCTGGGATGGACCCAGGCCGACATCGACGATGCCACCGACCCACTCGTCGATGCGATCGTCGCGTGGGGCTCGCTCGACCAGATCGCCGCTCGGATCTCCGCGCACCTCGCGGCCGGTGCCGACCATGTCTCGGTGCAGGTGCTCCCCGAGGATCTCCGCGCGCTACCGATGGCCGAGTGGCGCGAACTGGCAACCGCGCTGGCGCACCTGTGACAGCATCCGTTCCATGGACACCACGGACCACTTGATCGCCCTCGATCGCGACGGCGCTGCGTTCCTCGCCTCGTGCCAGGCGGCCGGCCTCGGGACGCCCGTCGCATCGTGCCCGGGGTGGAACGTGTCGGATCTGCTGTGGCACCTCACCGAGGTGCACCACTTCTGGCGCACGGTCGTCGACGATCGCCTCGACACGTGGGAGGGGTACGAGCAGCCCGCCCGCCCGGATGACACGGCGCTGCCGCAGATGTTCTCGCACGGACTCTCGGAACTGAGTTCCGTCCTCCGCTCCGCAGATCCTGCCGGCGCGAACTGGACGTGGTCCTCGGACCGGACGGCAGGCTTCGTCATCCACCGAATGGCGCAGGAGACGGCAGTGCATCGCTGGGATGCCGACGACGCAAGTGGGCACCCGGTGCCGATCGAGGCGTCGCTCGCCAGCGATGGCATCGACGAGTTCCTCGAGCACTTCCTCGACGGACCGTCGGAGGGCGCGCAGCAATGGGCCGGCTCGGTCCACCTGCATTGCACCGACGTGGCGGGGGAGTGGACGGTACGCGAGGGCGACGACTCCTTCGTGGTGACGCGTGAACACGCGAAGGGAGCTTGCGCGCTGCGGGGTGCGGCGAGCGATCTGCTGCTGGCGTTGTGGCGGCGTCAACCGCTGTCGACGGTCGACGTCGTCGGCGATGCCGACGTCGCGGCACGGTTCGTGGCGCTGTCGCCGCTCGAGTGACTACTCGGCGATGCCGACGGGGGAACCGTCGATGATCTGGTCGAGGTACTCACTGAGGCCGTAACCGACCTGCCCCTCGAACGGTCCGCTCTGGACGGTCCACTTGGTCATGCCTTCGCTGATGCGGGTCATCAGCCAGTTCCCGTCGGGGTCCTGACGGCGGTTGCGCAGGGGGATGAGGTCCATCACCTCTCCGCTGAACACCCATTCGCGATCTGAGCGAGAGGAGCGAAGTCGACCTTCGATCGATTGGTGGTACTGATCGTCGCCCCGCGTCTCGGTGCTGATCTGCACGTCGTCGCAGTAGTGCATCTGGCCGCTTTCCCACACGAACCCACCGCGGGTACCGGGCCCGTCCTTCTTGGCGACCCGGCTGGCCATGAACCCGAAGTGCTCGTTCACGTTGGCGGTGAGCCAGCGGTAGTACCACGGGGCCTGCCAGTACCTCGGGCCCCACGAGTGGTCTCGAAGACCGTTGCCGGCGATCTCCCACTCGCGGTCGCCGACGCGAATCGTGCCGTGTGCCTCAACGAGTTGTTCGTAGTGCCCCTTTGCGAACTCCTCACCCGGCGTCTCGTGCGGTGTGTCCGGTTCGCCACCGAACATGCTCGGCTTGCCCTGCCCCGTGACCGTGTGGTGCACCTCGCTCTCTCCGTAGGGGTTGTTGGTGATCGCTTCCTTCGGGTTGGCCATCTGTTCGGGATCGTCGAGCAGTACGACCTTGCCGACGTAGTCGACCCGGAGTTTCTCGAACGGGGTGACCATCGTCCAGGTCAACCCGCCGGCGTCGAGCGCATCGTTGTGCGTGATGGACGGCCGCTTGTACATGAAGCCGACGCTGCGCCCTTCGACTCCGGCCGCCGGTGGAAGATAGAGACACACCGTCATCTCCGCGTAGCCCTCGTTGGCGCGGTTGCCCATGCGGAACCAACCGCCGACCTGTTGGGCAGCGTCGAAACAGTTGATGTACATGCTCTCGTTGAAGTTGCTCTCCGGGCCGAGTTCGTGCATGAATTCGTCGGACGGTTCGAGACGTACACCCATGAGCGCACCGTATCGACCGGCACGCAATGTGCCCGTACCGGAGTACCTCAGCTACTCCGACTGCACCGGCAGGCTGAGGTGGCCGAGCCGTTCGCTCAGCAGCGAGGTGAGCTGCTCGATGTCGATCTCCTCGGAGACGTCGGCATCCAGTTCGGGCATCGCGGCGACCAGTTCGGTCACGGCCGAGGGTGGCGGCGGTGGCGGCGCAGACAACGGCTCCGCGATCGCGATCGGCTGAGGCACGGTCGGCACCTGGGTGGTGATGTGCCCATGCCCCATCAACGGCCGAGAGATCATCGACAGGTCGGCCGGTGGATAGTGACCATCGGCGACGTGCATTTCCACGATGGGTTGCTGCGTGGTCGGAACCTGGAACGCGGGGGCGGGGTGGGCGGGATGGGCGGCAGCCCGCGGCAACGCCGTCAGCTCCGCGATCCGTCGCTCCAGCGATTCGATGGTCGCCATGGTCTGGCGGTGGCGTTCGTCGAGGTCGGCGATGTGCGAGGACATCTCGTGGCGGACGGACTCGAGGCGGGAATCGACGGCCTCGAGCACGGAGCGCACGAGCTGCTCGATCTTCTCCTCGGTGGTGGGCTCGGTCATGGCGCTCACCCCTTCTTGCCTCTCCGCCAGCCCCGCCCGCTCTTCTTGTCATCGGGAGCGCCGGCGCTCACCAGTTCGTGGTCGTCGCGTCCGTCGTCGAGAAGTTCGTCGACCATCCCCCAGATCTCCAGCGCCGCGCTGAGATGGGACGGTGTCTGCCAAGGCGCAATGTACTCGTCGGGGCCATCCATGGCGGTCGACGTTGCGACGGGTGCGACGATCCCGGGAGGCGCAAGTGGAGCCGGCAGCTCTGCATCGAGCACCGACGTCGCGTCGGGTGCGTCGACGATCGCAGGCTCGGTCTCCTCGACCTCGACTTCGGCCTCGACTTCGACTTCGGCCTCGGCCTCGGCCTCGGTCACGTGTGCGACCGAAGTCGCCTGGCCGACGAGCCTGGGCAGGTCGAGCCCTTCGAGTGCCCCCGGATCGAATCGGCTCGGAGCCAGCAACGGATTGCCGTCCTCGTCGACGGGATCGGTCCACGGTTTGACGACGCCGAGTGTCGGCAACGTTGGCAGCGTGGGCAGCGGCTGGGCCTCGTCGACCACCGTGTCCACCTCGACGTCGATCTCGCCGTCCGTCTCGGACTCGGGTGCCAACGACTCGGGCTCGGCGAAGGCGTGCTCGAACTCGGACATCTCATCGTGGGAGAACGTGACGTCGACGGTCTGCGGAACTGCTGCGAACGTGACGAGCGGAGGCGCCGGCATCGCGAAGGGAGTGCTCGCCGGGTCGGGCATCGGGAAGGCCAGGCCGTCGCGACCCCACTGGTGGATGCCCGACGCGTGGTGCCGCAGCGGGAAGAGGTTGACCGAACCCGCCGGAAGTGGCGCAATGGCTTCCAACACGGCCTGGGTCATCGTCTCGAGCGTGAGTTCCACTGCGTCTCGGTCGATCGATGCGTCCCGGACGAACAGACGCGCCAGCGACATGGTGTCGCCGACGTGCACGGCGCCGGTGTGCAACTGATCGGGAGTGAGGGCTCCCATTGCCACCAAGCGTGAGCCGAGGGCGGCATCACCCTCACGCTCAGCGAAGTAGACCGTGCCATCTTCGGCGAAAAGGTGGACTCGGGGGTTCGATCCGACCACGGCTTCGCCCGTGAAACGTGCCGCGCCGAGCTGCGCGACGAAGCCCCAGATGGGTTCGTCTCCGCTGTACGCATCAAGCTGGCTGTGGACCATTCGAGGACCCTCCCGTGTGCTGTGTCCCGAGGCTGTTTCGGCGGAAATGCCGATCACCTTGAGGAATTTCCAAGGAACTCTCAAGTTCCTCACTCTGTCAACCGATGGAAGATCGCCGAACTCCTCACGGAGTTGGTGTCGCGATGAGGTGGGAAATCCTCGGTTGTACGGGAAAGGGACGGGGCAATGCTTCGGAGAATGAAGATCGGCGGGCGGGTGAACCTCCTGATCGCCGTGCCGCTGCTCGCGTTGATCGCGTTCGCTGCCATCGGGTATGCGGCGCTGCAACGCTCCAGCGTGCGTGGCGACGAGTACAAGGCGCTGAAACAGGCGCAAGACCTGCGTGCCGACACGCTGCCGCCTCCGGCCAGCCTGCTCGGGGCATGGGCAGAGGTCAACTTCGTGGGCGTTCTCGCCGCGTCGCCGGACGGGTTCACTCCCGACGTGACCGCCGAGATCAATTCACACCTGCGCGCCATTGCGGTGCAGCAGCGCCAGTTCGAGGACGCGATGGACTATTGGTCCCAGCAGGGCCTCGAACAGCGCGTCGACATCCGATTGATCCAGATGGGTGGAGATGCCGGCAACAAGTTCTTCGATTCGGTGAACAATGAGCTCAAGCCGGCCGTCGAGTCCGCTGACGCGCAGGCCGTGCTCTCGGTCATTCGGAGCATGGAATGGCGATACGACCTCCAGCAGACCGGTGTGACTCGGGCGCTGGAATGGGCCGAAGCCCAAGTGGCGACACGTGAAGCCAGCACCGACGACTACGTCGGCAACGTGATCCTGTTCGCCGGCGCCGGTGCGGCCCTGCTGTTGCTGCTCACGCTGCTGCTGTCGGTACGTGTCCGTCGCTCGATCGTGCGCCCCATCCGTGCGCTCGCCGCACAGGCCAAGTCGGTCGCCACCCGCGACCTTCCCGAAGCCGTGCAGACCGTGCACGAGCTGCCTGGCGATGTGCAGGTGCCTCACCTTGCACCGTTCGAGGTGCGCACCAACGACGAGCTCGCCGAGTTGGCGAGCAGCTTCAACTCTGTGCAGGACGCCGCCGTCGACCTCGCCGCCGAGCAGGCACTCGCCCGGCGGATCGTCTCGGAGAACCTGGTCAACATCGCTCGACGCAACCAGAACCTCCTCGGGCGGACACTGGGTTTCATCTCCACCCTCGAGCAGGGCGAGCGCGATCCCGAGACGTTGGACAACCTCTTTCGCATCGACCACCTCACGACTCGCATGCGCCGGAACGCGCAGTCGCTGCTCGTCCTGGCCGGTGCCGCGCCGACCCGCCTGTGGTCGCACCCGGTGCCCATCGGCGATGTCGTTCGTGCGGCGCTGTCGGAGGTCGAGAACTACGGACAGGTCGAGTTGGCCGATCTCGGCGACGTGGCGCTGCAGGGTGCCGTGTCCGGCGAGGTCTCCCACCTCCTTGCCGAGCTGCTCGAGAACTCCACCAGCTTCTCGCCGCCGAACAGTCCTGTCACCGTGGTCGGACGGGCCGTGCCCGACGGTCACCAACTGGCGATCTTCGACTACGGCCTGGGCATGTCGCCCGACGAACTCGCCGAGGCGAACCGTCGTCTCAACCAGGTGTCGTCGTTCGACCGGGAGAGCAACAAGATGCTCGGGTTCCAAGTGGTTGCCCGGCTCGCCGCTCGCCACGACATCAAGGTGATGCTCACCACGACTCCTGGCGGCACTGGCGTGACCGCCATCGTGCGCATGCCCAAGTCGATCCTCGAGCCGGCGCACGCACCGGTCGAGGACGCACCGGTCACTGACCTGCCGGCGGCGTCTGCGCTGCTCACGTCGCCGCTGCCGGTCGTCGCGCCGATGGCCGTGGTTCCGGTCACGATGGAAACCATCGAGCCCGCCCGGCCGTCGGAGATGTCCGACGAGGCGCTGTGGGCGTCGATGCACTCGGCATCGGCGAACGATGCACCCGTCACCATCGAACAGCCGGTGCACATGGCCGAGGTCGCCACCGAGGTGGCCGTCGTAGAGGTTGCCCCGACGTCGGGCCTCACCAAGCGAGTGCGCGGCGCACAGATGCCCGATCTCGGGTCGGCGCAGCTCGACCCGACGCCGGTACGCGAGGCGGACGAGGTGCGCAGCACCCTGGCCAGCCTGCAGCGGGGTCTCGATCTCGGGCGCCAGCACGGCGCCGACGAGTGACCCGGTCGACGAGGAACGGAGACGTCCCCCATGTCACTCTCTGATCAAGCCAACAACGTCAACTGGTTGATGGCCAACTTCGTGCGCAGCACGCCCGGTGTGGAGCAGGCGATCGCCGTCTCCTCCGACGGGCTGCTGATCGCGATGAGTTCCCACCTCGAGCGGGCGTCTGCGGACAAGCTCGCGGCCATCATCACCGGCATGCGGGCGCTGGCGCACGGTGCCGGCGGAGAACTGGGCAAGGGCCAGGTCCTACAGGTGCTCGTCGAGATGGCCAACGCCTACCTCTTCGTCAGCGCGATCTCCGGCGGCTCCACCCTCGGGGTCGTGGCGGTACGTGAATGCGATCTGGGTCTTGTCGGCTACGAGATCACCCTGCTCGTGGACCGTGTCGGTCCTCAGCTCACCCCAGCGCTCATCTCCGAGCTCAAGAACGCACTGGTCGCGGTGTGACATGGACACGCCGGACAGCGACGAGACCCACGTGACGCTGGTCCGACCGTTCCTCGATCGCGCCCGGCCGTTGCGTGGTCCGGTGTCCTCCGACGAGTTCGAGCACGGTGCGGCGGTCCGCGCCTACGCGATGACCGGCGGACGTTCGCGGGCGTCGGTGCACCTCGAGTTCGAGACGATGCTCCAGGCCACATCGACAGGACGTGGAGCGGTCCACGCCTCCAAGTTCGAACGCGCCGACATCCTCCGCATGTGCGTCACCGAGACACTGTCGGTCGCGGAGCTGTCCGCTCGGATGGGCGTCCCGATCGGTGTCGTTCGGGTCGTGGCCGCCGACCTGTTGTCCGAAGGTTTGCTGGAAGCGTTCCATCCGAGCACCAACGTCGCCGACGACGTGCTCCTCATCACAAGGTTGATCGCCGGTGTCCGTTCTCTCTGACGCTCCCATTCGCCCAGCGCCGACGGGCCCGATCCCGGTCAAGATCGTGATCGCCGGTGGCTTCGGCGTGGGCAAGACCACCTTCGTCGGTGCGATCTCCGACATCGCCCCCCTCACCACCGAGGCGGCGATGACCACCTACGGCGAGGGCGTGGACAACGTCGGCGAAGTGACGACGAAGACCACCACGACCGTGGCGATGGACTTCGGTCGCGTCGCCGTCGACAACGCGATCGTGCTCTACCTCTTCGGGACTCCCGGCCAGGATCGGTTCGGGTTCATGTGGAACGACCTCATCCAGGGCGCGCTCGGTGCCGTCGTGCTCGTCGACAGTCGGCGCATCGAGGACTCGTTCCCGGCGCTCGACTACTTCGAGAGTCGGGCGGTGCCCTTCGTGGTGGCCATCAACCGCTTCGGCGGCACCATGTTCCACACCGTCGACGAGGTGCGTGAAGCGTTGTCGATCGCGCACAACGTCCCGGTGGTGACCACCGACGCGCGCGGTCGCAGCGCTGTCAAGGAAACCGTGCTGAGCCTGCTCGACGTGGTGCTCAGCCGCGCGCTGTCCCGCTCTCGCGACGGCGCCGACTGACCTCGCGCTCGCCGGACGAGCATCACCACAACTGGAGCTGTTCCCACGTGATCGCCACGTCGCTCACCGTCTGCCAGCTCAATCGGCCTCGACTACCGGGCCGGCGCACCTCGACGCGTTCGGGCCGAAGGCTGCGTGCGCCACCGTTCGCGTCGAACACGGTGATGCTGCCGTCGATGGCGACCCCCGACATCTTTCCCGCGAACCACCGTCCACCATCCGCCTTGCGGAAACGCACCGGCTCCCCGGATCGCAGGCCCAGTCGTTGCAGCGTGACGGTGTCGATCACGCCCGAGCCCCGCTGAGTTCCATCCGGCGATCGTAGGCCGTTCGGCACATCCGAACCCGGAACCGAGGTCGCCCCGCTACCATGCACTCCGGAGCCGAGTCGCGCGAGATACGGTCGTGACAGGATCCCATCTGTGAAGGAGACCCCGATGACCGAGACCAACGAAGCCGTCATCAACGAAGCGCTGAGCGTCATCGACAAAGCGCTGTCGCAGATGATGCGTCGCGAGTTGGTCTCGTCCGGTGAGATCACCGACGTGCTGCTCGATGTGCGCACGTTGCTCACCATGCCGGCCCCCGTCGCCGCAGAAGCCTGACCCTCAGACGGTCAGTAGGTCCTTGAACGCGCGCTCCAGGCAGCGTCGCAGCAACTCCGGGTCTGTGACCGCCTCGCGGTCGATGTTCACGCCCATGTCAAGGCTGTGGTTGTAGCTCAACAGGGTGAGGTTGAAGGCCACGCCACCCAGCGGCCCCACCGGATAGTTCTCCAGCACCTCGGCGCCGGCCAGGTACAGCGGCACCGAGGCGCCGCGTACGTTGCTCGTCGCGAAATCGACCGTCTGGGCCTGCTGGCGCGCGAGACGCGTGATGAGACTCGTGGGCAGCGTGGCCGCGACGGCGGCGAGCGTCTCCAGCGATGCCGTGGCGCTGGCTTCCTTGGCCGCCCCGGCTGCCGCCTGGATGGCCGCGAACCGCTCGCCGATGGGCATGTCGCCGGTCGGGACGAGCATCCGGGCGAGCGAGAACGCGTTCGCACCGGATGATTCGGTGCGGGTGCTGATGGCCATGCTCGAGCGGAGCTCTTCGACAGGACTCCCCATCTCGCGGTGGTAACGACCGGCGGCCTCTGCGGCGGCCGTGAGGAACGCCGTGTTGAGCGTGCCACCGAGCCGCTTCGCCGCCTGACGAGTGGCCCCGAACGGGGCGCGCAGCACTTCCATCTGCCGGCGGAGCGAGCGCGCCGTCCACAGCGGGGACCGAGCGGCCTCGGTGTCGCCGAGTTGATGCAGCACGCCTCGGACGGTGTCGGCCGCGGCACTCCCTGCCTCGGGGATGCCCGCCGGATCGGCCAGCAACTCCTTGATCTGCTTCATCACGCCGATCGGCATCCGCAGACTGCCGTTGAACAGATCGCGCAGCAGGTCGGCCGACGGTGGCTCGGGGCTGGCCGCCTCGGTGGCCGCGATGACCTCTGGGTCGTTCGGTGGCGGCTCGGGTGTGTCGCGCTGCAGGTCGAGGAACTGCATCGACAACCGGACGCCACCTTCTCCGTCGACGATTGTGTGGTGCAGCTTCTCGATCAATGCGCTCTTGCCGCCGCGGAGTCCGTCGACCACGACGAACTGCCACAGCGGCCGGGTGCGGTCGTAGGCGTCGCAGGTGATCAGGCTGGCCAGGTCGAGCAGTTGGCGCATCGAGCCCGGCTTGGGCAGCGAGATGTGGCGGACGTGGTAGTGCAGGTCGAAGTTCGGGTCATCGACCCACATCGGCGGCGAGATGTTGACCGGCGCCGGTTGCACCCGCTGGCGAAGCCGGGGCACGGCGTACGTGGCCCGGTCCATCCGGCGCAGCAGCATCTGGAAATCGGGGGGCCGGTCGAGCAGGGTGACGTTGGCGAAGGTGGAGCTGAGGTGCGGGTCCTTCTCGAGGCGCCACATGAGGCCCTCGGCGTCGCTCATCTTGCGATCGAAACGCGGGAGGTCGGCCATCCGGCGAGGCTACCGCGTCGCTGGTCAGCCCACTGCGGCGAGCACGACACGGGCGACCTGGCCCAGCGCCAGCCCGACCACGGCACCGGCCACCACATCGGAGGGGTGGTGGATGCGGACGTACGCGCGACTCGTGGCCACCACGCCGGCGAGACCGAACCACAGAGGTGCCGAGCGAGCACCGCCCCAGGTGGTGAGCACCGTTGCGGCGAAGAATGCGGAGGAGGCGTGGCCACTCGGAAAGCTGCTCGTGGATGGCTTGCGAATCGGATAGCGGGGATCGCCGGCCTCGGTGGGGCGTGTGCGCCGGAACAGGCGTTTGATGCCCTGGTTGACGATGAGGCTCTCGGCGCCGATCAGTGCCGAGAAGACGAACGCCTGCTGAGCGTGGTGTTCGCTGGTGAGGCCTCGGGTGGCGCCGACGATGTGCCAGATGAGGCTGTGGTCGCCGAGCTCGCTCGCCGTCGTGAACACCGTGTCGGCGATGGGTTTGCCGCGGAGCCGTTCGAGCTGGGCGTCTGCCCACTGGTCGAACGAACTGACCCTTGGATGCTCCAACAGGCTCATGCGGCGGCCGGAGGGCGGAAGCGCACCGGAGCTTCGATGGCGGCCAGCTCGGGCTGACCACCGAACGCCGGGCACCACGGCTGGAACGCACAGGAGGCGCAGAGCGCTCCCTGCTTGGGACGGAAGTCGCCGGTCTGGCACGCCTTCTCCACGGCCTTCCACACCGCGGTGGTGCGAGTGGTGAGGAACTTGACCGACTGCGCCGACGGTGTGGCGGTGATGACCTCGCCCGTGCGCAGGTACATCAGGCGGATCGCCACCGGGCGCCGACCGAGCACCTCGCTGCAGAGGAACGAGTAGAAGTGCACCCCTGCGAGGCGGCTCTGCTCGTACTTGACCCCAGGGGCTCTGCCGGTCTTGTAGTCGGTGACGACGAGCTCGCCATCGGCATCGAGCTCGAGCCGATCGATGATGCCGCGTAGCGCCAGCGAACCCACCTGCGCTTCCAACCGCAACTCGAGACCGATGTCGCGGATGGCGGTGGGGTCCTCCATCGTGAAGTAGGACTCGACCAGGGTCCAGGCGTCGTCGAAGAACGCCTGCGCCTCGCGGTCGTCGAGGCCGAGGAGGGTGAAGTCGGGATCGATCCGGTACTCGGCGACCGCCTGAGCGAACGCGACCTGTGCTGCGGCCTCGTTGCGCAGCTCGTTGGGCTGCATGAAGAGCAGCTCCAGCACCCGGTGGACCAGCGAACCCTTCGTGGCCTGGGGACTGGGTGGCTCGGGCAGCTTCTCGATGCTGGCGAAGCGGAACGCCATGGGACAGGAGAGAAAGGCCTCGACCCGGCTGGGGGACAGACTGGTGGGCACCGGGTACATGCCGTCACTGTAGAGAAGGGGTGCGCGAGAGTTGCACCATGTCGTCCGACGACCAGCTCCCGGGCGGGGAGCACGTACAGGGTCTGCTCCCGCCCGACGGGGTCGCGTGGCCGCCCGAACCCCCCGCTGCGCCGACGCCTGTGGTCGTCGGCGATCTCGGTGCCGGCCCCGCGTCGAGACCCGCCGATGCCCACATCGATGACTGGAGGTCGATGCCTGTCGATGCTCCCGCGGGCTATCGGGGCAGCCGGTCGGCCCCCTTGGGTGAGCCGAACACAGATGTCTGGTCGGTCCTGTCGTTCGCCACGGCAGTGGTCGGCCTGTTGCCGTTCCTCTGGTCTGCTCCGGTGCTGTCGGTCCTCGCGATCGCCTTCGGGATCACCGGCCGCCGGACGTGCTCGCTCGATCCGATGAAGCGGGGCGGGCGATGGGCGACGGCCGGACTCGTGATCGGCGTCCTGACGTTGGTGACCGTGGGCGCGATGCTGGCTGCGGGCAGGCTCACGCTGGGCGTGTGAGCTCCTGGGCGATGACGTCGGCGACGAGCAGCGGTCTGCTCATCGGGCCGAAGTGATCGAGCGCGTCGAGTTGGAGGTACCGACCGTTGGGCAGCCGTTCGGCCACCAGGGCGGCGATCTGCGACGGTTGCATCACATCGACCCGTCCGGCCACCACGAGGGTCTCGGTGTCGATCTCGGGGAGGTGGAGCCACGTGTCGTGCGCTGCGCCGGTCAGGAAGGTCTCTGCCTCGGTGTCCGGCCGACACTTGAGGTGGACGCCCTCGTCGTCGGGCGTGAAGCCGTGAAGGACGTATGCACGGAGCGCCTCCGGCGTGAAGCTGTTGAGCGGGGGCTTCGACGCGAAGTTCTCGATCGCCGCCTCGTACGAGCCGAACGTCGCTCGCCGACGTCGTGCGCCGATCACCATCGTGCTCTCGCCCTGAGGTGTGTCGCTCTGCTCGACGGCTCGCTCCTCCGGGGGAGGGAACACGATCGGTTCGAACAGCACGAGGCGCCGGAACAGCGACGGCTGGCGATGCGCGGCGATCAGCAGGCAGGCGCCTCCCATCGAGTGGCCGAATGCGTCGATCGGACGACCGTCGTTGAGTCCGACGAGCCACTGCGCCAGCGCCTGCGCATCGTCGCCGTAGCGTTGCCAGTCGACCGGGCCATCCGGACGGGGAGTGTCGCCATGCCCGCGGTAGTCGAATGCGACGCAGTGGAACCGGTCGGCGAGTGCATGGGCAATCGGTTCGTAGCACTGACCGTGAAACCCCGTCGCATGCGAGACCAGCAACGGTGTGCCGTGGCCACCGAGGTCGTGCACTGCGATCTCGACGTCATCGGTCGAGGCGACGATCATCGCTCGTCCTTGACCTTCTTGTCCGTCTTGACCTTCGCCGCCTTGCGTCGCTTCAGGCCCCAGATGAGCAGCCGGTCGAGCGCCACGCCGAGGAGCAGCGCGATGAAGATCGACCACCGCACGGTCGTGTCCCACGTGAACACGACGAATTTGATCTTGGTCTCGTGATCGTTGGCGATGATGAAGATGAGGATGACGACGGCCAGCGCGATCGCGGCGATCAGCCGACCGCTCGGTCCGTTGCTCCCGCTCGCGGTCGCGTGGTCGTGGTCCTTGGGAAGGTCCTCGTGCTGAAAGCTCATGATGTTGCTCCTGTCTTCGACGGCCTGGGTTCTCGGGGGAGACCGAGCAGGCGTTCCCCGATGATGTTGCGTTGCACCTGACTGGTGCCGCCGGCGATGCGTCCACCCGGTGCCTGCAGCACGCCGAACGAATCGGGGCCGTCGAGCATCGCGTCGGCGCCGGCCAGCTCGGCACGCAGCATCGCCGTATCGAACATCATCTCCGTGATGCCCAATTTCATCAGGCTCGCCGCAGTGGACGCAATGGGGCCCTGACGCCGTGCCATCGCCTTGTAGGCGCCGCCCTTGGCGAGCAGCGTGGCCAGACCTTGCCGTTCGGTCATGCTGAGGTTTCGTCCCTCGGCAAGCCTGGCCATCGACTCGAGCCGTCGTTCGAGACCGATGACGCTGGTGCCGATGTGTCCGCGCTCACTGGTGAGCACCGACATGCCGACGGTCCAGCCGCCGTGCAGCGGGCCGAGCAGGTGGTCGGCCGGCAGTTCGACGTCGGTGAAGAACACCTCGTCGAACTCCGATTCGCCGGTCATCTGCCGCAACGGTCGCACCTCGACCCCAGGGAGATCCATGGGGAAGACGAAGAACGAGATCCCCTCGTGCTTGGGCGCTTCGGGATCGGTGCGGGCCATGAGGATGCCCCAGTTGCTGTACCGCCCGCCGCTGCACCAGACCTTCTGCCCGTTGATGATGAACCGGTCCCCGTCGCGTTCGGCCTTCGTGGACAGCCCGCCGAGATCGCTGCCGGCGCCGGGTTCACTGAACAACTGGCACCAGACGTGCTCGGTCGAGAGAGTCGTCGCCAGGTGCCGGGCCTTCTGCTCGGGCGTGCCGAACGCGAGGAGTGCTCCGCCGGCGAGGACCAATCCGACCATGTTGAACACGCTGGGCACGCCCGCCAGCGCGCATTCGTACTGCCACGCGGCGTTGTGGTCGGCAGTCAGGTCGCGCCCACCGAACTCGGTGGGCCAGTGGATGCCGGCATAGCCCGCAGCATGGACCTCGCGGTGCCATGCCAACCCGCGCTCGACGAGGTCGGGCGGGCAGATGGCGCCGTAGTCGCGGGGTGCGTGGTCCGAGTTGGCTGCCAACCAGTGGCGCGCGTCGGTCTGGAACTCGTCGACTCCGATCATCGTCCGCGGACCGTAGTCGTGTCGCCAGGCGGGTTCGTTACTTGAAGAACGGCAGGAACAGCGCCGTCTCCTCCGGGAGGTTGTTGGGAACCGCGTAGCCGGACTGGTCGGTGATGGTGTCCCAGTTGTCGCGCACGTCCTCCATCTGGAGGTCGGGGTTGAAGTAGCCGTTGGTCTCGCCGATGAACACGTGGGCGACGCGGCCACCGCCGACGCTGAACAACTGGCCCGACACCGGGCAGTCCTCGTGGGCGAGGTAGGCCACGAGGGGCGACACGAGTCCGGGCGAGAGCTTCTCACCGAACGCACCACCCATGAGGTTCTCGGTCATGCGGGTGAGTGCGAGCGGTGCGATCGCGTTGGCCTTGATGTTGTACTTGGCGCCCTCGACCGCGAGCACCCGGGTGAACCCGACGAGGCCCATCTTCGCCGCGCCGTAGTTGGTCTGGCCGAAGTTGCCGAACACGCCCGCCGCTGAAGACGTGCTGACGATGCGGCCGTAGCCCTGGTCGCGCATGACGACCCACGCCGGCTGGGTGACATAGAACGCACCCTTGAGGTGGACGTCGAGCACTGGGTTGAGCAGCTCGGGGGTCATGTTGTGGAACGACTTGTCGCGCAGGATGCCGGCGTTGTTGATGAGCACGTCGACCTTGCCATAGGCGTCGAGTGCGGTCTGCACGATGGCCTGGCCGCCCTCGGGCGTGGCCACCGAGTTCGTGTCGGCGACGGCCTCGCCGCCCAGCGACTTGATCTCGTCGACGACGTGTTCTGCGGCGCCCTTGTCGCTGCCGCTGCCGTCGACCGCGCCGCCCAGGTCGTTGATGACGACCAGCGCGCCGCGCGACGCCATCAGCAGCGCGTGCTGGCGACCGAGGCCGCCACCTGCGCCCGTGATGATGACTACCTTGCCGTCGTAACCGAGTTGATCGCTCATGCTCCGGAAACTACTGGCCGTCCTCGGTGGGGAAGAAACCGGCACGATCGACGGGCGCCGGACCCTCGCTCGATCCTCGATCGACCCTCGATCGACGCTCGCCCGACGCTCGCCCTCTCACCGTTCCTCTCTTCTCGCGAGTACCAGAACGTGAATTCGCATTCTTGTACTCGCGAAAACGGCCGCACGGAGGCACGGGGGAGCCGGGGAGAGGGCGGTGTGGGCGAGCCGGGGAGTGGGCGGTGTGGGCGAGTGCAGGGGGACGGGGCGAAGCGACGGGTCAGCCGTGGCCGAGTCGGCGCAGCGCGTCGGCCTTGAGCGACGCGTAGTCGAGCTTGCCGTTGGCCGCTCGCCCGATCGACTCGATCGGCAGGATCCGCTTCGGCGCCTTGAAGTGGGCGAGACGTTCGCGGACGTGAGCGATCAGCACGGCCTCGTCGACCTCGTCGCCGGCGTGCACCTCGACCAACGCTGTGATGGCCTCACCGAAACGGTCGTCGGGTACGCCGACCACGGCGGCATCGGCGACGCTCGGGTGGAGCTTGAGCGCCTCTTCCACCTCCTCCGGGTACACCTTCTCGCCGCCGGTGTTGATGCACTGGCTGCCGCGGCCGTACAGCTTCAGGGTGCCGTCGGCCTCGACCTCTGCCCAGTCGCCGGGGATGCTCCATCGAACGCCGTCGTGGAGGACGAAGGTGGCGGCGCTCTTGGCCTCGTCCTTGTAGTAGCCGACGGGTGTGCGGCCGCGCAGGGCGACCCGCCCGCGCTCGCCGCTGCCCGGCACCACCTCATCGCCGTCTTCGGTGAGCACCTTGGTGTTGGGCCCAAGGGCGAACTTCGCCGTGCCGCCACCGGGCGATGCGGACGACTCGGCAGTGGTGGTGTTGCTGGCCATGCCGATCGCCTCGCTGCTGCCCAGGCTGTCGATCATGATGAGGCGCGCGTTGTGGCGGAGCAACCCTGCCTTGGTCTCGGCGGCCCAGATCACGCCGCTGGACACGACGACGCGCAGGGAGGACATGTCCCATCGATCGGGTTCCGCGTCGAGCGCTTTCAGGATCGGCTTGGCGAAGGCGTCGCCCACGATCGAGATGCTGTTGACGCGGTGGTGCTGGATGGTGTCGAGCAGCTCCACCGGGTCGAAGTGGCGGCCCACCATGGTGACGACGGACCCGGCCAGGACCAGGTTCCACATCGCGTTGAACGCCCCGGTGCCATGCATCAGCGGTGCGGCCGGCAGGTTGCGTGGCCCGGGCTTGGACATCCGATCGTCGAACTCGGCCCAGCCGGGCACGGTGGGGAGTGGCCGCTTCGACGGCGCGTCGAGGCTGCCGACGACGTCGTCCTGTCGCCACATGACGCCCTTGGGCATGCCGGTGGTGCCACCGGTGTAGAGGATGTAGAGGTCGTCGGCGCTGCGACCCCACGGCGGGATCGTGCGGCTCGTTGCCGAGGCCGCCGCTGACTCGTAGGCGATGGCCCACTCCGGGCACGTGTCGGTGCCGTCGTCGACCCAGATCCATGTGTGCACTCCCGGCACCCTGCTGCGCATGTGCGCACAGTGCTCGGTGAAGGTGCCATGGAAGATGACGGCGACGGCGTCGGAGTTGGTCCACAGATAGGCGAGCTCGTCGTCGCTGTAGCGGTAGTTGGTGTTGACCGGTGCGAGGCCGGCCTTGTAGATCCCGAACATGCTCTCGAGGTACTCGGGGCAGTTGTACAGGTAGTGCGCAACCTTGTCCTGATGGCCAGCGCCTGCTGCGAGCAACGTGGCTGCGATGCCGTCGGCGCGACGGTCGAACTCGGCCCAGCTGTAGGTGCGCTCACCCTGGACCTGGGCGATGGTGTCGGGGAACCGATCGGCGTTGCGTTCCCAGATCTCGGCGAGGTTCCAACCAGCAGTCACGGGGATCGACCGTAGCCCTTCCCGAAAGGATGCGGCACGTTCGACCATCGCTCGATCGGGCGCGAAACCGTGCCAGTTGTGACTCACTTTCCACCCATGGGCGCGGAAACGGGCGGTGGTGTCACCGTGTCGCGCCCATGGGCGCGGAAACGGGCGGCCTTGACACGTTGTCGCGCCCATGGGGGGTGTGGGGGGTTGGTGGCGCGAGACGGGCGCCAGGAAACGGGCGGTCGGGGGGCGGCGGTCAGGCGGCCGGAGCCGTGGAGGCGGCGGGAAGCAGCGGCGTGGCACCGATGACGAGCTCACGGCGTTCGATGATGTGGTCGACGAGGCCGTACGCGCGCGCCTGCTCGCCGCGCACGATGTAGTCGCGATCGATGTCGGCGACGATGCGCTCACGCGTCTGCCCGGTGGAGCACTCGAGGATGTCGACCATCCGCCTCCGCATCTCGACCATCTCGGCGACGGCGAGTTCCATGTCGACCGATTGACCCTGCGCGCCACCATGGGGCTGGTGGATGAGCACCCGCGCATTGGGGAGCGCGAATCGCTTGCCGGGGGTGCCGGCGGCGAGCAGTACGGCGGCTGCTGACGCCGCCTGGCCGACGCAGATCGTCGCCACGTCGGGGGCGATGAACCGCATCGTGTCGTAGATGGCGAAGAGCCCGTTCATGTCGCCACCGGGGCTGTTGATGTAGAGCGCGATGTCGCGGTCGGGTTGTTCGCTCTCGAGGTGCAGCAGTTGGGCGACGACCAGGTTCGTGACCTGGTCGTCGATCGCGGTGCCGAGGAAGACGATCCGGTTGACGAGCAGTCGTGAGTAGATGTCGTAGGCCCGCTCGCCGCGGCTGGTGGTCTCGATGACGGTGGGAATGAGCACGTTCGCCCCGTTTCAGGTGCAACTTGAGAGTTGCACTTGACCGTACCGTCCGGTGGACTGAAGTGCAACCATTGAGTTGCATTGGTGGACAGGCCCGCCTAGCGTTCCGTCCATGGACGCACCGCTGATGATCGAGCGTGAGCTCGAGCTGGACCTGACCGCCGACGAGCTGTGGGAGCTGATCGGTACGGCTGAGGGGTGGCGGCAGTGGCTGGTGGACGACGCAGCAGTCCGAGTCGCCCTCGGCGAGTTCGGCACGATCCTCGACGACGGTGTGGAGCGCGCGGTGCACATCGACCATGTCGAAGCTGGTCGAGGCATCTCCTTCGTCTGGTCGGACCAGTCCGACGAGGTCTCGCGCGTCACCATCGCCATCGTCGACGATCCCACGAGGGGTCAGCGGATTCGCATCACCGAGGAGTGGCAGCCGGGCACGGCGTGCGCCGAGTGCCCGGCGAAGTCGGGTGCCCGATGGGACCTGCGCGCCTGCCTGCTGTGCCTCTCCGCCGTGTCGGCATGTCGGGTGTGACGGCGGCGGCGCTTCCGGACGCGCCGCTCGACGTCGTCTTCGGAGCGCTCGCCGATCCGACCCGCAGAGCACTCGTGCAACGACTCGTCGTGTCCGGCCCCGCCTCGGCGACCGTGCTGGCGTCGTCGTTCCCGTTCTCCCGCCAGGCCGTCGTGAAGCACCTTCAGGCACTGGAGACGGCCGGGCTGGTCGTCGCGCAGCGGGTCGGGCGTGAGGTGCAGTACCGCGCCGAGCCGGCACCGATGGCCGCGGCGATCGGCTGGATGCTCGACTCCGGGGCCGCGTGGGATCGACGGATCGACCGGCTCCGGCAACGTCCGGCGCGCGGTGCGAGGAGCGCAACGGGAGCGAATTAGGGTCCGGCGCATGGACTTCCAGCTGCCTGCCGACGACGATCCGCGCCGTGTGGCGGTGCGGCAGTGGCTGGCCGCCAACCCTGCACCGACGGGCCGTGAGCTCGCCGAGGCCGGGTACGTGGCCCCGCACTGGCCGGCTCCGTGGGGTTTTGGCGCAGACCCCATTCACCAGGTGATCATCGACGACGAGCTCGCCCGTGCGAAGGTGCGCCGACCGACCAACCCGATCGGCATCGGTTGGGCCGGCCCGACGATCCTGTTCGCCGGCACCGAGGAGCAGAAGCAGAAGTACCTGTTCCCGCTGCTGTCGGGCGAGGAGTTCTGGTGCCAGCTGTTCAGCGAACCCGGCAGCGGCAGCGACCTCGCCAACCTCGGGACGCGCGCGGTGCGCGACGGCGACGAGTTCATCGTCAACGGGCAGAAGATCTGGACGAGCGGGGCCCAGTACGCGAAGTACGGCATCCTCATCGCCCGCACCGACCCTGACGTGCCCAAGCACAAGGGCGTCTCGTACTTCGTCTGCCCGATGGACCTTCCCGGCATCGAGATCCGCCCCATCACCGAGATGACCGGTGGCCACACCTTCAACGAGGTGTTCTTCACCGACGTGCGACTGCCCGCCGACCACCTCGTCGGTGATCTCAACGACGGGTGGCGCCTCGCCAAGGTGACGCTCGGCAACGAGCGGGTGTCGCTCTCGACGGGCGGCGTGCTGTGGGGCAACGGGCCCACGGCGATGGAATTGATCGAGACGATCCGCGACACCGGACCCGTCACCGATCCCCACATCCGCCAGAGGGTGGCGTCGGTCTACATCGAGCACATGCTGCTCGACCTGATCCGGATGCGCACGTTGTCCGCTGCGCTGAAGGGTCAGATGCCCGGGCCCGAGGCCAGCATCCGCAAGCTGCTGGCCGACGAGCACGGTCAGCACGTGATGCTGCTCGCCCGCGACTTCATCGGCGCCGCTGGGATGCTCATGGGTGGCGACGGGCACGACTTCGTGCCGGGAACCGACACCAACTCGCTCGGGCCCGAGAAGCCCGACGGCGGTCTCATGCACCCCGGTTGGTACGACGGGTTCATGTTCAGCCAGGCGCTCACCATCGGTGGCGGCACCTTCGCCGTGCAGCGCAACATCATCGCCGAACGAGTGCTCGGCCTGCCCCACGACGTCGACGTCACCAAGGGCATGAGCTGGGCCGAGATCCAGCGCGCCGGCCGGGTCGCGTCGTGACCGACTGGCTCGCTGCAGCGGATCGGGCGGCCGCGGTCGCGGCCGAACACGGGGGCGAAGGAGAGCAGCTCCGGCGCCTGCCCACTCCCATCGTCGAGGTGCTGCGCGATGAGGGCGTGCTGCGGATGTGCGTGCCCGCGGTGTACGGCGGACCAGAGGTGGACCCGCCGACGATCCTGCGAGTGATCGAGCGAATCGCCGCGGCCGACGGTGCCGCAGGGTGGTGCACGATGATCGCGACCACCACCTCGCTGCTCAGTCACTACGTCGCGCCGGAGCAGGCGCAGCTGATCTGGGGTGACCCGAGCAACATCACCGGCGGGGTGTTCGCCCGCAATGCAACAGCGGTGAAGGTCGATGGGGGCTATCGGGTGACCGGCCGCTGGATGTGGGGGAGTGGCACGCAGCATTGCCAGTTCATCACCGGTGGCGCGATCGGCGACGGCTTCAGCGGGTCGATGTGGTTCAGTGCGGATCAGGTGACCTTCCACGACACCTGGCACACTTCCGGTCTCCGCGGGACGGGGTCCGGTGACTTCAGCGTCGAGGACGTCTTCGTCCCCGACGCCCGAGCGACCCAGCCGCAGGTCACCGGCCCGCAGGTGGACTCGCCCCTCGGACGGTTCCCCGACATGACGCTGCTCGCCGTCGGTGTCGCAGCGGCGGGTCTCGGCATCGGTCGGCACGCACTGGATGCGATCATCGAGCTCGGTGGGGCCAAGAAGCCACAGTTCAGCAGTCGTACGATCAGCCAGTCGGGGGTCGCCCAGGCCGAACTGGCCAAGGCCGAAGCGTCGTTACGTGCGGCCCGCGCCTTCCTGCTCGACGAGGTCTCCCAGGCGTGGGACACGGCCGTCGCCGGCGGACGCGTCGACGTGGCGGCGCGGGGTCGGATGCGCCTCGCCGGTGCCCATGCGGCCGCAGCGGCGGTGCAGGCGGCCGATGTCGCCTACACCCTCGGCGGCGGCACATCGCTGTTCGAGCACAGCCCACTGCAGCGATGCCTGCGCGACGCGCACGTCGTCACCCAACACATCATGGTGGCACCCCGCCTCTACGAGACGATGGGGAAGTTGCACTTCGGACTCGACATCGATGCGACGATGATCTGATGGAGTCGTTCAGCTGATGGAGTCGTTCACGATCACGCACGAGGGCGATGTCGTCGTCGCCACGTTGCGGCATCCGTCGTCGCCGATGAACGCGGTCGACGAGCTGCTGCACGACGAGGTCACCGAGTTGTTCTCGCAGTTGCGTCGTGATCCCGGTGGGCGGGCGATCCTGCTCACCGCCGAGGGCCGTGCCTTCAGCGCCGGCGGCGACTTCGCATGGTTTCCGCAGTTGCGCGACATGTCGAAGCTCGATGCGCTTCGGCGCAGCGCGAAGCAGATGATCTGGGATCTGCTCGACATCGACGTGCCGATCGTCTGTGGGCTCAACGGATCCGCGGCGGGTCTCGGCGCGTCCATCGCGCTGCTCTGCGATCTGGTGGTGATGAGCGACCGGGCCGTCATCATCGACCCTCACGTGAACGTCGGTCTGGTGGCCGGCGATGGCGGAGCAGCCGTGTGGCCGCTGCTCCTTGGACCGCTGGCGGCGAAGAAGCACCTGCTGCTCGGCGAACCGCTCACTGCCGCAGATGCACTGCGGCTCGGCGTCGCCGCAGAGGTGTGCTCGCCGGATGATGTCGCCGAGCGTGCCATGCACTGGGCTCAGCGGCTCGCCGCGCAACCACCGTTGGCCGTGAAGGGCACGAAGATGGCCGTGAACGCGCAGCTCAAGCATGCACTGTTGACGAGCTTCGATCTCTCCACCGCGCTGGAGATCCCCTGCTTCCTGTCGCACGACCACGCCGAGGCGGTCGATGCCATGCTCGAGAAGCGCACCCCAACCTTCGAAGGGAGATGACATGGACCCCATCGAGGCCATCATGACCACACGGGCGATCCGTCGCTTCAGCACCTTGCCGGTGAGTGATGACGACATCGCAACGTGTCTTCGGGCGGCGCAGCAGGCACCGAGTGGCGGCAACGTGCAGCCCCAGCAGTACGTGGTGGTCACCGATGCCGACACGAGGGCGAAGCTCGGCGACATCTACGGACGCGCCTACACCCGCTACGAACGGGCGCTGCCCGAGCCGGCGGAGTTCGACGACGAGGCGAAGGCGGCCGCCTGGGCGCGCAATCGCGACGCCAGTCGGTACCTCGCCGATCACCTCGGTGACGTTCCGGCGATCGTGCTGTTCCTCCAGCCGATCGTCCCGTGGGGTGCCGACGACGCGGACGGGCACATGGACATCGGTCGCCTCGACGCGAGCGTGTACCCCGCCGTGCAGAACTTCTGTGTGGCCGCTCGCTCGCTCGGTCTCGGCACCGCGCTGACGACGGTCATCCGCATCCTCGCCCCCGAGGTGTTCGAGCTGCTCGGGGTCCCGCTGCGTGCAGATGGCAGCCCGCGTTTCGAGATCGCTGCGCTCGTACCGATCGGGTACCCGTCGGGCAACTTCGGTGTTGCACCGCGCAAGCCGGCGGCCGCGGTGACGCACTGGGATTCATGGGGCGCCAAGCGCACCTGAGCAGAAACTAGGCTCTCGCAGCCATGGGGACCATCAACAGCGTTGCCGACATCATTCGCGTGCACGGACACGAGCGCTCCGACGCCACTGCGCTCATCCAGGGCGAGCGACGGCTGTCGTGGGCGGAGCTCTATGCGCGCTCGAGCCGGGTGGCGTCGCTGCTCGCAGCGAACGGCGTCGGTGCTGAGGATCGGGTGGCGTTCCTCGACAAGAACGGCATCGAGCACTTCGAGGTGTTCTACGGCTGCTCGCTCCTGAACGCGGTCTGCGTCGATGTCAACTGGCGACTCGCTGCGCCGGAGGTCGAGTTCATCGTGAACGACGCGGCGTCGAAGGTGCTCGTGGTCGGGGCCGACTTCGTGCAGGTCCTCGACGCGATCGCGGGCAACCTGCCCACGGTGACCAAGATCCTCGTCATCGACGGCGACGGTCGGTATCCCGACTACGACACCGAGGTGGCGGCGCAACCCGCGACCGATCCGGGAACGCAGCAGACCCCAGACGATGTGGCGTTCCAGCTCTATTCGAGCGGCACGACGGGTCGGCCCAAGGGTGTGATGCTGACGAACTCCAACTTCTTCGGACTCCTCCCGATCGCTCGCGAGATGTGGGAGCTCGACGAGACGAGCGTGAACCTTGCGGCGATGCCGTTGTTCCACATCGGTGGAGGCGGTTGGGCGGTGGCCGGGCAGTACGTCGGCGCGACAACCGTGGTGCTGCGCGACCTCGATCCCGCGGCGGTCGTGCGCTTGATCCCGGAGCTGGGGATCACACACGGATTCGTCGTGCCGGCCGTGCTGCAGTTCATGCTCATGGTGCCCGGTGTCGACGAGGCCGACTTCACCAGCCTGCGCGTGCTGGTCTACGGCGCCTCGCCGATCAGCGAGGAGGTGCTCGCCAAGAGCGTCACGACGTTCGGCTGCAAGTTCTGGCAGGCATACGGGCTGACCGAGACGACCGGTGCGGTGGTCAACCTGCCGCCTGAGGACCATGACGTGGCGGGGCCGAACCGGCATCGCCTGCGGAGCTGTGGTGTGCCGGGTCCCGGCGTCGGCTTGCGCATCGTCGATCCCGACACCGGCCAGGACTGCCCGCAGGGCGAGGTGGGGGAGATCTGGCTCAGCGGCCCGCAGATCATGAAGGGCTACTGGAACATGCCCGGCGAGACCGCCAAGAGCATCGATGCCGACGGGTGGTTCCGCAGTGGCGACGTCGGGTTCCTCGACGAGGACGGCTACGTCTACATCCACGATCGGGTGAAGGACATGATCGTCAGTGGCGGCGAGAACGTCTATCCGGCGGAGGTCGAGAACGTGCTGATGAGCCACCCGGCCATCGCCGATGTCGCCGTGATCGGTGTGCCCCACGAACGGTGGGGCGAGACGGCCAAGGCGATGGTCGTGCGGAAGCCGGGCGTGGAAGTGACCGAGCAGGAGATCATCGATTTCGCGCGTGAGCGCCTGGCCAAGTTCAAGTGCCCGACGAGCGTGGACTGGCTCGACGCCCTCCCACGCAATCCGACCGGCAAGATCCTGAAGAAGGATCTGCGTGCCCCCTACTGGGAGGGTCGTTCACGCAACGTCAATTAGCACGTCGTCGTGTTCGCTGCTACCCCTGACCAGGGATGATGTGCCGACGTCGAGTCCGTTCGATGTGTCCGCCAGCGATGGCTCTCGTCCGCCATCAACCGCCACTGGCCGACGAAGAGTGCCAAAGGGGTGCCACGCAGAGCTTCGGGCGACGCGATTCGCCCTTCCTGGACCGAACGGCGCCTTGGCGACTCGGCCGCCACACTCCTGCACCAAGTGGTCGTGAACATCGGAAGCGAGTCAGCGCTGACCGAGTCTGTCGACGACGACGCGATCATGGTCGGTCACTGTTGCTGACGATGGTGCAACGTGGAAGCGGTGTCGAGCGTCTGACTGGTTGTGATTCGATTTGGCGTGGACGACGAGCAACCGGATGCGATTGGTGCGATGTACCACCAGTACCGGAGCCAGTTGCTCGGCCTGGCGACGCTGCTCTCTGGGTCGCGGGCCGTCGCTGAGGAAGTGGTGCAGGACGTCTTCGCGGCTGCGATCCCTCGCTGGGAGTTGATCGACAACCACGAGTGGTATCTGAAGCGGTCGGTCGTGAACCGGGTGCGGTCACTTGGCCGGCGAGCCACCCGAGCCAAAGCCGTTCCACGCTCGCGTGAGGCCGTCACTGGCGAACCGCTGGTCGACGAGACCTGGCGACTGCTCCGCCGTCTGCCGGCGCGTCAACGCACGGTGCTGGTGCTGCGCATTCACCTCGACCTGCCGGACGAGGAGATCGCCCGACTGATGAACTGCCCCGAGCCGACCGTTCGATCGCTCGCCTTCCGAGCGCTCGCAACTCTCCGAAAGGAACTGACATGAACCAGTCCGTGAAGTCCGACGAGGAACTGATTGCGCTCCTCGAGCGCACCATGCACAAGGTGTCGGAGTGCGCTCCCGACATGGAGTTCCCCGCGACGGTCGGGAACCAGCGATGGATGGCGTCGGCCGCCGCAGCGACCGTACTTGTGGTCGGCGTAGGCGCCGCCGGACTCGCGCTCAACGCACGACACGACGCCTCGAACCCGTTGAGTCCTGGTGCGCAGACCGCGATGTCCTCCATCGACGGCGGGTCCAGCGCGAGCACCACCACCAGCATCGTCACAACGACCGGGACACCCCGACCGGTGGATGCTCGCGACGATGCATGGCGAGCCGCCGTCTACCAGGAAATGGAGTCCTTCGGCACTTGCGCGACCACGGACTACGGGGTCGGCTCGGGACCGCAGTTCAGCGCCAAGACCATCTGCACCCACTTCTTGGGAGACCAACCCGTCGATGGGAACCTCGTGTTCGTCCTCGAAGCACTGCCCGACACCATCGACACGAGCTCTCTCGGATGGCAACAGCGGAAAGCCGGATTCGACACTCCTGGAGTTTCGGTCGGAACGGATGCGCTGATGTTCGTCGAGACGAGCAACGGAGTTGCGCGGCGAGTCGCAATCGTCACGCCCAAGCACATGATCCTTGTCGCTGCCGAGTTGATCGACGACCAGTACGTGCCATCGGGTGACCACGACCTCACCGTTGCAGCGCAGGACCTCAACAAGGTCGCCGATTCGATCCTCGAGAAGGCTGCTGGCGCTGCCGGTGACGGGCACTGCGTCCTCGCCAGCTACATCGTGCTCGAGGGGGACACGCCGGCGGGAGTGGCCCAGACGTTCGACGTGACGGTGGAGGCGCTGAAGGCCGCAAACGTGACAAACCCTTCCTTCGACGCGTTCCCGGTGGGGTCGACCATCTTCATCCCGTCGAAGACACCGTTCGTCTGCAGTACGCCGACGCCGACCGGCGGCCCCCACGACACCACACCGTCGAACGGGTGAGATTCCGGCGACTTACGGAGGCTGTTGGTCAGCGAGCCGCAGCCGCCAAGCTCGACGGCCAAGCTCGACGGCCGAGCACTGGCCGAGCGCCTTGCCGCAGACGTGGCCGAGGTGCGACGCCGACTCGCCGGCTGACGCGTCGGATGGAGCGCGACCGCTCGATGTAACAGGCGGAGTGTCCCGGGTCTCGGTCATCTCGAGTCACCGGTTGTGTGTCATCGCGGGAATGCGGCGTGTACGGGAGCCTGGTCCAGCAGGTCGTCGAGCGTCTGACCGGGCCTGCCGACGAGTGTCCGGATGCCAGCCGCGCGCAGGTCGGTTGCAGCATGCTCGGCCACTTCGATCGAGTCCGGGTTCGTGACAGTGATCACGGCAAGGTCGACCGGCTGCTTCGTGCAGAATCGCACCAGCTCGGCGGGTGGCGTGTCGGCGCCCAGGTGGTGCACCTTCCAGTTGGCGTCTCGAAGAGCGACAGTGGCCATCAGTGTCGGGAGGGAGTGATGGTCGCCAGTGATCGCCGCAACCGCAACAACCCCGCGTCGCCGTCCCCGCGGGTTGGGGGCGATCGAGGCCAAAACGCGTTCGGCGATCGCCGAGGCGCGGTGCTCCGACCAGATCGGCATCTCGCCTCGCTGCCAGGCGTTTCCGATCTCACGTAGCGCCGGCACCAGCACTCGTTGGATGAATGCCACGACGCTCGTGCCCTCGCCGACGATGCGGTGGGCGATCAAACGCGCCTGCGGCTCGTCGCCGATGACCAGTGCGTCGTACATCCGCTCGACCTGATGGTGCAGGCGCTTGTCGCTCGGTGGTCTGGGAGGCGACGGCGTGCGCCGGTCGGCGTCGATCTGTAGGAGGTCGGACCGTGCGACTCGGTACCGGCCGCCGACGACTTCAGCCGGAAGTCGCCCGCTCCTCACCCATCGGTAGGCGGTTTGGTAATGGACGCCGAGGGCATCGGCAGCCTCTTGCAGCTCCAATTGCTCCTCGCTTGCCGCGCTCACAACCACACAGGGTAGCAGTCCTTCATAAATCATTGACATCGAACGCTCATATCAGCAGCGCTTGGCACGGAAAATCATTATGGCGGAATAAATCACACTGAATGATGCTTAAATCGTCGATCACCTATCGGAAGGCTCGAAATGAAATCGCTACCCATCTCCCTGCGGCTGAAGCTGCCGTTCGCCATCGCCGGGTTCCTGTCGTTCCTCTTCTCGGTCTGGCTGTACTTCGTCAAGCACGAAACCACTGCCGGGATCTTTGTCGGCCTCTGGGTGCCGTCGATCCACTCGCTCGGCACCCTCCTCCTCGGTCAGGTCGTTGATCCCGCCCGTCGTTCCCGTCAAGAGGTGACGGTATGACGAGCTTGGTGCTCTACGTCGGAATCGCCGTGACGTTCCTGACCGTGTGGGGCGTGGTCATGGTCGGGGCGTACGTGCTGGGCGACGCACCTGCCGACGCGCCAACGGCTCTCACAGCCGGCGTCGTGATCGAGACACCAGCCGCCGCTGCCGACGCTCGACGGCGATGACGGCCGGTCTGCGCTGGCGCGCGCGATGGGCCGTGGTCGACGAACTTCGCGACCTCGCCGAGTCGAACGACTTCGTCAACACTCTGCTCCGCTCGGCGCAACTCGCGGCCGAGGCCAGTCGATCACCGGAGTCATTCGAGATGGTCGATGAACTGAACGAGCTCACCGACGAGGGCTCCTTCGCTGCTGTGCTGGCGATCGAGATCCTGGGAGCCATCGACCACGCGGCCGCCGTCGAGTCGTTGACCACACTCCTGTCGGCACCGGATACCTTGGTACGTCGCCATGCGGCATGGCGATTGCGGCGCCAACCGGTCGCGGCTGCCGCCGTGCCGCATCTGCTCGATCTGCTCGTCGTCGGTGGCATCGACACGATGCACGCGCACCGCACATTGCGACGTTGGGCGGCGTTTGATCCCGCCATCACCGGTTCCGCCATCACCCGGGTGTCGGCAACGAGCGACGGCCGCCAGCGAGCCCGTCTGATCGATCTGCTCGGGGTCATCGACGATCCTCGCACGACCGAGATCCTGGCCCATCTCGCCGGTGATCTCGCCGAGTTCGGCTCGGTTCGCATCGCTGCGATCGGCGCGATGGCCGACCGATACGGCATCGACGACGCTTCGCTTCGACGCCTCGCAGCTCACGACGACGAAGTCGGCGCCTATGCCAGATTGGCGGTGTGCGACCGCGTCCGCGCCGCCGCTATGGGCGGTCACACCTCCGCCGGCGGCTTGCGCATCGCCCAGCTGACCATGGCTGCCGGTCTCGACGGACAGCTCAGTCGCGGCGGGCGTGGTGACACGGGGGGCGTGGCAAGCTTGCTCGTGTCGGTTGGCGAGGCGCTCGCCTCCCGGCCAGAGATCGGTCACGTGCTCACCATCGGACGTGGCACAGTCACCGACGCGATCCTCGGCTCCAGCAACTCCAACGTGGAGTCACAGTCGTTCGCGACCATTGCGATCGGCGATGAGGCCCGGCCGGTGGAGACGACTGACGATCTCTGGGAACACCTGCCCACGATCGAGCGCAGTCTCCGCCGCATCATTCGCCGCGCCGGCGGCGTCGATTTGCTCCATCTGCGCATGGCCGATGCCGGCACGCTTGCCGGTGCGCAAACCGCGGCAACGGAGGGAATCCGTACGTGCTTCAGCCTCGCGCCAGACCCGCACAACGTGCTCTCCTCACTGCGAGCACGCGGCGAGGCGGACCATGGTTCAGTCCTCCGACTCGCAACAGAGGGTCATATCTGGTTCCGTGCCCGTCTGGTGGAGCGTCTCGCACGCGAGGCCGATCGGATCGCGCTGTTCCCGCGATCGAAGCCGATCGAGTTCTTCACCGGAGCGGACGCTGCGTCGGGTCGGTTCGATCAGCGATGCGCCGTCGTCGCCGAGGGTATCGACATTGGTTTGCTTCGCCGAGCTGAGGCGACCGACGAGGCGGCCGCAAGTATCGGATCACCTCGCGTCGGCATTCTCGCCGACCTCGACGGCCGCATCTCGAATGATCGCCGCCACCTGCCACTGCTCGTCAGCGTGGGCCGCCTCAATCCGGTGAAGGGGATGGACCGCATCGTGGCCGCTTGGGCAGCCGATCCACTGCTCCACGAACGCTTCAACCTGGTGATCGTCGGCGGCGATCTCGACGATCCATCGGCAACCGAACGATCCGTACTCCAGCAGATCGATCGCCTTGTTCCCCCCTGGGACACCCGGCGCAGCGGGTTGCAGCTGCTCGGCGGGCGGCCGCGTGCTGACATCGCCCGCCTGCTGGTGTCGGCGGCCAGCGGTCGCGCCGGCCGCTGGGCTGGTGGCGGTGTCTACGTCGATGGTGCATGGAAAGAGGAGTTCGGCCTCGCCGTGATCGAGGCGTTGGCCGCCGGTCTCGTCGTGGTCGCCCCGAGCACGGGCGGACCACCGACCTACATCGACGACGGGGACATCGGCGTCCTCGTCGATCCCAATGCCGACCTCGGCGATGCGATCACGCGGGCCATCACCCTGGTCGACCGACCCGGTCGGGCGTGTCGGGCGCGCCGGATGATCGAGCAGTGGTACTCGGTGGAGACGATGGCCGAGCGCCTCGTCGAGCTGTACCTCCCGCTGGCGGTCGTGCGATGACCTTGTTGGTCATCAGCCCCGAGTACGCGTCGCACTACGGCCCGCTGTCGGTCCTCGCCGGCGACGCCCGTGCGGACGGTGCGCGAGTGGTTGTCGCCACCGGACCGAGCCTGCGCGCCCGGGTCGAAGCAGACGGTTTCGAGTGGAGGTCGTTGCGGCTCGGTGCCGGCTCGAACGACGGTCTCGACGCAGGTGGACCCGGGATCCAGAGTTTCATCGCCGCGACGCGCGCTGGTCCGATCGCCACCATCCGGCGGCAGGCGCTCGATCGCGAGCTCGACCTTCTGTGGAATCCGGAGCGAGTCGCGCACGAGATCGGCGAGCTGTGCAGTGAACTCGACCCCGACGACGTGCTCGTCGACCACGTCTCGTTCGGGTCGACTCTGGCCATGCACGCGACCGGCCGCCCGTATGTCACGCTCGTCCCCGGGCATCCGAGCCAGCTCCCTGTCGGCGTCGAGCGCTAC
Organism: Acidimicrobiales bacterium; assembly: GCA_038234785.1. Lineage (GTDB taxonomy): Bacteria > Actinomycetota > Acidimicrobiia > Acidimicrobiales > Ilumatobacteraceae > UBA668. Next base: position 37,602 of record JBBQTC010000002.1, read on the forward strand.
GGGATCCCGGCCCATTGGCCGTCGTGCTTCGCTCCTGACCCGCTCGAACTCGACGAACTGGAGCAGCTCGCTGATCGGGTCACGCACGCCTTCACCAAGCGTTGGAACGATGCGCTTGCGGTCGTGGCGCCCGGGATGCGTCCCGTCGACGACGCCTTTCGTGTCCATGGTCGACAGGTGCTGTACAACAGTGTCGCCGACCTGCACGTCCCGGCACGCAACGCGCTGCTGCCGAGTGATCATCGCTTCGTCGGTCCACTGGTTCGCGCGGAGGAATTGCCTGCGGCGTTTCGTTCGTGGCACGAGCGAACCGACGAGCGGCCCTACGTGTATGTCGCCCTGGGCACCTTTCTGTCGCACCGATCGGACGTTCTGGAGTGCATCGCCGGCGCACTGCGCCAGATCGGCGCCCGAGCAGCTATCGCAGTCGGCGCGACCTCGTCCCACCAACTCGGACCGATCCCCGACGACTGGATCGTCGCGCCGACGCTGCCGCAGGTGGCGATGCTGCGCTGTGCCGACGCGGCCATTCACCACGGTGGTAACAACAGCGTGCAGGAATCTCTCGCTGCAGGTGTTCGCCAGCTCGTCGTCCCGATGTCGACGGATCAGTTCGCCAACGCCGCCGACCTCGAGCGCTCGGCTATGGCAGCGGTCGCTCCACCGAACGAAGCCACCAGCGCCAGTTTGGCTGCGACGATCGACGCTCTCCTCGCAGCCGACGCCCCGTCACCGGTCGCGGCGCCTGATCGTCGGTTTCTCGGAGCCGCAGCGTTCGATTGATCCGGCGGAGGGTGTGTCATTTCCGCCAGGCGGCGACCACTCGGTTCCTGCCGTCGCGTTTGGCCTCGTACAGGCTCTGATCGGCATCGCTGATCGAGTCGCCCACCGACTGACCGTGCTGGTGCATCGCGACACCGATCGAGACGGTGACCTGCTCGAGACCTGGCACCTCGGCGAACGGCAGCGCACCGACTGCGTGTCGGACGCGCTCGGCTGCGGCAGCGATCTCGTCACGGTCGGTGCTGTCGATCAGCGCCAACATCTCCTCGCCGCCGTACCGGAACAGCCGATCGGTGGCGCGCAACGCGCCACGACACGCGCCGGCGACCTGACGCAGGACCAGATCGCCGACCGGGTGGCCGTGCTCGTCGTTCACCCGCTTGAAGTGGTCGATGTCGATCATCAGCACGCCGAACAGGGCCTCGGCCCGAGCCAACTGATCCAGCGCGGCACGGTTGTACAGGCCGGTCAGGGCGTCGTGCGAGGCCGACTCCTTCCACGCGGAGCTCTCGCTCTCGAGCTGGCGCTGTTCGAGGTGACGGTTCAGCGCGACACGCAACGCGGGCGCAAGACGGAGGAACATCGCCTCCATCTCGGATGTGATCTCCACGGGTTCGGAGAGCACGATGTGCACGAACGCACCGACACCGCGACCGCCGAGCGGAAGGACCAACGACGTCGGCGACGACTCGGGCATCTCGGTCGCAGTGCCGGCGAAGTCGTCGTCGCTCGCGAACCGCAGCGTTCCTTCACCCTCGGTCACTGCGATGACCTCGATGGTGTCGACCGGGAGCAGTTCCGGCAGCACACGTTGCGCGATTCTCGCCAGCTCGGGAAGGTCGTGGGCCATCACCAACGCCTCGGTCATCCGCCGCACCGTCGATGCAACTCGCAACAACCTGGCGACATCGAGATCCTGACGGGCCATCAAGAAGATGCCGCACTCCAACTCGGCCAACCGGGTGAACATCTCGTCGACGAGCCGTCCGGGAATGACACACCCGTGCTGTGGGGCGATCAGCGTGATCGGCGAGAACGTTCGCCGCAACCGGTCGAGGCCGGCAGCGAGGATGTCGCGGCTCGGCATGTAGTGCTCGTGGAACGGCCGCATCGCCTCGAAGTAGCTCATGTCCTCGGCGAACAACTGCCCGCCGTCCGTGAACCCGCCGAAGATGTCGGAGCTGAACACCACGCCGGTCGATTCGTCCCAGCTGCACATCGCTCCCGGAAAGTGCAGGTACGGCGTCAACACGAAACGCAGCTTGCGGTCGCCGTCCAGAGGTAACTGCCAGTCGTGGTCCTCGACCAGGTAGTACGGGAAGCCGGCGTGGTAGTGGTGGAGCAACGTCTGGGCTCGCCACTCGGTGACGAGCTGGACATCGGGCCGCGGCAGCGCCTTGCGCAGCTCGGGCAGCCCGGCGGCGATGTCGGGATCGGCGTGGTGGCAGACCACCCAGCGGATCGACTCGAGCGGCACGATCCGGCGGACCTTGGCCAACACGTCGTCGAGGGCATCGGCCGACCCAGGGTCGATGAGCACCGAACTGTCACCGGCCTCCAGCAGATAGGCATGACACTGGAACCGCTCATCAGGACGAACCGCGCCCACCCACCACACCCGCGGCGCGATCTCGACCGGCGCACTCGACCACTGCACCACAGTGTCGGACATGTCGTCATGGTACCCGAGGTGATCCAGCGGCACCGGTGCTCGGTGACCTCGGTCGAGCGGTTGTGGCGCTGCCAGCGAGGAGCGTGTTGCCTCCGTGCGCGACGCAGCAACCGCGGGAACGGCGAAGGACGACGCCTGGCCGGCCTAGACGGTGGGCGTCATCGACGCGATCAGTTCCTCGATGGACAGGGTTGCCACCCCGATGGTCTGGTCGCCGATGCCGTAGGGCAGCACGAGTGTGTCGCCCACCGAGACACCGCCGCACGTGTAGAGCACGTTCGGAACATAGCCGTCGCGTCGCCGCTCGTCGGGAGTCATGATCGGCCCTTCGCAGGCGGCGATCACGATGGTCGGATCCTCCAGGTCGAGGAGCATCGCGCCCAGTGCATAGGTGCGCATCGCCCCGACACCGTGGGTCAGGACCAACCAGCCCGCCGAGGTCTCGATGGGGGAGCCGCAGTTGCCCAACTGCATCAGGTCCCACGTGCGCTCCGGCGCCTGGATCTGGGTGGAGGTCGGCCAGCAGCGCAGGTCGTCCGAGAAGGCGATGGAGTTCGATTCGCGATCCGACCGGGACAGCGCCGCATAGCGGCCGCCCACCTTCCGCGGGAACAGCGCCAGCCCCTTCCCCTTCGCCGCCGCACCTGCGGTGGGTGACACGTCGAACGTGGCGAAGTCGTCCGTCTGCACTACGTGCTGGCTGATGTTCTTGCCGTCGAAGGCGGTGTAGGTGGCGTAGTAGGTGGTGGCGCCGTCGTCGTCGGTGAACTGGACGAACCGAGCGTCCTCCATCCCTTGCGCCTCTGCGGGGGAGTGCGGCCAGAGCACTCGCTCCGACACCTTCGACTCGGGGCCGTAGGAGACAACGTACGACGAGCGGGCCAGATCGTCGAGGTGTTCCACGGTACGCCCGGTGTTGCGGCGCGTGGAGTGCTCGGCGGACAGTTCGGTGGTCCGTTCGAACAGTTCCTCGTCGCTGAAGTACTCGCCCAGCGAGTCGAGCGCGAAGGAGGCGTTCTCGTTGTCGTCGCCGAGTTCCTCGAGGTGGAGGTGGAACACCGAACGGCGGTTCAGGCCAGGGCTGGGCACTGCGATCGTGGGGAACGGCCCGGGGACGTCCATCGTCACGGTGCCATCGCCTGCGATCGCCCCGGTGCGGAATCCGATCGACGATCGGTGGCCCTCGCCGATCCCGCGCACGCTCATCACGAAGCGTCTCGCGCCGTCGTCGAGGACGTCGGGGAGCAGCACGATGGAGGGGTTGCACAGTGCGGCGCCCTCGATCGAGAACTCATGGGTGAAGGTTGCACCGATCAGCAGATGGCGCGCCTCGGTGAGCGGCCCGGACAGCGTCATGTGCGACGCGAGGAGATCGGCGTGATGGCGGAAGGTGCCGTGCAGGTCCCGATGCCGCCTGTTGAATCGTTGGTCGATGTCGAGCAGCGCTGCCTCCACCTCGGCCTCGTCGAGCGCGAGGATCCGATCGAGGACTGCGCCGGCGCGTGAATCGCCCGGGCCGACATCCTCTCGCCCGGGGACGAACAGTCGTGCCACGACCCGATGGTGATCGGGCCGAAGTTCGATGCCGGTCTCGTTGACGGTGAGGGTCATTCGTTCCTCATCCGACTCGCTGCAGCTGCGCAGCGCGATAGCTGGTGGCGACATACGCAAGCGTTGATTCGGCGCCTTCGTTGGCGTTCACGCGGTCGGCGTGGAGGCCGTCGAAGCCACCGGCGGACTCTGCGTCGAACATGGTGAGCCCGACGTCGTTGAGCCCGCGAAACCAGCCGTCGGCGGCGACGATGCCGCGTGACCAGGTGTCGTCACCGGTGACGAGCAGTGCTCGCCAGCAGGCGTCGGCCATGGCGGCCGCCTCGATGGGCTGCTGGTCGAACTGTGGTCCGACGTCGTCGGGTCCGCGGCCGTCATGGCCGGTCACGGACAGATGCCCTCCGACCGTTTCGAGCTGGAGCAACCAATCGAGCATCTCGAGACCGCGATCCAGAGTCGCGGCCTGCTGCAGCACCGACCCAGCGGCAATCAGCGCCTCGGCGAGCGTTGCGTTCGCGTAGCGCAGGCGCGGCTCGGGCCAGCGCCAGCTCCCGTTGGTCGGGAGTGGTCCGATCACCTCGATGGTGGATCGAAGCACCGCCCGGGCCTCGTGGTGGGCTGGCATGACCCGCGCCACCTCGGCCGCGCCGACGGCAGCGAACGCCATGGCGCGTGGCCATTCCGAGCGACGTCGCGCGCCACGCTCGAAGCTGCGCAGTGCCCACTTGCGGATGGTGGGGTTGTCGTGGTGCGCGGCGGCAGCACCGAGTCCGGAGAGCGCTCTGCCCCAGCAGTCCTCGGTGGTCGCCAGGTCGGTCCAGTTCCCATCGACGTCCATCCGGTTGCGGGAGGTGCCGTCGGGCATCTGCGCCTCGCGGACGAACCGCAATGCGGTTCGGCTGAGACGGTGGGCATCGCCCACGTCGTCGTGCATCGACGCGATGGTCAGCAGTCGAGCGTTGTCGTCGGTGCAATAGCCGTGCTCTCGGCGGGGCTGACGGCCGTGGGCATGTTCGAAGATTCCTCGGTCGTCGGTCATCGCAGCCAGGTGGGTGAAGATGCGAGCGTCGCTCACATCGCCACCGCATGGGTGGCGTGGCGAAGTTCGTCGAACATCGCCAGGTACCGCCCGGCGACGTTCGGCCACAACAGGTCCGGCGCACGCCGGGACGCCTCGCGGGCCATTTCGCTGCGGATCTCCGGGCTCCGCACGACCGTCCGGATGGCCTCCGCGAGCCGACGGACGTCGCCGTGCGGCACGACCAGCCCGGCGCCCGATGCGAGCAGCTCCACGGCGTGGGGGAAGGCGGTGGCGATGACGGGGCGCCCCGCGGCGATTGCGTCGACCAGCACGCCCGATGTGACCTGATCCCGGCTGTCGTAGGGCAGGACCACGACCGACGAGCTCGCGACGAACTGGGTGAGCTCCTCGACGGAGCGGTAGGTGGCGTCGAAGGTGACGAGGTCATCCAACCCGAGGCGCTGCACCTGCCGGATGAGGCCCTGGCGGTAGACGTCGCCATGGTGCAGCAGCACGTTCGGATGCGTCACCCCCGAGACCGTGTAGCGCGGTGCGTGTCCGTCCGCATGGAGGATCGCCAGCGCGTCGATGACGTGCTCGATGCCCTTGCCGGGGCCGAGCAGACCCCACGTGAGCAGCTCTGGCCGTCGCAGGGCAGCGACCCCACCCATCGGTCGCACCACATGGACCGTGGGTGCCGCCGCACCGTGGGGGATCGTGACGATGGTGTCGGGGTCGACCGGATAGCTGCCGGTCAGCCGATCGCGTGCCGTCTGGGTCATGACGATGACTCGCTCCGCGCGGGCGCAGACCTCGACGAGCACTTCCTTCTGGTGTGGGGTGGGAGTGAGGAGCACGGTGTGTGCGACCACGACGACCGGTGCGTCAATGGCGTCGATCAGGTCCAGGACCTCATCGCCGTCCTCGCCGCCAAAGATTCCGAACTCGTGCTGGACGACGACGACGTCGCAACGATCGAGCGTCCTGGCGGTGGCCCGTACTGCACCCGGCGCATCATTGCGGTGTCCGGCCACGACGGGGCCCTTTCGCATCGCCGGGTTCTTGCCGTCGTCGAGCGCAACGACATCGACGTCGTGGCCCGCGGCGTGGAACTGCCGCACGAGCGCGGCCGAGAACGTGGCGATGCCGCATTGCGTGGGGGGATAGGTGCTGATGACGCCGACACGTGTCGCGTGCTCGCCGGGGTTGCGGACCACAGGTCCTCCTGGGAGGGTCATGGAGGAAACGTCGAGCCTGCACGGGGCGACAGCGTCAAAGCCGTCCTGCCCAAACTGAGGCGAGTCATCCGTTGAGAGGGGAGTTTACCCGGGGTGGTGCAGAACGGGGGCGAGGAGGAACGTGGGCTAGCGGCTGGGGCGGTTGCCGTAGCTCGCCTGGGGTACGCCGCGGCCCAGCGAGAAGTGGGTGTGGACGCCGACCCATTCGGCCTCGGGCGTGCCCCGTGTGAGCACCACGGTTGCACGTCCAGGGCGCGGGTACCGTGTGTGGTCCTCGGCAATCCCCGTGGACGACCACCCGACGACCGCGACCGCCATCAACCGGTCGGGCGACACGACGATCTCCATGTCGTCGGTGAGGAAGCGGAAGTCCTCGATCTTTGGCCACACCTGCGACCATTGGTCACGGTGGAGGGCGTCGAGCCCGACGACGACGTCGGCGAAGGTCCCGAACGCGACGACATCGTCGCTGAATCGACGCCGCCCGGCGGTGAGATCGACCTCGGCGACCTCGCTGCTCCATCCGTCGACCCAGTCCTTCACCGATTGCTGATCTGTCATGCCCATCGATGCGACCATAGCGGCAGGGTCGAGGAGCCTCAGGCGTCGAGCGCGAGCACTGCGACCGAGCGGAGTCGCATCCGAGGGAGGCGGGCCCGGGGGGTTGCAGTTCGCCGGTCCCGCGGATGCCGACGGGGAGAAGTGGGCAGCCGACTGCGGCGACGAGACGGGCGGCCCCGGTGTAGCGGCGGTGAAGGTGGCCATCGCGTGAGCGGGTGCCCGAGCATCATGAACACCGTGTCGAAGCAGCTGAGGTGGTTCGGACAGAGAATCGCCGGTCCGGAACTTCGTGCGGATGACGAGTGTGTCCTGTGTGATCGAGCGGGTGCGGGCCCGTTCAGCGGGTCTGACAGGTGTCGCCCCAGTCGCATCCGTCGCGGGAGTCGACGCCCCATCGGCGGGCGATTGCGTTCAGCGCCAGGACAACGGCGAGGACGGCGAGAAGTGGTTCCATCAGTGATCTCATTTCGTGGTGATCTATGTCATGATGATGAGCTAGCACAATCAATCTGTCCAACGAATTTGTGAGATTGAAACCATGTCAAATGCGAATGAACTCTGGAACCTCGATGTCCGTCACCTGGCAGCCCTGAGGGCCATCGCCGAGACTCGCTCGATCAGCCGGGCCGCGGAGATGCTCGGCTACGGACAAAGTGCCGTGTCGCAGCAGCTCGCCGTGTTGGAACGGGCCGTGGGGCAACGGCTCGTCGATCGTGGATCCGGTCCGAGGCCCGTGACCCTCACCGACGCCGGCGCGACGGTGCTCGAGCATGCGAAATGGATTCTCGATCGACTCGATCTGGCCCGGACCGAGCTCGATGCGTTGCAGCACGGCTCTGCGGGCTCGCTCCGGGTGGGGACGTTCCAGTCCGCCGGCGCTCGACTGCTCCCCAGGGTGCTCGGCTCGTATCGGAGGGCCTGGGCCGAGATCGCCGTCTCGATCCACAACGAAGCGCGCGAGGGTGAACTCCCCGACCTGGTTCGCGACGGCGTACTCGATGTCGCGTTCGTGGAGGCGTCGATGGTCGGTGACGGGCTGGAGTCGATCGAAGTCCTCGTGGACCGTTTCGTCGTGCTCGTTCCGCCCGGACATCGCCTGGCATCGCGACGAACGATCTCGCTGAGCGACCTCGACGGCGAGGAGTTCGTGGACGGGGCCATCGGCGATTCGTGCGCCGCGAAGGGGGAGCAGGCGCGTCGGGCAGCGGGCGTCGTCGGGCGAACCGTCGTGCGCACGCCGGACAACGCGACGCGGCAACGGTTGGTGCACGCCGGGCTGGGTTGCGCCGTCCAGCCGGGACTGACCGTCGAACCAGGACTTCCCGACGGTGGGGTGGTGGTGTCGCTGGCCGACGATCTGCATCGTGTGATCTCGCTCACGTGGTCGGCCGACCGAACGCCGTCATTCGCGCTCGAGCGGTTCATCGAGACGGCCAGAGCCGAACTGGCCGGGCTGGTATCGGTCCAGCTGGCGACCTCTCTCGTCTGACGGCACGGTCCGTTGCCGCTTCCGGCGTGGCAGCGTGAGTGGCAGAGTGAACGGACCGACCGGAAAGGAATCGCCGTGCCTGCGACCATCAAGGTGACCTCGCTCGATCACATCGTGCTCGTCTGCGCCGACGTCGAACGCACGCTCGCGTGGTACGTCGACGTGTTGGGCCTCGAACCAGTGAGGGTTGATCTCTGGAGGGACAAGAAGGTGTTCTTTCCGTCGGTCCGCGTCGACGAGTCCACCATCATCGACCTGATCGCCGGCGAGGTCCGCGACGGGCGACTCGACCACTTCTGCCTGGTGGTCGATCCGGTCGACCTGCACGAGGTCGCGGCGATGTCGGAGCTCGAGGTCGTGGAAGGACCGGTCACCCGCTACGGCGCACGCGGCGACGGCACGTCGCTCTATGTGCGCGACCCCGACGGCACCGTCGTCGAACTCCGCCACTACTGATCGACGGCGTCGGGCTACGGCCGCACGGCGACCGCGTTCGGGCACGGGCGCCCGGCTTCCAGGTCATCGAGGTTGCCGAGGGTCGTCTCGGCGATGGCAGCCAACGCCTCGTGGGTGAGGAACCCCTGGTGCGCGGTGATGAGCACGTTGGGGAACGTCAGCAGCCGCGCGAAGACGTCGTCGGTGATGACCTCGCTCGAGCGGTCCTCGAAGAACAGATCGGCCTCCTCCTCGTAGACGTCGAGTGCGAGCGAGCCGATCGCTCCCGACTTGAGCCCCTCGATGGCGGCGACGGTGTCGATCAGGGCACCGCGGCCCGTGTTCACCAGCATCACCCCGGGCTTCAACTTCGCGATCGCATCGTGTGACACGAGGTGGTGAGTGGAAGGCGTGAGCGGACAGTTGAGGCTGATCACGTCGCTGGTGGCCCAGATCTCGTCGAGGTCGGTGTAGCGCATGCCGAGTTCGGTGACGTACGGGTTCTCGACCGGGTCGTAGCAGGCGACATCGCAGCGGAAGTGCCAGAGCAACCGTGCGACCAACGCCCCGATCCGCCCCGTGCCGACGATGCCGACGGTCTTGCCGGCCAGGTCGAACCCGACGAGGCCGTCGAGCGAGAAGTTGCCGTCGCGCACCCGGTTGTAGCCGCGGTGGATCCGACGGTTCAGTGCGAGGATCAGCGCAATGGTGTGCTCAGCGACGGCGTTGGGTGAATACGCCGGCACGCGTGCAACGGAGATTCCGAGCCGTGCTGCTGCCTCGAGGTCGACGTTGTTGTAGCCGGCGCACCGGAGCACGACGTGTCGCACGCCGATGGCGGACAGTTGCTCGAGCACCTCGGCGTCGGCGACGTCGTTGACGAAGATGCAGACGGCGTCCGCTCCCGTCGCCAGCGACGCGGTGCGTGGGCGCAGCCGATCCTCGAGCAGGTCGATGACGTGGCGATGATCCGCATTGGCACGCTCGAAGGTCGCCTGGTCGTACGTCTTCGTGCTGAACATCGCAACTCGCACGAAGCGACCTTAGTCATCGTCCGTCGAGTGTGATCCCAGCGACAGCGAACGGGGCTCGAACGTCTCCGGCCGGACGCGGTACGGTCGAGGACATGACCGTCACCTGCCATTACGACGGCGAGGACCACAGCCTGCTGATCGTCGACGTGCTCGCCGACGAAGGCGAGTCACCTCGATGCACACTCGTCGCGTACTCCGATCGTGACGGTTGGCGGTGCTTCACGGATCACGACGGAGCGGTGGTCCGCATGCGGTACGACCTCGCGGAACCGTCCATCGACTGCTCACTCGTGGGCGAACTGATGGGCCTCCCCGCTCAGAGTGGTGCGCGGCGAGTGCTCGACGAGGTTCGCACCCAGCCGGGCGTGTCACACACGCACGCAGTGCACGACTGATCAGACGACGGATTCGGCCGGTCCGCGGAGCTGCCGACCGCCGTCGCTCGCCCACGCCTCGCGCATCGACGCCCGCATCCGTTCGGTGCTGCGGATCTGGGCGATGATGCCCACGATCACCAATGAGACGTAGAGGACGGACCACCGGCCAGTTCCGTCGCCGGATCCGCGGCCTCGGCCCGTGGCGGCTCGGCATGGGCAGGTGCCGCGCCGGCGAGGGTGGAGAGGACGACGACAGGGTTGCGGCGAGCACGCGAGAGGTACCGGGATGGGCTCGAAGGGTCACAGGACGCCGCGGTATCTGGGCAGGGATCTTCCGACGAGTCCTACCTCCACCGCAGGCCCGAAACCATGCCCGTGTGGCTTGGTTTCGGGCCTGCGGTGGGTGGATCGTCGAGGTTCAGACCAGGGCGAGTGTGCTGCGCGCCGCGGTGTAGAACGCGACGCCGAGCAGGAGCGCGATGAACCAGTGCTGCAGTGAGCGCGAGTCGCGACTTCCGGCGAGCCTGCTGCCAACGACGACGCCGCCAAGGCTGGCGATCGTGAACGGGATCACGGTGCCCCATTCGATGGCGCCCGCCTGCAGCCGGGTGGTGAGGGCGACCGCCGAGTTGATCGTGATGACGAGCAGCGAGGTGCCCACGGCCTCGGGCATCGAGAAGCCCAGCGCGAGGATCAGCGCGGGCACGATGACGAAGCCACCGCCGACGCCGAAGAACCCGGTGAGGAGCCCGACGAACGTTCCGGCGACGAGCACCTTGACGATGGTGGCGGCGTCGACGCGCACCTCGGTGTGTGCGGCGGGCGGCGTGTCGATGGGTGCGACGGCGGCCCCGACCGGCAGCGGCCGGCGGGGTGCGGGAGTGTTGCGCACCCGGCGGATCATGGCGTACGCGGCGACGAACATCAGCCCGGCGAATGCCAACAGCAACACGTCGGGATTGGCCGCCTTGTTCCAGTGTGATCCGATCAGCGAACCTCCGACGCCTGCCGCGCCGAACAGGGAGCCGGCGACCACGCGCACTCGGCCCGCCCGCCAGTGGGGCACGATGCCGATGAGGGCGGTCATCGTCACCAGGATCAACGAGGTGGTGGTGGCTTGCTTGGGAGTTTGACCGGCGGCGTACACGAGTGCCGGCACGGCGAGGATGGAACCCCCGCCGCCCAACGCACCGAGCGACAGGCCGATGAGGAAGCCGAGGGGAGAGGCGAGCAGCGCGCGCATGGGTCCTCCGCTCAGGCCGACTGGCGCTCGGACGAGGTCCACGCCGTGTAGCCGCCGATGAGGTCGGAGACATCGGAGAACCCGCGGGACCGCAGCAGGCTGGCCGCGATGGCCGACCGATACCCGCCCGCGCAGTGGACGACGGTGGGAGCCATCCGGTCGAGCTCGTCGACGCGAGACAGCAACTCGGGCAGGCTGATGTGCACTGCCCCGTCGATCCTGCCCTCGGTCACTTCGCCGGCATTGCGGACGTCGACGAGAACCAGGTTCGGCACGCTGCGTCGACGCTCGCGGAGCTCGGTCGCCGACAACCGTGACAGCACCTCCACGACCTCGGGATGGGCGACGAACGTCTCGATCGGATCGGCGAGCGCTCCGAGCACGTTGTCGAACCCGATTCGGGCGAGGCGCACTGCGGCTTCGGTCTCGTGGCCGGGGTCGGTGACGAGCACGATCGGAGTTCCGGGTGCCATGACCTCGCCGGCGTACTCGGCGAAGCGTCCGCCGAGTCCGACGTTGACCGATCCGCGGAGGTGGCCTGCGGCGAACGCCATGTCGTCGCGACCGTCGAGGACGACGGCACCTTCGTGCATCGCAGTGAGCACATCGGGCAACGGGAGGGGAGTGACACGCACGTCGTCGTGCATCAGCTCTCTCGCCTGCTTGTTGCGGTTGGCCGCGAACGAGAAGTACAGCGGTGCAACCGACTGGCCCTGGGTGACCGCTTCGACGAACTCGTCCTCGGTCATCGGGGCGAGCGCGTAGTTGGTGCGTCGCTGCTCGCCGATCGTCGAGACCGTCTCGGTGGAGAGATTCTTGCCGCACGCGGAGCCGGCGCCGTGCGCCGGGAAGACCTTCGTCGCGTCGGGCAGTGTGAGGAGCCGTTCGTGCAGCGAGTGGTACAGCTTGCGGGCAAGTTGGTCAGCGGTGACGCCGACCGACGCGAGCAGATCGGGGCGACCGACATCGCCGATGAAGAGCGTGTCGCCGGTGAGCACTCCGTAGGGGGGCTGGTCGATCCCGTCGGGGTAGACGACGATGCTGATCGACTCGGGCGTGTGACCGGGTGTCTCACGGATCTCGAGCACGACGGTGCCCAGCGTGATGATGCCGCCGTCGGGGTAGGTGCGGATCGGGAACTCGGCCCGGCCCTCGGCGTCGGCTCCGTAGACGATGTCGGCACCGGTGTGTTCGGCGAGCTCGAGATGGCCGGACAGGAAGTCGGCGTGGAAGTGCGTTTCGAGCACCGACGTGATGGTCAGCCCGTGCATCTCCGCGTCGGCGAGGTACTCGGCCACGTCGCGCTGGGGATCGACCACCACAGCGCTTCCGGTGGAGGTGTCACCGATCAGATAGCTCGCGTGGGAGAGGCAACCGAGGTAGTACTGACGGAAGAACATGGGAGCGATCATATACCCCAGGGGGTATATGCGCAACCGTGTCTCAGGCCGTGGTGTTGACGATGAGCAGACTGCAGGGGCAGTGGTGGGAGATGCGATTGGGCACGCTGCCCAACATGAATCGCTTGACGCCCGACATTCCCCGGTTCCCCACCACGATCAGGTCGGCCCCGACCTCGCCCGCCACGGTGAGCAACGCGTCCGCAGGGTCGTCGCACCGCGCATGGGTCTGCACGGTCACACCCTCCGCTTCGGCAGCGGCGCGGGCGGCCGCGCAGACCTCGACGCCGTTCTCGGCGAGGTTGGAATTGAGCCGATCGAGGTCGACCATCGGCCCGCCGGATCCTGCCGAGATCGCCGCCATGCCGAGTGCCACGTTCTGATAGGCGTGCACCACGTGCAGCGTGCCGCCGCTCTCCTTGGCGAGTGTGGTGGCATGCCGCAACGCGATCCCTGCCGTTTCCGATCCGTCCGTCCCGACCACGATGTTCTTGTACATGCGGGGATCGTGCCACCTGCCGCGGAGGCGCACAAGGCTTCGGTAGCCTCGACGGCGTGACGACCGACCGGAAGCTGGCCGCCCTCGAGGGTGAACTGCGTGCGCTCGGTCGCGTGGTGGTCGCGTTCAGCGGTGGCGCCGACAGTGCCTTCCTCGCCGCGATCGCTCATCGCACGCTGGGCAGCGACGCCCACGCCGTCACGGCTGTGTCGCCGTCGCTCGCGGGCGACGAGGAGGCCGACTGTCGCGCGCTCGCCGCCGAGTGGGGTCTGCGGTGGACGCCGGTGACCACCCATGAGATGGACCGAGCGGCATACCGCTCGAACGACACCGACCGCTGCTTCCATTGCAAGGCCGAACTCATGGACGTCGTCGGGCCGGTGGCCGCTGCGGAGCACGCCACCGTGGTCCTCGGCATCAACGTCGACGACCTCGGCGACCATCGACCGGGCCAGAAGGCAGCCAGTGAGGCAGGTGCGCAGTTCCCGCTCGTGTCGGCGGGCTTCACCAAGGACGAGATCCGCACCGCGTCCAAGGCGCTCGGGCTGCGCACCTGGGACAAGCCGGCGATGGCCTGCCTCGCCAGTCGGGTGCCGTACGGCACCGAGGTCTCCTTGAGCCTGCTCACACGGCTCGATCGCGCCGAGTCGGCGCTGCGCCGGCTGGGCTTCGGGCAGCTCCGGGTTCGGCACTACGACGACACCGCCCGCCTCGAGGTGCCGCTCGACGACCTGCCCGCAGTGCTCGCCCAGCGAGAGGCCGTCGTCGATGCCGTGAGAGGTCAGGGATACCGCTACGTGACGCTCGACCTCGAAGGGTTCCGATCCGGAAACCTCAATCTGTAACGCATAGGGTCGCGGGCATGAAGCTCTCGATGTCCATCAACTACTCCGGCGGATTCAAGGAAGCAGTGCAACGCGTCGTCGACCTCGAGAAGGCCGGGCTCGACGTGGTCTGGATCGCGGAGGCGTACTCCTACGACGCAGTCAGCCAGGTCGGGTATCTCGCTGCCAAGACCGAGCGTGTCGAGATCGGCACCGGCATCCTCAACGTGTACTCGCGCACTGCGGCGCTGATGGCGATGACCGCGGCCGGGTGCGACTACGTCAGCGACGGACGGTTCATCCTCGGCCTCGGGGCGTCCGGGCCGCAGGTGGTGGAGGGCTTCCACGGGGTGCCCTACGAGAAGCCGATGGTGCGCATCAAGGAGTACATCGAGTCCTGCCGGCAGATCTGGAAGCGAGAGCAGAAGTTCGAGTACCACGGACAGACGGTGAAGGTGCCGTTGCCCGAGGGTGAGGGCACCGGGCTCGGCAAGCCCTTGAAGCTGATCAATCACCCCGTGCGCTCCAACATCCCGATCTGGTGGGCGAGTCTCATGGGTCTCAGCGTCACCGCCACTGCGCAGTACGCCGACGGATGGCTGCCGATCTTCTTCGACCCCGACAAGTTCCAGAACGTGTGGGGCGACGAGCTCAAGAAGGGCATCGCCAAGCGCGACCCCGAGCTCGGAGCGTTGCAGATCTCTGCGGGGGGCATGCTCGCCATCGACGAGAGCCTCACGGGGGATGCACGCAACAAGGTGCTCGACTTCGCCCGTCCGAATGCCGCGCTGTACATCGGCGGCATGGGTGCGCGCGACAAGAACTTCTACAACACGATCTGTCAGAAGTACGGCTACGTGAAGGAAGCCATCGAGGTGCAGGATCTGTACCTCGACGGCAAGAAGGACGAGGCCGCGGCCGCCGTGCCGACGCAACTGCTGGAGAACAGCAACCTCGTCGGTCCGAAGAGCTACATCAAGGAGCGCCTCGCCGCCTACAAGGAAGCCGGTGTGACGATCCTGTCCGTCAACCCCGTCGGCGGCGACCCGGTGAAGGCCGTCGAGACGTTGCGCGACCTGATCGACTGATCAGTCGCTAGCGTCGCCGCGATGTCCAACGTGCTGATCACCGGGTGCAGCAGCGGTTTCGGCGAACTGGCCGCGCTCACCTTCGCCGAGCGCGGGCACCACGTGTTCGCGACCATGCGTACTCCCGGCAAGTCGCCCGCGTTGAACGCCCGGCCCGACATCGAGCAACTCGCGCTCGACGTGTGCAGTTCCAGCAGTGTCGATGCGGCGGTCGCCGCTGTCATCGAGCGCGTCGGTCGGCTCGACATCGTGGTCAACAACGCAGGCATCGAATCCTTCGGAGCCGTGCACCAGTTCTCCGACGTCGAGATCGCTCGCCAGTTCGACACGAATGTCACCGGCGTGATCAGGGTCGTACGCGCGGTGGTGCCGCACATGCTGGAACACGGCGGCGGGGCGATCGTCAACGTCGGGTCGCTCGCGGGCCGTGTCGGGACGCCGTACGGCGGCGTGTATGCCGCCACGAAGCACGCGGTCGAGGCGCTCACGGAGTCGATGCACTTCGAGCTCGCCCACCGAGGCATCAAGGTCCGAGTGGTCGAGCCCGGCCAGTTCGCGACGCGTCTGAGCGACAACAGCATGGTGGCCGTGGCCATGCTCGAGGGGAGCGACGAGCACGAGCGGTGGCAGCGGTATCGCGTCGCTCAGCGCCGACTGGTGAGCGGGGAACCCGCTGACCCGCAGCGGGTGGCCGACGCCATCTATCGCGCCGCGACCGACGAGCCCGGCGTCGTGCGTCATCCTGTCGGTGACGATGCGGACCTCGTCATCGGCGCGAAGAACGGAATGACGTTCGAGGCCTTCGAGGACGCAATGCGAACGGTGCTCGACTGGCACGAGTGAAGCGGACTTCGTCGATCGTGTGACTCGCGACACCGAGGCGGGCTATGTTCTACCCACTCAGCCGCTTGGGGGCCACTTGGGGAGGGACTGGAACGCGTGATGTTGCTCGACGTCAATGAAGTGACGGTGCGCTTCGGTGGCATCGTGGCGCTCGACCGCCTGTCGTTCACCATCGACGAAGGCCACATCTGTGGTCTCATCGGTCCGAACGGTGCGGGAAAGACCACGATGTTCAACGTCGTCAGCCGCATCTATCAACCCACCGGCGGGTCCGTGGTGTTCAAGGGCACGCAGTTGCTCGACGTCCCGGCACACGGCATCGCTCGCCTCGGCATCGCGCGCACGTTCCAGAACCTGGCGCTGTTCCCGACGATGACGTTGCTCGAGAACGTGATGGTCGGCGCTCATTGTCAGGGAAAGGTCGGCTTCGGCCGAGCCCTCTTCCGGATCGGAGCCGCCACGGACAATCGGCGGACGCGCGACTTCGCCGGCGACCTGCTCACCCAACTCGGCCTCGGCGATCTCGCGTTCCGGCCTGCCGCCGGCTTGCCCTTCGGCACCCTCAAGCGGCTCGAGATCGCGAGGGCGCTGGCCGCTCGACCCAACTTCCTCCTCATGGACGAGCCGGCGTCGGGTCTCGCCCACGGCGAGGTCGACGAGTTGGGGGAGACGATCACCAGCATCCGCGATCAGTTCGATCTCACGGTGCTGCTGGTCGAACACCACATGAGCATGGTGATGTCGATCAGTGATCGAGTCGTCGCGATGGAGTTCGGGCGCAAGATCGCCGACGGTACGCCGACCGAGGTGCAGAACGACCCTGCGGTCATCGAGGCCTACCTGGGGACGACGTCATGACGATGCTGAACGCGCGAGGGTTGTCCGCCGGCTACGGACCGGTCACCGTCCTCCACGACATCGACATGGAGCTCCACGAGGGCGAGATCGTCGTCATCCTCGGGGCCAACGGCGCGGGCAAGACCACCACGATGCGGGCGATCAGCGGCACGATTCCCCGACACGGCGCCGTCGAGTTCGACGGTCACGACGTGAGCAAGATGTCGCCCGACGCGATCGTCCGGCTCGGCGTGGCCCAGGTGCCCCAAGGGCGCGGGACGTTCCCGGAGCTGTCCGTCGCCGACAACCTGCGTGCGGGAGCCATCACCCGACGCGACGGGGCAGCGGCCATCGCCGCCGACGCCGATCGCTGGTATCAGCAGTTCCCACGGCTCGCCGAACGGCGTGAACAGCGCGCCGGCAGCCTCAGCGGTGGCGAGCAGCAGATGCTGGCCATCGCCCGTGCCCTCATGAGCCGTCCACGGCTGCTGCTGTGCGACGAACCGAGCCTCGGGCTCGCGCCGCTCATCACCCAAGAGTTGTTCGGCGTCATCGAGCGACTCAACAAGGAGGAAGGACTCTCCGTGCTGCTCGTCGAACAGAACGCGAACCTCGCGATGCACATGGCTCACCGGGTGTATCTGCTGGAGACCGGTCGCATCGTCGCCTCCGGCTCGGCGGCCGAGCTCAGCGCCGATGACACGATTCGCAAGGCGTACCTGGGGTTCTGATGGAACTGTTCCTCCAGCGCCTCTTCGACGGACTCAGCCAAGGCAGCGTGTATGCGCTCATCGCGCTCGGTCTGGTCATCATCTACCGCGGCACCGGCCACCTCAACTTCGCTCAAGGCGAGATGGCCCTGTTCTGCACCTACGTCGTGTATCAGTGCGGCGAATGGGGAATCTCCATCGGCTTCGCGCTGATCATCGGCATGGCGACGGGCTTCGTGCTGGGATCGATCACCGAGGTCACCCTCATTCGACCGATCGCGAAGAAGTCGCCGTTCGCGGTGTTCATCGTGACGCTCGGACTGTTCCAGTTCCTCAACTGGATCGACGGGGCGATCTGGAAGGACCAGCCGTTGCCCAACAGCGGCGTGGGCAGCAAGCAGCAGTCGTTCCCGAGCCTGTTCCCGAACAAGGACACCGACTTCGTCAACGTCTTCGGGGCCGCGATCAAGAAGCAGTCGATCGGGGTGTTCCTGCTCGTTCTGGTGCTCACCGGGCTGCTCTTCCTGCTGTTCAACTACACCAAGCTCGGACTGGCGATGCGAGCCGTGGCGAGCAACGCGGAGAGCGCAAAGCTCGTTGGCATCCGCACCAACATGGTGCTGATGATGAGCTGGGGCATCGCCGCAGCCATCGGTGCGCTCGGCGGTGTGGTATTCGCCGGCATCAACCACAACGTGAATCTCGGTCTGATGTTCACCGTCTTCATCTACGCCTCCGCCGCGGCGACACTCGGTGGGTTCGACAGCCCGGGAGGTGCGGTGCTCGGCGGCCTGATCATCGGCGTCGTCGAGAACCTGGCGGCCGGCTACGCCGACCAGTGGGTCGGCCAGGAGCTCAAGGTGGGTGTCGCCCTCGTCGTCATCCTCGCGGTCCTGCTCGTCAAACCGTCCGGCCTGTTCGGCACGGAGAAGGTCGAACGCGTATGAAGCCCTTCGCCACCATCCGTTCCGGCGGCGCCGCCAGCTGGGCCATCCGCATCGTGGTCGGCGTCCTCGTCGTCTACCTCATGTTCTGGATTCCCACGTCGGCCAGCAACGGCGTCATCGATTCGTGCATCACCGCACTCACACTCATGGCTGCGGCGATGTCGCTCAACCTGCTGCTCGGCTACACGGGACAGATCTCCATCGGCCACTCGGCGTTCTACGGGATCGGTGCCTACACCACCGGCATCCTCGTCTCGCGCTACGGCTGGAGTCCGTTCCAGACGTTCACGTTCGCATTCGTCCTCGCATTCGTCGTGGGCGCACTCGTGTCGTTGCCGGCACTGCGGATCAAGGGTGTGTACCTCGCGCTGGTCACCCTGGCGCTCGGCCTGGTCTTCCCGCAGCTGGTGAAGGCGAAGAAACTGGTGTGGCTCACCGGTGGTGCACGTGGCCTCGACAAGACCGGCTTCCGCTTCACCAAGGCCAACCCCACCTACGAGATCTTCGGCTGGAACCCGTGGGGGAGTCTGCGCGGCGAGAACATCAAGCCGTTCCTCTACTGGATCGCGATGATCATCGTGATCATCGTCTACCTCGCCTGCCGTGGTGTGGTGAAGAGCCGTGTCGGTCGCTCGCTCGTCGCCATCCGCGACAACGACACGGCTGCTGCGGTGATGGGCGTCAACCTGGCGGTCACGAAGGGCATCGTGTTCGGCCTCTCCGCGGCGCTCTGCTCGTTGCCGGGCTGCATGTCAGCCATCCGGACCGGCAACGTGACACCCGACTCGACGAACATCACCATCCAGGGTTCGATCACCTTCCTCATCGTGATGGTGGTCGGCGGCGCCGGCTCGCTGTGGGGGCCCATCGTCGGCTCGGCGCTCTTCGTGTTCATCACCGAGCGCACGGGCGACTGGAGCGATCCGAAGCAGATTCCCGGCATCCTCCGACCGTTCTTCGACTGGTCCCACACCCCGCCCGGCAGCGGCATCTTCGCAGTGATGCTCATCGCGCTGATGTTCGTCGCACCCTTCGGGATCGTCGGAATGTGGCGACGAATCGTGGTGCGGTTCGTCAGAGTTATTCCCAAGCCCGCTGGGACGGGTACGCTGGCACCCATGGCCGCGGCTCCAGTCGAGGCCTGATACGCACACACAACAAGGGGGAATGGATGATGCGACGCACTTCGACGCGACTGCTTGCGACTCTGGCAGCCGGCACGATGGTGATTGCGGCCTGTGGCAGCGACTCCAGCAGTTCGAACACGACGGCAGCGCCCGACACCACGTCGGTGGAGACCACGACGCCGGACACCACGGGCGACACAATGGCACCGGACACCACCATGGCCCAAAGCACGGCCTGGGCGGTCAACACCGACGACTGCATCGATCCTGAAGCGGCCAACGCGCCCATCGAGGGCACGATCAAGATCGGTTCGGCCATGCCGCTCACGGGTGGCGTCGCCGCAGCGGCCTTCGCTCCTGTCAAGGGTGGCTTCGAGGCGTACATCAACTACGCCAACGAGAAGGGACTCCTCGGCGACCTCAAGGCAGAGGTCACGATCGAGGACGACCAGTACAACAAGGATCTCACCCCCGGTGCGATCTCCAAGCAGATCGACGCCGGTGTGAACATCTTCTCCGGCATCATCGGCTCCCCGAACAACGGCGCCGTGCGTGACACCCTCAACCAGGAGTGCATCCCGCAGCTCAACGCCCTCACCGGTTCACCGGCGTGGGGCGATGTGGCCAACTACCCGTGGACCACCGGCATCCTGGTGCCGTACACCGTCGAGTCGAAGGTGTACGCGAAGCAGCTCGCCGAGCTGTACCCGCAGGGTGCGAACGTTGCGCTGTTCTACGTGAACAACGAGTTCGGTCAGGTGTACGCCGACGCCTTCAAGGAACTGGCGCCGGACTACAACCTCACCATCGTCGACGAGCAGACCATCGAGGCCACCGACTCCGCGCCGCCCACGTCGCAGATCACGAGCATCGCCTCCAAGAAGCCTGACGTGATCATGGCGGTGCCGCTCGGCGCCGGCTGCATCGGGTTCCTCACCGAGGTCGCTGCTGCCAAGGCGCAGAACGCGGGCTGGACCCCGGCGACGTTCATCACCAACACCTGCGCCAGCAGCCTGATCCTCGGTGCCGCCGGCGCCGCGGCCGATGGGCTCTACACGTCGGGCAACCTCATCGACGTGACGGCTCCGGCCAACGCCGATCTGCCCAACGTCAAGGAGTACCTCGACTATATGGCGTCGCAGAACCTCAGTGACATTGCCGCCACGGCAGCAGCCGGTTGGACCACGGCCGAGGTCACCATCGCCATCATCAAGCAGGCGATGGGCTCGCCCGACGGCCTGACCCGAGCGTCCATCATCAACGCTGCACGTGACTTCACGTACACGCCGATGCTGGCCCGCGATGGCATTGTCGACAAGTCGATGGGCGAGGAAGATCCGTTCCTCTCCCAGTCGTTGCAGGTGCTGCAGTACAACGCCACCACGGCGACGTTCACCGACGTCGGTTCGCTCATCACCGAATTCGAGAGCTGACCGAACTCCACACCGAACACGGATCACGGCCCGCCCTTCGGGGCGGGCCGTTCCGCGTCCGGGGGCTACTGTGCCGCCGAGGAGGGAACCACCATGCCCATCTCGCTCGCACAGCTGTCGACGATCCGATATGAGGTCGTCGACCCGGGACCGCACGGGATTGCCGTCGTCACGCTCGACAGGCCGGCGAGCCGCAACGCCCAGAACAAGCGGATGACCTACGAGCTCAACGCGGCGTTCGACGACGCGTCGCGACGCGACGATGTGAAGGTGATCGTGCTCCAGGCCGATGGACCGCACTTCAGCAGCGGACACGACCTGCGCGACACCGAAGCCTTCTCCGAGTTCGACACCGTGTCACCCAACGGTTCGTTCGCTGCCCCCGGTCAGGAGGGCCACCTGGCCTGGGAGGAGGAGCTCTACTTCCAGATGTGCTGGAGGTGGCGCAACATCCCCAAGCCGCTGCTCGCCGCGGCGCAGGGCAAGACGATCGCCGGAGGGCTGATGCTGCTGTGGGTCGCCGATGTCATCGTGGCCGCCGAGGACGCCTTGTTCAGCGACCCGGTCGTGGCCATGGGCGTCAACGGGGTCGAGTACTTCGCTCATCCCTGGGAGTTCGGTGCGCGGAAGGCGAAGGAGCTGCTGTTCACCGGCGACTGGGTCACCGCCGCAGACGCACACCGACTCGGGATGGTCAACCATGTGGTGGCAACCGACGACCTGCGTCTGTTCGTGATGGCCATGGCCGCTCGCATCGCGCAGCGCCCCTCGTTCGCGCTGCGCCTTGCCAAGGAGAGCGTCAACCAGACACTGGATGCGCAGGGCCAGTTCAGCGCGCTGCGGGCAGCATTCTCACTCCAACACCTCGGGCACGCGCACAATCGCGTCCGCTTCGGGATGCCGATCGATCCGGGTGCCGTCCGCCCGACGTGACGGTGTCGTTCAGCCCTTCGGGATGCCGGACACGATCTCGAAGTTGCTCTTGTCCTTCACGATGAGGTCGAAGGTCCAGAACATGTCGTCGGCGCTCTTGGCGATGCACGTGAACGTGGCCCCCGCTTCGATCTTCGCCGGCTTGGTGCACTGCGCGTTCGTGAAGGTGGTGCCCACCTGTTTGCCGACCGCGTCGCTCTCGATGAACTTCTCCGCCGACTTCTGGAAGTCGGCGGTGTCCGCACTGCACGACACCAACAACGCAGCCCCTGCGAGCGCGGCCAACAGCGTCTTCTTCATCGTCGAGTCTCCCTCTCCCTGGACGTTCGGTGACGCTATCCGGCAATCAACGCCACATCGGGCATTCGTCCGGCACGCATACGGCGCGCCGAGTCGACGGTGACGACTGCGAGGCCGATCCACACGAGCGCGAACCCCATCACCCGCACCGCGGGCAGCGATTCGTCGTACAGCAGCCAGCCGATCAGGAAGTTCATCGTGGGCACGATGTACTGCATCGGCCCGAGGATGCCGAGCGGAACTCGATGGGCGGCGTAGGCGAAGAGCGTCAGCGGCCCGACGGTGGCCAGGCCGGTCAGCAGCGCGAACACGAGCTCCTTGCCCGAGGCACTGTTGGGGATGCTGCCCGCACGTCCGGCGAGGATGGCCGCCACGGCGATGGCCGGTCCGACGAGGATGAATGCCTCGGCCGCCATGCTCTCGAGCGGGCTCAGGGGGACCTGCTTCTTGAGATACCCGTAGGTCGTCCACGAGACGGCGATCGCCAGCGCCAGCCACGGCACTCGACCGTACGACAGCGTGAGGACGACGACCGCCGCCACCGCGAAGGCCAGCGCGACTCGTTGAGCGAGTCGGAACGGCTCGTGCAGCACGAGCACACCGACCATCACCGTGCCGATCGGGGCGATGAAGTAGCCGAGTGCCGTCTCGAGCACGTGTTCGTGGACGACGGCCCACACGTACGACGTCCAGTTGATGGTGAGCAGCACGGCGGCTGCGGCGACGCGCATCAGCAGTGAGCGATCGTGGCGCAGGACCGACAGGTGCGACCACCGGCGGGTCGCCGTGAGCACGATGGTCATGACGACTGCGGCGGCGATGATCCGCCAGCCGATCAGCTCGAACGCGTCGAAGCGGTGCAGTTGCTTCCAGTAGATCGTCAGCAGCCCCCACACGACGTAGGCGACGAGGCCGGCGACGATGCCGGCGCGCTCTCGTTCCATGGTCAGGGTTGCAGCAGGTCGAGCACCAGGCCGTGGAGATCCGCGGCGCGGCGGAACTCGACACGAGGGTCCTGGTGCAGGGTGTCGTGGAGGAACGAGAAGCTGATCCCGCTGATGGGATCGCACCAGTTGAGTTGTCCGCCTGCACCGGCATGCCCGAACGCGGCGGGAGCTGCCGGCATCCAGCGATGGAGGTGGTAGCCGTCGTTGCCCGAGACATATCCGGCGATGGTGCGGTTGGCCGGGACCCCATCGGTGGCGCTGACACTGGCGTTGCGCACCGTGCCGATTGCATCCGCGCGCCACGCCTCGGGGAACACGCCGCCGTTGTTGTGGAGGAAGTGCTGGTAGATGCGCGCCATGTCGGCCGCGCCGGCGATCCCTCCGCCACCGGGAATGCCGACGCGCTGGGCCCGGACGTCGTTGAGCGACAGCAACAGCTCCGGTCCCACCGACGCCAGCGGGACGAGATCGGGCCGGCCGTACGTGGCCACGAGCAGCGACTCGTCCGTGGGGTACTCACCGGCGAGGCGCACCGTGACCGGCGTCGGATCCGTGGCCGCCGGGCCGAGCACGGCGCCGACGCCGGCGGGCTGGGCGACGCGTTCGTGCACGACATCGATGTACGACCGCCCGGTGAGCGACTCGAGCAGTTCGGCGATCACCCAGTGCGCGGCCACGGGGTGGTACTCGGTGCGCGACCCCGCCGGCCAGTCGAGGTGCCACTCTGCGAACTGGGAGCGCCGTCCTTCGCTCGTGCCCCAGTTGGCGGGCCCCATCGGGGCTTGTGGGAACCCGCCTTGCATGGTGAGCAGCTGCAGGATCGTGACGTCGTCCTTGCCGTGGTGGCCGAATTCGGGCAGGTAGTGGGCGACGGGCGTCGTGAGGTCGAGGGTGCCGTCGCCGAGGTGGGGCAGCAGGGACATCGCCACGAGCGCCTTCGTGGCGGAGAAGATCACGAAGCGGCTGTCGTCGTCGGCGGCGCCGAAGGACTGGAACGCAGCCACCTCCCCGTCGAGCCCAATTGCAACCTGCGCGGCGGTGAGGAGACCCTCGTCGACCTCGTGCTGGATGTGGGCGGCCAGGGCGTCGAGCCCGGTACGGGAGAGGCTGGTCATGATCCCTACAGTACGAGAGGTCACCCGTGGGGACGGGGTCGGCAGACAATGGGGGTGCTCGATGACAGACGTACGGGTCGAACGGGTCGGGCAGGTCGACGTGATCACGATCGATCGACCCGAGGTCCGCAACGCGTTGCGCTTCCAGAGCTACGACGAGTTGGAGTCCGCCGTGCGCGACACCACGGCGAGATGTCTCGTCATCACCGGCACCGATCCGGCGTTCTGCTCCGGCGACGACGTCCGCGAGGTCATGGGCGGCGGCGAGGTCATGGGCGGCGGTGAGGTCATGGGCGGCGGCGACGGTCCGAAGCCGACGAAGGTGGCGCCGCGGCTCACCCCCGCGGCAGCGGCGCTGCTGCACAGCAACGTCCCCATCGTCGCGGCCGTGAACGGAGCCGCCGTCGGGTGGGGGATGGAACTGGCGCTGATGGCCGACCTGCGGGTCGCATCCGATCGAGCCAAGTTCGGCGAGCTCTTCGTGCTGCGCGGCTTGTGCAGCGATGTCGCCGGCATCGGTCGCCTCGCCCAGCTCGTCGGCCGCGAGCGGGCCGCGGAGATGCTGTTCACCGGCAACGTCATCGATGCCGAGACGGCGGAACGATGGGGGCTCGTCGGACGTCGGGTCGCCCACGAGGAGCTGATGCCGACGGCGCTCGAGCTCGCCCACACCGTCGCCTCGCGCCCTCCGCTGGCCGTCGCGCAGCTGAAGGTCGGGCTCCGTCGAGCCCTCGACCCGGACTGGGTGGAGCTGGGGGAGTGGGTGTCGCGTACCCTCGGTGACCTGTTCCGCACCGAGGATCACCGCGAAGGCGTGCGTTCGTTCCTCGAACGTCGTCCCCCCACGTTCACCGGTCGCTG
This sequence comes from Acidimicrobiales bacterium, assembly GCA_038234785.1. GTDB lineage: Bacteria > Actinomycetota > Acidimicrobiia > Acidimicrobiales > Ilumatobacteraceae > UBA668. The sequence goes on from JBBQTC010000002.1 coordinate 62,870, forward strand.
ATCGCGCTCCGGCTTCTGGGCAGGTACCTTCCCGCGGCGGCGTCTGGTCCGGAATCTTCCCGGAAGCCGGGAAGATTCTTTCCCAGAACGGTGCAGGCGGGCCGGGGGAGTGGGGAGCGGAGCGCGGTGGGGACCGGGGTGGGAAACGCCCCTGGCGACACCGATGCGTGGCAGGCTGGAGGGATGGACGTTCGTGTCGCCGCCGACGCAGAGGCTGCGGCCGTCGAAGCTGCCGGGTGGGTGGCCTTCCAACTGCGCAGCGCGGTGCGCCGTCGCGGCGCGGCGACCATCGCCGTCAGCGGGGGCACGACGCCCGCCCGGATGTTCGCGTCCCTCGCGTCCCTCGTCGTGCCGTGGGAGTCGGTGACCGTCTTCCAGGTCGACGAGCGCGTCGCCCCAGCCGGTGATCCGGCACGGAACCTGAAGTTGCTCGACGCCCTGCCCAGTCGCGGACACCACCGCCGACCGATGCCCGTGAATGCTGCCCACCTGGCGGCAGCGGCCCGCCGCTACGCCGCTGGCCTGCCGGAGCAGTTCGACGTGGTGCACCTCGGGCTGGGCGATGACGGGCACACTGCGTCGTGGCCGCCCGGCGACCCCGTCATCGATGCGGTGGACAAAGTGGCGCTGAGCGAGATGTATGCCGGGTTCGTCCGCATGACGCTGACGCCCATCGTGGTCAACGCGGCGCGGCATCGACTGGTGCTCGCTGCGGGTGCGAACAAGGCTCGTCCGGTGCGGCATTGGTTGTTGGGCGACAACACTCTCCCGATCCAGCGCATCCGTCGCGCTGACACGGTCCTGGTGCTCGACACCGAGGCTGCATCGATGCTGGCGCCGCTGCGCTGATCCGGCGACGGTGTCGGCCGACGCTGGCTAGCGTCACGGGCAATGGACATCACCTCCACCCCCGAATGGACGACGCTCCTCTCGACCCCGGTTCCGTCGCACATGCGCGCGCTGTTCGCCGACGATCCGGGACGCGCTCAGCGTTACCTCGCCACGGTCGGCGACCTCCGGGTCGACTACTCCAAGCATCTGCTCGACGACGACGTGCTGAGTGCTCTCCTCGCCGTCGCCCGGGCGGCGGATGTCGCCGGTCGACGTGATGCGATGTTCGCCGGCGAGCAGATCAACACCACCGAGCGTCGCGCCGTGCTCCACACCGCGTTGCGCGCACCGCGAGCGGCGCGCGTGCTGGTCGACGGGCACGACGTCATCCCGGACGTCTACGAGGTCTTACAGCGGATGAGTGTGTTCGCCGACCGTGTGCGCGGCGGTGCATGGACCGGTGCGACCGGGTTGCCGATCCGCACGGTGGTCAACATCGGGATCGGTGGCAGCGACCTGGGGCCGGCGATGGCCTATCTCGCCACCGAGGCGTTCGGGCGCCGTGACCTCAGCTGTCGGTTCGTGAGCAACGTGGACGGCGCCGACATCACCGACAACCTCGCCGATCTCGACCCCGCGACGACCCTCGTCGTGGTGAGCTCCAAGACCTTCACCACCATCGAGACGATCACCAACGCGACCGAAGCGCGGCGATGGTTGGCCGCCGCGCTCGGCGATGATGCCGTCGCCAAGCACTTCGTCGCCGTGAGCACGAACGCCGAGAAGGTGGCCGAATTCGGCATCGACACGAGCAACATGTTCGGGTTCTGGGACTGGGTCGGTGGCCGCTACTCCGTGGACTCGGCCATCGGCCTGTCGCTGATGATCTCGATCGGACCCGACAACTTCCGCGAGTTCCTCGCCGGGTTCCACACCGTCGACGAACACTTCCGCACGACACCGTTCGAGCGGAACGTCCCCGTGATCCTCGGCATGCTCGGCATCTGGTATCACAACGTGCTCGGCGCGCAGACCAAGGCCGTCCTGCCCTACGCCCACGAACTGCGCCGGTTCCCCGCCTACCTGCAGCAGCTCGACATGGAGAGCAACGGCAAGCGTGTGCGACTCGATGGCGGGGAGGTCACCACCACCACTGGGCCGATCGTGTGGGGCGAGCCCGGCACCAACGGCCAGCATGCGTTCTACCAACTCCTGCATCAGGGCACCCGGCTGGTCCCGATCGATTTCATCGGCTTCGCTCGTCCCAACCATTCGCTGCTCGCCCAGCACGACCTGTTGATGGCGAACCTGTTCGCGCAGGGTGAGGCGCTCGCCTTCGGCAAGACGCTCGCCGAGGTCGTCGCCGAAGGGATCCCCGAGCATCAACAGGCCCACCGCGTCTTCCCGGGCAACCGGCCGAGCACGACGATCCTCGCACCGCAGCTCACGCCGTTCGTGCTCGGCGAACTCATCGCGCTCTACGAGCAGATCGTGTTCGTCCAGGGTGCGGTCTGGGGCGTGAACAGCTTCGATCAGTGGGGCGTCGAACTGGGCAAGGCGCTCGCCAATCGGATCACGCCGGAACTCGCCGGCTCCGACGAACCACGGCACGACTCGAGCACCAACGAACTCATTCGGTGGTATCGCTCGGCGCGAGGTGGCTGAGGTTCTGGGCCCACCGTGCCGGGTCGGGCACGATCACTCCCATCGTGGCCACTCCCTCGCCGGTCTGCCATCGGACGCGGAGCCAATGTCGCCGGTTGCGCCTCCAGTGGCGCCGGAGTCGGAGCGCCGAGGTGAGGTCGACCTTGGTGATCTGGAGGACCGGGATCTCGACGACCTGGTGCGGTACACCTCGGCTGACGAACACGAGGAGGTCCGCGTTGAGCGCGAGGACGCCATTGCCGTGGAGGCGAGGCACGTGCGGGCCATCGAATCCGCCCAGCACGACACGGTCGGAGTGCTCGGCATCGCGAACGGCGGGATGCGCCTCGGCGGCGCGCAGCGTGCGCTCCTCCAGCCATAGCGCGACACCGACGGCGGCAGCGATCACGAGGACCACGATGAGGACGCCGACCGAGGGGTTCACCTCAGTGCTCGTCCGCCCACGGAATGTGATCCATCCGCACAGTGTGTCACCAGGGGGATCGCGACGCGTGGGATTCTGAGTGAGGCGTCGGTCACACGGTCACGGAACGCGGGCGAAGACCGCCTTCAGGTACGCGCCCTCCGGGAACGTCACCGGGTGATCGATGGCATGACCGGTTCGGCGGATCTCCTCGAGCGGGCGATTGGCGCGGGCTGCGGAGTGCGTCACGGCCGTGTGGAACTGTTCGGCGGAGACGCGACTGCTGCACGACGCCTGCACGAGGAGTCCATCCGGGTGCACGAGGCGTACGCCGAGGTCGGTGAGCTTCGAGTACGCGCTGATCGCGCGTTCGATCTCGAACTGCCGCTGCGCGAACGACGGCGGGTCGATGACGACCACATCGAATCGTTGGCCCTTGCGGCCCAGCCGATCCATCTCGCGGAACGCATCGGCCACCGTGGGCCGGAAGTCGCATGCCCGCACGGCGGCACGATCGCTGTTGTGATGGAGGTTGCGCGCCACCACCGAGAGGGTGGGCTCGCTGAGGTCGACGGCCATCACCTCTCGGGCGCCACCCGCCGCCGCGTACACCGTGAAGCCTCCGGTGCTGGCGAACACGTCGAGCACTCGGGCTCCCTCGGTGAGCGTGCCGAGGAATGCCCGATTGTCGCGTTGGTCGAGGAAGTGGCCGGTCTTCTGACCATGCACCACGTCGGCCTCGAAGGTGAGGCCGTTCTCCAGAAAGAGGATCGGATCGGGCGGACAGACGCCGATCAGCGCATCGCCCTCCTCGAGTCCGTGGAGCAGTTCTTCGGGGATGTTGCGCGCGAGGCGCAGGACGAGCGCTTCGGGTCGGAACAGGTCGTCGATCACCGGCACGAGATCGGCCAGGTGCGGGATCCACATGGCCGAGTACAACTTGAGCACGAGCGTGCGGTCGTAGCGGTCCAGGACGAGCCCCGGCATGCCGTCGTTCTCGCCGTTGACGACTCGGTAGCCCGTGGTATCGCCCTTCTCGACCAGCGGTGCTCTTCGTTCCATCGCGGCGGAGAGGCGCGTCGCCCAGAATGCGCGGTCGATGGTGATCGGCTTGCCGTGGTGCAGCACCTTGAGGCGGATCGGGCTGGTCGGGTCGTAGAGGCCGACCGCCGCGAACTTGCGATCGGCGTCGAACACGACGGCCAGATCGCCGGCATGGGCGATGAAGCTCTCGGCCACGATGGAGTGGTCGAAGACCCACGGGTGGCCGGCCCGCACGTGTCGCAGCGCATCGGGAGTGAGCCGCACGGCGAGCCGTTTCGGGTCGGGTCGAGGGAGTTGGGCGAGCGACGGCACCCCCAGAGGGTACGGCCTGGCGGACGAAGTGACCGCCCCGGGCGAGAGATGCGGCAGACTCGGAGGATGACGATCGAACGTGTCGGGGTGGTGGGATCGGGCCTCATGGGCTCCGGGATCGCAGAAGTGTGCTCGCGGGCTGGGCTCGACGTGCTGGTTCGCGAGGTCGACGCGGCGGCGTGTGAGCGGGGGAGGGCTCGCATCGTCGGCAGCCTCGACCGCGGAGTCCGATCCGGCAAGCTGGAGGAGGCTGCGCGCGACGACGCGTTGTCCCATCTGGCATTCACCACCGACTTCGCCGACTTCGCCGACCGCCAGCTCGTCGTCGAGGCGGTGATCGAGAACGAGGCGCTCAAGACCGAGGTGTTCCGTGCGCTCGATGGTGCGGTGACGGATCCCGCGGCGATCCTTGCCAGCAACACCAGCTCGATCCCGATCATGAAACTCGGCATCGCCACCCAGCGGCCCGAACAGGTCGTCGGCATCCACTTCTTCAACCCCGTGCCGGTGCTGCGCCTCGTGGAGCTGGTCACCTCGTTGCTCACATCGCCGGAGACGTCGGCGCGGGCCGAGGCCTTCGCCGGCGACGTGCTGCAGAAGCGTGTCATCCGTAGCCAGGACCGCGCCGGGTTCGTGGTCAACGCCCTGCTGATCCCGTACATCCTCTCCGCGATCCGGATGATGGAGTCCGGCTTCGCGACAGCGGAGGACATCGACACCGGAATGGTCGAGGGGTGCAACCACCCGATGGGGCCGCTGCGGCTCGCCGATCTCATCGGCCTCGATACCACGATGGCGGTCGCCGAGAGCCTGTACACCGAGTTCAAGGAGCCGCTGTACGCAGCCCCGCCGTTGCTGTCCCGGATGGTCGAAGCGGGACTGCTGGGCCGCAAGAACGGGCGCGGGTTCTACGACTATCACGCCGGGAGTCGCTGACCCCGATGGCCGACGCGCTCGAACGCATCACCAACCTCGTCGCGTTGTTGCTCGAGACCCGTACCCCCGTCACGCTGGAGCAGATCGCCAACGAACTGAGCGGCCAGTACCCGGCCGGCGAGTCGGCGTTGCGGGGGGCGTTCGAGCGCGACAAGGCGCTGTTGCGCGACATCGGCGTGCCGATCGACAGCGAGGTGCTCAGCGGCAGCGATGCCGGTCGAACCGCGTACCGGATCGATCGTCGCCGCTACGAGCTCGCCGATCTGGACCTCAGCCCCGACGAACGCGCCGCACTACAGGTGGCTGTCGCGGCCGCCCGATTGTCGGAGGGCCGCTTCGGCCTCCTGAAACTCGGTGCAGATGGGGCCACCACGAGCACGGTGGTCACCAACATCCCCGATGATCCGGCCCTCCCACCGCTGCGCGACGCCACCTCGGTGCACGCTCCGGTGACCTTCGAGTACCGGGGGTCGTCGAGGGAGCTCCATCCCTACGCACTGCTCCTGCGGGAGGGGTTCTGGTACGTCATCGGGTACGACCTCGGTCACGGCGAGGTCCGCACCTACCGCGTGGACCGGATCGAGGGCGACGTACGGCTCGGCGCGCCGCGGTCGTTCGAGCGACCGGAGGGGTTCGACCCACGCTCGACGTTCCCGACGGACCCGAAGTTGTTGGGCGACGAACCGGCCTCGCGAGCGACGGTCCATGTCGATGCCGGCCGAGCCACCGGCGTCGAGGCCGACCTCGGTCACGACGCAGTGCTGGCCCGACACGACGATGGCAGCATCGACGTCGAGGTGCCCTGTGCCAACCTCGACGCGTTCCGATCGTGGCTGTTCGGCCTCGGGCTGCAGGCCGAGGTGCTCGGTCCGGTCGAGGTCCGCGCCGACGTGGTGCAGTGGTTGCGCTCGATGGTGGGTGCCCCGTGAGTGCCCGACGCGGCCCTCGGCCCACGAGCGAGCGACTCCGTCGGCTGCTCGTGATGTTGCCGTGGCTGATGGAGCGCGGCGAAGTGCCACTGGCGGAGATGGCGGACCGCTTCGATCTCACCGAGGACGAACTGGTCAAGGACATCGAACTGGTGTCGATGTGCGGGCTGCCCCCGTTCGTCGACGAGCTCATCGATGTGTGGATCGACGACGGGATGGTCTCGACAGGGATTCCGCGTGTGTTCACCCGTCCCCTTCGGCTCACCGCTCCGGAGGGTTTCGCACTGCTCGCCGCCGCGCGAGTTGCCATGCAGATGCCCGGCGCCGATGCCGACGGTGCGCTGGCGAGGGCCTTGGACAAACTCGCCGAGGTGTTGGGCGACGACGCTGTCGTGGTCGACTCCGACGCCCCGCCGGCTGCGGAGGCGATCACCGCCGCGGCCGCCGACCGTGCCCGCCTCCGGGTGTCCTACTGGTCGGCCGGCGCCGATGCCAGGAGCGAACGCGAGATCACGCCGCGTCGAGTGTTCCTGGATCGGGGCCGCTGGTACGTGATCGCCGACGATCATCGCAGCGGGGAGCAACGTACGTTCCGGATCGACCGCATCGACCACTGGGAACGCACTGGGCAGATCGACGAGCCGCGAGAGGTCGCCGCTCCCACCGGTGACGACTGGTTCGTCGACGCCGGACTCCCGGTCGCCCGCCTGGAGTTGCTCGCCGGTGCCGGGTGGGTCGTCGAGCGCTATCCGACGCGGTCGGTCGAGCGTCACGGCGACGCCTCGGTCGTCGAGCTCACGGTCACGCACGAGCGTTGGCTGGAGGAGCTGCTGCTTCGCCTCGGTCCTTCGGCCACGGTGCTGTCGCCGCCGGAGTGGACCGGTCTGGGCGCACGCGCGGCCGAGGCGCTCCTGCAGCGCTACGAGGGCGACGGCAGCAGCGACAGCTGATCGACTGTGGTGATGCCGTGAGCGTGGAGCAGATGCGGCAGGATCGCGGCCGTGGCATCGGCATCGGCGAGCGCGTCGTGCGGTCGGACGAGTTCGATGTCGTAGCGGGCACACACGTCGGTGAGGCGATGCGAGAGCTGCCGTTCCGGATCGAGCGCTCGCGACATGCGAAGGGTGCACAACGGATCGTTGATGGGCACCGCGACGGCACCTCGTTGCGCCGCCTTGCGGATGAAACCGATGTCGAACGAGGCGTTGTGGGCGACGAAGCGGGTGCCCTCGAGGCGCCGACCGAGTTCGGCGAGCACGTCGTTGGCCGGCGGCGCCGCTCGGACGTCGCGCCGGTGGATGCCGTGCAACGACGTGGGGCCGACGCGGAAGAACCACCGGCGGCGAGGGGCGATCAGGCTGCTCCACCGATCGACCACCGTTCCGTCTCCGTCGACCACCACCACGCCGACTTGGAGCACGTTGTCGCGGCGCAGGGAGAGGCCCGAGGTCTCGACGTCGACGACGGCGAAGCGCTGCGTGCTGACCGGACTCGACATGTGCGTCACCCTAGACGGAGGGTGTGACGCGCCCGGAGAGCGGGTGCGATCGAGTCTCCACGCTTCCGGGTCACGCAGGTGTCATCTGCCGGACGAGCGTGTCCCGATCGAAGTAGTCACGCCAGAGTGAGATCTGACCGTGCTCCACGATGAACAGTCCGGCCACCGGCAATTCGAGCCACCGGTCACCGCTCCCGAACCGGTCGAGGCGCTCGTTCATCACGACGCCGTGATCGAGGTTGCCCGAGCTGACCTGTTGGTGCACCACCCACTCGAGCCGGTCGAAACCGCTGAGGAACGGCGCCAAGGTGGACCGGACCGCGTCGCGGCCGAACACCTTGCCCATCGGCACGTTGTCGTACTCGCACTCGTCGGTCAAGTGGCTCACGGCGTGGTCGAGGTCCATGCGTTCGAGCGACGAGATGAAGCTGTTGATGACATCGGCGGGCATGGGCCAACGCTACTCCTGGCGAATCGCCCTCGAATCAGGGCGAGGCGAATCAGGGCGAGGCGAATCAGGTCTGCGAGCGCGCCCGGATTCCGATCGGGGCCGACACCGTGAAGCCGGCGAGGTGGCGGTCCTCCTCGCTCTCGCCGGCCCAGAAGCCGTACTCGTGGTGCTCGCGAGCGAACGAGCGGCACTGGTCGAGCACGGGGCACGCCGTGCACAGACGTCGGGCTCGTGCCTCGCGCCGGGCCCGGGCCTGCGGCCGCTCTGCGCGAGGTGGGAAGAAGAGCGGGGTGTTGCCCTTGCAGGCAGCCACGTCCATCCAGTCGGGATCGACGGCCGGGTCGGTGGCCGGGTCACCGGCCGGGGACGGAATGCTGTGGAACGACACCGACTGCAGTGCAGCCATTTCGGATCCTCCGTGTGGTCAGCGGATGGGTACCTGCTGTTTAGCACTAAATCCTACCACATACCAGATCGAGTGCGCGCGAAAGTCGATCGACCCGCAGAGATCCGTGTGCGAGTGCCGACGACTCAGAGGAGTTCGGCGGCCAAGCTGGCGACGTAGCTGCGCTCGCAGGCCGTGAGAGTGACGTGTCCGAAGCACGACTGTCCGCCGAACGCCTGGATGAGCACGGCCAGAGCGTTGTTCGACTCGCCGAGGTAGGGCGCGTCGATCTGGCTGGTGTCGCCGGTGAAGACCACCTTGGTGCCCTCGCCGATGCGGGTGAGCACCGTCTTCAGCGTCGTCGGTTCGAGGTTCTGTGCTTCGTCGACGACGACGATCTGGCGGTGGAGGCTGCGTCCGCGAAGGAACGTGACCGATTCGAGGGAGAGCTGGCTGCGTCCCACGAGTTCATCGACGAGGCCGTGGGCGTCGTGCGCACTGCGCTGGTCGGTGAGCGCGACAATCGCATCGTGGATCGCCGACATCCACGGGTCGAGCTTCTCATCGAGTCCACCCGGGAGGAAGCCGACATCGGCGCGGCCGACCGGCACCAGTGGACGGTAGACGGCGAGGCGCTCGTAGCGGCGCTGCTCGACGACCTGTTCGAGGCCCGCCGCGATGGCGAGGAGCGTCTTGCCGGTGCCGGCACGGCCATCGAGTGCGACGACGCTGACATCGGGGTCCATGAGCAGTTCGAGGGCGAAGCGCTGTTCCTTCGAGCGTGACCGGAGTCCCCACGCCTCCGGTGCGGTGTGGGGGAGGAGCACGAGCTCGTCGTCGATCCGACGAGTCAGCGCGGATTGCGAGCCGTTGCGGAGCACCGCGAAGCCGTTCTCGTTGAGATGCTCCGCCTCGGCCATCTCCCCGCACGGCACGGCGCCCGCTGTGTAGAGGGTGTCGATCGTCTCGTGGTCGGATTCGAGCGTCATCCATCCTGCGTGCCGCGTCGCCGCGCGACGTCCGGCGGGGTGGTGCTCGCACGCGTCGAGCCCGAGGTGTGCCGCCTTGATGCGCAGCGCGGCATCGTTGGAGACCATGCGAGTCGGCGCGTGGAGCGCCTGGCCGAGCGCGGCGCCGATGATGCGGTTGTCGGGGACGTTCGGGTCGAGTCCGTGCTCGAGCAAGAGGTGCTTCTGCACGCCGTTGATCTCCACCTGCAGGGTGCCGGCGGCGGCTGGGTCGCCGATGGTGAACGGCGTGGCCAGTGAGCCGCCGGCCCGAACGCGATGTTCCTCGATCGTTCTGAGCGCAGTACGGGCGGCGCGCCCGACGTCGTCGGGCCGAGTCTTCAGACTGTCGAGCTCTTCGATGACCGTGAAAGGAATGACCACGTCGCAGCCGCCGAAGCTATCGAGACAGCCGGGATCCCCGACCAGCACCGACGTGTCGAGCACCACTCTTGTACGCACACCCCCTTCCTGCGGATCGGAATCAGCACGGGCGGGCAAGAGGTCGGTCAACGCCACTCCAGTCGTGTGTTGGGTGGGGAGTTCCGCGAACGACGGAACACGAATGTTGTATCGCAGCCTCGGTGTCGGGTGGTGGATGGCACGCAGTGTTCACATTGCGGGCGTGATCTAATCGGCCGATGAACGACTGTGTCTTCTGTGGCGTGGTGGACGGATCTGCAGCCGCCGAGATCGTGTACTCGGGTCCCGAGGCGGTGGCCTTCCTGGATCGTTCGCCCGTGTTCAAGGGACACGTGCTCGTGGTCCCGCGGCGACACGTCGAGACACTCCCGGACCTCACCGAGGAGGAGTTGGCGCCGTTCTTCGCCGTCGTGCAGCGCGTCGCACGAGTGATGCCGGCTGCACTCGACGCTGATGGCACGTTCGTCGCGATCAACAACGTCATCAGTCAGAGCGTCCCTCACGTCCACGCGCACGTCGTACCGCGGCGCCGCAAGGATGGACTGCGCGGCTTCTTCTGGCCACGCGTCCGTTACGACGGTACGCCCGACGCTGCGCAGTACGCGTCGCTCATTCGCGCCGCGCTCGACATGATCTGACTCGTCGATGGGTGCCATTGGGCACTCGTTGCAAATGCAACAACTAGAATGCTTGTAATCGGCGCGCGAAACGGGTTCGATACGCGTGCGTAACACAGCGTTACCGAGCCAAACCGATACCCGGAGGTATCAAGAGAAAATGACCAAAGCAGAGCTGATCGACGCGGTGGCCAAGAGCGCAGACGTCTCGAAGGTCGATGCCGAGAAGACCATCGGCGCGTTCTTCGACATCGTCACGGCTACCGCCAAGAAGGGCGACAAGGTCGCGTGGCCGGGCTTCGGCTCGTTCAGCACGAGCAAGTCGCAGGCGCGCACGGGTCGTAACCCGCAGACCGGCGAGGCCGTGAAGATCGCGGCATCGACCCGCATGAAGTTCACCTCCAGCAGCACGCTGAAGGCTGCGCTCAACCCCAACAAGAAATAACAAACCCAACATCACAACGGAAGGAAATTCAGTGGCAGCAACCAAGAAGGCACCGGCCAAGAAGGCCCCCGCCAAGAAGGCACCGGCAAAGAAGGCCCCCGCCAAGAAGGCTCCGGCCAAGAAGGCCGCTCCGGCCAAGAAGGCTCCGGCCAAGAAGGCGCCCGCCAAGAAGGCCGCTCCGGCCAAGAAGGCTCCGGCCAAGAAGGCTCCGGCCAAGAAGGCCGCTCCGGCCAAGAAGGCCGCTCCGGCCAAGAAGGCCGCTCCGGCCAAGAAGGCCGCTCCGGCCAAGAAGGCTCCGGCCAAGAAGGCTCCGGCCAAGAAGGCTCCGGCCAAGAAGGCTCCGGCCAAGAAGGCTCCGGCTAGGAAGAAGTGACTCCTCCTTCGTGAGGATTGAGAACGGGGGGCTTCGGCCCCCCGTTCGCCGTTTTCCGGAGCCATCCACGACAATGGCTCGATGAACACCATCTGCGACGACCTCCTCGCCGAGCATCTCGATCTCGACGGCATCGTGGCGCCGTTGTCCGAGGCGCAGTGGTCGACGGCGACACCGGCCGACGGGTGGTCGGTCCGCGATCAGATCAGCCACCTCTGGTTCTTCGACCAGCGGGCGCTGATGGCGCTCACCGATCCGGCTGAGTTCGCAGCCGACATGGAGCAGCTCCTCGCCTCGGGCGGTACGCACGCCTCGGTCGCTCCCGGCCGCGCACTTTCTGGTCCGGCGCTCCTCGACGCGTGGCGGTCCGACCGGGCTCGCCTCGTCGAAGTCGCTCGCCTGGTCGACCCGTCCGCGCGCATTCCCTGGTACGGCCCGGCGATGGGTGCCCGCTCGTTCATCACGGCGCGGCTCATGGAGACATGGGCGCACGGTCAGGACGTGGCCGATGCGGTCGGCGTCACCCGCGTCACGACGGCTCGGCTCAAGCACGTCGCACACATCGGCGTGCGCGCTCGCCCGTTCAGCTATCTCATCAACGGGATGGAGATGCCGGCTGCGCCGATCGAAGTGGTGCTGCGGGCGCCGGACGGCGACGAGTGGACGTGGGGTGAACCCGCCGCCGATCAGGTCGCCGGCGACGCCGTCGACTTCTGCCTCGTGGTGACCCAACGTCGCCATGTCGCCGACACTGCGCTGCAAGTGCGCGGCCCCGCGGCGGGCGAGTGGATCCGCATCGCTCAGGCGTTCGCCGGCGAGCCGGGATCGGGTCGTTCGCCGGGACAGTTCGCCTGACGCACCCGCCTGACCAACGCGCTCACAGGTCGGTGATGGCCTTGAAGATCTCTGCACTGCCGACGTCGTATCGTGCGCCGATGCCCTCGAGTCGCTGACGGATGCGGTTCCGGAACGCATCGACCTGGGCCTCGTCGATGGCCTTCATCGTGCTCTCGAACTGACTCTCGTGGGCCTCGAGTGCGTCCAGCTTCGTGGTCACGAAGCCGGTCACGTCCTCCACATGGTCAGGTTCGTCGGCCTCCCACAGGAGCAGCGTCGTCGGTCGATGCGCGGCGAGGCCCTGTTCCTTGAAGAAGTGGGGGTCACGTGCGGCGACGATTCCCTCGCACGCCAGTAGGCCGGCGTGGCGATGATCGGGGTGGAGGCGGTAGCGCTTCCACGGATCGTGGCCGAGCACGACCTGGGGGCGGAGCTCACGGATGACCCGGGCCACTTCGCCGCGCAGCGCGAGACCACTGTCGAGTTCGCCGTCGACCTGACCCAGGAACACCACCTGCCCCGCCCGGGCGCCGGCCAGACGGTGGGCTGCGGCCCGCTGCTCTCGCTGGCGTGTGAGCGCGAGCGCAGCAGTGTCGGCGTCCGGGTCCCATGTGCCCTTCGAACCGTCGGTGAGCACGAGATGGTGAATCGTGCAGCCGGCGGCGGCCCACTTCGCCAGCGTCGCCCCGCAGCCGAACTCGACGTCGTCGGGATGAGCTCCGATGGCGAGCGCGGACTCGGGAGTGGGAAGGTCGCGTGAGATCAGCGACGCGGCAGGATCGGGTTGGCCCGGTTCGTTTGCAGCCATGGTGGAAGCACTTCCTGCACCAGCGGGTGCGCGAGGTCGGCGGGTGTGTCGATGTCGACGGAGAGCAGCGGATCGTGTCGTACCGCCACCGGCAGCCCCGTCGCGACGGCGTGAGCCAGGTGGCGTTGGAACGATCCGGGCCCGTAGGCGAATCGGAAGCCGGCGGCGCAGGGAACCGCGATGACGTTGGTGCCGTCGTTGCGTCCATCGGGCACGAGCGTGACGGCTCCTTCGATGGCAACGCTGGTGAGCGACGTGGCTCGAGGCAGATCACCGTGGGCGACGACAACGTGGGCGACGCCCAGGTCGCAAAGGTCGTCGACGCTGTGGGCGACGGCCGCGTTGAGGCCGACCCCGGGATGCCAGAGCACGGTCGCTCCTCTGGCGGCTGCCCAGGCGGCGACATCGTCGTCGTCGCAGGCGACGAAGACGGGCAGTTCACCGGCCGCGGCGATGACGCGATCCGCAGTCCATCGGGCGAGCGCCTCGCGTTCCCTCGGCGACAGCACCGGCGCCAGTCGCGCCTTGGCATCGGCGAACGACTTCACCGGCACGAGCACCACGGGATCCACGCAGGGCATCGTAGAGGGCGCAGCTTCAGGACCTACGCTGTGCCGCATGTCGATCAACGTGGGGGTCGTGGGGGCGGGGTCGTGGGGAACGACGGTGGCCGCGATGGCTGCGGTGAACACGCCGACGATGCTGTGGGCGCGCCGGCCCGCCCTGGCCGACCAGATCAACGCCGAGCACATCAACGGCGATTATCTCGCTCAGTTCCCCCTGCCGACCGAACTGTGTGCGACCGCGTCGCTCGAGGAGGCCGTGTCCCGGGCCGACGTCCTCGTGATGGCAGTGCCCTCGCACGGCTACCGCGACGTCGCCGCCGCTGCCGCCCCGTACCTGCGGCCGTGGGTCCCTGTCGTCAGCCTCACGAAGGGGCTGGAGCGCAATTCTCGCAAACGGATGAGCGAAGTGACCCGCGACGAGATGCCCGGTCACCCGGTCGCGGTGCTGACCGGTCCGAACCTGGCCAAGGAGATCCTGAGTGGCCAGCCGGCTGCGAGCGTCGTCGCCATCGACGACAACGACATCGCCACCGAGCTGCAGCGCATCTTCGGGCGCCCGAGTCTGCGCATCTACACCAACGGCGACGTCGTGGGCTGCGAGGTGGGTGGTGTGGTGAAGAACGTCATCGCCATCGCATCGGGCATGGCGGAGGGGATGGGGTTCGGCGACAACACGCGAGCGACGCTCATCACCCGCGGTCTGGCGGAGATGACTCGTCTGGGCATCGCCATGGGCGGCCAAGCGGCCACCTTCGCCGGGCTCGCCGGGATGGGAGACCTCATCGCGACCTGTTCGTCCAAGCAGAGCCGCAACAACATGGTGGGATTCCAGCTCGGCGAAGGCAAGCTGATCGGCGAGGTGCTGGCGTCGATGAACATGGTCGCCGAGGGCGTGAAGAGCTCGCCCAGTGTGCTCGATCTCGCCCGCCGCTATGGCGTGGAGATGCCGATCACCGAACAGGTGGTGGCCGTGTGTCACCAGGGTCGCCCGGCCCGCGACGCGCTCTCCGAGCTGATGCAGCGCACCCGCAAGAGCGAGATGGAATGAGGAACATGGCAGACGGCGGGATCACGACGGGAGTTCTGGGAGGACGATGGCGGGCGTCGATCACGCCGTGGGGTTCGATCGAGCCGTGGCACCACGATCGCGACCACACCGACGATCCGCCGCTCGACTGGCACATCGCCGCCGATGACCGTTGGCACAGCCCGTACCGCGAGGCGGCGGTGCGACAGACGCGCATGGAAGGCACTGCCGTCGCCGAGACCCGGGTGCGGATCCCCGACGGCGACGCGGTGCAACGCGTGTATTCGGTTCCAGATGCCGGCGGGTTGACGATCATCGAGATCGAGAACCAATCACCACTCGCGATCGCTGTGGCGTTCACCCACGGCGATCTGCTCGCGGTGCGACAACCGAGCGCGCCGATCGAAGGCATCGACCTGCCAGCGGGCAGCGTGGCGTTCCCCGTCGGTCACCACGCGACGCTCACCGTCGCACTGTCGCATCAGGGTCCCCGGCGCGGCCCGCTGCCCGGCGGTCTCCCCGCCGCTGCCGGCGTGGTACGGGGATGGCTGGCCACGGTGGAGCGGGCGAGCCGGCTCCTCCTTCCCGATCCGCTTCTCGCCGAACAGGTGGTGGCGACCCGCTGCGAGCTCGCGCTCTGCGGCCCGGCGCATCCCGACGACGACGCGGTCGCGTTCCTGCTCGGGGTCGGACAGTTGGTCCGCATGGGGGAGAAGGCCGACCCGTGGCTGCCCGACGTGGCACACGCTGTCGAAGTCGCGGCGAAGACCTGCTCCCACGATTGGGCATTCGACGCGGCCCTGATCGCTGCGGACGCGGTGTTCGCCGTCGCCGGCGATGGTCGCGCCCGAAAGGATCTGGCTGCGCTCCGAGCACGCGTGCAGGTGCACGGCACGCGGCCGATTGGGCCACCGAGCGAGTCGGCACGTCTGTTGGCCTGGGCGGAGGCGGGGCTGGTGCGCCCGACCGGCGACGGCGCGGCAATGCTGCCCGACGGGCTGCCGGCGGGATGGGCAGGCAACAACTTCGAGGTCTACGGGCTTCCGACCGCTGCCGGGTCGTCCGTGTCGTTCGCCGTCCGCTGGCACGGTGCGCGCCCCGCGGTGCTGTGGGAGCAGTCCGGTACGCCGGTGGCGCTGTCGGCGCCACTGCTCGCTCCGTCGTGGTCGAGTGACGAGGTCAAGGGCGAGACGCTGTGGCCGGAGCCGACCGGTGTCGCAGCGGCGGAGACGATGCTGCCGCCGGCCGAGGGCGAGTCGTTCTCCTGATGTGTGACGTGCTCGTCGCGCTGGCGCCGGTCACCACCGGGGGCGTCACGCTGTTCGCCAAGAACAGCGACCGCCCGCCGACAGAAGGCCAGTTGGTCGAGTGGTCGCCGGCGAGGGCGGACCCGGGGCCGGTACGCGTGACGCACATCGAGGTCGAGCCGTTCGGGCGAGCCACCCTGCCGTGCGTGATCGCGCGGCCGGCGTGGGGATGGGGCGCGGAGCACGGTGTCAACTCGGCCGGGGTCGCAATTGGGAATTCGACCATCTACACCACGCTGGATCCGCGGGGTGCGCCCCCCGGTCTGACGGGAATGGACATCGTGCGGCTCGCGCTCGAGCGCGCCGACTCCGCGGCCGTCGCGGTCGACGTGATCGCGTCCCTCATCGCCCGTCATGGCCAGGGCGGAAGCGGACACGACCCGGCCATCGTGCCGAAGGGACGTCCGTACTGGAACGCCTTCGTCGTCGCGGACCCTGCGACCGCGTTCGTGATCGACACGAGTGGCCGCGAGTGGGCGATGGAGGAAGTGGTCGACGTTCGTGCGATCTCCAATCGCACCACGATCCCGGCCTTCGACGCCGCTCATCGTCATCCGCGTCAGCCCGTCGATCGGCTGGTCGATCCCCGGTGGCACGCATCGCAGCGGGTGCTCGATCACCGTCCCGTCACACTCGACGCGATCCGAGCGCACCTGCGTTCCCACGACTCGTGCGGCGAGCCCGGATGGAGCGTGTGCATGCACGTCGACGACGTGGAGTGCACCACCGCCTCGATGATCGCCGAGTTGCGTGGGGGCGGTCGCTCCACCATGCACGTCGTGTCCGGCCATCCGTGCGAACACGAGTACACGACGCTCTCGTTCACCGACGCCGAGTCGACGCTGCCCCCGACCCCCTCGGTTTCTGGGTAGGGATCTTCCCGAATCGGGTACTGGTCCGGATCGTTCCCGGAAGCCGGGGGCAATGCTGACCAGAACGGGCCTCGGGCGGGTCGTGCCGGACCAGAACGGGCCTCGGGCGAGGTCAGTCCGGGTCGTGCGTGCGGACCTGCAGTGCCTCGACGACGGCGGCCAGCTTGCCGGCGACGGCCTCGACGATCTCGGGATCGTCGGTGTGACCGTCGGCATCGATCCGGTCGGCCACGTGCGACAGTCGTACGGCCGGCTCATCGACCATCGTCGCACCGAGGAAGCCGAGGATGGTGCCGATGCCGGTCTGCGAGCCCTCTCCACCCGAGCGCCCTGCGGCGCTGAGGAACGCCACCACCTTGCCGTTGATCGCTCGATCGGCCGGTGGGCGGGTCGCCCAGTCGATCGCGTTCTTGGCCAGCGGGGTCGAGCTGTGGTTGTACTCGGGCATGCCGATGATGACCGCGTCGGCATCACGCAGGGTCTGCCACCATCGTTGCAGCACCGGCGGCGGATCGGCCTCGAGGTCGGGGTTCATCCACGGCAGCTGATCGACCCAATCGATGATCTCGATCGTCAGTTCTGGTGGTGCGATGCGTTGGGCGAGACGGACCAATGCGGTGTTGAGGGAGCCGTGACGGAGGCTGCCACTGAATGCCACGGCCCGGAACGAGGGAGACGCCATCGTTCGAGTATGGGCTAGAGTCACCACCGATCCACGCTCCCGATGGCGACGAAGCAACTGCATGGCGATTTCGATCGAAAAGTTCCAGGAACAGGGCGGCCGGCTGAAAACCGACGACCTCGACTTCGACAGGTTCCGCGACGAGCCGCTCGATCCGCACGTGTTGCGGTGCCTCTCGTACATGCACGACATCGAGTACCAGACCGTGCTGTACGCCCGAGAGATGCTCATGCTCCCGCAGTGGAAAGACCCGCAGTTCACGGCGTTCATCACGCTGTGGAACTACGAGGAGTACTGGCACGGTCAGGCGATCGGTCGGGTGCTCGAAGCACACGACTGGCCGGCGCACGACCAGCGGCTCGCAGAGATGCGGCGCTTCAACAAGCGCTACCTGTTCTGGAGCCCGGCGATCTTCTGGTTGCTCGGCCACGGTGTTCGCAAGTTCCCCGCAGTCCACATGACCTGGGGGGCGATCAACGAATGGACCGCCAACGCCGCCTACAACCGGTTGGCGCGCATCGCCGATCACCCCGTCCTCACCGAGCTGCTCGGCCGGATCATGCGCCAGGAGGGTCGCCACGCCGCTTACTACGCGAGCCATGCCCGCGACATGCTCGAGAACGATCGGCGGGCGCAGCAGGTGACGAGCTGGTTCCTCCGCCACGAGTGGGCTCCGGTGGGCAATGGCGACGTCCCCAAGATCGAGACCTCCTTCGCCACTGCGTACCTCTTCGGCAGCGGTGAGGGCATCGAGCTGATCGACCGGGTCGAGGAACGCATCGATGGGCTCCCCGGTCTGGCAGGCCTCGAGCTCGTTCGGTCGGCGATCCGCGACTCCGTCGCCCATGTCGTGCGCGAGGAGGGCTCGGTTCCCGACGTGCCGGCGCACGCCGACGTGTCGAGGGCCGCCGACGAGATGGCCGACTGAACTACGGCTCCAGCGTCGCCCGGTCGCCGACCGCGATGGCGCCCGGCTCGAGCACCGTGGCGTACATCCGGCTCACGGGGCCGCGCGAGTGGTGCATCGCCTCGAATGCGCCGTCGATGAAGAACGCCTTGTTCGTGGCGCAGGGGAGCGCGTATGCGCTCACTTCGCAGAGCACGTCGCCGATGCGGAGCCGGACGCCGGCGCGCACATCGCCCCATGGCAAGCCGGAGAGCGTGATGTTCTCCCCGGCGAATCCGGGTTCGATCGGGTGGCCCTGGGCGCGGAGCTCGTCGATGACCTCGGTACTCCACAGGCACAGCGCCTGCCACGGCCGCCCGTGGTGGAATCGCGTGGCCTGGCGATCGTTTTCGACACCGCGCCAGCCCACCTCGACTCGGTCGAACGGGCGCTTGGGCACCCCGCCGGAGCTGATGTTGAGCTGCGCCACGGACCCGGTGACGGATCCGGGCATCTGACCCGCGGCGCGCAAGGCGGGGCCCGCTGCCATCCACGAGGCCCAGACCCGCTCGAGGTCGCCGTGGAGGTCGCCCGTGAGCGTCGGGCGGAGTGGATCGAGCACGCCGGCGTCTCGGCCCTCGGCATACAGCGCGAGGACGACCTCGGCATTGAGGACGGTGCGCTTCGCATCCGTCTCGGTGAACGTGTACGGCCCGATCGAGATCACAGCGACACCGTAGGCTGTGCCGGTGACCGCCGCCGTCCATGATTTCTCCGACCTGAAGCTCACCGAATGGACCTCGTGCGGCGGATGCGCCGCCAAGTGGGGGGCTTCGCTGCTCACCGACCTCGTCCGCGACATGCCCGCCGGGCTCGACCCGTCGCTGCTCGTCGGACTCGCCCCGTTCGACGATGCGGCCATCTACCAGGTGTCGCCCGACGTAGCACTGGTGAGCACCACCGACTTCTTCCCGCCGCTCGTCGACCACCCCGCCGACTTCGGTGCGATCGCCGCCGCCAACGCCTGCAGTGATGTGTTCGCGATGGGTGGTCGAGTCGTGGTCGCCGTCAATGTCGCGGCCTTTCCCGAGCACTTTCCCCGGGAGGCGATCGTCGCCATCTTCGACGCTGCCGCCACGGTCGTCGCCGAGGCGGGAGGCACCATCGCCGGCGGTCACACCATCCGCAACCCCGAGCCGATCTTCGGTCTCGCGGTGCAGGGCGTGGTGCACCCGGATCGGGTCTTCCGCAAAGGTGGCGCCAAGCCCGGCGACGTGCTCGTGCTGAGCAAGCCGGTCGGCACGGCGCTCGCCCTCGCCGGTGGCACGCGCGAACAGCAGCAGGCGGCGATCGACGGGATGCGCAGCATCAACCGGGCGGCCTCGGAGGAGTTGCAGGCGCTCGGGTCCTCCGTGCACGCCGTCACCGACGTGACGGGATACGGACTCGCCGGGCACGGATGGGAGATGGCCGAACGTGGTGGCGTGCAAGTGATCATCCACACCGACGGCATCCGGTCGTATCCCGGGGTCCGCGAGGTCGCCGCCCGCGGAGTGCGCACGGGCGGCGACCCGCGCAACCGCGAATACGTGGCTGCGCACCTCACGAGCAGTGCAACGGCCGAGGGCGAAGCGCTCTGCATGGATCCGCAGACATCCGGTGGCCTGCTGGCGGCCGTCGATGCCGCGGTGGTGGCCGACCTCTCCCCGATGTGGTGGACCGTCGGCGAGGTCGCCGCCGGTCCGGCCGCGTTGCACCTGCGCTGATGCCTACGACGGCTCCGACCCGTGGCATCGAGAAGGACCTCTGGGCCAGTGGCCACGAGGTGATCGTCGGCATCGACGAAGTCGGCCGTGGCGCGTGGGCCGGGCCGCTGATGGTGGGTGCCGCCGTCCTGCCGCGCGAACGCAGGGTGAACGGAGTGCGCGACTCCAAGATGCTCAGCGAACTCAACCGTGAGCGGCTGTTCGATCGCATCGCGGGCTGGTGCGACGCGTGGGCCGTCGGCGCCGCCAGCCAGGAGGAGTGCGACGAGCTCGGCATGGCCGAAGCGCAGCGAGTTGCGGCTCGTCGCGCAATCGACGCGCTCGGCG
The DNA here is from genome assembly GCA_038234785.1 of Acidimicrobiales bacterium. Taxonomy (GTDB): domain Bacteria; phylum Actinomycetota; class Acidimicrobiia; order Acidimicrobiales; family Ilumatobacteraceae; genus UBA668. The sequence goes on from JBBQTC010000002.1 coordinate 83,267, forward strand.
TCCGGCCCGACGCGGCGGTCGTCGACGGCAAGTGGAACTTCGTCGGGGGCTGTGTGCCCCATGTGGAGATGAAGGTGAAGGCCGACAAGTACTGCCTCTCGGTGGCCGCAGCGAGCATCCTCGCCAAGGTCACCCGTGACCGCATCATGCGCGAGTTCGCGACCAGCTACCCGCACTGGAGCTTCGAGTCCAACAAGGGGTATCCCTGCCCCATGCACAAGGCGGCGCTGCAGGGCTACGGCCCCTCGGCGATCCACCGCCGGACCTGGGTGTTCATGGACCACTATGTGCCGTGGCCGGGCGTGCCCCGCGTCATCAAGCCCGAGCAACCGACCCTGTTCTGATGCAGCACGACGTCGTGGTCATCGGTGCAGGCCTCGCCGGGCTCCGGTGCGCCACCGATCTCGTGGCGGCCGGTCTCGACGTCGTGGTGGTCGAGGCCCGCGACCGAGTCGGCGGGCGGGTCTTCAGCCATCACTTCTCCGATGGCCAGGTGTGCGAGCGAGGTGCGGAATTCATCGACGCCAACCACGCCGAGGTCCTGGCACTCGCCGCAGATCTCGGACTCCGGGTCAGCGAGCGCACCGCGGCGACGGATGCGAGGGCGACGCTGGTCGACGCCGCGGGTCGAGCCGTCCCGCTCTACCTGCACGCCACGCTCGCGCCGGACTGGGTTCGGTGGGAGCAGGCGCTCGCGGCACTCCGCCCCGTCGACGAACTCGAGAGGCTCACGCTCGCCGACCTGATGCACGACCTGCGCGTCTCGGCGATGTCGCGGGTGGTGATCGGACGCGACGTGCGCACGGAGTACATGCTGCCGCCCGAGGAGGTCAGCCAGCGTTTCGCCGCCGAGCTGGCTCAGGTCCAACGCCCCGAGATGCGCGAGCGGCACCGGGTCGTCGGTGGCAACGACCAGCTGGCTCGCGGTCTGGCCGATCGTCTCGGCGAGCGAGTGCGCCTCGGCACGCCGGTGTCACGTGTCGACCCCATCACGGGCGAGGCGGTGCTGGCCGAGGGCGAGATCCTGTCGGCAGGTGCGATCGTCGCCGCTCTCCCGCTGCCCGTGCTGTCGCGATTGTGGCCGGACATGCCGCTCGAGCTCGGAGCGGTCGGGTACGGGGTCGGCGGAAAGATCAGCGTGCAGTTCAGCCGGCGGATCTGGCTCGACTACGGCCGCAACGGCACCGTGATGTCGGACCGTGCCTGGGGTCAGCTGTGGGAGACGAGCGACGACCAACCCGGCGACGCGGGTGTGCTCACCGATCTGCTCGCGTCGCACGACGGTGCTGCCTTCGCCGCGCTCCCGGAGTGCGTGGACCAACTCGTCCGCGAGATCGATCGCATCTTCCCCGGGGCGAAGGGGCTCGCCGGTGAGCGCGTCCACACCGACTGGACCAACGACCCCCGCTCGCTGGGCACGTACGCTTGTTTCGGGCCGGGTCAGTGGTCGACCGCCCAGCCTGAGCTGCATCGTGCCCACGGCCGAATGCGCCTCGCCGGCGAGCACGCCGATGGTTTCGCAGGATTCATGGAAGGCGCGTTGCGGAGCGGCGCCCGAGTGGCCGCCGGATTGCTCGCCTGAGGTCGATCGGCTTCTGGGCAGCATCCGTCCCACATCGGGTTCTGGGTCGGCCTGTTCCCGGATTCCGGGAACAGGCCTGACCAGTTGCCGTCGGGTCACCGTCGAGTCCGCCCGAGTTGCCGGTGATCGACGGACTGATCGACGGAGGTCAGGCCTGTTCGAGCGCCTGCGCCAGGTCGGCGGCGAGGTCGGCGGCGAGCTCGATGCCCACCGACATCCGGACGAGGTTGTCGGGGACCTCGAGCGGCGATCCGGCCGCGGACGCGTGCGTCATCTGGCCGGGATGCTCGATGAGGCTCTCGACCGCGCCGAGTGACTCGCCGAGCGTGAACAGCTCGGTCGCGGCGGCGACGCGCAGGGCCGACGCCTGACCGCCCCGGAGCGTGAAGCTCACCATCCCGCCGAAGTCGCGCATCTGCTTCGCTGCCGCGGCGTGGCCGGGGTGATCGGGCAGCTGCGGGTACAACACCCGCTCGACCGCGGGATGACCGACCAACATGTCGACGATGGCCCTCGCGTTCGAGCAGTGCCGCTCCATGCGCACCGCCAACGTCTTCACGCCGCGCAGGGTGAGGTAGCAGTCGAACGGGGCGGGCACTGCGCCGGCCGCGTTCTGGGTGAACCGCAATCGCTGGGCGAGGGCGTCGTCGGACAGTGCGAGCAACCCGCCGACCACGTCGCTGTGCCCGCCGAGGTACTTCGTCGCGGAGTGGACGACCACGTCCGCCCCGAGTGACAGCGGCTGCTGCAAGTACGGCGTGGCGAACGTGTTGTCGACGCACACCAATGCGCCGCGCTCATGGGCGAGTGCGCAGATGGCCTCGATGTCGAAGCAGCGCAGCAGCGGGTTGGTGGGCGACTCCAGCCAGACCAGCCGTGTGTCGGCCGGCCAGTCGCGTGCCAGTGCATCGACGTCGAGCAGATCGACCGCGCTCCACGTCAGCTGCGTGTGCACCTTGCTGATCAACCGGAACGTGCCGCCGTACGCGTCGTTGCCGAGCAGCACGCGGTCGCCCGGTGCGAACAGCCGCAGGACGTTGTCCTCCGCGGCGAGTCCGCTGGCGAACGCCAGCCCGTGAACGGCTCCCTCGAGCGCCGCCACCTGTGTCTCGTAGGCGGTGCGCGTGGGGTTGCCGCTGCGGCTGTACTCGTACCCGCGATGGCGACCGACCTCTTCTTGGGCGAAGGTCGTGCTGAGGCTGATCGGCACCACGACCGCGCCCGTGGTGGGATCGGGTGCCTGACCGGAGTGGATGGCCCGCGTCTCGAAGCCCCACGACGTCTGTTCTTCCAGCTCACCCATTGCTCAGCACCTCGAAGTAGGTCAGGAGATCGGTACGTGTCAGCACGCTCAGCGGGCGGCCACCCGACAGCACGAGGAGCGCGGGCGAACGGTCGAGCATCTGCACCGCGAGCGACACCTTCTGGCCGACGCCGATCGTCGGCAACTTGGGTCCCATCACACTCTCGACGGGATGCGACATCGTTGCGGGATCGCGATAGACGGCCTCCATGAGATCGAGTTCGTCGACCGCGCCCGCCACCTCGGCGGCTGCGAACGGGGGCGTGTTCTTGCACACCGGGAGCTGGCTCACCCCGTTGCCCCGCATCACGTCGATCGCCTCGCGGACCGTGTGGGAGGGGTTGACGTAGAGCAGCGACGGGGTGTCGCCACGCGTATCGAGCACCGCGGCGATGCACTCGTCGCACTCGCGGAGGAAACCGAAGTTGGCCATCCAATCGTCGTCGAACACCCGGGAGAGGTAGCCGCGCCCCGAGTCCGGATTGAGGACCACCACGATGTCGTCGGGCCCTGCCGCCTTGGCCACCTTGATCGCGGTGGCGACGGCCATGCCGCCCGACCCGCCGATGAGGATGCCCTCCTCACGGCTCACTTCGCGCGCGGTGAGAAAGCTCTCTTCGTCGCTGATCGGGATGACGTCGTCGTACAACTCGGGTGACCAGGCGGCCGGATAGAAGTCCTCGCCGACACCCTCGACGAGGTACGGCCGGCCGGAGCCGCCGCTGAACACCGACGCGTCGGGGTCACCGGCGATGACCTTGATCGCGGGATTCATCCGCTTGAGGTAGCGAGCCGTTCCCGTGATCGTGCCGCAGGTGCCGGCGCCGGCGACGAAGTGCGTGATCCGCCCTCCGGTCTGCTCCCAGAGCTCCGGGCCGGTGGTGAGCTCGTGGGCGAGGGGGTTGTTCGGGTTGGCGTACTGGTTCGGACGAAACGCCTGGCGTTCCTCGGTGAGTCGTTCGGCGACCTTGTAGTAGCTCTGCGGATCCTCCGGCGGGACGGCGACGGGGCAGACGACGACTTCTGCGCCGTAGGCGCGCAGCAGGCTCACCTTCTCCGGCGCGACCTTGTCGGTCATGACGAACACGCACTTGTACCCGCGTTGGGCAGCCACGATCGCCAGGCCCACGCCGGTGTTGCCGCTCGTCGGCTCGACGATCGTGCCACCGGGCTGCAGCAGTCCGTCGCGTTCGGCGGCCAGGATCATCTCCAGGGCCGGGCGATCCTTCGAGGAGCCACCGGGGTTGGTGGTCTCCATCTTCATCGCCAGCACACAGGAGATCCCATGCAGCTCGCTGATGCGCTTGAGGCGAACCAGCGGCGTGTTCCCGATGAGGTCGATGACGCTCTCGGCGATGTTCGTGCCGTGCAGTCGAGTATCGGTCGCGTCGTTGCCCCAAGCCATGACCGGAGGGTAGTGGGTTACTTCGTCACGTCGATGACGAACTCACCCTCGGGGTTCATGCTGCACAGCCCGGAGAGCTGTCCTTCCTGGGAGAACCGCATGGCCAGTGACTGTCCGGCCGTGACGTAGAACGGCCCGATCATGTAGTCGCGGCTGTCCTGGTTCTTGATGCGGATCGATTCGCCGACCTTTACGTCGAGCTGTCGGGGCATGAGGTCGACGACCTGCCCCTGGTCGATCCGCACACTGGTGCCGTACGGCACCACGAACTCGTAGGTGGCGGCCTCGGTCTCGCCAAGTGCTCCCCACTGAGCGCTGGGGGCGGTGGCGTCGGTCGTGGCCGGGTCGCTGCCGCAGGCGGTCGCGGTGACGAGCACGGTGGTGAGCATGATGCCCGCGAGGAGTCTTTTGACGTGCATGGCTCAAGCCTTCCCCAGCAGGATCTCGAGGTCGGTCGCGATCGCGTCCGCCTTCAAGCCGAACGGCCACTCGAGCACCACCGTACCGGTGGTGTCGACGACGTAGAGGTTGCCACTGTGACTGACCTCGATGTCGCCGGTCGCGCCCGTGGTGACGCTGTAGCTCGCACCGAATCCGGTGGCGACCGACTGCAGCCGCTCGGCGTCCTCGGTCCGCAATGCATGTGAACCCGGGACGAAGCTCTGCACGTAGCGGGTCAGCAGGTCACCCGAATCGCGGTTCGGGTCGATGGTGACCATCGCCAGGTCGACGTCGGCGGCCTTGTCGCCGATGTGCTGCAATGCCTTCTTGACCTCTGCCAGCGTCGTCGGGCACACGTCCGGACACTGCGTGTAGCCGAAGTAGACGACCATGAAGTGACCGGTCTGGGCGGCGAACGTGAAGTCGGTGTCGCCGGCGCTCGCGTCGGGGAGCGACAGCGCGCCGACCTCCGGAGGGGGACTGAGCTGATAGCCGCTGATCACCTTGGCTTCCTTGCTGGCGCCGCACGATGCGGTGACGGCGACCAGTGCGATGGTGAGCGCGCTGAACCCCACCGCTCGGAACCGATGGCGGGTGCGGGTCATGACGTTCCTCCGTCGGGGAAGTGGCGGGCGATGGCGTCCTGGAGTGCGGCGGCGGTGTACGCGCCCTGGTGGACTTCGACGATGGTGCCGTCCGCGGCGATGAACACAGTGGCCGGCAGCCCGGTGACCGAGAGCGCAGCCGACAACTTCCCGTCGGGGTCGGTGTACTGGTCGTAGCTCACACCGAGGTCGTCGGCGAACGCGGCGGCCGCCGTGGAGGTGTCGCCCACGTTGACGCCGATCACCTTCACGCCCGACGTCGCCGCGGCGACCTCGTCGAAGGCCGGCATCTCCTTCACACACGGGGGACACCAGGTGGCCCAGATGTTGACGACGAGGGGCGTCCCCGACAGTTGCGACAGCGACACCTCGGCGCCGTCGGCACCGGTGAAGGTGACGTGGGCCGCATCGGGCGAGGCATCACTGCTCCCGCCGCACGAACTCACGAAGGTCGTGCTCGCCAACGAGACGGTCGCGAGGAGACCGAGGCGAGCAACGATCGCGAGCGCCGTGCGGCGGTGAGTGGTCACGGTGCCTCGTCGAGCACCGGCACGTCGACGACGATCTCGCCGGCCTTCTCCAGGACGAGGGTCAGCTGGATCGTGTCGCCGGCGGCGAGCGGCTTGACCAGATCGAACAACATGATGTGATAGCCACCCGGCTTCATCTCGTCGGCGGCACCGGCCGTGAGCTCGATGAACTCGACGGGGCGCATCGTCATCTCGCCCATACCGCCGGGCATCGTCGTCTCGGAGCCCATGCCACCGGCCATCGTCGTCGTGGAGCCCATCGTCGTGTCGGAGCCCATGGCGCCGGCCATCGTGGTGTCCGAACCCATGCTGTCGGCCATGACGGTCTCGTGGATCTCGACCTTGCCGGCGACGGACGCGGCGACCTTGGCGCCGACGAGCTTGTCGTCGACCGGGCTGGTGATGGTGAGGTAGGCGGCGCCGTTGGCCGCGTCGGCCGGACTCGTCCGTGCCCATTGGCCGGTGATCGACACGGTGGCTGCGGCCGGTGTGGTGGCAGGCGACGTGCTGTCGTCGTCGCCACAGGACGCCGCAGCGAGGGCGAGCAGCCCCACCGCCGTGGTGGTGCCGAGGACACGGAGAACGCGGGAAGAGGTCAGGTCATGTGAACGCATACCTTTCATGTCGTTCAGTGTCCCTGTGGGGTTCCCGACGTGAAGGGGACGACCGGCCCCTTTTCGACGGGCCGAAAGTCCCAACGTGCCCGGACGCGCCCCGGACGCGCCCCGGACGCGCCCCGGGAAGCAGCCGGGATCCGTCGACGGGCGAACTCCGTCGCACCCCCTGGCTACCGTGGCGGTGTGGATGACGTCGGGGATCGTTGGCAGGTCGAGCAGGTGCTGGCGCTCGCGCCGCGGCCCTCCTCGGTCACCGCCGCCCAGCCACTCGCGGTCCCGGGCAAGTGGCACGGCACCGGGTGCAACGCCCGCGCCGTCTGGGGACGTTGCTCCGGTGGAGGCGCCGAGCCGTACGAATGCGTGGTCGACCACGTGGGCGTCGAGTTCCGGTGCTCGTGCCCCAGCCGAGCGCTGCCGTGCAAGCACGCACTGGCGCTGTTGCTGCTGTGGGCGCGCGGCCAAGTGCCCGCCGGCGAACCTCCGCGAACCGCGATCGGATGGTTGAGCACTCGCGCCTCGGCCGAGGTGCCTCCGGTCGTCCCGCCGGCCCCGGCACCCCCGTCACCCACGGGTCCGGCTGCGGGTGCCCCGGCCGACGCTGCACCTGTCGCCCCACCGGACCACGACCCGACGAAGCTGCGCGACGATCGCGTCGCTCGCATGTCTGCCGGTCTCGCCGAGCTCGATCGTTGGCTCGACGATCGGCTGCGCACCGGGCTGGCCGATCCGGCGCTGGCTCGGTACCGCACGTGGGACCACCTCGCGGCGCGCCTCACCGACGCCCAGGTCGGCGGCCTCGCCAACCGAGTGCGTCGCGTCGCAGGTGTGGTCGGCGCCCACCCCAACTGGCACGAGCAGTTGCTGGGCGAGCTGGGCGTGCTCCACCTGTTGGCCGTCGGCGGCCGGCATCTGGGCACCCTGCCGCCGGCGCTCGCCGACTCGGTCGCGGCCGCCATCGGATGGCAGGTGCGACAGGCGGCCGTGCTGGGGGGAGTGCCGCTCACCGATCATTGGGTGGTCATGGGCCGCAGCGACGTGCGCGAGGACCGCATCGAGGTGCGGCGAGTGTGGCTGCGGGGCGTCGAGACGGGGGAGTGGGCGATGGTCCTGTCGTTCGCCGCCTTCCGCCAAAGCCTCGACACGTCGTTCACCGTCGGCACGCAGGTGCACGCCGACATGTTCCGGTATCCGGGCGCGGTCGGGCTACGAGTGCTCGCCGGGCAGCGTCACTCGCCCCCTGAGCCCGCGGGGCCGGTGGAGGCGGTCTCCCTCGCACGCGCCTGCGAACTGGCCGGCGACGCGATCGCGCTCGAGCCGTGGCTCGACCGGGTGCCGATCTGCGTCCTCGCTGCCCCAGCGCGGCTCGGTGCCCGCTGGGTGCTCGCCGATGCCACAGGATCGCTCCCGCTCGCCGAGTCGGCGCCGGGGGTGGGCACCCTGCTGGCGTGCAGCGAAGGTCGGGCGGTGCCCATCACCGCCGAGTGGACGCCACTGGGCCTCATCCCGCTCACGGTGCACCTGGTCGACCGTGTCGTCGACATCGGGCCGGTGGCCGACTCGTCGTTCGTGGGGGCAGCATGAGCGCGATCGACACCTACTGGAACGACATGGTCACCGTTGCACTGCTCGGCACCGACCGCCGAGAGCCGCCCGCGCCGCCTTCTGGTGGCCTCGCCGATCTCGCCGCCGACGACCCTCCGGTCACCGCGTCGCAGCGACTCCTGCAGCAGGTCGCAGCGTGCACGGCCGTACGCCGCGCGGGCGTGGTGCCCGGTCCTGTGGTCTCGTTGGTCGCCCCGCCCGCACTCGACCAGCGGCCGATCACGCCGCCGTCGGCCACCTCCACCTGGCGCCGTGTCATCGCCGACTGGCCGGTTCTGGAGGACGAATGGGTACTCGCCGTGGTGCGCTCGGGGCGCCGCCTCGCTCCAGAGCTGGTGCCCCCGCTGCTCGCCCGGCACCGTGGCGATTCCACTCGTCACGCTCGGGCGATGGTTGCCGCCGGCCCACTCGCCGCCTGGATGATCGAATGGTCACCACGGCTGGCCTGCGCCTCCAAGAAGCGGCCCGTCGTCGGCGAGCAGACGGTCGAGCACCTTGCCGAGCTTCCCGAACTGGCGATCACCCCGGATCTCGTGTCGCTGCTCGCCACCCCTCCCGCGACCACGGCGTCCACGCTCGCCGCAGCGATCTCCGAGGGTCGGCTGGCCGTCAGCCACCGTGCAGTGTTGGTCAATCTGATCGCCCGCATGCAACCGGTCTCGCTGCCCGACGTCGCCGACGCGCTCGGCCGGGTCAACCCATCCCTGCCGTCGATCGGTCTCGCGTTCGCGCTCGCCGACCTTGCCCGCCTCCGCCACCACATGCTCATCGAACTGGAGCTCCACGAATGACATCCCCGACGCCCCCGGTCGCCACGACGGTCCTGCGGCCGCATGCCGAGCAGGAGTTCGCTCACGAGCTCGCGGCGATCGCCGCCGCAGATTCGCGCGAGCGTCCGCCCAGTTGGCGCATGTCGCCATGGGCCGTGGTCACCTACCTCATGGGCGGTGTCCTGGCCGACGGCACCGTGATCTCGCCGAAGTACGTGGGCCAGCAGCGCCTCATCGAGATCTCCGTCGCGACGCTCGCCACCGATCGCGCCCTGCTGCTGCTGGGGGTTCCCGGCACGGCCAAGACGTGGGTCAGCGAGCATCTGGCCGCGGCGATCAGCGGTGATTCGACCCTGCTGGTGCAGGGCACGGCCGGCACCGCCGAAGAGCAGTTGCGGTACGGGTGGAACTACGCGAGGTTGCTCGCCGAGGGACCGTCGCTCGCTGCATTGGTGCCCAGCCCGGTCTACCGGGCGATGGAACGCGGTGCCATCGTGCGGGTGGAGGAGCTCACCCGTGTCCCCAGCGACGTCCAGGACGCGCTCGTCACCGTGTTGAGCGAGAAGACGCTGCCGATCCCCGAGCTCAACGGCGAGATGCAGGCGATCCCGGGCTTCAACCTCATCGCCACCGCCAACGACCGCGATCGGGGTGTCAACGACCTGTCCGCAGCGCTGCGACGACGGTTCAACACGGTGGTGCTGCCCCTGCCCGTCGACGCCGAGGAGGAGGTCGCCATCGTCGAGCGGCGAGTCGGCGAACTCGGTGCGGCGTTGCAGCTCCCTCGCGTTCCCACGGCCGACGAGGAGATCCGCCGCGTGGTCACCGTGTTCCGAGAGCTGCGCAACGGGGTCACCGAGGACGGCCGCATCAGCCTCAAGGTGCCCAGCGGCTCGCTCAGCACTGCGGAGGCGATCTCGGTGGTCACCAGCGGCGTCGCCCTCGCCGCGCACTTCGGCAACGGCGACCTCAGCTCGGCCGATGTCGCCGCCGGCATCGTCGGCGCAGTCGTCAAGGACCCCGTCCACGATGCCGTCGCATGGCGCGAGTACCTCGAGGCGGTCGTGCGCGACCGCGAGGGCTGGGGCGAGTTCTACGAGGCGTGCCGCGAGCTCTGACGCCATGACCGAGGTGCAGTTGTTGGGCGTCCGTCACCACGGGCCGGGGTCTGCTCGGTCGGTGGTGCGCGCCCTCGACGATCTGCAACCGACCGTGGTGCTCGTCGAGCTCCCGGCCGACTGCGAGACCGCGCTGTCCTGGGTCGGCCACGAACAGCTGCGTCCGCCCGTCGCCCTCCTGGGGTATGTGGCCGACCAACCTCAGCGCGCCGCGTTCTTGCCGTTCGCGACGTTCAGCCCGGAGTGGCAGGCGTTCGTGTGGGCGCGAACGCACGACGTGCCGATGCGGGCGATCGACCTGCCACTGGCCAACGCACTCGTCGACGTGCGCGACGACGAACTGCGGCTCGCCTCTCCGTCGATCGGCGACCCGTTGGCGGCCCTCGCCGAAGCGGCCGGCGATCCCGACGCGGAGCGGTGGTGGGACGACGTCATCGAGCATCGCGGCGATGGTGCCCCGGCGTTCGACGCCGTGGCCGATGCGATGCACGCGGTGCGCGGTGGCCGCGAGCCGAGCTCGGCGCGCGAGGCCCAGCGTGAGGCACACATGCGTCAGGTGCTGCGCCGCGCGATCGCCGACGGGCACCCGCGCATCGCGGTGGTGTGCGGGGCCTGGCACGTGCCGGCGCTGCAGCAACCGCTGCCGCCGGCCAAGGTCGATGCGGCGACCCTGCGCGGTCTGGCGAAGGTGAAGGTCGGCGTGAGCTGGGTGCCGTGGACCCATCGGCGGCTGGCATCCGTCACCGGGTACGGCGCCGGGGTGCGCAGTCCCGGGTGGTACGCCCACGTGTTCGAGCACCCGGGGGCTACGGGCATCACGCGCTGGTTCGTCGGCGCAGCCCGGCTGCTGCGCGATCGCGGGATGTCGGCGTCCCCCGATCACCTCATCGCCGCCACCCGGGCCGCCGGCGCGCTCGCCGCACTTCGTGGTCGGCCCAAGCCGGGTCTGGACGAGGTGCTCGACGCCGCCGACGCGGTGATGGCGGGCTCCACCGGTTTGGCACTCATCCAACGCGATCTGGTCGTGGGTGATGCGATCGGTGAGGTGCCCGACGACGCACCACAGGTGCCGCTGGCCCGCGACCTCGCCACCCAGCAACGCAAGGTTCGCCTCAAGCCGACCGCCGACGCACAGACCATCGAGCTCGACGTCCGCCTCCCGAATCCCCGGGCGCGCTCCGTGCTGCTCCACCGGCTCCGTTCGCTGGGCGTCCCGTGGGGCACGGTCGAGGAGGGCCGCGGCACCAGCGGCACGTTCCGCGAGACCTGGGCGTTGCGATGGGAACCCGAGCTCACGATCCGCCTGATCGAACTGTCCGCTCACGGCACCACGGTCCGGGCGGCCGCCGCCCATCGCCTCCTGGAGCAGGCCCAGGGCGCCACGGCGCTCGCCGATCTGGTCCACGTGCTCGATCGAGCACTGCTGGCCGACCTGCCCGACGTGATCAGACCTGTGGTCGCTCTCGTCGAGGCCCAGGCCGCGCACGACCCCGACGTGGTACAGGTCATCGACACGCTCGGACCGCTGGCGCGTGCGCTGCGGTACGGCGACGTGCGCGGCACCGATGCCTCGGCGTTGCGGCAGGTGTTCGACGGGCTGGTGATCCGCGTGCTCGCCGGCACGGTCATGGCGTGCCGGTCGCTGGCGCCCGAGGCCGCAGTCGCGATGGTCGAGCGGTTGGCCGCGGTCGCCGCCGCACTCGCGCTCGTCGATCACCCCGCCCGGCGAGCCGAGTGGCCGGCGGTGCTCACGCTGGTCGCCGAACGACCCGACGTGCACGGATTGGTCCAGGGTCGGGCCACGCGACTCCTCCACGACGGAGGCGCATGGAATCGAGCCCATGTGGGCGCTCGCCTCTCGCGGTCGCTGTCGGTGGGCACCACACCGGCCAACGGGGCGGCGTTCGTCGAGGGCTTCCTCGCCGGCAGCGGCACGGTGCTGGTGCACGACCGAGAGCTCCTCGACGTCATCGATGCATGGGTGTCAGGTCTGCCTCCTGATGCGTTCGCCGACACCGTGCCGTTGCTCCGGCGGACCTTCGGCGCCTTCGAGCCCGCCGAGCGACGACAGCTGGGGTTGCTCCTGGCCGACCAGGAGGCTGCCGTGCCGATGGGGTACGGCACCGACGTCGACTCCGCGCGTGCTGCAGCGGCGCTGGTGACCGTGCGTCAGATGCTGGGGGTGCCGCAATGACGCCGGCAGCGACCGGCGGTGCACTCACGGGCCGCGTGAGCGACCACGAACGCCAGCGCCGATGGCGGATGGTGCTCGGCGGCACCGATGAGGGCGACGGCACCGGTCAGGGCGTCACCTCGCTGCAACTCGAAGGCGACGACGCCCGGATCGACGCGGCGCTCGCCGCGGTCTACGACTCGCGTCCGGGCAAGGGTGGCGGGCGCTCCCGCTCCGGCGGCCTCGGTGCATCGGCGCCGTCGGTCGCTCGCTGGTTGGGCGACATCCGTCGCTACTTCCCGTCGTCGGTCGTGCAGGTGCTGCAGCGTGACGCCATCGACCGTCTGCAGCTGCGCCAGTTGCTGCTCGAGCCCGAGATGCTCCGCGCCGTCGAGGCAGACCTCCATCTCGTCACGCTGCTCGTCGAGCTCAACAAACTGCTCCCCGACGCGACGCGGGCCACCGCACGACAGGTCGTCACCCAGGTGGTGGAACAGATCGAACAACGCCTCGCCTCGCGCACCAAGCAGGCCGTGCACGGGGCGCTGGCCCGATCGCAACGCAGCCGCCGCCCGCGGCACACCGACATCGACTGGGGTCGCACGATCCTGGCCAACCTGCGCCACTACCTTCCCGAGCACCGCACCGTCGTGCCCGAGCACCTGGTCGGGTACGGCCGCCGCCAACGCAGCCTGTCGCGCGACGTCATCGTCGCCATCGACCAGTCCGCCAGCATGGCCGACAGCGTCGTCTACGCGGCGGTGTTCGGTGCGGTCCTCGCGTCGATGCCCGCCCTCAGCACCCGGGTGATCGCGTTCGACACCGCCATCGCCGACCTCACCCACCTGCTGCACGATCCCGTCGACGTGCTCTTCGGTGTGCAACTGGGCGGCGGCACCGACATCGCTCAGGCGATCGGGTACTGCCAGCAGCACATCACCCGGCCTGCCGACACCTTGCTCGTGCTGGTCAGCGACCTGTTCGAAGGCGGCAACTCGGGGCTGCTGGGTGACCGCGTCGCGACACTGCAGCAGTCCGGCGTCACGGTGGTCGTGATCCTCGCACTCAGCGACGAGGGCGCTCCCGTCTACGACCACGCCCAGGCGGCCGCGCTGGCCGAACTCGGTGTGCCGTCGTTGGCCTGCACCCCCGATGCGTTCCCCGATCTGCTCGCCGCAGCGCTCGAGGGGCGCGACGTCGGCCGCTGGGCCAACGAGCACGGCCTGCACACCGCCGTGCAGCCGACCTGAGGAGCGGCCCAACTGGGCAGCTCTGTTCCCGGAAACCGGGAACGGAGCTCCCCAGAAGCAGGTCTGGGAAGGATCAGGCCCAGAAGCCGAGGGTCGCGCTGACGATGCCGGAGTGGCTCACGCTCGGACCGCTCGCCGATCGATGGTGACGGTGCCGGTGCCGCCGTCGACGGTGATGCTGTCGCCGTCGTGGATGATCCGTGTGGCGTCGTCGACCAGCACGACGCAGGGGATGCCGAACTCCCGGGCGACGGTGGCCGCGTGCGACAGCATCCCGCCGGTCTCCACCACGACGGCCGCGGCCGGGATGAACAGCGGCGTCCACGGGGTGTCGGTGAACGGGGCGACGAGGATGTCGCCGGGTTCGATCTCGCGGGCGAACGCCGCCTCGGTGTTGAGGATGATCCGCGCTCGACCGGTGGCGCGGCCAGCGCTCACCCCCATACCGGACAGGGAGCGGGCGGTGCCGGCAGCGGCGCGTTTGGTGGGTGTCACCGAGCCCACCCACGCGTTGGGGACGTGGTAGTCCTCCGCGGCGGCTCGTTGCCGCTTGCGTCGGGCCACCGAGTTGCGGAGTCCGTCGACGGGCTTGCCGTTCACCAGCGTCTCGATCTCGCGGTAGGTGAGGTGGACGTAGTCGCCGGGAGCGCTGAGGTGCTCGGCGGCGACGAGCCCGTCGGCGAGTGCGAGCAGGAGGGGCCGCATGCGGCGCATGCCGAGCACCCAGACGGCCTTGGTCAGCTCTCGCATCGCGGTGAACCGCTGCGCTTCGCGCAACGCGGCGTCGTACGCCTCACGATGGTCGGCGGCGAGCGATGCACGAACGGCCTTCTCCAGTTTCGCCCGCGCCGCCGCCGCCCGCTTGATCTGCGCGGCCGGCGCGTCGGCGGGCTTGAGCGCGAGCATCGAACGGATCTGGGAGATCACGAAGGTCGGGTCCTCGCCCCAGTCGGGCACCGTCGGGTCGGCCTCACCCTGGACCCGGAAGCCGTAGCGGTGGATGAACTCGTCGAACTCGTCGATGAACCGTTCCCATGTCCGCTCGTGCGCGGCCATCGACTCCATGACCCTGGTGGCGTCGGCGGTCTCGATGACCTTGCGGACGGATGGCGTCTTGCGGGCGACGTGCGCCAGTTCGTAGAGCCCCAGCGCAGGCTTCGAGCTCTCGACGTTCCCCAGCCCGCTGCAGAGCCCGACGATCGTGTTCGGGTCGCCGCCACCGGAGGCGATGACGCCGGCGAGGCGGACCTGCATCTCGCCTGCAGCCGTCGACACCACGAGGTGGCGGTTGAGCAGCTCGCTGCACGACGCGATCAGTTCCTGCAGGCGCTTCCACGCCGCCTTGGGTGCGAGTTCGCGGTCGACCATGGCCTGGGAGGAGAGGCGTCCCTCGTAGAGGTCCTGCTGTGCGGCGAGCGTGTCCGCCTCCGCCGCCTCGCGTTGAGCGGTGGCGATCTCGAGTGCTTCGGCGCGCTCGGCCGCCGGCGCGTCGACCAACAGCCGCGCCGCGTCGTCGCTGCCCTGGAAGAACTGTGCCGCCATGGCCCCCGCGATGTCGCCGTCGAGACAGCTCATCGCCGCCACCGAGAATCCGACGTTGAGCGCGAGCCGACCGGCGGTGATCCCGAAGAAGTTGCCGACCGGCGGCTTGAAGATCTTGACCCGCTTGCCGGTGGGGTAGGCCGACATCAGGTTGCGCAGCCCGCTGGCATCCATCTCGTTGAACATCGTGGCGACGAACGGGGTCAGCACGCCGGGGAGGATCTCCCCGCCGTTGGTGACCGTCCACACGTCGTAGATCGGATTCGGATCGGTGTCCCACTCGGTACGGAATGCCCCCATGGCGGCAAAGTGTCGCGCAGGTGAACAACCCGATCGGTCAACCCTTCTGCGTGCCGACCTTGAGGTCCTTGAACGGCGATGTGCTGTCGATGCCGGCGTCCTTGGGCAGTCCGAGCACGCGCTCGCCGACGATGTTGCGCATGACCTCGTCGGACCCGCCGGCGATGCGTCCGCCCGGCGTGCCGAGGATCAGTTGGCTCCACGCGTAGGTGCCCCACTCGCCCGAGTCCGCGATCAGCTTCGGGCCGAGCACCTTCGACACGAAGTCGCACAGACGCAGCGAGTTGAGGGTGCCGGCGAGCTTGGCGATGCTCATCTCCGGCCCGGGCAGTTGACCGGCCTTGATCTTGTCCATCGCCCGCTGGTTGTTGTACCCGGCGACCTTCTGGTGGATGAGCAGATCGGCGAGCTCGTTGCGCACGAGCGGGTCGGTGTCGAGTCCGAGGTGGCGCACCATCTCGATGACGCGTTGGTACAGGTTGACGCCGCCGCCACCTCCGCCGCCGGCACCGATCGCCGCCCGCTCGTTCATCAACGTGGTGAGCGCCACGTTCCAACCGTTGTTGATGTCGCCGAGGCGATGGTCGTCGCGGACACGGACCTCGTTGAAGAACACTTCGTTGAAGCTGGCCCCACCGGTCATCTGGCGCAGCGGCCGCACCTCCACGCCAGGCGCGTGCATGTCGACGATGAAGCCGGTGAGTCCCTTGTGCTTGGGAAGATCGGGATCGGTACGGGCGATGATCTCGCCGAGGTCGCTGTACTGCGCTCCGGTGGTCCACACCTTTTGGCCGGTGATGATCCACTCCTCGCCGTCGCGCTCGGCCTTGGTCTGCAGGCTGGCGAGGTCGCTGCCGGCGCCTGGCTCGCTGAACAACTGGCAGCCGACGATGTCGGCGCGGTACATCTTGGTGAGGTAGAGGTCCTTGGCGACCTCGCTGCCGTGGGCGAGGATCGTCGGTGCGACCATGCCGAGACCGATGGTGAACGCGCCCTGGTTCGGCACTTCGTACTGCGACTCGAGCCGGAGATACGCACGCTCGTGGGCAGAGGTGAGGCCACCCCCGCCGTACTGCGTCGGACCGGTGATCCACCCGAACCCGGCGTCGAACTTCTTCTGGCGCCAGTCGCACGCCTTGCGCACGTCGGCGCGCTCGGTCTCGCGGTCCTTCTCCTCGAACATCGCGACCTTGTCGACGCCCTCGCCCCAGACGAACTTCTTCTCTGCTTCCTTGCGGGCGGCATTGGCCTCGAGGAATGCTCGTGCCCCGGTCTCGAACTCTTCCAGCGTGATGTCTGCCATGACCGCGAACCGTAGACGCGGCGTTCGTCGAGCATCGACCTGAACGACCCGTGCATCTCTCGTTGGCCGGGCGGGCGGTTAACGTTTTGTCAATGGCCCGACTCCTCACCGTCGCCGCAGCCCAGATGGGGCCTGTGCAGAAGCACCACACCCGCGCCGACGTCGTGCAGCGCCTCGTCGCGATGCTGCACGAGGCGCACGCTCGCGGTGCCGAGTTGGTGGTGTTCCCAGAGCTCGCGCTCACCACGTTCTTCCCGAGGTGGTTCGTCGAGGACATCACCGAGGCCGACCACTGGTACGAACGCCACATGCCCAACGAGGCGACCCAGCCCCTCTTCGACGAGGCGAAGCGCCTCGGTGTCGGGTTCTGCCTCGGTTACGCGCTGCTCGACGAGGCCGGCCACCGATGGAACGTGCAGACGTTGGTCGAACGCGACGGCCGCATCGTCGCGACCTACAAGAAGACCCACATCCCCGGCCACGAGCACTTCGAGGCGGGCCGGCCCTTCCAGCACGCCGAGCGCTACTACTTCGAGCCGAGCCCGGACGGGTTCGGTGTGTGGCGGGCGTTCGGGGGTCTCGTCGGCATGGCGATCTGCAACGATCGACGCTGGCCCGAGACGTACCGGGTGATGGGGCTCCAAGGTGTCGAGATGGTGCTCTGCGGCTACAACACCCCGATCCACTACGTGCCCGACCCGAGTCAGGACATCCTGCAGGGATTCCACAACGCGCTCGTCATGCAGAGCGGTGCCTACCAGAACGGCACCTGGGTCGTCGGGGTGGCCAAGGGCGGTGTCGAGGAGGGCGTCGACTCGTTGGCCCAGTCGATGATCGTCGCGCCCAGTGGCCAGATCGTCGCCCAGGCACTCACCACCGCCGACGAGGTGATCGTCGCCCGCTGTGACCTCGACTGGTGCGCACGGTACAAGGGCACGCTGTTCGACTTCGACCGGTATCGCCGACCCGAGGTGTACGGCCGCATCACCGAACAGCGCGGCGTGGTGCTGCCCGAATGACCGGCCCGCCGATCGCCTGTTCACACTGGGTTCACGCGACACGTTCGCAATCGGGCGCCGACTTTGACAAAATGTAAAGCGTGACCATCGAGTTCGTCCTCAACGGCACGCCCGTGTCCGTGCGTGGCGACCATCCCCATCTGCTCGCCGCGCTCCGCGAAGAGCTCGATGTCACCTCGCCCAAGGACGGCTGCTCGCCCTCGGGCCAGTGCGGCTGCTGCACCGTGCACATCGACGGCAAGGCCGTCGTCAGCTGCCAGACGTCGCTCGCCAAGGTTGCCGGCAAGTCGGTGCTCACGCTCGAAGGGGTGGCTGCGGGCGAGCGCACTGCGTTCGCCGATGCCTTCGCCGCGTGCGGAGGCCTGCAGTGCGGGTTCTGCATCCCCGGCATCGTCATGCGGGCGAAGTCGCAGATCGACAAGAAGGGCGCCGACCTCGAGCGTGCCGACATGGCCCGACTTCTCGGCGGCAACCTGTGCCGCTGCACGGGGTACGTCAAGGTGCTCGACGCGATCGAGTCCGTGGCGAAGGGCAAGGAGTTCGTCCCCGCGTTGTCGGGGCAGATCGGGGGCGGCGGCACCAAGTACGAGGCCGCCGAGTTGACGCTCGGCGACCGCGACTACGTCGACGACATCCGCGTGCCCGGCATGTTGCACGCCGCGCTGCACCTGACCGGCCACACTCGGGCCGACATCGTGGCCATCGACACCTCGGCCGCGGCCGCAGCGCCCGGCGTGGTCGCGGTCCTGACTGCCGCCGACATCCCCGGCGAGTTGATGGTCGGCATCATCCACAAGGACTGGCCGGTGATGATCCCCGTCGGCGGCCGCACCAGCTACGGCGGCGACGTGCTCGCCGTCGTCGTGGCCGACACCCGCCAGCACGCCCGCGGTGCCGTGGCACTGGTCGCCGTCGAGTACGACGTGCACCAGCCCGTCACCGATCCCGTCGCCGCGCTCGCCGAGGGCGCACCGGTGGCGGTGTGGGGGAGTGACGGCAACGTGCTCAGTGTCAGCGAGTACGCGCGCGGCGATGTCGATGCCGGCCTGGCAGCGAGCGCCTACACGGTGCACGAGGTGTTCCAGACCCAGCGCATCGAGCACGCGTTCCTCGAGCCGGAGAGCACGCTGGCCGTGCCCTCGATCGTCGACGGCCAGCGCCGGATGCACGTCTACTCGGGTGGCCAGGGTGTGTGGGACGACCGCAACGACATCGTGCGCATGTTGGCCGTCGAGCGCGACCAGGTCACCGTCGAACTCGTGAGCAACGGTGGTGCGTTCGGCGGCAAGGAGGACATGAGCAACCAGGCGCACGCATCGCTCGCCGCGTGGCTGCTCGGCCGGCCGGTGAAGTGCACGCTGTCGCGCGAGGAGAGCTTCCTCATGCACGCCAAGCGCCACCCGATCAGCCTCGAGTACTGGGCCGGCTGCGACGTCGAGGGCAACCTCACTGCGGTGAAGGTACGTGCCATCGGCGACAGCGGTGCCTATGCGAGTGTGGGCATGAAGGTGCTCGAGCGTGCTGCGGGGCACGCCGGCGGCCCGTACCGCGTGCTCAACATCGATGTGCGCGCCGTCGCGGTGCGCACCAACAACCCGGTGTGCGGGGCGTTCCGCGGCTTCGGCGCCAACCAGGCGCAGTTCGGGATGGAGGGCGTGCTCGATCGTCTGGCGGCGATGGTCGGCATCAGCGGGTGGGAGATCCGCAAGCGCAACGTGATCCATCCCGGCGAGGTGTGGGGCCCGGGGCAGATCATGGACGACGGCTGCGCGGGTGCCGACGCCTGTCTCGACCTGATGAAGCCGCTCTACGACCAGGCGCGAGAGGCCGGCAAGGCGGTCGGTCTCGGCCTCGGGCTGAAGAACTCCGGCCTCGGCAACGGCTTCCGCGAGGTGAGTGCCGCCGTGATCCGGTTCCGCACCGACGGCCGGGTGGAGGTGCGCCACGGCTGGACGGAGATGGGCCAGGGCGTCCACACCGTCGCACTGCAGGTAGCTGCCGAGGAGCTCGGGCTCGACCCGGCCCGCATCGAGGTGATCGTCGACACGACCCGCGAACTCGGGTTCGGCCAGACCACCGGGTCTCGGGGAACTCTCATGGCCGCCGGCTCGGTGAAGGCCGCCTGCGAGGCGGCGATCGCCGGTGGTCGCGCGCTCGACACCGACTACTACGGCGAGCACGTCGTCGACTGGACCCATCACCTCGGCGACCCGGACCACCCGAACCCCATCATCCACTCGGCGTTCGGGTACGCGGCGCAGATGGCGGTCATCGACCGCACGACCGGAGCGATCGAGAAGGTCGTCGCGGTCCACGACGTCGGGCGGGCCGTGAACCCGTTGCTGTGCGAGGGGCAGATCGAGGGGAGCGTCCACATGGGCCTCGGCTACGCGTTGAGCGAGGAGTTCCCGAGCGATCCCGAGACCGGGTTCCCCACCGCCACCACCCTGCGCGCGCTCGGGATCCTGCGTGCCAAGGACGTGCCGGCCATCGAGGTCCACCTCGTCGAGGTTCCTCAGCCGCGTTCTCCGTATGGCATCAAGGGAGTCGGCGAAATCGGACTGGTCCCCACGGCACCCGCAGTGGCCGCGGCACTGCACGATCTCGACGGACAGTGGCGCTCGGTGCTCCCCATGCGGCGAGGCCCCACCGCCGAAGATTGAGCAATCGTGCACGGCGGTGGGAACCGTCGAATTCACTCTTTAGGCTGGAGGTATGACCTCGCGGGGAAGTCGCCCAACCACTGAACGCGTTCGCGCTCGGGCCCGAATCGCTGCCGTCGCGGCAGGCATCAGCCTGTTCTCGATCGGCCTGGTGGTGCAGCCGAGCGTGGTGTTGGCGGCCACGTTCACGGTCAACACCACCGTCGACGGAATCGATGACAACATCGGCAACGGCTCGTGCCATACGGCGGCGAACACCTGCTCGCTGCGCGCCGCGATCCAGGAGGCCAACGCCTCCAACGGCGCCGACGTGATCACCCTGCCGGCGGGCACGTACACGCTCGACGTCGCCGACGCGCAGCCGTACAACAAGAACGGCTCGAAGTCGCTGATGATCGGGTCCAACCTCACGATCAACGGCGCCGGGACGGGCACCACGATCATCCGGGGCGTCTACAACGGCAGCACGTTCGACGTCGAGCAATGGCAGGGGGCGGCGTTCGGCGCCGCGATCAACAACGTCACCATCACCGGCGGGTACGCGGCCACCGGCGGCGGCGTGATGGTCGGCGTGGGCGTGAACCTCTCGCTCACCGACGTGATGATCACCGGCAACACCGCCGGCTCGTACGGTGGTGGCATCTTCGTCTACGGCGCGCAGGGCTACCCGGCGTCAACGGTCAACCTGACCCGTACCACCGTCACCGGCAACGTCTCCAACTACAGCGGCGGCGGCATCGTCAACTCGTACCCGAGCGTGATGAACATCGCCGCCAGCACGATCTCCTCGAACGTCGCCAAGGGCGCGTTCGCCGGTGGCATCCGCAACAACGGGGAGATGACCCTCACCGACACCAACGTCATCTCCAACCAGGCCGCAACCGGACCCGCCGGCGCGCCGCCGGCCGGTGGTGGCATCTACGCAGGCAACCCGCCATCTCCGCAATTCGGTCAGACCAGCACGTTCACCATGAGCGGCGGGTCGATCGTCAACAACTCGCTGCCCACCAACCAGCTCAGCAGCGGTGGCGGCTTCGTCAACACCACCGCCGGGACGGCCACGCTCACCGGGGTCACCATCTCCGGCAACACCGCGTTCCAGGGTGGCGGCATCCTCAACAACGAGGGCACCGTGATGCTCGTCAACACCACGGTCGCCAGCAACTCCGCACTCTTCGGTGCCGGCATCTACAACAACGACTTCGCCCCGACCGACCCGTACCCGGCCAACTTCACCGTGCTGCGCTCGGCGGTCGTGCGCAACAACGCCACCGAGTACGGCTGCTCCTACAACCTGATCCCCGCCGGCCAGACCTGCGGTGCCGGTGGCGGGCTGTTCAACGAGAACGGTCTCCTCGTGGTGGCCGACTCGACGGTCGCCGAGAACGTCGCCGCCAACTACGGCGCGGGGATCTACAACCTGCGAATCGGTTCGGGTACCACCAGCCAGGCGATGGTGCGGCTCACGAACACGACCGTGTCGGCGAACTGGACCAGCCGCGACGGCGGCGGCCTGCTGAACAACGGCGGCACCACCCAGGTGCGCAACACGATCCTCGCCGACAACATCGTCGGAGGCCGTCGCAGTGACTGCTTCCCGTTGTCGGGCGCGGTGAGCACGTCGTTCGGCAACAACGTCCACACCGACTACCGGTGCGGTCTCACCCAGGGTTCCGACCAGTACGTCTCGCCCCTGCTCACGCCGCTGGACTCCAACGGAGGCCCGACGGTCACGATGGTCCCCAGCACCGGCAGCCGAGCCGTCGACCACGGCGACAACGGCGCCTGCGCCGGCGCTCCGATCGCCAACGTCGACCAGCGCGGCCAGGCACGTCCGGCGAACGGCACCTGCGATGTCGGGGCCGTCGAGGGTTCGAAGGCGCGACCGACCCCCAACACCACGGGCCGACCGGCGGTGTCACGAGGTGGACAGTGGGGGTTCAAGCCGACGCTCACCGACGGCGCACCGATGGGTGCTGCGTTGTTCGGCCTCGCATCGGACCGCAGCATCATGTGCGACTTCGACGGTGACGGCAGTTCCAGCCTGATGATCGTCCGCTCGACCAACGGGTTGCTGTGGTGGCAGGGCCGCTCCAACAACAGCAACGGTCCGGTCGAGGTCAGCGTGCTCTACGGGCTCGCCACCGACACCCCGATCTGCGGCGACTGGGACGGCAACGGCACCGACACACCCGGCATCGTTCGTACCGTCGGTCCGTCGCTCACCTGGTACCTGTCGAACAAGGCCGACGGGTCCGGCCCGCTCATCGCCTACACCTACGGTGCGGCCGGCGATCGTCCCGTCACGGGTGACTGGGACGGCAACGGCACCGACTCGCCCGGCATCACCCGTGCCTACGGCTACAACATGCTCTGGGCCATCCGGAACCCGAACAGCACGGGCAATCCCGGACTCGTGCTGCTCTACGGCGCAGCCAGTGACACTCCGATCGTCGGTGATTGGGACGGCAACGGCTCGGACACCTTCGGCGTCGTGCGTCCTGACAACGGCTCACTCCTGTGGATGGTCCGCAACCAGTGGTCGTCCGGCTATCCGAACATCGCGTTCCACTTCGGCCTGCCCTTCGACCGGCCGCTCGTCTGGCGCGGCGCCGGCATGCTCGGCCTCTGACCCCGACCTGTGCGCCGGCGCTAGGTTCGGGGGCGATGAGCGCGGTCACGCCGGGAATGGTCTGTGGTCACCACCACCTGTACTCGGCACTGGCGCGCGGCATGCCGGCGCCGCCACGGCAGCCGACGACGTTCATCGAGATCCTCGAGCAGATCTGGTGGCGCCTCGACGTCGCCCTCGACGACGAGATGATCCGCTGGAGTGCGATGCTCGCTGCGGTCGAGGCACTGCAGTGCGGCACCACGTCGATCGTCGACCACCACGAGTCGCCGTCGAGCATCGAGGGCAGCCTCACGACGATCGCTGACGCGTGCGCAGCGGTTGGGGTGCGCACCAACCTGACGTACGGCGTCACCGATCGCCACGGCCCCGATGGCGCTCGTCGCGGTCTGGCGGAGAACGAACGCTTCCTGCGTGGGGGAGGACGCGGGATGGTGGGCGTGCACGCGGCGTTCACCTGCAGCGATCAAACGCTGCGCGCAGCAGCGGATCTGGCGGCGGAGCTCGCAGTCGGTGTCCACATCCACGTGGCAGAAGGCCCCGATGATGCGAATGCGGGGGAGCGTCTCGAAGGGCTGGCTCGAGCCGACTGGCACCTCGTCCACTGCGTCCACCTCGACCGCGAACTGCCCGGCACGATCGCGCACAACCCGCGCAGCAACATGAACAACTCGGTGGGGTACGCACGGCCGGCCGATCGCCCGAACCCGATCGTGCTCGGCACGGACGGCATCGGCGCCGACATGTTGGAGGAGGCGCGACTGGCGTACGTACGCCTGCGCGAGGCCGACGTGCTCGCCTCGCCCGATGTCGTGTGGCAGTGGCTCGACAACGGCTACGCGTTGTTCCCCGAGGCGCGCCACGACACGGTCACGTGGAACTACCCACACGCCGACAGCGCCTGGCACGTCGCGTTCACGCCGGGGATGCGAGCGCTCGACGTCACCCTCGCCTCGGGTGAGGTGGTGCTGCGCGACGGCGTTCCCACTCGGGTCGACCTCGACGAGGTCCGTGCCAAGGCCGCCGAGCAAGCCAAACGTCTCTTCGCCCGTCTCTGACGTTCTCGAGGGTTACGGCGTCACCGGGTGACGCCGTAACCCTCGAGAATCGACTACTCGGCGCCCAGCAATTCGAGGTCGCGACGGGCGTAGCGGTTGTGCCAGAACGCTTCTTCGAACACGGTGAACAGGCACTCCTGGATCGGATTCGTGCCGTTCTCGAGG
The DNA here is from genome assembly GCA_038234785.1 of Acidimicrobiales bacterium. Classification (GTDB taxonomy): domain Bacteria; phylum Actinomycetota; class Acidimicrobiia; order Acidimicrobiales; family Ilumatobacteraceae; genus UBA668. The sequence goes on from JBBQTC010000002.1 coordinate 107,345, forward strand.
ATCTCGACGGGTGTGGTGAAGTCGCTGGCGGTCACGCCGACGAGGTAGTCGCGGACACGTTGCGAGCGATCCTCGAGGACGGCGAGCGCCTCGTCCGAGGTCGGCGTGAGCGAGTAGTCGAGCCCCGGAAAGGGGACGTCGACCGAGCCGCTGTTCGGCAGACCAGACGGATGGAACTCCCCGCCGAGGACGGGCACCGTGAACCACTTGTCGATCGCGAAGACGACGTGGCGGAGCGTCTGCACGAACGAGAACTCGCCGTTGACCGACTCGTGGAGCGCAGCCTCGGGAAGTGTGCGCGCCATGTCGATCGTCGACGCCCATGCCGCGTCGACGCCAGCGGACGCCGCCCGCGCGCCTTCCGGGTCGGTCGGACGGATCATCGCCCGCAGCGGATACCACTGGTCGCGCTCGTTCACATAGGCAGTGACGTCGACGCCGTTGATGACGAATCGATCGATCTGCGCGTCGATGTCGACGTTCACCATCAGGGCGTGGCTGACGGCGAGGTCGGTGAGGTTGACATCGCGGAACCGTGCTCCCGTGAGGTCGGCGCCCCAGAACACGGCTCCGGCGAGGTCTCCTTCGAACTCTTCCGGCATTGCATTCCTCCTGTGTCGTTCTGCCTCGGCCGACATTCTTGCTGACGTCCGCGGCCCGCGTGGGCACATCGTCGACGCACTAACGTGAGCTCATGGACACGCCCGTCGCGCTCTACCTCCAGGATGCCCACCCGATTCGAGAAGGAATGGAGATCGCGCAGTACGCCGAGGCGAAGGGATTTCACGCCGTGTGGCAGGCCGAGAGCCGGCTGGTCCGCGAAGCGACCGTGCCGATGGCCGCGTTCGCCAGCGTCACCGAGCGGATCAAGGTCGGCTCCGGGGTGGTCGACTGCTGGAGCCGCAACCCGGCGCGTCTCGCCGCCACGTTCAGCACCCTCGACGACCTCGCGCCAGGTCGGGTCATCCTCGGCATCGGCGCGTGGTGGGACCCGCTGGCGCAGAAGGTCGGCATCGAACGCGCTCGCCCGCTCACCGTCATGCGGGAGATCGTCACGGTCGTGCGTGCCCTGCTGCACAACGAGACCGTCACCTTCGACGGCGCCTACGTGCACCTCGACGGCGTCGAACTCGACTACGTGTACCAGGAGCGTCGCCCGAAGGACGTGCCGATCTACATCGGCGCAACCGGTATGCAGATGATGGAGCTCACCGGCGAGATCGCCGACGGTGCCGTTCTCAACTACCTCGTGTCGCCCGACTACAACGAGCGTGCCATCGAGGCGCTCGAGCGTGGCGCCGCGAAGGCCGGCCGTACGCTCGCCGACATCGACCGACCGCAACTGGTCGTGTGCTCCGTGCACGAGGATCGCCAGACCGCGCTCGACATGGCCCGCATGATGGTCACCCAGTACCTGGGCCAGCAGCCGCACATCATGAAGGCGTCGGGCGTTCCCCAGTCGCTGCTCGACCAGGTCGGCGACGTGCTCACCTGGCCGGCCACCCACGAGCAGGTCGCGGCGGCCAGCAAGCTGGTCCCGGACGAGATCGTGCAGATGCTCACGGCCAGCGGCACCCCCGCGGAGGCCAAGGCGAAGGTGCAGGAGTACATCGACCACGGTTGCACCTGTCCGATCCTGTATCCCCTGGGCGACGCGAAGGCGATGATCGACGCCTTCGCGTGACCTCGGTCATACCTAGACGCCCGCGGTGTACCTCGGGCGGAAATACGTCGTTCGTCGGATGTGGCGGCACGGCTCGGGAGTGCACACTGGAGACATCCCGAGAAAGACCACACGCCATGTTTTCAGACCTGCTCCTCTCCGACCTCAAGACTGACCGCCGCCACGAGCTCCTCGACACCGCCGAGCGTCGTCACCGTCTGCTGCGCCCCTCCATCGTCGCCCGTGCGTTCTCGCTGTGCCGGGGCGCCACGGTCCACCCTCTGCCGACACCCTCTGACCAACCCTCCCCGGACGTCGCTCGTGTCGCATGAGCAGGCCCCCCACGGTCCGGTCGGCTGCCTCCGCCGGACCGTGGAGTGGCCGCCAGTAGCGTGAACCCCATGCTGCGCGGCCGAACCGGACTCTCGCCGGTGATGATCGGTCGCCACCCTGCCCTCAGCAGGCTGGTGGGACTGGTCGAGGTGGCCGAGGTTGCGTCCGGCGACGGACCCGAGATCGCACTCGTCTCCGGCGAAGCAGGCATCGGCAAGACCCGCTTGCTGCGTGAGTTCATCGACGGCTTGCCCGCCGATGTCACCGTGCTGACGGCGCAGGCCCAGCCGGGTTCGATGGGCCGCCCGTTCGACGTGGTCGGCCAACTGGCGTTCGACGAGGCCGATGCCGATGCGGGTGTGAGCGCCGGTCGCGTCGTCGAAGCCGCCGTGGCCAAGGGCCGCACGTTGCTGGTGGTCGAGGACCTCCACTGGGCCGACGCCGACAGCGTGCACTTCGTCGAGCAGATGAGCATGCGGCCGTGGCCGCAGCTGGTCATCGTCGGCACGTATCGCGGTAACGACCTCTCCCGCAAGGCGCCAGGTGGCGAGCTCGTGCTCCGGCTCGAACGGCAGCACAACGTGGAGCAGATCCGCCTGGAGCGGCTCGACCGAGGTGAGGTCGCGGCCATGCTCGGCGCGATCGGCGGCAGCCCCGCGACGTCCGCCGCGGTGGAAGCCGTCTATCGGCGCAGCGGAGGCATCCCCTTCGTCGTCGAGGAGCTCGTGCGCTGCTGCGGACCCGATGCATGCATCGATGATCTGAAGTCCGCGCAGTTGCCGTGGTCGCTCGACGAGGCGGTGCGCCAGCAGCTCGCCGGCCTCGCACCCGACGATCGTCGCGTGGTCGACGCGCTGGCGGTGTTCGGTGACCCGGCACCGTTCGAGGTGCTGGTGCCGGTGTGCGAACTCGACGAGGCCCGGCTGCTGGCGGCGCTGCGCACGCTCGTCGCGCAAGGGATCGTGGTCGAGCCCGCCGACGACACGTTCTGGTTCGCCCACGCACTCGTCGCCGATGCCGTCCACCAGCAGCTGCTGGGTCGCGAGCGCCGGCGTCTGCACGAGCGGTCGTTCGCCGCGTTGCGGGCGATGAGCGAGCCCGACCACGCAGCGATGGCCCGTCATGCGCTCGGTGCCGGCCAGTTCGAGCTCATCCCGTCGATCGCTCGCGAGGGCGCTCGCCGCTACCTCGACCGCGGGGCGTCGTTCCAGGCGCTGCGGTTGGCGAGCGAAGCCCTTTCGGAGGCGCCCAACGACCCCGAGCTGCTGTCGGTGGCCACCGACGCCGCGTGGCGCCTGGAGTACGGCTCGGAGGCGCTGGCGTACGCCCAGCAGTGGCAGGCCAACGCCGTCACCGATCTCGATCGCGTCGAATCGATGCGCTTCGTCGCCCGCATGCACCACGAGCTGCTCGACGTCGAGCAACGCGACCAGGCGCTGCACGATCTGGAGACGTTCACCGAGGCGCTGCCGCAGGGCATGGCCCGTGGACGTGGTGAGGGTGCCGTCGCTCAACTCCACATGCTGTCGTCGCGCGGCGAGCTCGCCGTGACGTGGGCGGACCGAGCGCTGGCCGACGCCCGTCGCAATGGTGACGAGTGGTTGGAGGCGCAGGCCTCGGTCGAACGCGCCTCGGCGAACGAGCCCGGCGGCGGTCGCGACGAGACCGAACGCGAGCTGCTCGAGGCGCGCGAGCTCGCTCGGCGGGTCGGCGACGGCGTCCTCGAGTGCCGGGCGCTGAACAACTTGCTCGGCGTCGTCACACCCCACGGTCCGCGCGGCGAGTGGGCCCGCGAACAGCTGCGCGAGGCGTCCGCCCGATGCGGGCTCGACAAGCTGGGTGCCGGGATGCTGGCGATGTGGGAGGCGGAGGCGGCTCTCGCCCGTGGCGACATGCGGGTGATGCGCCGGTCGCTCGCCGAAGCAGGTCAGTACTGGAGCGCTGACACCAGCGAGTACGGCCACTACCAGGCGCAGATCGCCGAATTGCGCATCGAGGAGGGACTCGTCGATGCGGCGTTCGCCGCGGAGGACGCCGCTCATTCCTGCAGTGGGCGCACGAAGGATCACCTCAGCGAGATCCCCGTGCGGTTGATCGGATACGCCCTTGCCGGTCGCCGAACGGAGGCGGAGCAGACGTTCGAGCAGATGTTGTCGCTTCCCGTCGTCGCGGACTCGTCGCGGTCGTTGTGGTTCATCATGCAGGTCGTGCATTCCGCGCTCCAGGCCGGTGTGCCCGTGAGCGGCGTGCGGAGCGAGTTCGTGGAGGGCTGGGCTCGACCACATCCTTCGTACGAGTTCGTCGCTCGCCACGTGGAGGGGCTCCTTCGGATGGCCGAGGGCGACGCAGCCGGCGCGGCGGCATCGCTCGGTGCGGTGCTCCAGTCGCCCGACGCCTCGCTCTACGTGCCGATGATCGGCACGCTTCGCACCGCGTACGCCGCTGCCCTGCTCGCCGACGGGCAGCGCACCAGCGCACTCGTCGCGGCCCAAGCTGCGGTCGCCGAACTGTCGTCGTGGCCCGGCTGGCGTCGAGATCGGGCCGAGGCACTGGTGCGCCGGCTGGAGGGGAGCGGCGCCCGCGCCGATGGCGAGCTCACCCCGCGAGAGCGCGAGGTCGCCGCCCTGATCGCGGAGGGTCTCACCAACAGTCAGCTCGCCGAACGGCTCTACATCTCGCCGAAGACGGCGGCGGTGCACGTGTCGAACATCCTCATGAAGCTGGGTCTCTCCGGCCGTGCCGAGGTCGCCGCGTGGGCGGTGCGCCACGGGGTGGTCCTCCAACCGGGGTGAGCTTCCGGCAACCGCGGCGCCGACGGGCTTCGCCGCGGCCGGCGACACCACTACGCTGGCGACATGGGTCAGCAGATCGCCGTCGTCGCCAAGCCGAGCTTCACTCCGGGAGTCATCCGGTACGAGGCGAACCGCAATCTCACCGGCATGGGCCACGAATCGTTCACTTCGGTCGCGCAGGCCGTCGGCCCGCGTCCCGCAGCGGCACTTGCCCGTCAACTCCTCGGCACGGGTCAGGTCGATCGTGTCCACGTGTTCGGCAACATGATCACCGTCGACCTCGCCAAAGGACACGCCGCCGACGGCCTCGACGACGTCGTGCGCGATCTGTACCAGTACTGGAAGCCGGGCATGGCGCCGCCGAGCTTCGAGGACCTCGTGCCCGAGGCGACGGCCGATGCGGCCACCGCACCGGCGGGCGAGGGCGGGTCGACCGAGAGCGAGTACACCCGTCGCGTACCGTCGGTGCTCGTGGAACGCAGCCAGGCGGCACTCGCCAAATGGAAGACCAATCACTGAGAAATCGCCCCGCTGCGTTGTGCTGCGACGGGTGATGGGTCATACGGTTGCGCAGTGAGCGACGCCGACCTCACCCTGCATGAAGCCGCGGAGCTGCTGGGGGTGCATTACATGACCGCCTACCGCTACGTGCGGTTGGGCGTGCTGCCGGCGGTGAAGGCGGGTGGCACGTGGCGGGTCATGGTCGCCGACGTGCATGCCTTCCGCGACCAGGCGCCACCGGCCGTCGGCGGCTCCCGCCGCCGGGCGCCGTGGGCGGCGCGGCTCGAGGCGCGACTCGTCGCCGGTGACGGGCGTGGGGCGTGGGGCGTGGTCGAGGCCGCGTTGGCCGCCGGCACCGAACTCGACGAGGTCTACCTGGACGTGATCGCGCCAGCGATGCGCAGCATCGGCGATCGGTGGCAGGCGGGAGAGATCGACATCTCCGTCGAGCACCGCGCCACAGGCATCACGTTCCGGCTGCTCGGCCGTCTCGGCCCCCGCTTCGCCCGTCGTGGACGAGCACGCGGCACGGTGATGGTCGGCGCTCCGGCGGGGGAGCGGCATTCGCTCCCGGTGGCGATGCTGGCCGATCTCCTGCGTGGCGAGGGGTGGGAAGTCTCCGACATCGGTGCCGACATGCCGTGGGAGTCGTTCGTGCACGCCGCGCTCGACACCGCCGACCTCGTCGCCATCGGCGTGTCCGTCACCTCCGAAGAGAGTCTCCCGGCTGCGGCCGAGGTCCTGGCCGCACTCGGCTCGTCGGTGGCGGGCACCTACCTCGTCGTCGGTGGTCCGGCGGTCGAGGATCTGGCGCACGCCCAGTCGCTCGGCGCACACGGCTGGGCGTCGACCGCCCACGAGTTCGCGACGCTCTTGAGCACCTCCGTCATCACCGACTGAGCCCACCCTCGCCCTGCCCTCTGTGCCCCGCCGTGACCACCAAGCTTGGTGGTTACGGCGGGACACAGAACTCCTGGCGGGGGATTTTCGTGGCGGACAATGGTCGTACATGCGTTCGATAACATGACGGGATGGCATCCGCACCGACCACTCTTGCCGACCTCGCGACACGAGGGTTGGTGTCGGGAGCCGCTGTCGGAACGCCCTCCTCCGAACGCACGTTGCCGCTGCTCCCGGTCCTCGCCGACCTCGTCCCACAGTCGGCCGTGCAGCGCGGCAGCGTGATGTCGTGCCACGGTCCGGCGGCGATGTCGCTGGCCTTGGCGCTGGCGGCCGGGCCGTCCCAGGAGGGCGCTTGGGTGGGGATGGCGGGGTTGCCCTCGGTGGGGTTGGGTGCGGCTGCCGAGATCGGTGTGGTGCTCGAGCGGCTGGTGGCGGTCACCGAACCCGAAGGGCCGGCCACACCGTTCACCGATCAGCAATGGGCCGATGTCCTGGCCGCGCTCATCGACGGGTTCGACGTGGTGGTGCTCGGTCCCGGCACGCAACATGTACGCCCTGGCGCTGCTCGTCGGCTGATGGCCCGGCTGCAGTCCCGTGGTGCCGTGGCGATCACCGTCGGTGCGCCGGTGTTCGGTGGCGACCTTCGGTTCGAGTGCACGAACGCCACCTGGGTGGGACTGGGCGACGGGCACGGCGTCGCCCGCGGCCGCACCGCGCAGGTCGAGTTGTCGGGCAGGCGAGTGCCGCGGCCGCGGCGGGCTCATCTGTGGTTGCCTGACATCGACGGACAGGTGGCGTCGGTGCTGACCGCGCCCGAGATCCCCATGTCCGATCCGGCATCGACCCTGCGCCGAACGGGCTAGCGGTGGCCCCTTCTCCCGCTCGCGCCAAGGTGCCCCGACTCGGAGTGTTGTGGTGTCCCCACTGGCCGGTCGTCGTGGCCGGCGCGCAGCCTCGCGAGCCGGTCGTCGTGCTGCACGCCAACCGAGTGATCGCGCATTCACTCGCCGCCGGCGAGGAGGGCATCGCGCTCGGCACCCGTCGTCGAGAGGCCCAGGCACGTTGTCCGCACGTGCGGATCGAACAAGCCGATCCGGCCCGCGACGCGCGTGCCTTCGACCAGGTCGTGCAGGCGGTGGGGCAGATGGTGCCGCGGGTGGAGATCACCGAACCCGGCACCCTCACCTTCGTTGCCCGCGGCCCGGCCCGCTACTTCGGCGGCGAGCCGGCGATGGCTCGCGAGGTGGTCACTGCCGCGGCGGGCGCCGTCGGGTTGGCGCTCGGTGCGGTGGGTACGTTCGGGATGGGTGTGGCCGATGGCCGGTTCGCGGCGGGCATCGCTGCTCGACGGGCGGCCGCCGCCCGAGCATCGACCGGTCGAGCAGCGATGGTGATCCCGCCCGGCGAGGAGGCCACCGCCGAGTTCCTGGCGAGCCTCCCCGTGCAACTGCTGGTCGATGTGGCTGGTGTACCGCCCGAGTTCGCGCACCTGCTGCACCGGCTCGGGCTGCATCACCTGGGTGTGCTGGCGGCACTCCCCGAGGCCGATCTCGCGGCCCGGTTCGGTCTGCTCGGCGCATTCGCCCATCGTCTGGCCAGCGGCGGCGACGATCGACTGCCGGGCACGCACGACCCGCCGGCCGGCATGCAGGTGCAGCGTGTGTTCGAGCAGCCGGTGCACCACTCCGATGCGCTCGTGTTCGTGGCGCGCCAATTGGCCGAGGAACTGGTCGGCGCGCTGGGCGCCGACGGGCGGGTGTGCACCCGGTTGGTAGTGGTGGCCGAGACCGAACACGGCGAGCAGAGCGAGCGCGTCTGGTACCGCAGCAGCGGCCTCAATGTCGCGGCGATGGTCGAACGGGTGCGGTGGCAGCTCGACGCCTGGGCGCACCAGGGCGCGCTCACCGCCGGCGTCACGCTGTTGCGGCTCGATCCCGTCGAGGTGCGCGGCGACGACGGCGTGCAGTTGGGTCTGTGGGGCGGTCGCACCCAGGCCGATGAGTGGGCCACCCGTGCGGTGGCCCGACTGGTGGCGTTGGCCGGCGAACAACAGGTGCTGGTGCCCGCCGTTCGGGGCGGTCGCCAGCCGCACGACACCTATGCATGGATCCCGGCGGTCACGGCCGATCTCGTCGACACAGCTGAGCGGTTGACGCTCGGTGCTGCGCCGTGGCCGGGCAGCCTTCCGGCGCCGTCGCCGTCGGTGGTGCACTCGCCGGCGAAGGCCATCGCCGTGCTCGACGCGACACGGGCGCCGGTCAGCGTCAGCGGCAGGGGAGTGGTCAGCGCACCGCCGAGCACGGTGCAACTCGGCGTCTCGCAGGAGACGGTGCAGGCATGGGCAGGCCCGTGGCCGATCGACGAACGTTGGTGGGACACGGCACGCGCGCGGCGGATGGCGCGATTCCAGGTGCTCACCGAGTCGGGGCGATTGCTGTTGGTCGGCGTCGAGCAGGGCCGGTGGTGGCTCGCTGCCGAGTATCGCTGACCGGCAATCGCTGACCAGGATGCTCAGGCGGAGACGAGCTCGCGTTCGTCGTCGTCGTGCAGGCGAGCGTGATCTTCCACGGCCCGCAACAGATCGTTGCTCAGACGGAAGCCGACGCCGCGAACGGTGTGGATGAAACGTAGTTCCGGTGCCCTCTGTTGCAGCTTGCGGCGCAGGTTGCTGAGGTGCACGTCGACCACGTGGGTGTCGCCGACCCAGTTCGGGCCCCACACCTCTTCGAGCAGCTCTGAGCGCGAGCACACCTCTGCCGGGCGGCGGCACAGTTGCTCGAACAGGGCGAACTCGATCCGGGTGACGGGCACGTCGAGTTCGTGCACACGGATCTCCTTGCGGCCAACGTCCACCGTGAGGCCACCGAGGTTGATCACCGACGCCTGCATCGGGTCCCAACGGGCGTGCAGTTGGCGAGGGCGCCGCAACAGCGCCTGGCACCGGGCAGCCAGTTCGTCGGGGTTGGTATTGGAAGCAACCACGTCGTCGGCGCCGGCGCGCAAGGCGCGGATGCGGCTGGTGTCAGCATCGGGTTGGGCAATGCCCACGATGTAGGCGTCCGTGAGGGCGCGCATGGTGTCGAACAGGTTGCCGCCTTCAGGGCTGGGCAGTTCGAGGTCGACCATCACCACGTCGGGTGAGAACGATCGGGCGAGCGTGAGGGCCGCGTCCTCTTCGGTGGTCGCGCTCACGGAGTAGCCGCGCGACCGGAGGGCCGATGAGGCGACTCGCCGAAGCAGCGGGTCGCCAACGGCAAGCAGCACACGTGGTGCAAGTTGTGCGTCGGGTTCCATGATGATGAGTTCTTCCGCCCTCGTGATGACGTCCCAGCTCGGCGGGTTGCCGTGCTGTCACCGTTCAAAGTCACTATCGGCGCGTTCCGGGGCTTCCTGAAGTGGTGATTTTGACGATCTCGTGCAACGGTCGTGACGACGAGCGCCTACGGTGGCCCGATGCCCGATTCGAATCCGCCGCTGCGCCAACTGATCCGTGACGCAGTCGCCGCTCGCCGGCCGGTCGACGCTCGGGAACGGCAGGCCGTCGGCAGGTTCCTCCAGCTCATGGACGGTCTCGACCGCCCGTTCTCGGAATCCGCCGACCGGGTTCACGTCACCGGTTCGGCGATCGTGGTCACCGAGGATCGGCGCCGTGTGCTGCTCCACCTGCACAAGCGGATGAACAAGTGGCTGCAGCCCGGCGGGCACATCGACGAGGACGAACTGCCGTGGGCTGCGTCACTCCGAGAGGTCGTCGAGGAGACCGGTCTGCCTGCGGTGCTGGTCGCCGGCCCCGACGGGGGCCCGCAACTGGTGCACGTCGACGTGCACGCCGGCCCGCGCAAGCACACCCACCTCGATCTGAGATACCTGGTGGAAGCGCCGGCGGTGGCGCCGGCCCCGCCTGCCGGGGAGAGCCAGGAGGTGCAGTGGTTCCAGTGGCACCAGGCCATCGCCATGTCCGAACCCGGCCTGGAGGGTGCACTGCGGGCGATGCAACCGGGCGAGCCCAAGGTGCGCGAGGCCCGGCACACCGACGCCAGGGAGTGCGCGCAGGTGTACCTGCGATCCCGCGAGTTCGGCCTCGCCGAGGTGCCGCTGGTGCACTCGCCGGGTGAGGTGCGGGCATGGATGGCCGATGAGGTGGTCGGCCGGACCGACATGTGGGTGGCCGACAACGACGGCGTCGCCTGTGGGCTGATGGTGCTCTCCCACGAACGCGACGGTGACTGGATCGAGCATCTCTACCTCGATCCCGCGTGGGTCGGGCGTGGCCTGGGTGACCGGTTCCTCGAGCTCGCCCGCCAACGGTGTCCGTTGGGCATGCAGCTGTGGACGTTCCAGGTGAACGGGCCGGCCCGACGCTTCTACGAGCGCCACGGTTTCGTCGCCGAGGAGCTCACCGATGGCGCGGCCAACGAAGAGCGGGCCCCCGACGTCCGCTACCGCTGGACCCCCTGACCCGCACCGCCCGCCCGCCCCGTTTCCACTCGCTGGCCCCGTTTCCTGCTTCATGTCATGGACTGAGGCAGAAATCGCCGCGTGCGGGATGACATGAGCTCGAAGTGGGGGATGGGAGGGGTTGGAGTTCGGTAGATCGCGATATATCGTGATCGCACACAACAGGTCTGAATGGTCAGTCCTCACGAAAGGAATCGCAGTCATGCGACACGAACATCACGAACATCACGCGCAGGAACAGCAGGGTCGGGGCGAACGGCCCCGTCATCGGGACCGGGGCGAGTTCGGCTTCGGACGTCCCGGCGGCCCCCGAGGTCGCGGCGGGCGCACCCGTCGAGGCGACATCCGCTACGCCCTGCTGTCGGCATTGTCCGACGGCCCGGCCCACGGGTACGAACTCATCCAGCGTCTCGAGGAGCGCACCGGCGGAAGGTGGAAGCCGAGTCCCGGGTCGGTCTACCCGACCCTGCAGATGATGGAGGAGGCCGGTCTCGTCACTGCCGCCCAGCAGGACGAGAAGCGGGTGTACTCCGTCACCGACGAGGGCAAGAAGCTGCTCGCCGAGCGCGTCGCCGAAGGTGGCGGCATGCCGTGGATGAGCGGCGAGGGACCCGAGGGGCATGGTGCCCTCCGCCATGCCGTCGGCCAACTGGTGATGGCCGCCAAACAGGTCGGCATGGCCGGCAACCCCGCCCATGTCGAGACCGCCACCGGCATCGTCAACGACGCTCGTCGGAAGCTGTACCAGCTGCTCGCCGAGTCCTGAAGGTCACCTCCTGACGGTCACGTCCTGACGGTCACGTCCTGCAGCATCACGGCAGTGAGTACTTCGCCGCCGGGACGCTCAGGTGGAATCGAGTGCCCTGGTCGTCGGTGCAGTCGGCATCCCATCCGCTGTCGTACTGCACCGGCTCCTGGGCCTGGCCGCCGTGTTCGCGCACGGCGGCCACGCTCGCGTGGATGTCGTCGACGACGAACCACAATGTGATGTCGTCGGCGCCGACGTTCACGGCGCCCGTCGGCGCAGCGATGTTGGCGGCGTGCCCGCTGTCCTCGCCCTCGAACTGCCAGCCCAGCACGGCTCCGTAGAAGGCGCGGGCACGGGCGAGATCCTTGGTGGGCATGACGAAGTAGTAGAGGTCGCCGCGGGCGTAGTGCTTGACCTGGTGCGAGCCGATCTCCTCCGCCGAGGCGTCGGTGGCCCGCATCTCGAATCCGGCGTCTCGGCTGTTGGCCGCATAGGTCGCATCGTCGAATCCGGCGATCGGAGCGCTCACGCTCCACTGGTGGCCGAACGGGTCGCGCAGCGTTCCCTGGCGGTGGCCGTAGAACTGATCGGCGACGGGGCGCGCCTCGGTGCCACCGAGCTCGATCGCCCGGGCGAAGGTGGCATCGACATCGGGCACGGCGATGGTGAACGAGGTGCTCGATCCGCCGCGAGTGAGCGGGCCGACGATGCCGGACTCGGGGTACTCGTCGGCGAGCATGAGTCGGCTGTTGCCGATCACGATCTCGGCGTGGCCGATCCGTCCGTCGTCGCCCACCAGTCGGTGGTGTTCGACAGCGCCGAACGCGGCGACGTAGAAGGCGATCGCGGCGTCCGCGTCGTGCACGACGAGATACGGGGTGATGGTGTTGGCCGTGTCGAGTTGTGGTTCGGGTGTGGCGATGCTCATGGTGGTCTCCATTCGGGTGAGTCGGTCGCGCAGGCGGGTAGCGAAGGTGGGTGACGGGTCGATGGGGGTGGTCTCGGCTCGCAGTGCGTCGAAGGCGTCGGTCATGTCGGGCCCCCTTCCAGTTCGGCGGCGGCATGTCGGTAGGCGGCCTTGGCCCTCACCAGCAACGACTCGGTGGCATGCACCGAACGTTCGAGCAGGGCCGCCACGTCGGGGACGGGCAGCCCGTCGACGTAGCGCAGCACGAGCGCGGCCCGGTGATGGGGGACCAGCCGGGCGAGTGTGTCGTGGACGTGCATCGCGTCGATCGGGTCGTTGCAGTCGTTGGGCGGGTCGGCCTCGTCCCACAGTTCGGCCAGCGCAGCACGTTGGCGGCCGGTGCGGCGCCAGTGGTCGACCAGTTTGTGGCGAGCGGTGCCGATGAGCCAGGCGATGTTCACCTCGCCGCCCGCCTGCGATGTCGTCACCGCGGCGAGGAACGTGTCGGCCGTGAGATCCTCTGCGATCGCCGCGCTGTCACAGCGCCTCGCGAGGTAGCCGTACACGTGTGGCAACGCCTCGTCGTACAGCTGCAGCAGGGCGATCACGGGAACCTCATCGTTCGGGGGCGTGGTGCTCCGTCGCGATGTTCGCAGATTTCTCCGGGCTTGCTGAACGAACACATGTTCGATATGGTCGCGAACCTCTCCTATGGGCTTCAACAACCCCGACATGCCGTGGGCGGAGGTCGAACGACTGCTCTCCGGCCCCTCGAACAGCCCTCGTGGCAAGGATGGGCGCGCGCCGGGTTCTCCCTCGTGGAACGCCGGCGGCGATGGGCCTGCATGGAGCCGCAAACGACAGCCCTTCGAACCGCGACCGGATCCTGATGCCACCCAGCCGCTCATGCGCCCCGACCGGGTGCACGTCCCCTATGCGGAACTGCACTGCCACAGCAACTTCTCGTTCCTCGATGGTGCCTCGCACCCCGAACAACTGGCCGAGGAAGCACGCCGGCTGGGCCTGGAGGCGTTGGCGCTCACCGACCACAACGGCTTCTACGGCGTCGTGCGCTTCGCCGAAGCGGCCCGCTCGGTGGGGCTGCCCACGGTGTTCGGCACCGAGATCACCCTCACCCCCGGCGTGCACGGCCGCCGCGCCCGCACCGAGGCCGACACCCAGCAACAGGTCGCCACCGGGTTGGTGCCCGACACCCACGAACCCGATCCACATGTTGAACACCTGGTGGTGCTCGCCGATGGTCCGGCAGGGTATGCGCGCCTGGCGCGGGCGCTCAGCCTCGGGCATCTCGCCGGTGAGAAGGGGGTGCCGCAGTTCGGGCTGCTCGACCTCGCCGACGCGGTGCGCGGCCACGGGTGGGTGCTCACCGGGTGCCGAAAGGGCGCGGTGCCGGCGGCGCTCGTCGCCAAAGGACCTGCCGCGGCCGGGCGCGAGCTGCGCCGGCTGATGGAGCTCTTCGGTCGCGACCGCGTGCTGGTGGAGCTGTGGGATCACGGCCATCCGCTCGACTCGGTCCGCAACGACGCGCTGGCCGAACTCGCCGCTCGCCACGACGTGGGCTGCGTGGCCACGAACAACGTGCACTACGCGACCCCGTCGCAACGACGGCTGGCCACCGCGGTCGCCGCCGTGCGAGCGCGGCGCAGCCTCGACGAGCTCGACCCCTGGCTGCCGGCCAGCGCCGGTGCGCACCTGCGCAGCGGCGGCGAACAGGCTCGCCGGTTCCTGCGCTACCCGGGGGTGGTCGAGCTGGCCGCCGAGGTGGGTCGCGCCGCGGCGTTCGACCTGTCGTTGGTGGCGCCCAACCTGCCGCCGTTCCCGTGCCCCACGGGTGCCGACGGGCAGCCGCTCACCGAGATGCAGTACCTGCGCGGCCTCGTGGAGGCCGGAGGTCGTCGCCGCTACGGCGAACGACCGGCCGCCCACGAGGACCTGTCGTTGCGCGCCCGCGCCTGGCGCACCATCAGATCGGAAGAGCGTCGTGTAGGGAAAG
>JBBQTC010000003.1:0-120537 GCA_038234785.1 Acidimicrobiales bacterium
AGTCGACTTCGTCGACTCCAGCGGGCTGCGGGTTCTGATCGAAGGACATCAGCAGTTGGAGCGCGACGGCCGGGCGCTGGTGCTCGCCCGGCCGTCGCCCGCCCTTCGTCGCCTGCTGGCTCTCAGCGGCGTGATGAACTATCTCAACGTGGTGGACTGACTCAGTCGTCGGTCTGCGCGTCGAGAAAGGCGTCGCCCATCGAGGTGCGCGTCTCGTCGTCCATCCGTGTGCTCAGCATCGGTAGCACCGTTGCCTCTTCATTCGCCGCGTGGCCGTGCACCTTTGTGCGAAATTCGAGGAAGAGACGCTGGAACTCGTCGGAGTCCACCGGGAGCGACTTCAACGTCATCAGCACCTGGGAGGCCGCTGTTTCCTCGTCGGTTCGCTCATCGGCGATCCGGACACCGTCGGGGCCGAACTCTCGCAGCGCGGGGTAGACGACGTGCTCCTCGGCAGACTCGTGGACGTCCAGAAGATGGGCGAGTTCCTCGAACTCATCGGCTCGGACGCGTCCGCTCGCCTCGGCCACGGCGTCCAAACGAGCGGCGACATCGGCGTGCTGACGCAGGATCACATCGGTGATGTCCGTGTGGGTCGTGGTACTCATTGGGGATCTCCTTCGGGGTCGGGGATGCCGACGAGTACCCGGGTCCCGCACACGACGAAACCTGTCCCTTCGATCAGTGCGGGGTGATTCTGACGATCAGCAGCGCAATGTCGTCGTTGCGCCGGTCGAACCGAAGGACTGCGTCGAGCGCCTGGTGAATCAGGTCGGCAACGTCCTCGGCGGACGATGCGCCGACCGTGGCGCTCGCGAACATCTCCGCGAACTGTTCACCGTCCAACCCGTGCGGGGGAGCGACGTCGGTGGCACCGTCGGTGTAGAACAGCACGAAATCGCCCTCCTTCAGCGCGGTGGTCACCTGTGAGAACGAGCAATCATCGAAGGCCCCGAGCAGGGTTCCGGGTAGGCCGATTGCACGGGCACCGCCACCGGCGGCGTGCAGTGGTAGCGGGTGACCACCGCAGACCACCGTCAGCCGTGGTTCGCTGTCGATGTCTTCGAGCACGGCGTAGAGGGCGGTGAGGATCGCTCCACTCTCGGAGCGTTTCACGGCTCGATTCAGCGAATTGAGGACATCCGTCGGCGAATCCCCGTGCCACGCGCTGTCGCGAATCGTATGGCGAGCGAGACCGGTGAGTGATGCGGCTGCGGGCCCGGTGCCGCACACATCGCCCACCACGAACCCCCAGCTTCCCGCCTCCACGGAGAACACGTCGTAGAAGTCGCCGCCGACCTCGGTCATCTCGCCCGCCGCCCAGTACCGAACGGCGATCTCGACGCCGGGGATGTCAGGGAGGGCGCTCGGGAGCAGGCTCTGCTGGAGCGTGTGGGCGATGACGCGTTGCTGGTCGTTGAGGCGTGAGTTCTCCAGGCTGGAAGCGATCCGTCCGGCGATC
This sequence comes from Acidimicrobiales bacterium, assembly GCA_038234785.1. Taxonomy (GTDB): domain Bacteria; phylum Actinomycetota; class Acidimicrobiia; order Acidimicrobiales; family Ilumatobacteraceae; genus UBA668. The sequence continues at coordinate 1,463 of JBBQTC010000003.1, forward strand.
GCATGCGCGAGCGTGACGTCCTCGGACGTGTAGCGCCTCGACGAACTCGACATCACGAACTGCATCGCTCCGAGCACCCGTCCTCGTTTGACCAACGGCACCGCAATCGCCGATCGCAGCGCGAGTTGATGGATGACGTCTCGTTCCTCGTCGGTGGCATCGACGTCGGCGATCACTTCCGCGGTGATCTCCGGATAGAAGACCGTCTGGCCTGTCCGGATGACGTGGGGCACGCCGATCGCCGCATCCGGGTCGTAGGGAAATCGTCGCTGCAACTCGCGGGCGTACGCCACCATCTCGGGGTCGACGTGGGCGATGGTCACGAGCGGGGTCCAGGGGTCGTGGTCGGCCAGGACGTGGATGGAGCACCAGTCGCCGAGTCGAGGCACGACGGTGTTCGTCACGTTCGTCATGATCTCGTCGATGCTGGAGGAGCGGTTCAGCGCGTCGTTGATCGCGCTCAGGAACTCCAGTCGCTCTCGTTGCACCCGTTCGTTGTCCGCTGCTGCCACGGCCAACTCGGCGAGGCGGGCCCGTTCGTGCTCCTTGGTGACGCGGTCGGTGACGTCGCCGCAGCAGCCAACCGTTCCCGCGGTCGCGCCGTGTTCGTCGACGATGGCGCTGCCGGCTCCTGCCACCCAGTGGACGGACCCATCGGGCCACACGACCCGATGGTCGACTCGGTAGGCACCCTGCGTCTCCACCGCCTGTTGCACCACCGCGAGCACGTGTTCACGGTCGTCGGGGTGCAAGCAGGAGACGTACATTTCGAAGGTTCCGTCGAACTCGCCAGGCCCGAGCCCGAACAACGCCTCCAGGCGTTCGTCCCACACGGTTCGGCCCGTCGCCATGTCCCATCGCCACGTCCCCAACCCTCCCGCGTCCAACGCAAGGCGGAGATGTTGAGCGAGTTCTCGCGTGTGCTGCTCGGCGGCCCGACGGCCGTCGAGTTCGTCCGATGTTACGCCGGCCCGGCCCGGGGCCGTGCGTGCGCTCTCGGACTGACCCTGACCGCTCATCGTGCCTCAGTTCATCGAAGGTCCGCTCAGGAGAAACGCACCTTCACCAAGATCCGGAACCCCGGGCGTCCATCCCTGAGCGAGATGCTCAGCGATCCGCCCCTTCGCCGTTGGCAACGTCGGCCGCATCCATGGCGGAACTCTCGGACGGGTCCGCCGCGGCATCGGAGGGGCTCGCGTTCGGGGGGAGCGAGGCGTCGCCTCGACCGTCCTTCATCGTGGCGAGGATGTCGCTGTCCTCGGCGGAGGCCATCGGCCCGTAGCCCAGCACGAGGAGGCCCTTCGCCCGACAGTTCGGGCAGGAGAGTGCGACGACGGCGATCATGTCGTCGGGGTCGGACGCTCCCTCGAGGCGGCGCAGGCTGTCGATCGTGAACTGTGATGACGACATCACCGAACCGCAGTTCACGCATTCGACGGTTCCGTTGTTGCTCGGGGAGAAGGACGAGTCGAATCCGCTGCGTTCGTAGCCGGCCAGCACAGCCGCCAAGGTGGTGTTGTCCGATGGGCTGTTGGTCATGAGGAGTGACTGCCCGGATGTGGTCCCGTCGAAACACCGCATGGTGCCTGGGTGCGACTCATCCGGTGTTTGAGATCGCCCATCGGCTGGGCAGACGATGGACATGCCAGCCTTCCCCCGTCCGCGTCTCGAACCCGCACGCTTCGACTTCCTCTACGTCGGTGCTGTCGGCCTTGCCGCCGAGGCGTTCACGGCTACCTCCCGGCGAGCGTTCGTCGAGGTGTCCGATGAAGCGCTCACCATCCGCTTCGGTCCGTGGATGATGACGACGCCGCTCTCGAACATCGCCGCCATCCAGGAGTCCGGTCCCTACGCAATGTGGAAGGTGATCGGACCCCCGCGTGTCTCGTTCGCCGACCGCGGCATCACATTCGCGACCAACCACGACCGGGGCGTGTGCATCAGCTTCTTCGAGCCGATCCCTGGCGTCGAGCCCACGGGTCGGGTGCTCCATCCGGGCGTGACGGTGACTGTCAGCGACCCTGGTGGACTCGTCGCGGCGCTCGGGGCACGTTGATCATGAATTCGCCGCAGGAGGGGACAACAGGTTCGGCGGTCGGGCACGATGGTCGGATGGACCCCATCCAGCGCCTTCGACGTACGAACGCATTTCTCGCAGTGCTGCACGCCGCGCAAGCCGTGGTGATGATGCTGCTCACGAACGGTCGCTCGTTGCCGGTCACCGGCGCGTTCGGGAACGGGCCGCCGGGGCAACCAAATGGCCCGGTGGTGCTCGAGCGCCTGTTCTCGTACCGCATCGGTTGGGCCACTGCCGGCTTCATGCTGCTGTCTGCGCTCTTCCATGCCATCGTCGCCAGCCCGTGGGGCTTTCCCCGCTATCGGCGCGAGTTGGAGGCGCACCGGAATCGCTTCCGATGGGTCGAGTACTCGCTCTCCGCCTCGCTGATGATCGTGCTCATCGCCGGCATCGTCGGGATCAGCGACGTCGCGGCGTTGATCGGGCTGTTCGTCGTGAACGCGTCGATGATCCTCTTCGGCTGGTTGATGGAGACCACGAACACGGACAGGTCGAAGATCAACTGGAACCCCTTCGTGTTCGGCTGCATCGCCGGTGTCGCGCCGTGGATCGCGATCGTCATCTACCTCGCCGGAGCGAACGGCGATGTACCGAGCTTCGTCTATGGCATCTTCGTGTCGCTGTTCGTGCTGTTCAACTGTTTCGCGGTGAACCAGTTCCTCCAGTACCGGCAACGGGGACGATGGCGCGACTACCTGTTCGGTGAGCGGGTCTACATGGTGCTCAGCCTTGTTGCGAAGTCCGTGCTTGCCTGGCAGATCTTCGTCAACATCCTGATCTGACGGCGCCCCCGCCGCTCAGGGGCGTTCGGTGGGCACGGTCACGTACTTGCCGAGGTCGCCCTCATCGGCCCGACGGCTGACCGGCGCCACGACGAAGAACGCCCAGTCGCGCGGCGCAAGCGCGGCGGTGAGCACACTGGCGTGGGACTCGGTCTGCGCCCGCCAGTCGAGCACCGAGCGCGTGCCGTCGAAGTCGAGGTCGATCAGTGCCAGAACGTCCTCGACCACCATCGCCGGCGTCGAGACGTTGATCGCGACCACGTAGGTCCAGACGGCTCCCTCGGACGTCGCGGTGGTCGTGGCCCATGCCAGCCGCTCGCCGCGACCCGGGGCGCCGAACAGGCAGTCGTCGACCAGCCCGACCGGACGGTCGACGTGTCGGATCCGACCGTCGGCGTCGCACGTCCGCATGACGATGTCAGCGTCGGTGTGGCCGATTCGGTCGCCGATGCCGACCGGACCGGCCGACAGGGCGGAGAGGAGCGCCTCGAGTTCGGCGTGACGGTCGCCGTCGATCGAGTCGGCCCCCGGTGCCGGTGACTGCGAGAAGAACACGTCCTTGAACGCCCGAAGCCCGAGGGCGCCGGCGAGTCGGTTCACCGTCAGGTACCAGACCCACAACACGGCCGGGTCCTCCGCAAATCGGTAGTCGTCGCTCGTGCGAACTGCGATGACGTGCGGAAGGGAGGCAGCGAGGATGATGTCGGCCGGCGTTGCCATGCACCAGAGCAGATCGACGCCGGTGGCATCGGCGTGACGGTCGAGCGCGGACTGCCAGGCAGCGGCCCGGCCGGGACGCTCACGGAGCGCCCGCACACCGAACCAGTACATCAACATCCAGTCCTGCTCGATGCAGCAGGCTCCCCATCGCCGCGCGTCATCGAACCATTGCCGGAAGAAGTCGGCATCGACCGGGTGGGCGGCGAGGGCGTCGACCCACCAGTCGCCTCCTTCGTGCAGGTACGGCGACGATGGCGAGATGTGTCGGGAGTGAAGGACGAGCGGTGGGCGATCGAGCCCGTCGGACCAGCACTCGATCGCGTCACGCTGCTCGTCGCCCGTGTCGCCCGTGTCGCCCGTGTCGCCCGTGTCGCTGAAGGCGTCGTTGCGAGGCGTCCACCTCATCATGCCGGTGGGCGGCACGTCGCTCGGGTAGCCGATGTCGGCGATCGGGCGCTGTGTCTCGTGGACGTAGAACCAGGAGTCCAACTCCACAGCAGTGACCGGCACACCACGGTCGCGGAGTCGACCGACGGCATCGGCCACACTGGCGCCGATCGTTCGGCCGGGTTCGGTGCGATACCAGTAGGCGGCGCCGTTGTCGGTCCAGTACGACAGGTGGGACGTGATCGGGTTGGTGTCTCGGCGACGCTCCCTCGGTGGCCCGCCGCACAGTTCGCCTGCCCACGCGGCGAGGACCTCGTCGGCGGAGGTGCCGTCGTAGATCCCGACGGTGGTCTCGAAGCCTGCCGGGACCGTGTCGAGGTCGCCGTGCCACCCCCAGCGAAGGGCGCCACCCTCCACGCTGATGATCTGCTCGTGCACGCTCGTGAGTGGCGCGACGAGCGTGGTTCGCCGGCCCGAGCGGACGAGGAGCAGCCCGAGCGCCGGCGGCGAGTGCAGGTTCGGGGCGGGCCGGAAATCGAAGTCGAGGTTCGGCCCGGCGATCACCGGAAGGGCGAACTGGGTGAACGCGAACCCGAGCAGCTGCGGTGGTGTTCGTGTGGGGTCGGTGTCGAGTGTCAGCGACGTGGACGCTCCCGGACGGGAGAAGCGCCCGGTCGCCAACTCGTTCGAGTCGACGTTCGCCCGCAGGGTGACATGTCGCCCGTGTGGCGCGTCGGCGACCGACAGCTCCACGCCAGGAGGCGCAACGAGGTGACCGACCTCGATCAGTGAGTCGGCCTCTGGCATGGAGCCAGACAATTCAGGTCCGCCCGGAAAGGCGCATTGCGTGCTCGTCGGTGAGGCACCGCGGTGCGGTGGCCAGCCAGCCGTCGAAGTCAGGGATCGTGAAGAACGCGTCCGGGTTCGTTTCCGGAAGCGCCAATGCGAGCGGGCCGATCTCGTCGATGCGAACCATGGGCACACGGTAGTGCGCCCGGTTGCGGGTCAGCGCCGGCGCGCCTTGGCGTGCTGCTCGACGAACTTCAGCATCGTCAGGTGCTTCGCAGTGTCCATCTGCATCGTCTCGACGAGCAGGCTCCACAGGGTCGTGTCCTCGAAGTCGCGAAGCTCCTTGCGAAGGCGCTTGAGCTCGAGGGCGTCGCGTTCTTCGTTGTCGATCAACCGCCTCGTGAGCTCGAGCACGACCTCGTTGTCCGCATGATGGAAGTCGAGGTAGGGCACCACCGGGTCGTCGGTGCTCAGCTCGGCCTGGAGCTTCAGCGAAGCGGCGAGATCGGCGAACTGACGATGGTGTCGTCGCTCGTCCTCGGCCAAAAGCCCGATGACGTAGGCGAGGGCTTTCGAGTTCGTGTGTTCGGCGGCCTGCACGTAGCCACTGAGCATCTCCCCCTCGATCTGGGCGTGAGTGGTCAGGTGCCGGAACATCTCGCGCTCCCAGACGCTCGCCCCGACGGGTGGTTGCAGCGTGTCATCGCTCATGGTGTGCAGTGTGGTCCCGGCCGCGCCCCACGAGCCAGAGGCTTTCTGCCCGAGCACGACTAACGTGCGGATGTGCTGGTCATCGGGCTCACCGGAGGTATCGGATCGGGCAAGTCGACCGTCGCATCGATGCTCGCCGAACGCGGTGCGGTCGTGATCGACGTCGACGCCGTTGGCCGGGAAGTGATCGCACCCGGCGGCCGCGCGGAGGCCGCCGTACTCGCCGAGTTCGGCTCCGTGGTCGCCGGGGAGGATGGTCACATCGAGCGGGCGGCGCTCGCCCGGGCCGTCTTCGGAGCGCCCGCGGAACTCGATCGACTGACGTCGATCAGCCACCCGGCGATCAATGAGTCGTTGACGGCGCGCCTCGCGACCGAACCGCTGGACGCGATCGTGGTGCTCGACATGGCGATCCTCGTCGAGAGCGGCCTCGGTCGGCTCGCCGACGGACAGGGATACACCAAGGTGGTCGTGGTGGAGGCGCCGGTCGAGCTCCGCGTCACCCGCGCTGTGGCCCGCGGGATGGTCGAGGCTGACGTGCGCGCCCGCGTCTCGTCGCAGGCGACCGATGCGCAGCGACGAGCGGTCGCGGATGTGGTGATCGTCAACGACGGCGATCGGGCATCGCTCGCGTCCGAAGTGACGACGCTCTGGACGACCATCGAGACGTGGGCCGCCGAGGCCTGACTCCTCAGTCGTGGAAGCGCACGAAGTGCACCGGCGGGAGGTTGGTCGACACGGTGTTCCAGTGTTCGCCCGCATCGTCGCTGGCCCACAGCGAACCCGTCGTGGACCCCATCACCAACTGCGTGCCCGAGGGATCGACGTCGAATGCGTGGCGGTACACGAGGTCGTACGCGTGGCGGTCGGGGAGCCCCGACCCGAACGACTCGAACGACGCACCACCATCGGTGCTGCGGGTGACGACGAGCGCACCGTTGACGGGGATGCGCATCTCGTCCTTCACGGCCGGGATGAACCAGGCGGTGTCGGGGTCCGTTGGATGAGCGAGCGCGGCGAACCCGAAGACGGATGGCGGGCGCTCGGTGATCTCGGTCCAGTTGCGCCCACCGTCGACCGAGCGAAAGCAGCCGTTGTGGTGTTGATTCCACACCACGTCGGGAGCGGCTCCACACCGCGAGAGCCGGTGAGGATCCTGCACGATCGGGCCGAACTCCTCGCCGGGTGGCATGTACTCGTTGCGCATGCCGTGCGTCACGGACCAGGTCTCGCCGGCGTCGTCGGTGATCCACGCACCGCCGCAGGAGATCCCGATGAGCAGCGTGTCGGGTGACCGTGGGTCGGGTGAGATGCTGTGGATGCCGGGCCAGTCGTACCCGCCACCGAACCACTCGGTGCGCTCGGGCATGTCCCAGAGCGAACGCACGAGGCTCCAGGACGCGCCGCGGTCGGAGGAGCGGAACAGAGCGCCCGGAATGGTGCCGCACCACAGTTCGTCGGGCCGCTCTGCGGGGCCGTTCTCGAGTGTCCACATCAGTTGGACCGTCCACGGCCAGGGTTCCTGGGTCATCGGGGAGACATCGGTGGCGTCGGCGGGTCGATCGGGGAACGCCGGCGCGCCGACCTCTTCCCACACACCGCCCACGTCCTTGCGCCACAGGTGCGAGCCGAAGTGTCCGGTACCGAGCGCCGCGTAGGTCGCTCCGTCGTGGCCGACGACAGCTGCACTGACCGGCTCGCCGAGGAAGTCGATGTGATCGATCTCCCAGGCATCCCCCGACTGCTCCAATGTGAACAGACCCTTGCGGGTCCCCACCAACAGACTCATCTCATCCTCCCGAGAGTGCTTGCATGACGGTGATCTCCGCGGTCGGGGTCACCGGATCGGATTGTGCGGCCGGGTCACGGATCTGCTCGCCATCGACGAAGACGGCGACGTGCCGACGAACGCGAGACTGTTCGTCGAGCACGTAGGACCGCACCTGCGGGCGGACGGCGAAGTACGACGTCAAGCACTCCGCGACGGTGGACCCGTCGACCGTTGCCCTGGGACAGTCGACGTGACGGCGAAGGTTCGAGGTGAATGCGATCGACGGCACAGACCGAACACTAGTGCGATCGAGGGTCGGCGAATTTCACGTCACGTTCGAATGCCTCAGCGCTGCCCTGGGGTCATGTAGAACCAGATCGGGAACTTGGCGCCGGAGTCCCTGATGGCGGCGCGGGCCGCGAGGACGGTGGCACCCGCTTCGGTGCGGTCGAAGAACCAGTCCTCCATCGCCCGCCCGCCGGGCATCGGTCCGTCGACGAGTTCGAGTGCTGCTTCCTCGTAGTACGTGCGGATGTCGTGGCACACCGCGATGGTGTTGCCACCCGGGATGCCGGCCGACGCCCACTCCGCGCCCTTGGCGATGGCGTGCAGGGCACCGATGGCCGCTGGCACTCCGTCGGCGTCGATCACCCGACCGACCGAGGAGACACCGCGGCGGGCGAGCGCTCGGTCGTAGGCCTTTCGCAGACCGCGGGCCTCGTCGACGGCGGGAGGGAGCCCGGGATCGAACCGCGGTGGCAGCGCGCAGGCGACGGGTTGCTCGTCGGCCTCGATGACCTCGGGATGGTCGACGAGCACCGGTCCCGAGTCGGCCTCGAGCAACGCGAACGCGCGGGCGAGCACGTCGTGTTGGAACTCAGGGTCGGACGGTCGGCCGAGCGGTCTGCCGAGTGGGAACTCGCAGTGCAGGGCGCGCGGCGGGGCGACCTTCACCGCCATCTCGCGGACCGACGACAGCACGACCGTCGCGATGCCCGCAGCTTCGAACACATGGGCGAGCACACTCACGGTGCGCGTGCAGAGCGGTCAAACGGGGGTGAGGATGACGACGTCGACGCCGTCCTGACGCAGCGCAGCCGCCGCGGCCGGACCGCTGTCGAGCCGGATCGTCGCCACGTCGTCGGGTTGGTTGCCGGCGAACGACACGTGGCGCGGGGCCACCGAGCCGATGACTCCACGTGCGGCGAGTTCTTCCAGACGATCGATCGGATACACGACGTTGAGATCGATGGCGACGCCGGTGTGGTCGAAGTTCGGGCTCCAGTGGCCGAGTACGAGATCGCGTCGGGTGCGGTCGATGAGCCGGTAGCTGGTGTCGCCCGCGGTGAAACCTTCGTCGTCGGTGGTGTGCAACGCGGCCGAGGTGACGATGGCGACGGTCGCCGTAGCCAGTGCGCGAGGAATGACCCAGGCGGGGTTCGGGAACTCGGGTGCGGGCAGCGTGGCCGAGTGGGCCCGCATCATCTGGTCGCCGTTCATCGGGTCAGCCTTCCACGCGTTCGAGGCAGGCGGTGAACCCGACGTACGTCCACACGAGCTGGTCGCCGTCGATGCGCCGGGTCACCTCGATGGGGAGACCGGCCGGCCGTAGGACGTGCACCCCGTGCTCGAAGGTGGCCACCACGCTGATCTCGGTGGAGCGATCGAACTCGGCGACGTCGCGGACACCGTTCTCTTCGGTGCCGTCGGCCCGCATGTCGTGCACGATGCCCGATGCGGTGACGATCACCCGATTGCCACACTGCTCGATCCGCTGGATCTTTCCGATGGCGGCGTGGGTCGGGTCGTCGGCGCCGTTCACCTCGACGCTGACGACCTGCCATGTCCCTCGCATGTCGGGCGCCCCGTTGACGAGCGGTTCCGTACACGTCGAGAGGAACGGCGGTGGCATCTCCGTCCAACCACCTGCCGGCGTGTGCGCAACGGGGATGTCGTCGGCAGCGACGGCATTCGGGCCGCCGTCGGACAGCGAGAGAATCGCGCCGATCTCGGGGCGGTTGGCGCCGTCGAGCGTGGATCGGTACACGGCCTCCACCGCAGCGGGGCCCGAGGATCGCTCGATGACCATCCACCCCATCGAATGACGGAGGAACTCGGAGAGTGCCGCTGCGATACGTGCGTCGAACTCCTCACGGCCCCAGTCCTGCGACCGCTTCTTCATCTGCGTCGGCGCGAAGAAGAAGCTCGGAGTCGGCCCGGGGAGTGCGTCGTCGTCGGCGGGGGCGCTCCAATGGGTCGCGCCCACGCTGCACGAGTACGCCAGGTTGTCGCCGAAGTGCCGATGGATCCGGCCGCGCACGCCCGCATCGCCGGCCATGTCGACCACCGCCGAACGCGACGAGGGGTCGAGCGACTCGATGTCGTCGTAGGTGAGGACCGAGTCGTAGAGACCGGTGGACGCGACGAACGCAACGTTGGGCGCCGAAGTGAGCCCGATCACCCGGGCGACGCCGCGGGCACGGAGGCGATGCGCGAGTGCGATGGAGGTCCGGCTGGAGGCGCTCGTGACCAGGACCGAGTCGACGCCGAAGTAGTCCTGATCGTGCAGGAAGTCCTCGACGAGGTAGGACGTGATGAAGAGTCCGCGGGCGATGAGGTATTCACCCTCGAGCGCGACGTCGTATGCCGGATCGGAGGCGACGAGGTTGAACGAGCGATAAGCCGACGCGTGGGGCGCCCGGTGCTCCGCACGGTCGGTGAAGCCGCCGACGGCGGCGGCGGCGTCGACCACATGATGATCGGACATCGGGAAGAAGCCGAAGTAGCGACCCCCGATCGCGATGTCGGCATTCGCCGAACGAACGACTCGGCCGATGCCCATTACGGGGATCCGACCCCAAGGTGCCTCGGTAGGGAAGAAGCCCCAGTAGTCGAGCATGTCGCCGGCGACGGCATAGGTGATGTTGTTCGCGGTGAACGCGAACGACTCGAGTTCCAGCAGCACCTGGCCGTTGGCCAACACGGCCGGCGGCATCGACCCGACGACGCGGGTGTGGTGGAAGTCGGTCCGGTCGACCTCGAAGTTCATCGTGGGGCCGTCTGATGTGAGCGCGTGAAGTCCGCTGCGGACCGCAAATCTATTGCCATGTAGACTGACAATACATTTCTCAGCGAGGGGGTCGTCGACGTGGGCGTCAACGAAGGGTTTCAGGGCCGGATCGGCCGGACGGTCGCCGAGTCGGAGCCGCACTTCGAGCAGGCGCCGCATCCCGGCGAAGACGCGCCGAACGTCGTGATCGTTTTGCTTGACGACACCGGATTCGCCCAGTTCGGATGCTTCGGATCCGACATCGACACGCCGAACATCGACGCGCTGGCGGCCCACGGGCTGCAGTTCACGAACTTCCATGTCACGCCGCTCTGCTCGCCGACGCGGGCAGCGCTGCTCACGGGACGCTCCAATCATGCGGTCGGGATGCGGTCCGTGTCGAACTTCGTCACCGGCTTCCCGAACCAGCTCGGCCACATCTCCAACCGCGCCGCCACGGTTGCCGAGGTGCTCGGCGACGCCGGGTACGCCACGTTCGCCCTCGGCAAGTGGCACCTCGCTCCGATGGAGCAGTGCTCGGCTGCCGGGCCCTTCGACCAGTGGCCGTTGGGCCGCGGGTTCCAACGCTTCTACGGCTTCCTCGACGGCGAGACCGATCAGTTCTATCCCGAGCTGGTCGCCGACAACCACCCGATCCACACTCCCGGAACGCCCGACGACGGCTACCACGTCTCCGAGGATCTGGTCGACCAAGCCCTGAAGATGATCGCCGACTCGAAGGGGGTGCGTCCCGACCGCCCGTTCTTCACCTACCTCGCGTTCGGTGCCACTCACGCGCCGCACCAGGCGCCGCCCGAATACCTCGCCAAGTACCGCGGCCGGTACGACGAGGGTTGGGACATCGTCCGCGAACGGTGGTTCCAGCGGCAACTCGAGCTCGGTGTCATCCCCGAGGGCACGCAGCTCGCGCCGCGGAATCCGGGCGTGAAGCCGTGGGACGAACTCTCCGACAACGAGCGGCGGTTGGCCGCCAGACTGCAGGAGGCGTTCGCCGCGTTCCTCGATCACACCGATGTCCAGATCGGCCGGCTGGTGGAGGGGCTGGGTCGACTGGGCCAGCTCGACAACACGATCCTGGTGGTGCATTCCGACAACGGCGCCTCGCAGGAGGGCGGTCCCTTCGGTGTCATGCACGAGATGAAGTTCTTCAACGGCATCATCGAGATGCCCGACGAGGCAGTCGAACGGATCGACACCATCGGCGGGCCGAACAGCCACACCAACTACCCGTGGGGATGGGCGCAGTGCGGCAACGCGCCGTTCCGTTGGTACAAGCAGAACACGCACGAGGGCGGGGTGCACGTGCCGATGGTGTTCCACTGGCCCGACGGAATTCCCGCCGACCAGCGCGGCACGATCCGCGAGCAGTTCACCTTCGTCGCCGATGTCGTGCCGACCGTGTACGACCTGGTGGGTGTCGAGCCGCCCGCCGTTCGACGTGGTCTCGACCAGCTGCCGGTCACCGGCCACTCCTTCGCATCAGTGCTCGCAGACGCCGCCGCGCCCGCCGTGAACCGCGTCCAGTACTTCGAGAACGCGGGCAGCATGGCGCTCGTTGCGGAGAACTGGAAGGCGGTGCTCAAGCACACGCCCGGCGCCGATCCGGCCGGGGAGGCGTGGGAGCTCTACGACCTCGCGGTGGACCGTTCCGAGTGCAACGATCTCGCTGCGGCGGAGCCGACGCGATTGGCCGAGATGGTCGCGTTGTGGGATCAGGAGGCCGAACGGCACGGCGTGTTCCCGCTCGACGATCGTGGGGTGCAGTTGTTCGGCGCTCGGTTCCGGGCGCGGTCGCCACACCCCGAGAACCGTCGATACCTCTACCGCCCGCCGATGTCGCCGCTCCCCGGGCAGGCCTCGGCGGCCATTGGCGGCCGGCACGTCGACCTGACGGCGCGGATCACCTTCGCCGACGGCGACGAAGGAGTGCTCTTCGCCACCGGAACACAGAACTCGGGCATCTCCATGTTCGTGCAGAACCGGCGCTTCGTGCTCGATTACAACGCATTCAGCCACCACACGGTCATCGAGTCCGACATGGTCCTGCCGCCGGGCGACGTCGAGTTGGTGGTGCGGCTACGTCGTGGCGAGGGCATGGCAGGCACCGCGGCGATCGAGGTCAACGGCGCGCCAGCGGGTGCGGCCGACCTCGCGCTGTTCATGCGCATGATCTCCTCGATCGGTCCCAGCGTCGGCGCCGACCACGGCTCGCCCGTCTCGGAGCGGTACTCGGCGCCCTATGAGTTCACGGGCACGTTGCACGAGATCGTCGTGCAATCGAGCCCCGACAAGTACGGCGACACGGCTGCGGCGGCCGAGCGCGCGGAGATGTCGCGTCAGTAGCCGTGCCAGTAGCCGTACCAGCCGCCGTACCCGCAGCCGCCCGACGGTGTGACGACCCGTCCCCTACCATGGAGGCGCGCCGTTCGCGACCGTGGGTGGTGCGGGATCGAGGCCCTCACGCATGAGTGCAGTGCAACCCAGCCCGTGGGTGCTCGCCACCGAGTCGACGAGTCTCGGCGACCCGACCAGTCTGGTCACCCTCGTCGACGGTCAGACGTTCTGCCTCAGCGGCCGTAGTGGCGACTTCAGCGACAACCCCACGCACGGTGTGTTCTTCGCCGACATGCGAGTGCTCAGTCAGGCCCGGCTGCTCGTCGGCGGGAACCTGGTGGAGCCGTTGGCGGTCGCGCTCACCGACGCCAGCAGTGCGACCTTCGTGGGGCGTTCAAAGCTCGTTTCTTCGACCGAGCCGCGTGTGTTGGTGATGCGTCGCCGCTCGCTCGGATCGGTCTGGCACGAGGAGATCGAGGTTCGCAACACCGGCGAGACGCCCGTGTCGCTGATCGCCGAGTTGGAGGTCGCCGCCGACTTCGCCGACGTGTTCTCGGTGAAGGAAGGACGTCCGCTCGTCGAGGGTGCGCACTCGACGGAGGTGTTGGATCAGGCCCTGGAATTCCAATGGCGCCTCGGCGACGTCCACCGAACGATGCGACTCACCATCGACGGGGCCGAAGCGCATGTCACGCCGCGCGGTTTCCTGTGGTCGATGCGACTGGACCAGCACCAGGCGTGCAACGTCCGGTTCAACCTCACCGTCGCGCTCGGTGACGAGTGGATCGAACAGCGACACCACCACCCGAGCCTGGCCAACGCGTCCGCCCGGGGCCGGCACTGGCTGGCCGGCGTGCCCAAACTGCGCACCGTCGATCGACGACTCAGCAGTGCGTTCGATCGCTCGGTGGCCGACATCGGCGCGCTGCGATTGCACGACCCGACCGGCCGACATCGTCCTGTCATCGCCGCCGGCGCACCTTGGTACATGACCCTCTTCGGACGCGACGCACTGATCAGCGCCTACATGGCGCTGCCCATCGATCCGTCACTCGCGCTCGGCGTCCTGCAGGCGCTCGCCGAGTTGCAGGGTCGCAACGTCGACGACGTCACCGAAGAACAGCCGGGCCGGATCATGCACGAGACGCGCTACCTCGGCGTCGCCTCGCCCTCGCTCACGGGGGGCAACACGTACTACGGGTCCGTCGATGCGTCGCCGCTCTTCGTGGTGTTGCTCGGCGAACTCGCTCGCTGGGGGCTCCCCGAGGAGGTGCTGCTCGACCTCCTCTCGAACGCGGATCGTGCTCTCGAGTGGATGCACAAGTACGGCGACCGCGACGACGACGGGTACATCGAGTACTGCCGGACGTCTGATCGTGGCCTGATCAACCAGGGCTGGAAGGACTCGGTCGACGGCATCCGCTACCACGACGGCCGCATCGCCGAGGCCCCGCTGGCGCTCTGCGAGGTGCAGGGCTACGCGTATGCCGCGCACATGGCCCGCGCCGCGATCGCTGCCCGGCTGCAGCGACCCGACGAGGAGGCAGAGCACCTTGGCATCGCCCGCGACCTGAAGCGCCGATTCAACCGCGACTTCTGGATCGACGACCTCGGGTGGTTCGCGGTTGCCCTCGACGCCGACAAGCAGCAGGTCGACTCGCTGGCCTCGAACATGGGCCACTGCCTGTGGAGCGGAATCGTCGACCACGACCACGCGGAGGCCGTGGCTGACCGTCTCATGTCGCCGGAGATGTGGAGTGGATGGGGCATCCGCACCCTCGCCAGCGACGAGGTCGCGTACGACCCGATGAGCTACCACTGCGGGACGGTGTGGCCCCACGACGGCGCGCTGTGCGCCGCCGGGCTGCGGGCCTACGGGTTCGACTTCCAGGCGTTGACCATCGCCAAGGGCTTGCTCTCGGCGGCCGATGCCTGGAACGGTCGGCTTCCGGAACTGTTCTGTGGGCTCGACCAGGAGGACGTCGGTACGCCGGTGCCCTTCCCCACCTCGTGTTCGCCGCAGGCGTGGGCGGCGGCGACGCCGTTCATGTTGCTCCGTACCGTGCTGGGGATCGAGCCCGACGACGACGAGGGACTCGTTGTCGATCCGATCCCGGGTGCAGTGGAGGACGATCTGCTGATGACCGGAGCGCGCCGCCTCGATGGGCGCTTCGACGTGCGGATCAACGATGGCGTTGCGTCCGTCCACCGATGGGCGGCGGGTCGCGAGGGCTGACTCAGTCGCGCCGCGGCAGATGGCGTGACAGGGCTTCGGCCACGCCGACGCCGGCCGAACCGGTCGTGAGCTCCACGCCGGACGCGCGCACGGCCGCGTCGGCGTTCGCGACACCGACGGCAATCGTCGCCACCGCGAACATCGCGAGGTCGTTCTCGGCGTCACCGACGGCGATGATCGGAATGCCGTGGGCCGCGAGGTCGGCCACGGCTGCACGGAGCCCGGATGCCTTGTCGCACTCCGCGGGCACCAGGGCCACCGATCCCTTGTTGGTGATCAGGGCACGAGTGCTGCCGAGCCTGGCCCGGACCTCGGCGACGGTGGCCGACATCCCCGACGGCGCGCCGATCACCACGTGGCCGACGTCGAGCGATGGCACGCCGGCATCGCGGAGCGCGTCGACCATTCCCGGTTCGATGCCCTCCGCGAGCAGCGAGAGCGCGCCGGTGGACACGTCGACCATCACGCCCCCCTCCTCACACACGGCTCGATCGAAGAGGTGCAGAACGGATGGCACCACCGCTTCGAGCGTCTCCCAGCGGCGGCCCGAAACGATGACCAGGAGATGCCCGTCGGCCTTCGCCCGATGGAGCGCCTCGACCGCCTCGGGTGCGACCGTGGTGCCGTCGAACAGCGTGCCGTCGACGTCGAGGGCGACCAACATCTGCTGCACCCCCTGTTCCTAGCGCATGGCGTCAGGGGTTCGAAAGTGGGAGAATGTCGGCTGATGGGGGCCATTGTGATCGCGGCCAACCGACTCCCGGTGGAGATCGACGCCGACGGGACGATGATCGCCAGTCCGGGCGGGCTCGCATCGGCGCTGACGTCGGTTGCCACCGATGGCTGCACCTGGGTCGGCTGGGCCGGAACAGAGGCCGGACGCATCGAGCCGTTCGTGTCCGGCGGCATCCGCCTGCATCCGGTGACCCTGTCGGAGGGTGAGGCCAACCGCTACTACCGCGGGTTCGCCAACTCCGTGCTGTGGCCGCTGTTCCACGGTCGGCTGCGGCGCGAGGAGATGAACCGGGCGTGGTGGCGGTCGTATCGCGGTGTGAACGAGCGATTCGCTTCGGCGATCGCTCGTGAGGCGCCCGAGGATGCGATGGTCTGGGTGCACGACTATCACCTGTTGCTCGTGCCGCGCATGCTGCGATTGCGACGCCCCGACGTGCGCATCGGGCTCTTCCTGCACATCCCGTTCCCCAACGCCCAGCTGTTCTCGATGTTGCCGTGGCGCCAGGAGGTGTTGTCGGGCATGCTCGGCTCTGACCTCATCGGCTTCCAGGTGGCGGAGGACGCCCAGAACTTCATCGCCACCACCGAGCGGTTGCTCCAGACGCGTGTCGATGGCGCGCGACTCGTTCACGGATCGCAGTTCGTCGAGGTTGACGTGTTCCCGATCTCGGTCGACTTCGCTCACTGGGATCGCCTCGGTGATGCGGCGGCGGCGGACGCGGCCGCCCATCGGGAAGAGCTCGGGGTCGACTCGATCTTCCTCGGGATCGACAGGTTGGATTACACCAAGGGCATCGTGCAACGGCTCCAGGCGTACGCCGAGTTGCTCCAGGACGGGCAGCTCGACCCCGACAACTGCACCTTCGTGCAGGTCGCCGTGCCGAGTCGGGCGGACGTGCCTGCGTACCAGGACGAGCGTGCCGATGTGGAGGCGCTCGTCGAGCGGATCAACACCACCCATCGCCGCCCGAACGGCACCGGCCCCGTGCACTACATCGAGTCTGGATTCGACGACGCCGGTCTGGCCGGCTGGTACCGGGCCGCGAACACGCTGGTCGTCACCTCGCTGGCCGATGGGATGAATCTGGTGGCGAAGGAGTTCGTCGCCGCACGCGGCGATCTCGATGGTGTGGTGGTCCTCAGCGAGTTCACGGGATCGGCTCAGGACCTCGATCGCGCACTGGTGATCAACCCCTACGACATCGATGCGATCAAGGGTGCCCTCGTCACCTCGTTGGCGTTACCCCCCGCGCAGCGGCTGGACCGCATGGAGGCGATGCGTGACAACGTTCGCCAGAACGACGTGCACCACTGGGCGCAGTCGTTCCTCGATCGGCTTGCTGCATCGTCCCGGCCAGGCGATCCCGCGCCGCGATGGCACCAACTCGCCATCGCCCGGCTGCGTCGTTTCGCCACCGTGAAACGCGGGTAGGGACCAGCGTGGACATCGCGATCATTGCGCCGACCTGGCTCCCGATCCCTGCCCCCGCGTATGGCGGCACCGAGACGGTGGTCGACGCCCTGGCCCGTGGCCTGCAGTCGGCGGGTCACTCGGTGCTGCTCGTGTGTCACCCCGACTCCACATGTCCGGTTCCGCGTGCCTCGGTGGTGCCCGCCGAGGACACCACGCGGATGGGTCGTGCTGCCATCGAACTCGAGCACGCGATCGGTGCCTACGAGCTCGTTGGCGATGCGGATGTCGTGCACGACCACACGCTGGCCGGTCCTCCGTACTCGGCTCGCTTCCCGCGCCTGGCGGTGATGGCCACCAACCACATGCCGTTCACGCGAACGATGACAGCGATCTTCGGCGCGGCGGTGCCGCACGTCGGATTGATCGCCATCTCTCATTCGCATGCCGAGTCGACCGATCTGCCGATCGCCGCAGTGGTGCATCACGGTGTGGACCTGGCCGAGTTCCCGATGGGCGCCGGTTCGGGCGGGTACGCCGCGGTGTTGTCGCGGATGGCTCCGGAGAAGGGTGTACACCGCGCCGTCGCGATCGCGCGAGCGGCGGGCACGCCGCTCAAGATCGCGGCGAAGATGCGTGAGGCGCGCGAGATCGAGTACTTCGAGGAGTTCGTCGAGCCGTATCTCGGCGACGGCATCGAGTACGTCGGTGAACTCGACGCACCCGCGAAGCGGACCCTGCTGGCGGACGCGGTCGCGCTGGTCAACCCGATCGAGTGGTCGGAACCGTTCGGGATGGCGATGGTCGAGGCGATGGCGTGCGGAACGCCGGTCATCGGGTGCCCTCGTGGTGCCGCGCCGGAGATCGTGGTGTCCGGTGAGACAGGGATGTTGAGCAACGACGACGAGGTGCTCGTCGAGGCGTTGCGATCGATCGATCGTTTCGACCGTGCCGCATGCCGCCGCCGCGTCGCCGAGTGGTTCTCCGTCGAGCGGATGGTCGAGGGGCATGTCGCGGCGTACGCCGCACAGCGGGCACGTGTCCGCAGCGGGAGCTGAGCACTAGCCTCCGCGACCGTGATCGTGGTTGGTGGTGAGGCACTGGTGGATCTGGTGATCGGACCCTCGGGTCAGGTTGCCGCCAAGCTCGGGGGAGGCCCGTTCAACTCGGCGCGGGTGATCGGCCGTCTCAGCACCGAGGTCGAGTTTCTGGGAGCGCTGTCGCTCGACCGGTTCGGGACATTGCTGCTCGACCAGTTGCGTGACGACCAGGTCGGTGTTCGGCTGGTGCAGTTCACGGATCTTCCCACCACGCTTGCCGCCGCAGAACTCGACGACGACGGCGCGGCGACCTACCACTTCTACTTCTCCGACACCTCGGCGCCGACGTTGTCGTCCGCTGCACTGCCGGAGGGCACTCGCATCCTCCACGTGGGAACGCTGGGAATGGTGCTGGAACCGATGGCATCGGTGCTCGAACACGCCGTGATGACCGTGGACGAGGATGTGCTGGTGCTGCTCGACCCGAACTGTCGACCGCGGGTGACGCCGGACCGGGCGGCATATCTCGGGCGCCTCGGTCGGCTGTTGCGTCGCGCCGATGTCGTGAAGGTGAGCACCGACGACCTCGAGTTCCTGTCGCCGGGCGATCTCGAAGCGGGGATACGACTGCTGCTCGAGGGCGGAGCGGCGGTGGTGTTGCACACCGACGGCGGACGGGGCGTCAAGGTCCGCACCCCGGCAGCAACGATCGAGGTGCCAGTGCCCTCGGTCGAGGTGGTCGACACCATCGGCGCCGGTGACTCGTTCGGGGGTGCATTCGCTGCGTGGTGGCACCAGGCGGGACTGGGCCGCTCCGATCTTTCCGACCTCGATGCGCTGTGCGCTGCGGTGAGCGCCGCTGCGCAGGTCGCGGCGATCAGCTGTACTCGGGTGGGCGCCCAGCCCCCACGCCGCGACGAGCTCGGCGAGGGCTGGGCACCAACGAGGTAGTCAACGGGCGATCAGGACTCGAACTGCCACTCGAACGGTTCCAGTGCCGACGGGGGAGCGAAGCCGGGGGCGGGGAGCTCACGTGGTGCGTGCTCGGACTGCGCCGCCCCGCACTGCAACCACGCTTCGGCGCGCCGGGTGGAGAGGTCGGTCAGTGCCGCGATTCTCGGGCCGAAGTGGTGCACCCAACGGGCGAACGTCGTACCGGCGGCGACCATGCTGAGGAACACCAGCATCATCGCCGGATCCTCGATGACGTCGGCCGGCTCGATGGTGCGTACGAAGGGTGCCATCGCCGCGGCGACGGTGAGCCAGGCGCCGATGACGAGGAACGACCGAGCGGATGGGAGGCGGTACCCGCGTCCGATCAGGCCCGCCGAGATCGCGTAGAGGAGGCCGGCTTCCATGACGAGGTAGAAGGCGGACGGGTTGACCTTGCCGCACAGGACGAAGATGACGTTGAGCCCGACACCCGCCCACAGCGCCACCCGCAGTGGGCGCCCGACGACCAACATCAAACCGATGAGCACTTGGGCGACGGCGACGACGATGGCGACCTGGACGGCCAACGGAGTGAGGACCGAGGTCATCACCGGGCGGAAGAACGGGAGCGCGTCGCTCTGCTGGGCATCAAGGAACGTGCGGAGCTTGTCGCCGTGCCACCAGGCGGGATCGATCAGCTTCTCCGCCGCCGCTCGCAGCCAACCGACGGCGAGGAACAGACGGAGCGGGAGGAGCGCGATGGATGGCTGCACGTCGGGAGACCGGAACGTGGGCGCGACAGGACGTGGTGATTCGAGCATGGGGACTCCTTCTGGGGTCGGCCGAGGGATGGCCGTGCCGTGTTACGAATGAGTGTCAAATATTACAGATCCATGACGAAGAGACGTCCAGGGTTCGTCCAAGACTTCTAGAACATGCTGCCGCTCCAGGTGCCGGGTGACACCGAGAAGAGGGCATCAGCCCTGGTCGCGGCATCGATGGTTCCGGCGGAGAGCCGGCCGGCGGCGAGCAGGGTCGTCCATTCGGCGCTGCCCATGTACGCCGCACTGAGGGCATCGATCGGAACTGCCAGGTCAGCCGGACCGCTCACTCGCTCCACGCCGGCATTGGAGATCGAGAACGTGTCGGTGTTGTCGTTGAACAGCGGGTCGGTGACGAGGAGCGTGATGGGATCACCGATTCCGTACGTACGCGCCCGCAGCGCGGTCTCGACATCGAGCAGCCGGAGCCACTGCTCGTCCCATCGATGACTCAGCTCATAGCCGCGTCGGTCGTGGATTGCGTGGCGGATCAGATCGTCGACGGGGCGGCACTCCGCCTCGATCGTGCGGACCAGGCTGATGCTTGCGACGTAGTCCCAGAGCGCGAGCTCGGCCGCCGGTGTGGCGGCAAAGAGATCGAAGACCTTGGCCAGGCCGAGGTTCTCGTGGAAGTGGTGGTCCGTCCATTGCAACGAGTAGTGCACGTAGCCGTTGTCGATGCCGTCGGAGTTCGAGTGGACCACGACGAAGTTGCCCTTCTTCGCGTCGACCGCGTTGGCGAGGTACCGCTTCCACATCGATGCACTTCGACTGACGGCTCCGGCTCGGTGCGGGAAACCGTCGTAGAGCGGCTGGACCGTGGCGACGATGTCGTCGGGCCGAAGGATGCGGAACGAACCGGCGCCCACGCCGCCGATCGGCCGCATCCGCCGGGCCTCCAACTTCACGCTGGCCGCGTCGCCTGCCACGCCGAAGCCGTAGCGCCGGTAGATGACGGCTTCGCTGGCTCGCAGGCTGGCGAGGGGTCGCCCCTCGGAGCGCTCGAGCTCGAGCAGGCGATGCATCATCCGGGTCAGGGCTCCCTGTCGGGTGTGGGTCGGCAGGACGCCGACTCGAGTGACGCCGGCGGTCGCGAGCCGTGCGCCGCCCGGTGCGACGGTGTCGAAGTGGAATGCACCGACGTTTCCGACGCATTGGTCGCCGTCCCAGGCCGACACCGACAGGTGATCGTGCTCCCAACTGGACAGCGACTGCCCCCATTCCTCATCGCTGGGAGGGCTGAACATGAGGGCGGTGGCCATGGCGTCGGCGGCCCGGCGGTACTCGTGGGGTTCGGTGCGTCGCACTTCCATGGTCGCAGCCTGTCAGCTGTCGGGATCCGTGTCACACCCTTTCCGTACGGTGCGCACATGGATGTCGGAACGGTACGGAGGTTGGTCTCGGGGGCGTCATTGCCCGACGTCGCGGCCTGCCGCGCCGAGCTGCGAGCGATCCGCGTCGTGCGTGGGTCACTCGACTCGCGTGAGGTCGAGGTGGCTGCTCGCTTGGACGAGTTGGCGGCCGACGAGCCCTCGGTGTTCCCGGAGGAAGAGGTCGCCACTGCGGCGAAGTCGTCGTTGCTCAAGGCATCGCGGGTGAGGTCGCGTCAGCGGGCCGCCGGCGACATTCCGCAGTTGGGCGATGCGTTGGCGAACGGTGAGACCACCGGCGACCGTCTCGATCTGGTGGCCAGGGCCACGCACGGATTGTCGCCGACCGAGAAGGCACGGGTCGCGGCCCACGGCGACGAACTGGCGCAGGGAGCAGCTCGGCTGTCGGATCGTGAGTTCCGGCAGCTGTTGGAGCGGGTGATCCGCACCTGCCGCGACGACGACGGTCTCGACCGTCTGGCCCGACAGCGAGCGGCATCGCGGCTTCGTTGGTGGAACGACGTCGACGGTATGTGGTGTCTGTCCGGCCGGTTCGATCCTGTCACCGGTGCGGAGATGGAGAGTCGTATCCGAGCGTCGATCGAGCGCATGTTCCATGACCGCACGCCCGAGCAGTGCCCGAGTGAACCGACCGAGCGGCACGAGTTCCTCGCTGCCCAGGCCCTGGCCGCGATGTGTGGCGGCGGCGGCCAGTTCGGTGTGCCCGACGTGACGGTGCTCATCGACGAGCGAACCTTGCGGGAGGGTCGCTGGCACGACGGCTCGATCGTCGACGCCGGGCTCGGGCGGTTCGGCTTGCCCATCGAGACGATTCGGCGGTGGGCCTGCATCGGCACCGTCACACCCGTCGTGGTGTCCGCCGACGGGGTTCGTCTGCTGCTCGGACGTGAGACGCGCCTGGCGAACCGTGCCCAACGGCGTGCGTTGCGAGTGCTGTATCGCACCTGCGCGCTGTGCGACGTCCCGTTCGAGCACACGCAGATCCACCATGTCAGCTGGTTCCGGCTGGGCGGATTGACCGACATCGACAATTTGCTGCCCATGTGTGCCCGTCATCACCACCTCGTGCACGAGGGCGGATGGACGCTTCACCTCGACATCGATCGAACGCTCACGGTCACCCGACCAGGCGGCGCCATCAGTACGCATGGACCGCCGCGAGTGAGGGCGGCGTGAACGCCTCAGCCAAGGCGCAGGGGTGTGATCACCTGTTCGACGAATCGGAGGACAGGCTCCGTGGATTGCGGATTGCCGAAGTCCATCACGAAGTGGCGAACGCCGAGGTCGGCGCGGTGCTGCAACAGCTCGACGAGTGCGGCGGAGTCGGCATCGGACTCGGGAAGCGGGTGCTCGATGGTGTTCGAGATCTCGATCGTGGATGGGTCGCGGCCTGCTTTCTCGGCCGCGGCGTGCACGATGCCCTTGCGTCGGTTCCAGTCGTCGTCGCCTCGATACCAACAGTTCCAGATGTCGGCGAGGCGCCCCACCATCGGTAGACCGACCTTCTCGCCGGATGCACCGATGCAGATCCGAGGTGCGGGATCAGGAAGCGGCGGCGCCGACGCTCCGGCGATGTGGAAGTACGTGCCGTCGAACGATGGCTCGTCCTGGGTCCACATCAGCCGGCAGATGGTGATGACCTCCTCCAACTGCGCGAAGCGCACCGATGGCTTGGGGAAGTCGTAGCCGTACGCGGTGTACTCGTCCTCCCGCCATCCGGCACCAATGCCGAGGATGAAGCGCCCACCGGAGAGCACTTGCAACGTGGCGGCCATCTTCGCGGTCAGCGCGGGCGGTCGGTAGCCGTGACCGAGCACATGGTGGCAGAGCTCGACCGTCGGATATCTCGCTGCCAACCAGGTCAAGGTGGTCCAGGCCTCGAGGAAGGGGTCGGTCTTGGCGTCGAAGCCATAGAAGTGGTCCGCGATCCACACCGAGTCGAAGTGGGGGAGCGCGGTGGGGAGGATGTGTTGGTCCTGATAGACGACGATCGGCCGATGATCACTCCAACGGTTGCCGATGACGGGGGACAGCCAGCCGAACTTCACGTCGGCGGTCATGCCGACTCCAACGACGACTTCACGCGCGCGAGGGTCGCATTCATTCCTTTGGTCATCGCCGATCGACGACGCAGCACGGTGTCGTAGAGGAATCCTTGGAAACCCTTGGGCTCATAGGAGAATGATTCGGTGACTCGTGTGCCTGCGCCGTCGGCAACGAACTCGTAGCGCCACGTGGTGTATCCCTCCGCGAGAAACTCGAACACGGATCCTGGCTCGCACACCGTCACCTCGGAGGTGGTGGTCCACTTCTTGACGGTCCGGCCGGCGACGACCGCGGCGTTGTCACCCTCGAACTTCGCGCCGACAGCGGCGGCCGTTGCCGGGGCGACCCACCGCCCGGCAGTGCACTCCGGGCTCCACTCGCCCATGCGCGTGATGTCGGCGATGGCGGACCACACCTGCTGGGGTGGGCGGGCGATCAGCACGGTGGCGGATCCGGTGGACAGGTCAGTGCTCATCGCCGGAGCGTACGCCGACGAGCCACGGCGGACCCTGCTCAGGCGAACGCGCAGAACTCGTTGCCCTCGGGGTCGGCGAGCACGGTCCAGGCGATCTCGTCGTCCTTCGCGCGGAGCACGGTGGCCCCGACGGCCACCAGGGATTCGACCGTCGCATCGACCAAGGTGACGTCCCAGTGGACGCGGTTCTTCACCGTCTTCGGCTCGGGCACCTGGGTGAACACCCAGAACATGTGCGGGAACCCTGCGGCCCCTTCCACCCACGCAAAGCGTGTCCCGTCGCGGGTGCCCACGGTGCCACCGGTTCGCTCTGCCCACCACGCAGCGATGGTCGCCGGATCGCGGCTGTCGACCACGAGCTCGAACGGCCCGAGCGCAGTCGGGGCCATCGGGTGGGGTGCGAACACGCACAGCGCCAGTCCTCCCGGGTCCTGCACCACCCACCACGCGTCGTCGTCCGTCGGCGGCCGCACGATCGTCGCGCCGGCCGCCAGGATCGGTGCAGGGTCACCGTCGAGCACGCGGGTGTCGAGGTGCACTCGACTCTTGCTGGAGAGTGACTCCGGGACGACGTCGATCCAGATCTGGCGTTCGGGCGGCCCGTCCTCGGGCGGTGCGAGGTGGAACGATCCGTCGTCGTGCGCGATCACCGGTTGGCCGAGTGCAGCGCCCCAGAAGTTCGCGACCTCCTCGGGCAGGCCGTCGTCGTCGGTCACGTCGATGCAGAGGTCCTTGAACCTGAGGTCCGGCATGGAAGGACGATAGCCGGGACCCGTACTGGCCTAACTTGGGGCCATGCGCCTCACACCGACCGATCGGGACCGGTTGCTGATCTTCACCGCCGCCGAATTGGCCCGTGCTCGCCGCCGTCGCGGTCTGCAGTTGAACGTGCCGGAGGCGACCGCGCTCATCGCGGACACGGTGTGCGAGGCCGCACGCGACGGTGCCCGACTGATGGAGGCGGCGCATGCCGGCGCGAGTGTGCTCACCGAGGGCGACGTCCTTCCTGGCGTGCCCGACATCGTTCGCGAGGTGAAGGTCGAGGCGGTCTTCGACGACGGGACTCGGATGGTCGTGGTGCGCAACCCGTTCGGTGACGGCGCCGGACTCGGTGGGGATGCTCCCGGCGCGGTGGTGACCGCACCGCGGGCGTCGACCCCTCCGCCGGGACTCGTGTTCGTCACCGTCACCAACACCGCCGACGTCCCGGTGTCGATCACGTCACATTTCCACTTCTTCGAGGTCAACCCACGGCTCTCGTTCCCTCGCGGTGCCGGGTACGGCATGCGCCTTGCGATCCCGGCCGGCTCGGCGCTGCGATTCGAGCCCGGCGTACCGACGGAGGCTCCGTTGGTTCCCATCGGCGGTGCCCGGATCGCGATCGGGTTCGCCGGCCTCGTCGACGGAGCGCTCGACGAGCCGGGTGCGAAGCAAGCAGCGTTGGCGCGCGCCGCGTCGCAGGGTTACCTCGGGGCCGACTCGTGACCTCCCACTCGCACGGCCAGTTCGATCACCACCACGAAGGCGGCGACGTTCCTCACAGCCACCTCCATCCCGACGAGATCCTGCCCGACGACTATGCCGCGATCCACGGCCCCACGGTGGGCGACCGGGTCCGGCTCGGCGACACCGGACTCGTCATCGAAGTCGAGTTCGACGCACAAGAACGCGGCAACGAGTTCCTCGCCGGTTTCGGCAAGACCGCTCGCGACGGCCTGCTGCTGAAGGCGGCAGCGGTGCGCGACACCTGCGACATCGTGATCTCGAACGTGGTGGTCATCGACGCCACCTGCCGTATCGGGAAGTTGTCGATCGGCATCCGTGAGGGTCGGATCTGCGCGGTCGGTCGCGCCGGCAACCCGGACGTGCAAGACGGTGTCGACGTCGTGGTCGGGACCGGAACCACCATCATCAGCGGCGAGGGACTCATCGCCACCGCCGGCGCCATCGACACCCATGTGCACCTGCTGTCGCCGCGGATCATGGAGGCATCGCTCGCGTCGGGGGTCACCACGATCATCGGCCAGGAGTTCGGCCCCGTGTGGGGTGTCGGCGTGAACTCTCCATGGGCATTGCGGCACGCGTTCAACAGCTTCGACCAGTGGCCGGTCAACATCGGGTTCCTCGCTCGAGGCTCGTCCAGTGACGAGGCGCCGCTGGTGGAGGCACTCGTCGAGGGCGGCGCCTGCGGGTTCAAGGTGCACGAGGACATGGGGGCTCATGCACGTGCGCTCGACACGGCGCTGAACGTGGCCGAAGTTCACGACGTCCAGGTGGCGCTGCACACCGACGGCTTGAACGAATGTCTCAGCGTGGAGGACACCCTGCGGGTGCTCGCCGGGCGCACCATCCACGCGTTCCACATCGAGGGTTGCGGCGGTGGTCACGTACCGAACGTCCTCAAGCTGGCGGGCGTTGCGAACGTGATCGGTTCGAGCACCAATCCGACGCTTCCGTTCGGTCGTGATGCGCTCGACGAGCACTACGAGATGATCTTCGCCGCCCATGGCCTGAACCACCACTCCCACAGCGACCACCACATGGTGACGGATCGAATTCGCGGTGGCACCATGGGCGCCGAGGGCGTATTGCACGATCTCGGCGTCATCGGCATCACCTCCAGCGACGCGCAGGGGATGGGCCGGGCGGGCGAGACGGTGCGGCGCACGTTCCAGTTGGCGGCGAAGAACAAGCTCGATCTCGGTCATGGGCCGTCCCAGCACGACAACGATCGGGTCCGCCAGTACATGGCCAAGCTCACGATCAACCCTGCGATCGCGCACGGGCTCTCGCACGAGGTCGGCTCCCTTGACATCGGCAAGCTCGCCGACATCGTGCTCTGGCGTCCCGATCACTTCGGCGCAAAGCCGCAACTCGTGCTCAAGAGCGGGTTCCCCGCCTACGGGGTCACCGGTGACCCGAACGCGACCACCGACTCCTGTCAACCGCTGGTGCTCGGCCCGCAGTTCGGCTCCTTCGGCGCGACCGCTGCCGACCTTGGTGTCGCCTTCGTCAGCCGAGCAGCAGTCGACGCGGGGGACGATCACATGACGACCCGTCGGCGGCGGGTCGCCGTGCGCGACAACCGCAACATCGGGCCGCGCGACCTGGTGCTCAACAATCGGCTGGGCTCGGTCGAGGTCGACCCGGCGACGGGCATGGTGACCCTCGACGGCGACACGGTCTACTCCGAGCCGTCCGACTCGGTCTCGCTCAGCCGGCTCTACTTCCTGTGAAGGACTTTCTCATGAGGACCCGTTCATGACCACGCCCCGACTCTCCGGTTTCTCGATGCCGCCCGAGTGGGCACCCCATGAGCGAACGTGGATGGAGTTCCCGTCCGAGAACCCGACGTTCACCGTCGACGACGGCTGGCTGGACCACTGTCGGGGAGTGTGGGCATCGGTGGCCAACACGATCGTCGGCTTCGAGCCGGTGAGCATGGTC
This sequence comes from Acidimicrobiales bacterium, assembly GCA_038234785.1. Lineage (GTDB taxonomy): Bacteria > Actinomycetota > Acidimicrobiia > Acidimicrobiales > Ilumatobacteraceae > UBA668. Next base: position 28,639 of record JBBQTC010000003.1, read on the forward strand.
TGCAACCTGGGCGATCTCGAGATCGCCCGCTCGTTGCTCGATCCGAGGATCGAATTGCACGAGACCCCGACGGGTGACGCCTGGTGTCGCGACAGCGGGCCGTCGTTCCTCGTGCATCCGGATGGGCGTCTCGGCGCCACTCACTGGACCTTCAACGCATGGGGTGATGCCGGTTTCAGCGACCCGGTCGACGAGCGCCACGTCGGGGCCTTCATCGCTGGCCTTGCCGGTGCGGAACTCTTCGCGAGCGCGATGGTCAACGAGGGCGGTGGCATCCATGTCGATGGTGACGGCACGGTGATGGTGACCACGACGGTGCAGTTGGATCCGGGTCGCAACCCGACCTGGAACGTCGAGCAGGTGGAGACCGAGCTGAAGTCGTATCTCGGGGTGGAGAAGGCCATCTGGCTGCCGCGCGGCCTCACGAAGGACTACGACCGGTTCGGCACCCGCGGCCATATCGACATCCTCGCCTGCTTCGTCCGGCCCGGACTGGTGCTGGCGCACGTGCAACAGGATCCGGCGCACCCGGACTTCGAGGTCTGTCGGGAGTACCTGGGTGTGTTGCGCAACAGCACCGACGCCCGCGGACGGCACCTCGAGATCATCGAGGTGCCGGCGCCTCGGACGATCGAATCCGAAGGCGAGTTCGTCGACTGGGGATACATCAACCACTACGTGTGCAACGGTGCGGTGATCCTGTGCTCGTTCGACGACCCCCACGACGAGGTGGCGGCCGAGATCCTGGCGAAGGTCTACGTCGGGCGCGAGGTGGTGCAGCACGACGCCCGCGACATCTTCGCCTGCGGTGGTGGCATCCACTGCATCACCCAGCAGCAGCCGGCCGTCTCGTGACGCCGCGAGTCAGGACCAGGGGGTCTGGGGGCGGTAGCCATGAGCAGAGCCTCGCGCCCGACCGGCCCGCGTGAACGCGGATGTTCGTGACCCCGATTTCAAGGACGCGCTTCAGCCTGAAATCCGGCAGGATGGTCGACCGTGAGCAGCATCGTGGTCTCCGAACTGGAATACGCACCTCCCTCATCGGACTCGCTGTTCTTCGACGTCAGCTTCGGGGTCGCTCCCGGCGAGCATGCGGCACTCGTCGGCGCGAACGGAGTGGGTAAGAGCACGATCCTTCGCATCCTCGCCGGAGAGCTGTCGTCCGATGAGGGAGAGTTCGCGCTCGGTGGCCGCGTGTTGACCATGACCCAGGACGTCGGGATGTCCCGACCGACCGACACGCTGCGAGAGATGCTCGTCGAGGTCGCACCCTCGGAGCTCCGTGACGCCGGTCGAGCCATGATCGCTGCGGAGAAGGCGATGCTCGACGGCTCCGACGACGGCATGCGTTTCGCCGAGGCGCTGACCCACTGGGGCGACATGGGCGGCTACGAACTCGAGTCACAGTGGGCCGCAGCCGCCCGTCGCAGCGTCAAGACCGAGGTTGCCGACTTCAGCACCCGTCTCGTCAGCGAGCTGTCCGGCGGTGAGCGCAAGCGACTGGTGCTCGACCTCCTGTTGAACTCCGGCGCCGACATCCTCCTGCTCGACGAGCCCGACAACTACCTCGACATCCCCACTCGGGTGTGGCTCGAGGAGCAGATCAAGGCCTGCAAGAGCACGATCTTGATGGTCAGCCACGACCGCACGCTGCTCGAGCGGGTGGCGACCAAGATCGTCGTCATCGAGGGATCCGGCTGCTGGGTGCACGGCGGCTCGTACGCGACCTTCCCGGACGCCCGGGCTCGGCGCCAGGAACTGCTCGGCGACGCGCTGAAGCGATGGAACGACGAGGAGCGACGGCTGTTCCATCACATGAAGATCATGAAGCAACGGGCCGCGCAGAACTTCAAGAACGCGACCAAGGCCAACGCCGCCGAGACTCGATGGGAGAAGTTCGTCGCGCTCGGTCCGCCCCCGCCCCCGGTTCCTGACCAGCAGATCTACGTCTCGCTGCGCGGCGCCGACTCGGCCCGACGGGTGGTCAAGCTCGAGAAGGTCTCCGTGGGCGACCTCTTCTTCCCGTTCGACGACGAGGTGCACTTCGCGGAGCGCCTCGGGCTGATCGGACCGAACGGCACCGGCAAGAGCCACCTGCTCGGTGCGCTGGCGGGCACGATCACCCCCGACGAGGGGACGATCACGTTCGGTCCCCGTACGTCGGTGGGCATGTTCACCCAGGTCAACGACCGGCCCGACTTCCTCGGCAAGCCATGCATCGACATCGTCCGTCAGCGAGTGTTCGACGACGAGAAGTCGATGAAGTCGTTGGCGCGCTACGGACTGGTCAACAACGCACGCCAGGAGTTCCAGACCCTCTCCGGTGGCCAGAAGGCGCGCCTCGAGATCCTCTGCCTGGAGCTGGAGGGCCACAACGTCCTGCTGCTCGACGAGCCCACGGACAACCTCGACATCGAGTCGTCCGAGGCGCTCGAATTGGCGCTCGACGGCTTCCAGGGCACCGTCATCGCCGTCAGCCACGACCGGACCTTCCTCGCCAGGTTCGACCGCTTCGTGATGATCAACGACGACGGCGAGGTCTACTCCCTGCCCGACTACGAGACGGCGATGATCGCCTTGGCCGATCCGGCACACCTGCGCAACGTGCGGCTCGCCAAGCCGCTCACGTAGGACGGAGGGTCATCCCGCCCGGTCCGCGACCGCGTTGACGAGATCCAGCTGCGGGCCGACCTCGGGCCCCGCGCCGGGCCGTGATGACCGGATCAACGCGAGGGCGTCGGTGGATCCCATTCCCAGCTCGACCAGGATGCAGGCGGCGATCGTGCCAGTGCGACCGATGCCGGCGGCGCAGTGGATCAGCAGATGCTCGCCTCGGCGAAGGCGTACCACGAGCTCGTCCAGCAGCACCGTCGCGGATTCGATTGGTGGCGCGTGCAGGTCGTGAATGGGGAACCACACCGCGTCCTGACCTCGGTGCTCCTCCAGCCAGGTCACGTACGACGGCCAGTGGCCGCCGACCTCGTGTTCCTCGACCAGGCACACCACCGTGGTGGCGTCACATCGAGCCATGGCTGCGCCGACGTCGGGCGCGATCGCATGCTTGCCACACAACGACATCCCTCCGACCTCGATCGGTAGGGCCACGGTGTCGATGCCGCCATCGCGGCCTCGGGGTCCGAGCCAGTCCATGGTCGGCGACGGTAGCTCACGACTTCCTCACATCTCTGGGTCATCATCGTCCCATGCGTCGCCATTCCGTGTTCCTCGCCATCGCAGCCGTCGCGACCGTCGGCACCAGCTGTGCTGCGACCCGAACGACCAGCACGACGGTGGCAGCGGCGAGTGGTGACCTCCAAGCTCGCCTGGTCACTCCCGACGGGCGTACCCGGACATATCGCCTCCATGTGCCGGCCGACCTTCCCGACCGTCCGATACCGCTCGTGGTGTACCCCGATGGTGTCGGGAGCGGCGCCGACGAGACCGAGCTCCGCACCTGGAACTCCGGACTCTGCTGTGGAGCATCCATGCGCAAACAGGTCGACGACGTCGAGTTCGTTCGTCGACTGCTCGACACCATCGAAGAGCAGTATTCGATCGACCCGACACACGTGTTCGCGGCCGGACATTCCAACGGTGGCTTCATGGCCTACTGGCTCGCCTGCGAGCTCTCCGACCGGATCGTCGCGGTGGGTTTGCAGTCCGGAGGGCTGGGTTTGGCGTCGTGTGACCCCGCCCAGCCGGTGTCGCTGCTCCACATCCACGGCACCGCCGACACCAACGTGCCGATCGCGGCGAGTGCGCCGACGGGGTCGTCGTCGAACTGCAACTCGTCGACGGCCAACCCCACCAGTGGATGACCGCACCTGTCCACGACTCGAGCGCGGCCATCACCGCGTTCCTGTTCGCGCATCCGCGGGTCGGCTGACGGTTCGAGGTCGCAATAGGGTGCGCCAATGGCCCTCATCTCGTTCAGCCGCCGCCTGCAGGACCTTGCCGATGCCGACCCTGACAGCCCGGCGGTCACGTGCGGTTCCGACTCGATCACCCGAGCTGAACTCATCGCTGCCGGCGGTGATCTTGCCGTGCATCTCCGCGACGTGGGTGTCCGTGAGGGCGACATGGTCACCATCTCGGTGCCGAACAGCATCGACTGGTTCATCGCCTACGCCGCGGCGTGGCGACTGGGCGCGATTCCGCAACCGATCTCCTCGCGGCTGCCGGCCCGCGAGATCGAGTCGATCATGGACCTCGCCGACCCGAGTGCGGTGGTCGGTGTGGCCGAGGGATCGATCCCCGGTCGAGTCTGCATCCCCTACGGATTCCGCGCCCCGCACGCCGACGCCCGCGGATTGCCCGACGTCGTGTCGCCGTCGTGGAAGGCGCCGACGTCGGGTGGGAGCACCGGCCGACCGAAGCTGATCGTGTCCGGCGACCCTGCGCTCTTCGACACCGAGACGCCGCCGGCGCTGCTGCTGGGCACCGACGGATGCCTGGTGATGCCCGGTCCGCTCTATCACAACGGTCCCGGCGTGTGGAGTTGCCAGGCCTGGCTGAACGGCAATCATGTGGTCGTGCTGCCGCGGTTCGACGCAGAGGCGACGCTCGAGGCCATCCAGCGCTACCGGGCCACGGCGCTCTACGTCGTCCCGACGATGATGAAGCGGATCTGGCGATTGCACGACGACATCCGCCACGCGCACGACCTCAGCAGTCTGCGCGTCGTGTGGCACCTCGCCGAGCCGTGCCCGGAGTGGTTGAAGCAGTGCTGGATCGATTGGCTCGGCGCGGAGCGGATCTACGAGTTGTACGCCGGCACCGAGGCCCAAGCGGCAACGGTCATCACCGGGCCTGAATGGCTGGCCCACCGCGGCTCGGTCGGCCGAGCCGCGCCCGGCACCGTCATGATCACCGACGACGACGGTAACGAGCTGCCGGTGGGCGAGAAGGGCGAGGTGTGGCTGCGCAGCGTGCGCGACACGCCGACCTACCGGTACGTGGGTGCGTCGCCTCGCACCCGGGAAGGCGGCTGGGAGTCGCTGGGCGACATGGGCCACCTCGACGAGGACGGCTACCTGTACCTCGGTGACCGGGCCGCCGACATGATCCTGTCCGGCGGTGCGAACATCTATCCGGCCGAGGTGGAGGCCGCGTTGCAGGAGCACGCCGGTGTCCACTCCTGCGCCGTCATCGGGCTCCCCGACGAGGACAAGGGCAACCTCGTCCACGCGATCATCGAGGCCGACGAGTCCACGTTCGATCTCGACGAGCTGAAGGCGTTCCTCGCCGAACGCCTGGTGGTCTACAAGCTGCCCCGGACCTTCGAATTCGTCGACACGCCGCTGCGAGACGACGCCGGCAAGATCCGCCGCTCGGCCCTGCGTCAGGCGCGCGTCGATGCGATGGGAGCATCGTGAGCGCCGAGGAGCTGACCGGCCAGACCGTCGAGCTGCTCCAGACGCTCATCCGCAATCGGTGTGTCAACGACGGGACGGCAGCCTCCGGTCACGAGGTTCGCAGTGCCGACACGCTCCGTCAGTACCTCGGCGACGCGGGGCTCGAGGTCGAGCAGTTCGAACCCACACCGGGTCGCGGGTCGCTCGTCGCCAGGATCGAGGGCACCGACCCGACCGCGCCGAAGCTGTGCCTGATGGGGCACACCGACGTCGTTCCCGTGAACGAGCAGGGCTGGACGCACGACCCGTTCGGCGGTGAGCTCATCGGCGGCGAGGTGTGGGGCCGCGGTGCGGTCGACATGCTCAACCTCACCGCCTCGATGGCCGTTGCGTTCCGACACCTGGCCGCCACCGGATTCCGGCCCACGGGTGACCTGATCTACTTCGCCGTCGCCGACGAGGAGTCGGGCAGCGCCCACGGCATGGAGTGGATGGCCGAGCACGCCCGTGAGGCGATCTGGGCGGACTACGTGCTCACCGAGAACGGGGGATTGCACAGCGGTCCCACGGACGAGCCCTACATCGGCATCAACGTCGGCGAGAAGGGTGTGGCCTGGCGCAAGCTGCGCGTTCACGGCACGCCCGGTCACGGCTCGGCGCCGTTCAAGTCCGACAACGCTCTCATGACCGCTGCTGCGGTGATGCACCGGATCGGCGAGTACCGGCCCGCGCCGCGCTTCCACGAACTGTGGCGCACCAAGGTGGAGACGCTCGGTGTGCCCGACGAGGTGCGGCGGACGCTGCTCGACCCGACCGCCATCGATGCGTTCCTCGACGAGCTTCCCCTCACCGCCGGCAGCGGCCATCTGCATGCGTGCACCCACACGACATTCTCCTGCAACACCATCGACAGCGGCGGGGTCGGGCCGATGAAGACGAACGTGATACCGGACTCCATCGAGGTCGGGGTCGACGTGCGCACCCTGCCGGGGGAGACGGCCGACGACGTCGACGAGCACCTCCGCGCCGCGCTCGGCGATCTTTACGAACGTGTGGAGATCGAGATCGTGATGAACGATCCCTCGTCGATCAGCCGAACCGACACGGCGTTGTGGGATTCGCTCTCGCGCAGCATCGCCAAGCCGTTCCCGACGGCACGCCCGACGCCGCAACTGGTCGTCGGATTCACGGATTCGAGGGTGTACCGGCGGATGGGAGCGGTGTCCTACGGAGCCGGACTGTTCAGTCCGGATCTCGACCCATCGGACTTCGGTCGGCGGTTCCACGGGAACGACGAGCGCATCGACGTCGAGAGCCTTCGGCTCACCACCGGGCTGTGGCTCGACGTGGTGCGCGACCTCCTGGGATAGCCGCGAACTGCCACTGGAATTTCGACGATCCCGGGCGCACTATCGTTTCCCCAGGGGAGTTTCCGTAGAGGAGACCATTCGGACAATGGGTGCGATCGACACGAGCACGATCACAGTGGTGGCACCGCTGCTGATCGTCGGGCTGGTTGGGGCGTCGCTGCTCGTGCGCGCCCGCCGGGCGACGTCGATCCGTTCGGTGGCTTCGCAGTGGCCGCGCACGATGGGCACCGTGCTCAGCTCCACGGTCCAGGTCGGACACGGCGGTGGCTCGCGCAACGAGCAGCCCCTGGTGTACTACGCGTACCAGGTGAACGGTGAGGTGTTCCAAGGACATCGCGTCCGTGTCGGCCGCATCCCCAGTAGCGCGTCATCGACGATCGCCCGTTACCCCGCTGGCTCGCCGGTCGTCGTGTACTACGACCCGAGCGACCCGAGGAACTCTGCGTTGGAGTTCTGACCGCCACTGCCGATGTGGCTCTCACGGAACTCTCACGGAGCTCTCACCCGTGGCCCGGCGGCCGACGGTTACATTCGAACCCGATGGAACTCGACAAGCTCTTCGGCCTTCCCGCGCACCCGTTGCTCGTGCACATCCCCGTCGTGATCGTGCCGTTGGCCGCGCTCATCGCCATCGTCTTCGCGTTCCGCCCGGCATGGCTCGACCGGTTCGGCTGGGGACTCGTTGCGCTCACCGGCCTCGGCGCACTCGGTGCGATCCTCGCGGCAGGCAGCGGCGAGTCGCTCCAAGAGACCAGCAAAGCGTCGCGCTCGGCGGTGCAGGACCACGCCGAGATGGGCGACACCGCTCGACTGTTGGCGTTCCTGTTCTTCCTGGTCGTCACGGCGGCGGTCGTGCTTCGCTACTGGTCCAAGCGCAAGGGCACCGATGGTGGGATGTGGAGCTTCATCCGTTCCAAGGGCGGCGCGATCGCGATCGCCGTGATCCTCGTGCTCTCCGCCAGCGGAGCGATGTACGCGGTGTCCGTGGCCGGCCACTCCGGCGCCAAGCTGAAGTGGGGCACCACGCAGACCGGCGGCTGAACGGTTGCCCGTCGACGGGTCGTTGTCACGAACTGCGGCGCTGTCTCGTCAGAGGTGCATGAACAACGCTTCCCTCGACGTCCGACCCGATGTGGTGGTGGTGGGTGCCGGTCTTGCCGGTCTTGCCGCCGCCCGCCTGCTGCAACGCCGCGGGCGCTCCGTGGTGGTGATCGACGGTTCGGCGCCCGGCGGACGCGCGGCGACGGACGAACGCGGAGGATTCCTCTTCAACCGCGGCCCGCACGCCATCTACCTCGGTGGGCCGGCACGCCGCGTGCTGGCCGACCTTGCGGTACCGCTCGACGGTGGCCCGCCGAGCTCCGACGGTGCGGGCGTCATCGGCGACCGGACCGGCCGACTCCCCTTCGGCGCCGCGTCCCTTGCTCGAACGAGCCTGGTCGGCACCAGAGGCAAGGTCGCCCTCGGCCGAATGCTCGCCGGTTTCGGGCGGCTGGACGCCGGGTCTCTCGGATCGACCACGTTCGCGGACTGGGTCGCCGACCAAGGCCTGCCGCCGGACGCCGAAGCCCTCGTGCACATGCTCTCGCGTGTGGCGACGTACGCGAACGCCCCTCGACTGGCGAGCGCCGACATGATGATCTCCCAGATGCAGTTGGCGATGGCGCATGGAGTGCGGTACGTCCATGGCGGGTGGCGCTCGCTCGTGGATGGACTGGCCGCCGGCCTGCGGATCGAGCGGCGGGCGGCGGCCGAGATCGGGAACGACGGTGCGGCGGTAGTGGTCCGCTGCGTGGACGACACCCGAGTCGTCGCGACGGCATGCGTGGTGGCCGTTGGGGGGCCGGGGGCAGCGGCGACCCTGCTCGGGCGAGCACCCTTCGACGTCGGTCCGCCGGTGCAAGCGGCGTGTCTCGACCTCGGCACATCGCGCCCATCGTCGCCGGGTCTGATGCTCGGGGTCGACGAGCCGCTCTACCTGTCGAACCACTGCCCTCCGGCTCGCCTCGCACCAGACGGGCACCATGTCGTCCACGTAGCTCGCTATCTCGCGCCCGACGACTCGACGTCGCCCGACGCGCAGCGCGCTGAGTTGCAACTCCATGCCGCGCGGGCCGGGCTCACCCCCGAACACATCGTCGAGCAGCGCTACCTGCATCGGATGACCGTGGTCTCGTCGCTGGCGGTCGCCCGCAACGGCGGGTTGCGCGGTCGTCCGACGGTGACCGACTCGGGGTTGGATCGCGTCTTCCTCGCCGGGGATTGGGTCGGAGCTCACGGCCACCTGCTGGATGCCTCCATCGCCAGTGCGGAGCGCGCGGCCGAACGGGCGGACCGTGCTGTCGGGGCTGCCACACTGGTGCTCTGATGATCGCCGACGACGTCTTCGAGGCTGAGCGGCCGCGGCTGCGCGGTGTCGGCTACCGGATGCTCGGGTCGATGGCCGACGCGGAGGACGTGGTCCAGGACACCTGGCTGCGATGGCATCGTCTGGGCGACGAGGATCGGGCGGCGATCGAGCGCCCGGCCGCCTGGTTGACCACGACCGCGTCACGCATCTCCATCGACAAGTTGAAGTCGGCGCAGCACCAGCGCGAGCAGTACGTCGGCCCGTGGTTGCCCGAGCCGCTGTTCACCGATGACGACCCTGTGCAGTCCGTCGAACTGGCCGAGTCGCTGACGATCGGGTTCCTCGCCGTCCTCGAACGCCTCGGTCCGGTGGAGCGAGCGGTGTTCTTGTTGGCCGACGTCTTCGGCGAACCCTTCTCGGCGATCGCGCCGGTCGTCGATCGGTCCGAGGAGGCCTGTCGCCAGATCGCCGCTCGCGCGAGGCGACGAGTTCGCGAGGAGCACCGCCGGTTCGATCCCGACGCCGGTCGATCCGATGAGTTGGTGCGGGCGTTCGTCGGCGCGTGCACGGTCGGGACGTTCGAGGAGTTCCGCAAGGTGCTCGCCGCCGACGTCGTGATGGTGAGCGACGGCGGGCCGAGGGTCCACGCCGCCCGCCGCCCGGTGATCGGTCTGCATCGCGTCAGTCGACTGCTCGGGTCGATCACGAAACGGATTCCGATGGACGCATCGATCGAGTTCCACCGCGTCAACGGGGAGCCGGGCCTGTTGATGCTGCGCAACGGTCGCCCCTGGTACGTCATCGCGTTCGAAGTGCACGACGATCGGATCACCGGAATCAGATTGGTCATCAACCCGGACAAGCTCGAGCGGATCGGCGGCGTGGCCACTCTCTAGGCTCGCTCGGATGAGCACCCATCCGTTCGCTGACCGCCCGTTGCCGACGTGGTACGACGAGGCGAAGTTCGGCATCTTCATCCACTGGGGCCCGTACGCCGTGCCCTGCTACGCGCCGGTCGATCGCGACATGGGCGATCTGATGCGAGCGGGTGATTGGGCGGAGGTGTTCAAGTGGAGTCCCTACACCGAGTGGTACCTGAACTCGTGGTCGATCGAAGGCAGCCCGACCGCAGCGCATCACGCCGAGACGTACGGCGACCGCACCTACGCGAGCTTCGTCGACGAGTTCCACAGCCGATCGAACGGTGTCGACGTCGGCGTCTGGTCCGACCTGTTCGCACAGGCGGGCGCGCGCTACGTCGTGCCGGTCACCAAACACCACGACGGCTACCTGATGTGGCAGAGCGGCATCCCGAATCCCTTTCGAACGGGGTGGATGGCCGAGCGGGATCACATCAGCGAACTCGCCGACGCCGTGCGAGCTCGCAACATGCGCTTGGGCCTGTACTACTCGGGCGGACTCGACTGGACCTTTCAAGAACCGCCGATCCGCGACCTTGCCAGTCTGTTCACCAACATTCCGTCCACACCTGAGTACGCCGACTACGCGACCGCGCACGTGCACGAACTCATCTCCCGCTTCTCGCCGAGTGTGCTCTGGAACGACATCGGCTGGCCGTTCAACCTCGACCCCAACGACATCATCACGCAGTACTACGGGGCCGTCCCCGATGGCGTCGTGAACGACCGCTTCAACATGATCGCTGTCGCACAGGGCGCGCTCCATGCCGACTTCACGACGCCCGAGTACAGCACGACGGCCACGGACCGGAAGTGGGAGGTGTGCCGCGGGATCGGCCGCAGTTTCGGGTACAACCGGATGGAGCACGAAGGCACGTTCCCCACCGTCGACGACAACATCTGGATGCTCGCCGACATCGTGGCCCGCGGCGGCAACCTGCTGCTCAACGTCGGCCCGTCGGCGGACGGGCAGATCCCGATGGCCCAGGTCGTACGGCTCACCGCCCTCGGGTGGTGGCTTCGTATCAACGGCGACGCGATCTACGGCACCACGGCCGGCGGCACCGGGACGACCGGTGACGGTCGCCCGGTCGGCTTCACCCACCGTGGCACCACCACGTTCGCGATCGTCAAGGGTGCGCCGGCCGGCGAGGTCCGCTTCCCCGGTGCCGAGCCGTCGGTGGGCGCTGAGGTCCGGATGCTCGGCAACCACCGGGTCCTTCCGCATCGCTGGCACGCAGGCGAACTCCGGATCGAGCTCCCGGATCACCTCCCGGCAGCTCCGGCCACCGTGTTTTCGATCGCCAACTAACATTCGACGAGTCGTCGAATTTCGAGGCGGCGGATCGTCGCACCTGTGACACCCCGCCGGGGTGCACGTTTCACAGGAGGATCACCATGCCCCGCTATGCCGCTCTCATCTACGGCGACCTCGCCGACGACTCACCGATCGGTGCTGCCTCGCGCGCCGAGATCCATCAGGAGTACTTCGACTTCGGCGATCGCGCCGGGGCCGCCGGAGTCCTGTCCGGTGGAGCAGCACTTCAGCCTCCCTCGGCCGCGACGACCGTGCGGGTCAGGGGCGGCAAAGGTGGCGAGGTGGTGACCACCGACGGACCGTTCGCGGAGACCAAGGAGGTCCTCGGCGGGTTCTACATCATCGATGCCGCCGACCTCGACGAGGCAATCCGCTGGGCCGCCCAGATCCCGGGCGCCTGGCTCGGCTCGGTCGAGGTGCGCCCGGTGGTCGACTTCTCCGGGTCGTGAAGTCGGCACCGTGAGCGACTGGTTCGACCAGATGGTTCGTGACGAGGGTGGTCGAGTGTTGGCCACCCTCGTCCGGCTCACGGGCGACATCACGCTGGCCGAGGACTCCGTCCAGGACGCGGTCGTCGAGGCGCTGCACCGGTGGCCGGTCGACGGCGTCCCGGCGAACCCGGGCGCATGGCTCACCACGGTTGCTCGCAACCGCGCGCTCGATGTCGTGCGTCGGGAGGCGAAGCGCACGAAAAAGGAAGCCGACGCGGTCCTGCTCGACGAGATGACGACTGCCTTCGGCGAGCGCACCACGGATTCGATGGTGCGCGACGACCTGTTGCGCCTCGTGTTCACGTGTTGCCATCCGGCGCTGGCGATCGAGGCCCGGGTCGCGCTCGCGTTGCGAATCCTGTGTGGCATGAGCACGGTCGAGATCGCCCGTGTCTTCCTCGTGTCCGACACGACGATGGGCCAACGGATCAGCCGCGCGAAGAAGAAGATCGCCACGGCGCACATCCCGTATCGGGTGCCGGCCGATCACGAGCTCCCGGACCGCGTGGCGTCGGTGCTGGTGGTGGTGCAGGCCATTGTCACGGCCGGCCACCATGCGCCGGAAGGTCGGCTCGATGGTCGGATCGACCTGGCCGAGGAAGCCATTCGCCTCGCTCGTCTGCTCCACGACCTGATGCCCGACGAGCCGGAGTGTGCGGGCATGCTGGCGCTCGCACTCGCGACCCACGCTCGCCGCGACGCTCGCCTCGACGACGACGGTGAGCTCGTGCTGTTGCCGGCGCAGGATCGCGGCCGATGGCGCCTCGACGAGATCGCCGAGGCCGAGACGGTGCTCGATGCGGCCATGCATCGCCGACGTGCGGGCCCGTACCAATTGCAGGCGGCCATCGCGATCCTCCACGATCTGGCTCGCACGTACGAGGAGACCGACTGGCCACAGATTGCGGCGCTGTACGGCGTGCTGGAGGCCCACTGGCCGACACCGGTGGTCCGCGTCAACCGAGTGGTGGCCGTCGCCGAGGCCGACGGAGCCGACGCCGGACTGCGACTCCTCGACGAGCTCGACGCTGCGGAGGTCTCGAGCTGGCACCTCTACTGGAGTACGCGCGGCGAACTGCTGTCGCGCACGGGTCGGCGAGCGGAGGCGCGTGATGCGTTCGATCGCGCCCTGGAGTGCGCGCCGAACGACAGCGACCGCCGGTTCCTCGAACGCCGTCGCGACGAGCTCAGCCGGTGAAAGCCTTCAGGTGGTGAAGGCCTTTAGGTGGTGAAGGCCTTCAGCCGGTTGCGCAGCTCTTCGCGGTAGGCCTCCGCGCGCTCCATCTTCAGATGCTCGTACCCACGAACCCGGTCGGGGAGCGAGGCGATCAACACTGCGTCCTCGACGCCGGCGTCGTCGAGGCGAGCGAGCAGGGAATCGACGGCGTCGATGTACTCGGGGATCATCGCCCGTTCCACCCGGCGGACCTTCGCCCACCCCGGCACGTCGGCGAAGGTGCCCCGTAGGCGGCGCATCGAGCGCAGCACCACGAACGCGGGGGTCGCCCACCGACCGAGCCGCATCTTGCGGCGCATGCCCATCGCCCGCAACATCGGCGGGTGGAGCATCCAGGTCACCTTTGCGCCGGACCCGCCCACCGCTTCCGCCTGCGCCCGCGCCTCGGGCAGCAAGAGCAGTCGCGCGACCTCGTATTCGTCCTTGTAGGCCATCAGCTTGTGCAGGTTTCGCGTGACGGCGTCGGTGAGCTGCGGATGTCCGGCGGCCGCCACTCGGTCGACGACCGCGAGGTACTTGGCCGCGTACTTCGCGGACTGGTAGGCGGTGAGGTCGGCGGCGAGCCGATCGCGCACCGGCACTTCGTCGGCCGACTCGCCGAAGCCGGCGGCGACCTCCACCGACGCCGCATCGGCGACCCATGCGCGGCCCCAGTCGAAGGCGGCGAGGTTCTTCTGCACGGCCACGCCGTTGAGCTCGATCGCCCGCTCCACCGTGTCGGGAGCCACAGGGATCAGGCCGGCCTGCACGGCGACGCCCACCATGAACACATTGACCGTGCTGTCGTCACCGAGGAGGCCGACCACCAGACGCTGGGCGTCCACCCGCATGCTGGATCGTGTGTTGGCGTCGAGGCGATCGGTGATCTCGCCGATGGGGTAGGCCTGGTCCGGGTGGATGATCATCGATCCAGTGGGCACGGTGGCCGTGTTGGCGACGACCACCGTGCGGTCGGTCGAGGCGCTGCGCATCGTCGCGTCGATGCCGGCCACCAGCTGATCGAAGGCGATCAGGACGTCGACGGAACCTTCGGTCGCCTTGTTCGACGGATGGGGTGCGATGCGCGAGAGGCGGACGTCGCTGACCACGGGACCGGCCTTCTGGCTGAGTCCCGTCTGGTCGAGCCCGCGGACGTGGAAGCCCTGCAGCATCGCCGCCGTGCCGAGGATCTGGCTCGTGGTCACCACGCCCGTGCCGCCGATGCCGCTCATGCGGATGGTGCACTCCTGCTCGTCGTTGCGCGGTGGCACGGGCAGTTGCACGGGAACGGTCGGCAGTCGTCGCTTCGGTGATCCCTTGCCCTTGCCCGGCACCACCGTCATGAATGCGGGGCAGTCGCCTTCGAGGCACGAGAGGTCGAAGTTGCACGAACCCTGATCGATTCGCGTCTTGCGGCCGAACGCGGTGTCGGTGGGTTGCACCGAGAGGCAGTTGCTCTTGTCGCCGCAGTCGCCGCATCCCTCGCACACGCGCTCGTTGATGACGACCTTGAACTTGGGCTGTTCGATCTTGTTGCGCTTGCGGTCGCGCCGCTTCTCGGCCGCACAGCGCTGATCATGAATGAGCACCGTGGTGCCCGGGATCATCGACAGCACTTCCTGCGCCTCGATGAGGCGCGTGCGCCCCCAGACCTTGAGCCCCGGCGGCATGTCGGCCGCCTTGTACTTCGAGAGTTCATCGGTGGTGACGATGATGTGCTGGACACCCTCCGCCTGGAGGACCTTGACGAGCGAAATGACGTCGAGCTGCCCGAACGGGTCCTGCCCACCCGTCATCGCCACTGCGCCGTTGTAGAGGATCTTGTAGGTGATGTTCGCACCGTTGGCCACCGCGGCGCGGATCGCGGACAGACCCGAATGGAAGAGCGTGCCGTCACCGATGTTCTGGATGAGGTGCTCGTCGTCGACGAACGGTGCCATGCCGAACCACTGAGCGCCCTCGTTGCCCATCGCGGTGAGCCCGACGATGTGGCCGACACGCTCGGGCTCCATCAGCAGCACCATCGTGTGGCAGCCGATCCCCGCGCCGACGAGGGCGCCGTCGGGCACCTTCGTGGAGGAGTTGTGCGGGCAGCCCGAGCAGAAGTACGGCTGGCGCGACACCGACAGCGGGATCAACGCACGCGGCGCCGGTGGAGGCGGTGCGAGTCGCTCGGCAAGCCGTGTGGCGAGGCGGGTGCGCAGCAGCGGAGCGATCGAGTCTGCCTCCAGGGTGCCGGTGAACGGGAACAGCGGCGACTCGTCGGGTGCCCGTTTGCCGCAGACGACGGGGTGGTCGGCACGTCCGAAGAGGGCATCCTTCACCAGCCACTCGAGGTTCTGAGCCTTCTCCTCGATGACGATGATCTCGGCGAGCCCCTCGGCGAACTCGCGCACCTGGCCGATGTCGAGCGGAACGGGCATGCCCAGTTTGAACAGCCGGATGCCCGCACCGCGGATCGCATTGTGGTCCCCGAACCCGAGCAGTCGCAGGGCCTCGAGGGTCTCGTGGTAGGTGTGCCCGCTGGCGACGATGCCGACCCAGTCGTGGGGTCCTCGAACCGGGATCGTGTTGAGGTGGTTCAGCACGCCGTATTCACGGGCCAGCTTCAGGCGGACCTCATGGAACTCGCGCTCCATCTCCAGCGAGTACGGGGTGAGCACCTGGCCGGACGGATGGGGGACCCACAGCTTCCCGTCGACCTCCATGGTCGGCACGATCGGTGTGATGCGGTCGGGGTGCACCTCGACCGACCCGGTCCCGTCCGCAACGGCCTCGACGACCTTCACGCTCGCCCACACACCACATGCGCGTGACATGGCGATGGCATGGCGACCGAGGTCGATGGCTTCCTGGACATCGCCCGGGTAGATGATCGGCATGTTGAGATCGACCAACGTCGCGCCGCTCGACGAGGGCAGCGTGCTGCTCTTCGCGTTGGGGTCGTCGCCCACGAGAGCGATGGCACCGCCGAGGTGCGATGTCCCGGCGAACGTCGCGTGACGCAGCGCGTCGCTCGCACGGTCGAGCCCCGGCGCCTTCCCGTACCAGATGCCGATGATCCCGTCGTACCGACACGAATCCAGGGTCACGGCGAGCTGCGAGCCCATCACCGCCGTGGCCGCCAGCTCCTCGTTGAGCGCGGGCTGCATCACCAACCGAAGCCCCTCGGCGTCGGCCAGCGCGGCGGCGGCGGACACGTCGCGGTCGTACCCCGCGAGAGGGCTCCCGGGATAGCCGGTGACGTAGGCGGCCGTCGTGAGCCCTGCCCGCCGGTCGGCGCGGAGCTGCTCGTAGGGCAATCTGGCCAGCGCCTGGGACCCGCTGAGGAACACCCGACCATCGTCGAGTCGATATCGGTCGGACAACTCATACGTGTCGATCACGGCCACCCGCCCATGTTGCCACCTTCTGGAGGGGGCCGTGTGCGGACCAGAATGTCCGCATGTCGAGCCGTGCGATCGTGAGCCTTTCGGCGGCGGGCATCGCCTTCGCCGCGCTCGGCGGGAAGCGGGCCGAGAAGCGGTTGCGCACCGCCATCGACGAGACCTGCATCCTCTTCGACACGGTGTTCGGCAGTGGCGGCAAGCGTGGGCTCGACGCGGTGGTCGCGCCGATGGGTTCATGACGGGTCAGTTCCGATTGACCCGCCCGGCGAGCGACCGGAACGCGAGGGTGAACGAGATCGCCCCCATGCCGAGAATGGCGAGGAGGGCCTTGCCGATGAGGTCCCACTCCCACCCCGTTTGCAGGATCGCCCGCATCCCCTCCAGGAGGTAGGTCGTGGGGTTCAGCTTCGTCGCAGTGGCGAGCCATCCCGTCATCGCTTCCTGGGGCAGGTACGCGGTGGTGAGGAAGGCGAACGGGAAGAACAGGAGGAACGCGTTGTTCACCGCCGTCGGGTTGCCCGTGCGCAGGGCGATGGCGTACGGGAATCCGGTGAACGCCAACCCCCAGAACCCGGCCATCAACACGAACGCGAGGATCCCGAGCACACCGGTGGCGACGTGGATGCCCAGCACGAGGCCGAGGAGCACGACCGGAAGGGCGAGGGCGACGATCAGCATGAAGTCGGCGGTCATCAGGCCGAGCAACAGAGTGCCTCGGCGCACCGGCGTGAGCAGCAGCCGGTCGAGGTAGCCGTCCTGGATGTCGACCACGAGTGCGTTCGCTCGGCTGACGCCCGTCACCGCGAACACCACGGCGACGGGCAGCTGGAACGCCTTGTAGTCGAAGCCCGGTGGGAAGTTGCCCTCGACGAACTTCTGCAGGGCGCCGACGTTGACGACGAAGAAGAAGATCGGGATCACGAGTGCGGGGCCGAACGCCTCGGGGTCGCGCCAGGTGAGGCGCAGCGCCCGCAGGCTCACGGTGCGCAGGTCGGTCCAGAACCCAGCGCTGCGCGGGTGGACTCTCGTCGTGTCGATCACAGTGCGTCCTCCTGGAGGCGGCCGCCGGTGATGTGGAGGAACACGTCGTCGAGGGTCGGCGTGCGCAGCGTGAGTCCCTCGACGTGCAGGCCGGCCTCGGCGATGGCCACTGCAACGGGACTGATCGCCGCGGCCCCGTTCTCCACCGACATCACGACCTCGTCGCCGGAGATCTCGACGCGCTCCACCTGCCGAACATTGGCGACGGCGGCGACGACGTCGGGAGCCGTGCCGCGGGTGACCTTGGCGACGATCACGTCGCTGCCGATCGAGCGCTTGAGGTCGGTGGGAGTGCCCTCGGCGACCAGCTTTCCGCGGGCGATGATGCCGACCCGGCCGGCGAGCGCGTCGGCTTCCTCCAGATACTGGGTGGTGAGGAAGATCGTCATCCCCAACTCCTCGTTGAGGTAGCGCACCTCGGCCCAGACCGCCGCCCGGCTGGTGGGATCGAGCCCGGTCGTGGGCTCGTCGAGGAACAGGACCTCGGGCTGATGCACGAGCGCCGCCGCAAGATCGAGGCGGCGCTTCATGCCGCCCGAGTAGGTGTTGATCCGTCGATCGATGGCATGGCCGATGTCGACCAGTCGCAGCAGATCGTCGACTCGTCGGCGGCGTTCGTGGGTCGGCAGGCCGTACAGGCGACCCTGTAGGTCGAGCAGTTCACGTCCGGTCTGCTTCGGGTCGAGCGCGGCGTCCTGGAGCGCGACGCCGATGCGCAAGCGCACGTGCTCGGGATCGGTCGCAACGTCGAAACCGGCCACGCTGGCGCTCCCCCCGGTCGGTGCCAGCAGCGTGGTCAACATCCGCACCATGGTGCTCTTGCCGGCCCCATTCGGTCCGAGGAACCCGTAGATCTCGCCGGATTCGACCGTGAGGTCGACACCCGCGACAGCTTCGGTCTCTCCGAATCGGCGCGCCAGAGCGCGTGCCTCGATGGCTCCTGTCATCTGGCGGACCTTACTGCGAGGGGTCAGGGCCGACCGCGAAGCTGCGCCTCGATGCGCGCCACACGGGTGCGCGCCGGGGGGTGGGTCATCGCCAGCCGATCACGCCACGACGTCGGACGGTCGTTGCCGAACTCTTGGAGCGCGCGGCGCAGAGCGAGGGCCAGTGGGCGCCCGAATCCCATGTCGACCGCTCGCTGATCGGCCTGGAACTCTGCATTCCGGCCCACCGAGTTCGCCATCATGTTGCTGAGGAGCAGGCCGCTGAGGAACACCCAGGAGACCGCGGTCAGCAGGGCGGCGACCAGCCGTCCCAGCGCGGTCATGCTCGACGAGTGCTGGACGAAGCTGGTGGTGGCCGCCGACGCCACGTTCTGCAGGAAGAAGCCGATCCGGGCGAGCACCAGCACGGGGATCGACAACCACTGTCCGACGGCGAGCGCCACGGTGTGAAGTCCCAGGTGGTGGCTGAGTTCGTGAGCGAGCACGCCGCTGAGCTCGTCGCGGGGAAGCTCCTCGAGCGCGTACGAGGTCACCACCACGAGGTGGCCGCCGCACGCAAACGCGTTCAGCTCGTTCGACGGAAGGACTGCGAGCACGTACCGATGGCCCGGCAGATCGTTGAACTGCAGCACCGGCCGCCATGCGGGTGCGAGCGCCGACTCCTCGTACCTCGTCGGCCGTCGGGCGCCGAGCAGCGGCGCCAGCACGTAGAGCTGCACCGGTCGCAGGAAGAGCAGCACTGATGCCCCCAGGTATCCGCCGGCGAACCACAGATACGGGATGTGCCAGAACAGGTGGATCGGCCACCAGAACACGGCCGTGGCGAGCAACCAGACGGGCACGATCGCCAGCACGGGCGCGATCGCGGCAATGGCGGAGGAATCGACGTTCCGCCGGGTGCCGCGCTGCCGTCTCCACGTATCCACTCAGGACCACGATACGAGGGCGGATCCAGGCCTTGGACGAGAATGGGCTATCCCTCGGGCAGAAACCGCCGATAACTAGCCTGCACGAACTGTGCGACAGTCGAAGCGAGAGAGGTGAACGAGTGGCGTCGACCACGCCAGTGACGCACGGTCCCGGAGGTGAACCCTCCGTCGACGAGCTGCTGGAACAGGCGCGTCTGGTCGAAGGCACCGATCTGGGACGTGCCCGCTCGCTGGTCCAGCAGGCCCGAGTCCTGGCTCGCGCCAACCTCCACCCGTTCGGCGAGGCGGAAGCGCTGTACCGGCTGGCTGAGCTGTCGTACGCCTCGGGTCTCAACAACGAGGCCTTCGCGGTGGCGCTCGAATCGCGCGATCTCGCCCACCAGTGTGGCGCCGTCAACTCGGAGGTCTCCGCGCTCAACCTCATCGCCGCCGTGCAGTACCACGCGGCGAACTTCTCCGAGGCGCTGGCATCTGCGTTGGCAGCCCTCGAGTTGTACCGAACCACTGGCCAGCGCTCGAGCGAGGGCCTGCTCCTGAACTCCCTCGCCGTCATTCAGCACAGCCTCCGCGACACCGACAAGGCGATCGTCACCTACGAGGCAGCGCTGATGGCCAACAAGGGCGAGAACCGGC
Source organism: Acidimicrobiales bacterium (assembly GCA_038234785.1). Classification (GTDB taxonomy): domain Bacteria; phylum Actinomycetota; class Acidimicrobiia; order Acidimicrobiales; family Ilumatobacteraceae; genus UBA668. Next base: position 48,597 of record JBBQTC010000003.1, read on the forward strand.
CCGACCTCGATGCCATCACGCTCGCCAACATGGCCAAGGTCCGCGCCGACCGCAAGGAGGATCTGCTGGCGGTCAGCCTCGGTGAGTCGGCGCTCGGTCTGGCCAAGGAGCATGCACCGGAGTTCGTCCCCGAGATCCTCGCCCGCCTCGCCATGGCATATGTCTCGCTTGCCGCGCTGGACCGGGCAGCCGCTGCGCTCGACGAAGCCGACGGCGTGCTGCGCGACCGCACGGTACGCCGCGTTGCGCTGTCGCCGGGAAGCGTTGTCACCGTTCGCATCGCCCGCGGCGAGTTGTACGTCGCCCAACACCTGCGCGACCACGCCCTGCGCGAGTGGGGCGACGCCCTCGACCTCGCCAGCCAGGCGAACATGACCGAGCTGTCGCTCTCGCTGCGCGAGAAGCTGGCCAACCTCAACCGCGAGATGGGTCGCTTCGAGCAGGCGCTGCTGCACCAGGAGTCCCGCTACGCGTTGAACGAGGAGATGTTCAACCGGGGGACCGACCTGCGCATCAAGACGCTGCAGATCCAACACGACACGGAGGCCGCACGCCAACAGTCCGAGATCCTGCGGCTGCGGACGACCGAGCTGGAGACCATGGTGCAGATGCGCACTGACCGCCTCGAACACTTCCAGGTGAAGGCGCTCCAACAGGTCGCGGTGATGGCAGAGTTCTACAACAGCGACACCGGCGAGCACCCCGGCCGGGTCGGCGACCTGGCGGCCGAGATCGCCGAGGAACTGGGCGAGGACGCCGAGTTCGTCCGTCGACTCCCGCTCGCCGCGCGGATGCACGACATCGGCAAGGTCGGCATCCCGGATTCGATCCTGCTCAAGCCCGGGCCCCTCACGGCCAACGAGTTCGAACTGGTGAAGACGCACGCAACGCTCGGACACGGCATCCTCAGCGGCAGCGAGTCACCGTTGATCGAGCTGGCGGCCGAGATCGCCCACACCCACCACGAGCGGTGGGACGGCAGCGGGTACCCCCGAGGTCTCAGCGGGCCGTACATCCCGCTGTCGGGACGCATCGTCACGGTCGCCGATGTTTTCGACGCGCTCATCAGCGAGCGGGTGTACAAGCTGGCGTGGGCGACGGTCGACGCCGTCAACTACGTGATCGCCGGCCGCGGCACGCAGTTCGAGCCCAGGGTGGTCGACGCGTTCATCCGGGTGATGGTGCGCCGCGACCCTTCGCTGGAGTCGGGGATCGACCGGTCATCGCTCGGGTGACCCATTCGCCCACCAGGTGGGCGAGGTCGTCGATGGGCATGTCGAGTCGGCCCATGCGATGGGCATGGCTGAACGACGACACGGCGCCCATGACGCCGATCGCGAAGAACGCGGGGTCGCCGTCGTCGACCAGGCCGGCTGCCTGAGCCTCTTCGACGAGCCGGCGCACGTCGGAGGCGTAGACGTCGCTGCCCTCCTTCATCACCTCCGCCATCGAGTCGTCGGTCCGCTCCACGTCGAGCAGTGCGAAGTACGGCTGGTGCTCGGCCATGAACCGCACACTGGCCTCGGCACCCTGGCGGATGCGGCACACCGAGTCGGCGTCGACGGTCATCGCAGCTGCCTGCGCCCGACGCAGCGCCTGTCGCATCGTGCGCACCAGTTCCGCGAACAACGATTCCTTGGTGGGGAAGTACCAGTAGAACAGCCCTTTGGCGACGCCGGCCGCGGCGCAGATGTCGGAGATGCGCGTCGCCCCGTAGCCTCGCTCCGTGAACAGCCGCTCGGCTGCCTGCAACAGTTGCAGCTTGCGTTCGTTGCCCTGTTCGGTGTGCCGCCGCGGATCGACCACGGGTCCAGTCGATCAGACCTTGACCGTCGGGTCAATCCGGGCCCGCCGCCGCCCTCTACACTCGCCCCATGGCGGCCACCCGCGACGATCGCATCGCCCATCGAGCCCGCAACGAGAAGTGGAAGAACCCGCCGCTGCGCATCGAGATGCTGGAGTGCATCAACTGCGACGCGTGTCTTCGCCATTGTCCTCCTCAGTTCGGTGCGATCTTCAATCACGGTCCCGACGTGGTGATCATCCCCGAGTTGTGCAGCGGGTGCGACAAGTGCCTCCCGGCCTGCCCCGTGAACTGCATCTACCCGTTCGACGACTGGCAGTCGACGGGATCGCCGACCGAGTGGTGGGACGAGGCCGGCGGGGCCGACGACCCATACTCCTGACATACTGCTCGTCATGACTGCTCTCATCCCCGGGGCCGAGCCCTGGTCGCACGTCGGCGAAGGCTCGCATGGTGCGCTCGTCATCCATGGCCTCACCAGTACCCCGGTGAGCATGCGGGGCATCGCCGATGCGCTCGCCGCTTCCGGCTTCCACATCGAACTGCCGCTGCTGCCCGGTCACGGCACCGTCGTCGAGGATCTCGTGGCCACCGGCTGGGCAGATTGGGTCGCTGCCGTCGAGCAGGCGTATCAGGCGCTGTCCGCCCGATGCGACAAGGTGGTCGTCGTCGGCCTCAGCCTCGGTGGTGCCCTCACCCTGCGGATGGGCGCGAACCATCCCGACATCGCCGGCCTCGTGTGCGTGAATCCTGCGGCGCAGCCACAGAGTTCCGACGTCGTCGATTTCCTGAAGGCGCTGATCGCCGATGGCAACGAACTGATGCCCGGCATCGGCAGCGACATCGCCGACCCCGATGCGAAGGAGGTCACGTACGACTCGACCTCGTTGTCGGCAACGTTGTCGATCGTCGTCGACGGGTTGGGTCCGCTCGGTGATGACTACCCGTCGATGAGGATCCCGCTGCTGCTCATGAACTCCCCGCAGGACCACGTCGTCGAGCCAGCGCAGGGCGACTACCTGGCCGAGCACTACGGCGGCCCGCTCGAGCGAATGATGCTGGAGCGCAGCTATCACGTGGCGACCCAGGACTACGACAAGCAGCTGATCAACGACGCCACGGTGGCCTTCGCACAACGCGTCACCGCCTGACCGTGCACTTCCTCGCCAGCATCCCCAGCCCATCCGACGGTGTCTTCGACATCGGCCCGCTCTCGATCCACGCCTACGGGCTGATGATCGCCCTCGGTGTCGTCGCCGCCACCTGGCTCGCCGGTCGACGCCTCGAAGCATCGGGCGCCGGCACCCGCGACGACTTCACCTCGGTCGCGATGTGGGGTGTGGCGGGCGGCGTCGTCGGCGCGCGGCTGTACTACATCGTCACCGACAAGAGTCAACCGTGGAAGGAGCCGAGCCGCTGGATCCGCATCTGGGAGGGCGGCCTCGGCATCCCGGGCGGTCTGCTCTTGGGCACCGTCGTCGCGATCTGGGCGATGAAGCGCCGCAACATCTCGGTGCCGATGACCCTCACCGCTGCCGCGCCGGCGATCCCGCTGGCGCAGGCGATCGGCAGAGTGGGCAACTGGTGGAACCAGGAGCTGTTCGGTCGTCCGACCACGCTGCCGTGGGGTCTTCAGATCGATGATGCACACCTGCCCGCCGGCTATGCGTCGGGCACGTTGTTCCACCCGACGTTCCTGTACGAGTGCCTGTGGAACCTCGCGCTGTGCGGTGTGCTGCTGTTGATCGACAAGCGGATGCAGCTGCGTCCGGGTCGCTTGATGGCGGTGTACGTCGCCGGCTACTCGGTCGGCCGCTTCTGGGTCGAGAGCCTGCGGATCGACCCGGCGAACAGTGGAGGCGGCTGGCGCCTCAATCAGTGGACCGCATTGGTCGCGTTCGTGTTGGCCGTCGGCTATCTGCTGGTCGACGCTCGCCGTCATCGCATGGACGTGCCGGTGCCCGAACTCCACGACTCCGAGCTCGACGATGTCGAGGACTACGTTCCAGAGGATGACTGACGACGTCGTCCTCCTCGAGCTGCGCGACCCCGGGATCGCGGTGCTCACCCTCAACCGGCCGGAGCGTCTCAACGCCTGGAACGGCGACCTCGCCACCCGGTATTTCGAACTGCTCGACCGATGCGCTGCCGATCCGGCGGTGAAGGTGATCGTCGTCACCGGCGCCGGTCGCGGGTTCTGTGCCGGCGCCGACATGGAAACGCTGCAGGGCATCGGGGCGAGCTCGGGCGGCGCCGACGCCGCTGCCGGCGGCCGTCCGCAGTACTACACGACCCAGATCCCCAAGCCCGTCATCGCAGCCGTCAACGGCGGGTGCGCGGGCATCGGCATGGTGCAAGCGCTCATGTGCGACGTGCGCTTCGCTGCTGCGGGAGCGAAGTTCACCACTGCGTTCTCGCGTCGCGGCCTGATCGCGGAGTACGGGATGTCGTGGGTGCTCCCTCGGCTGGTGGGCACGGCACGCGCCCTGGATCTGCTCTACAGCGGCAGGGTGTTCCTCGCCGAGGAAGCCGCGCAGATGGGGTTGGTCAACGAGGTCGTCGCACCCGAACTGCTCATGGATCGCACGCTCGAGTTCGCCGCCGAGCTCGCCACGTACGCCTCCCCGACCTCGATGGCGGTGATGAAGCGGCAGGTCTACGGCGACTGGGATCGCGGTCTGGTCGAGGCCACCGACGATGCCATCGAGCTGATGAAGGCGTCGCTGCGCCGCGCCGATTTCAAAGAGGGCGTGGCCAGCTTTCTCCAGAAGCGGGTTCCCGACTTCCAGTCGGTGCAGCCGAACTAGAGGCTGCGCAGATCCTCGGCGAGCACCTCGGGGATCACCGGGTTGAAGTACTCGCCGCAGGCGACCTCCGCTGCGGCGATGTAGCGGGGCACGCCTGCGCTGCGCCACGGCGACACGATCTCGATGTTGAACCACGCCTGCGGCCATTCGGCGCCGTCGGTGGGCCGCTGGTTCAGCCACATCATGTACGGCAGCGGCTGGTCGTAGAGACGATCGAGTCGGCCGAGCACGTCGATCAGCATGGCAGCCAACCCGTCGCGGCCCGTTGCCTCGAGTGCGACCACATCGGGCACCTGCATGCGCGGTGCGATCGACAACGCGATCGGATATGCGCTGGCGTACGGCACGGACGTGACCCACCCGTCGTGTTCGCTGACCAGTCGATCACCGGGGGCGAGGTCGGGTGTCCACTTCGACTCGAGCAGCCGCAGCGGGCGCTCCGGGATGTGGTCGTAGGCGTAGATCTGCCCGTGCGGATGAGCGATCGTGGCCCCCACCTCGGGTCCGCGGTTCTCGAACACGAGCACGAAATCGACGTCGGCCCGGGCGCCGAGTTCGGTCGTGCGCTGGGCCCAGAGATCGACGACCTTGCGGGCCCCGTCGACGCCGAGGGACGTGAACGTGGCGTCGTGCTCGGAGGTGTAGAGCACCACCTCGCAACGATCGCCGGGCATCGCCGGCCAGCGGTTGCGGAACCAGCGGACGTCATACGGCTCGGGCGACTCGAGCCCTCCAGGACAGAACGGGCATCCGGTGGACGGCAGGTTGGGGCGGGCCTGGCGGGTGCCGACGATGTGCACCCTTGTCCCCAGGTACGGGTCGATGCGGAGATCGGAGGGGGCGGCCATGTCAATTGGGCAGCCGGGCACCCGTAGCGGTGTCGAAGAGGTGGAGGGCGCCCGTGTCGGGGCGCAGGACGACGTGGTCGCCGGCACGAGCAGGGCTGAGCCCTTCGGCGCGTGAGACCACCGTGATATCGGTGTGTCCGTCGGGGGTGCAGTACAGGAAGCTGTCGGAGCCGAGTTCTTCGACGGTCCCGATCGTGGCGTGCATCCCGATGTCGTCAGGACTGATGTGCAGACCCTCCGGCCGCACCCCGACGGTGATCACGTCGGTGGTCAGAGCGGACCGCTGCTCGGCATTGAGCGGGATCTGCATCGACGAGAACTCCGCGCCGGCCTCGGTGACCGTGCAGGTGACCATGTTCATCGCCGGAGAACCGATGAAGCCGGCGACGAAGGTGTTGACGGGCGTGGTGAACAGGTCGCGCGGGGCGGCGCACTGCTGCAGCACACCATCCTTCAGGACGGCGACCCGGTCGCCCATCGTCATCGCCTCGACCTGGTCGTGGGTGACGTACACGGTGGTGACCCCGAGCCGGCGCTGCAGCGCAGCGATCTGCGTTCGGGTCTGCACGCGCAGCTTGGCGTCGAGGTTCGACAGCGGCTCGTCCATGAGGAAGACCTTGGGGTTGCGCACGATCGCCCGACCCATGGCCACGCGTTGGCGCTGGCCGCCCGAGAGCTTTGCCGGCTTGCGGTCGAGATAGTCGGTGAGGTCGAGCAGTTCGGCCGCTTCGGCGACGCGCTGCTTGATCTCGTCCTTGGGCATCTTCTTGATCTTGAGGTGGAAGCCGATGTTCTCGGCGACGGTCATGTGCGGGTAGAGCGCGTAGCTCTGGAACACCATGGCGATGTCGCGCTCGCGGGGCGGCAACATGGTGACGTCGGTGTCGCCGATGAACACGTTGCCGTCGTCGATCGGTTCCAGTCCGGCGAGCATGCGCAAGGTCGTCGACTTCCCGCAGCCGGACGGGCCGACGAGCACGAGGAACTCGCCGTCGACGATCTCGAGGTTGAGCCGGTCCACGGCTGCGTGCTGCATGCCCGGGTAGATGCGCGAGGCCTCGCGGAACGTCACGTTGGCCATTACGCCCTCCTTCGATCGGCCGCTCGGGTCTCGAACGGTGCGGGTGCTTCATTGAATTGTGGATCAGCCAGCACGAGTCGGGGGACCATGGGCTCGAGCGTGAGGCGTGCCGCGGTCGACAGGCCGCGATCGGAGATGATCGTCTCGGCCCGCGACAGCGGTGCGATCGTGCTGAGTCCGACCACGTTCCACTTCGTGTGATCGGCGAGCACCACGAGCTGTTGCGTGGAATCCACGAATGCCCGGTTGGTCTCGGCCTCGATCAGGTTCGGTGTGGTGAAGCCGGCCGGGTCGGCGATGCCGTGGACGCCCATGCACACCATGTCGAGATGCATCGTGCGAAGTGTGGCGAGCGCGACGGGCCCGACCAACGCATCCGATGGCGTGCGCTCGCCACCGGTGAGGACGACCGTGCGGTCGGGTCGTGGTGCGCGGTACAGCACGTCGGCCACGCGCACGGAGTTGGTGATGACCGTGAGGTCGGCGATGTCGACGAGGTGGTAGGCGAGTTGCCAGGTGGTCGTGCCGGCAGTGATGCCGATGGCGCTGCCGGGTGTGACCATTGCCGCCGCCGCCATCGCGATGGCGTGCTTCTCGGCCATGTTGCGCAGCGACTTGGCCTCGAAACCGGGCTCGTCACTGCTGCGCTCGGCGCGGAGGGTGGCGCCGCCGTGCACCTTGGTGAGCAGTCCCGTGTCGTCGAGCATCTCGAGATCGCGGCGGATGGTCATGTCGCTGACGCCGAGCAGCGCGGACAGTTCGCTCACCCGCACCGCGCCGCGCCGGCGGACCTCGGCGACGATGACGTCGTGGCGCTGACGGGCGAGCGCACGTGCTGCGACCGTGTCGACCACCTTGTTGGACATGATGCGTAGCCTGCCCCTCAGTGTTGGGAAAGTCAACAGTTTCAAACACGAATTTCGCACAGAGGTGTGTGACTGGCCCGGATTGGCCGAAGAATCTCACACAATGTGTGCGAAATACGAACAGAGACCCTTGACACGCACCGTGCGTTCATGCCATGTTCACAGCATCGCCCGATCGTCTCGCGGGCGGCCAGCATGAACACTCTTCACAAGGGGGACCCCGTGTCCGAAGGTTACGAACAATCACCCAGCCCGACCGATGTCGGGTTCCACATCGTCTCGCGTCGTGGCCTGATCGTCGGTGCGGCGGCCGTCGCCGGTGCCGGTCTGCTCGCAGCGTGCGGCTCCGACAGCACCACGGCCAGCACCACCCCCGCGACCAGCGGTGGCGGCGACACCACGACGCCCACGACCGGGGGTAGTCCCGACACCACGGCGGCACCCTCCGGCGACGCGGTGACCGTCGGCATCAACGAAGCAGCGGGAGCGGGCAAGGTCGGCGACGGCATCAAGGCCGGCCTCGACGCCACCGGCGTTCCCTACAAGGGCAACTTCGTCGACCACAACAGCTTCCAGGACAACATCACCAGCTACCTGCAGCAGCCCGACGACGTGTTCACCTGGTTCGCCGGCTACCGCATGCGGTTCTTCGCCGAGAAGGGCCTCGCCGGCGACCTCTCCGACGTCTGGGACAACCTGCCCGACTTCACCGAGGGCTTCAAGACCGCAGCCACCGGCAACGACGGCAAGCAGTACCTCGTGCCCCGCAGCTACTACCCGTGGGCCGTGCACTACCGCAAGAGCGTCTTTGCCGACAAGGGCTACGCGATCCCGACCAACAAGGACGAGCTGATCGCCCTCGCCACGAAGATGCAGGCCGACGGTCTCGTGCCGTTCGCCTACGCCAACGACGGCAAGTGGCCAGTGCAGGGCACGTTCGACATCTTGAACATGCGCCTCAACGGTTACCAGTTCCACGTCGACCTGTTGGCCGGCAAGGAAGACTGGACCCAGGACAAGGTGAAGAACGTGTTTGCCGTCTGGACGTCGCTGTTGCCCTTCCACCAGGAGAACCCCAACGGGCGCACCTGGCAGGAAGCCGCCACGGCGTTGGAGAACAAGGAAGCCGGGATGTACTACCTCGGCACGTTCGTCTCCAGCAACAGCACCGACCAGGCGTACCTCGACGATCTCGACTTCTTCACCTTCCCCGAGCTCGATCCGGCAATCGGCGCAGATGCGCTCGATGCCCCGATCGACGGCTGGATGATGGCGGCGAGCCCGAAGAACGAGGCCGGCGCCAAGGCGCTGCTCACCGCCGTCGGCGGCCTCGACTTCAGCAATGCTGTCAATGCGGTCGACAACAGCGCGGTGCCGGCGAACGACAAGTTCGACGTATCGAAGTTCACCGCCATCCAGAAGAAGTCGGCCGAGCTCGTCGGATCGGCGAAGAACATCGCCCAGTTCCTCGACCGCGACACCAGCCCGGACTTCGTGTCGAACGTGATCGCCGACGCCTTCGCCGCCTTCCACACGGATCCGGGTTCGATCGACACGATCCTGTCCGACATCGAAACCCAGAAATCGCAGTACCTCTGAGTCCGATCAGTGGAAGCTGACCTGACAGTTCCGGTGACGACGGCGGCGCCCCCCAAGGGGCGTCGCCGTCGACGTCGTTATTCGCAGCTGTCGCGCGGCGACAAGGTGACGCTGTGGCTGATGGCCGGGATCCCGACGGTGATCCACGTCGTGTTCGTGTGGGTGCCCGCGTTCATGACGATCTCGCTCTCGTTCACCAAGTGGGACGGCCTCAAGCTCGGCACCTGGAAGCTCGTCGGTTTCGCCAACTACTGGGCGGTGTTCACCGTCTTCGACGGCAAGTTCTTCCCGGCGCTGTTCAACAACGTCATCCTGCTCGTGTTCCTCTCGCTGTGCAGCATCGTCGGGGTCCTGTTCGCCTACCTGCTCGACAAGAACATTCGTGGATCGGCGATCTACCAGAGCGTCTTCTACATGCCCGTCGTGCTGTCGCTGGCGATCGTCGGGTTCATCTGGAAGGGCGTCATGTACTCGCCCGGCCAGGGCCTGTTCAACGTCGTGCTCGGCCGCACCGCGCAAGGCAATCAGATCGACTGGGTCGGCAACGCCGAGAAGATCTTCACGTTCCACGTCCCCGGCCTCGACACGCCGTTGGGGCTCACCAAGAACTTCGCCGCGCTCCTCGTCGCGATGGCGTGGCGGCACATCGGGTACGTGATGGTGCTGTACCTGGCCGGGCTCAAGAGCGTCGATCCTGCACTGCGCGAGGCCGCTGCGATCGACGGGTGCAACGAATGGCAGGCGTTCCGTCAGGTCGTGTTCCCCGTGATGAAGCCGATCAACGTGGTGGTGTTCGTCATCACCGTGATCGAGGCGCTGCGGGCGTTCGACATCATCGTTGCGCTCAAGTCGCCACCGGGCACCAAGGTGCTCGGTGTGCTCGTGCGCGACAACCTCGTCGGTGAGGGGGGTGGGCAGGTGGGGCTGGGGTCGGCCTACGGTGTGGTGCTGTTGGTGCTGTGCCTCGTGTTCATCATCTGGTACCTGATCAACAACTATCGGGAGACCGACGCATGAGCGCGCAACTGACCGTCGTCAAGCGGCCGGCGCGGCGCGCCCGTTACTCACGCGCGTTCCTCTACGTGTTCCTCACGCTCATGGCGTTGCTGTGGCTGGTGCCCGTCTTCAGCGCGATGTACGCCGCGCTGCGGCCGTACTCGGAGACGCAGAAGTACGGCATCTTCTCGTGGCCGAAGTCGCTCACGCTGCAGAACTTCCGCGACGCCTGGACACAGGGTCAGATGACCCACACCTTCAAGAACACGATGTTCATCGTGATCCCGGCGATCGTGCTCATCCTGTTCTTCTCCAGCACCATGGCGTTCGCCGTCAGCCGCTACAGCTGGCGCTTCAACGTGGCCCTGCTGCTGCTGTTCACCGCCGGCAACCTGTTGCCAGCGCAGGTCCTGTTCCAGCCGCTGTTCCAGATGTTCAAGCACACGCCGTGGCCCGACATCCTGAGCGACACGAACACCGGCAGTCTGCTCGGTACGAAGATCGCGGTGATCATCGTCCACGTCGCATTCCAGACCGGCTTCTGTACGTTCGTCCTGTCGAACTACATGAAGACGATTCCCAAGGAGCTCGGCGAGGCCGCCCTGGTCGACGGCGCCAGCACCTCGCGGCAGTTCTTCCAGATCATCATGCCGCTGTGCCGCCCGGTGCTCGCCGCGCTGGCCACCCTCGAGTTCACCTGGCTCTACAACGACTTCTTCTGGGCGGTGGTGCTCATCAACCAGGGCGACCAGCGGCCGATCACGTCGTCCATCGCGAACCTCGGCGGTCAGTTCTTCTCCAACGACAACCTCATCGCCGCGGCCTCGATGATCATCGCAATGCCCACGTTGGTGGTCTACTTGATGCTGCAACGTCAGTTCATCAGCGGCCTCACGCTCGGCGCCAACAAGGGGTAGTTCCATGATCCATCTGCGCGGTCGTCAGGCCGACGTGGTCATCGACGAGTCGTTCGGCGCGCCGGTCATCGTCCATTGGGGCGCACCACTCGGGGAGGTCGACCTCGCATCCGTCGGCGCGGCGCTCGCCCGTCCGGCGACCCAGGGGGGTCTCGACGTGGTGGCGCCCGTCAGCGTCGTCCCCGAGCACGGGTCCGGGTTCCAAGGACATCCGGGACTGGTCGGGCACCGTCGAGGCGGCACGGCGTGGGCGCCTCGATTCCGGTCGGAGGGGCACGCTCCGGTGGAGCACGGTGTGGTGATCGAGGCGGTCGACGTCGTCGCCGGCCTGCGCCTCTCGTGCACCATCACGCTCGACGAGGTGCTCACCGTCGCGGTGCGGCTCATCAACGACGGCTCGACGCGCTACTTGCTCGACGCGCTCCACCCGACTCTGCCGATCCCGGTCCATGCGTCGGAGTTGATGACCTTCGACGGTCGATGGACGCGGGAATTCCATCCGGTCCGGCGGCCATGGGGCAGCGGTGCGTGGTTGTCGGAGAACCGCGCCGGCAGAACGTCGCACGAACATCAACCGCTCGTGTTCGCGGGCGAGCCGGGTTTCTCCGAGTGGCACGGGGTGGTGTGGGGCGTCCACGTCGCGTGGAGCGGCAACCACCGCATCCTGGCCGACTGCATGCCGGACGGCCGCCGCTACGTGCAGGGCGGCGAATTGCTGCACCCTGGCGAGGTCTGCCTCGAGCCTGGCGAGTCCTACGACGCGCCGACGATCGTCGCGACGTACTCCGCGAATGGCCTCACTCCGGCCTCGTGGGGCTTCCACCGGTGGTTGCGTGCACTCGACGTACATCCCGACACTGCACGCCCCGTCCTGCTGAACACCTGGGAGGCGGTCTACTTCGATCACTCGACGGAGCGGTTGCAGGAGCTGGCGTCGTCGGCGGCCGCGCTCGGCATCGAGCGGTTCGTCCTCGACGACGGCTGGTTCGGGTCCCGGCGCGACGACCACCGCGGGCTGGGCGACTGGTGGGTCTCGCCGGAGGTGTACCCCGACGGCCTCGGTCCGCTGATCACCCACGTCCGATCACTCGGAATGGAGTTCGGGATCTGGGTCGAGCCGGAGATGGTCAACCCCGACAGCGATCTGTTCCGTGCCCATCCCGAGTGGGCGTTGGTGACCGAGGGCTACGCACCCGTGCTCGGCCGTCGACAGCTCGTCCTGAACCTCGCCGATCCGGATGCGTTCGCCCACGTGCTCGGGCAACTCGACGCACTGCTGCGTGACCACGACGTGCAGTACGTCAAGTGGGACATGAACCGCAATCACGTCCAGGGCAGCGGCAGCGACGGAGCCGCCGGCACACGTGCGCAGACCCTGGCCTTCTACGCCCTCTTGGACACGCTGCGGTCGCGCCACCCGGCCGTGGAGTTCGAGAGCTGCGCGAGCGGCGGCGGGCGCATCGACCTCGAGGTGCTGCGGCGGACCGAACGAGTCTGGACCAGCGATTGCAACGATCCGCTGGAGCGTCAGACCATCCAGTGGGGCGCGACGATGCTGCTGCCCTACGAGTTGATGGGCGCGCACATCGGGCCGACCCGGTCGCACACCACCGGCCGCATGCACTCGCTGGCCTTCCGTGCGGTGACGGCCTTCTTCGGGCATCTCGGCGTCGAATGGAACGTGCTCGGACTCAGCGACGACGAGCGCACCCAACTTGCCGCCGTGATCGCGCTGCACCAGCGCTTCCGACCACTGCTTCACAGCGGCGACGGTGTGCGCTTCGACCCCGTGCTCAACGGACAGCAGGCTGCCAGTCACGCGTACGGTGTGTACGCGTCCGACCGTCGCGAAGCCCTGGTGGCCCACGTCCAGTTGACCAGTGGGATGAGCCTCGTGCCCCCACCGCTGCGGATGCCGGGCCTTCTCGCGGACACTCGGTATCGCGTGACCCAGGTGCCGCTGCCGGGGTCCAACCTCGTGCTGGCGGAGCCGGAGATCACCCTCACCGGACGCCAACTCGCCGTGCACGGCATCCAGCTACCGCGCCAGCATCCCGAATCGGGCCTGCTGCTGCACCTCGTCGCCCCGTAGAATCCCTCACTGTGTCCGACCGCATCTCCGCAGCCGTTGTCGCCAAGGTGGCCCGGTTGGCGCGACTCGATGTCACGGCTGACGAGATCGAGCGAATGACCGTCCAACTCGACGGCATGCTCGAGCACTTCGCCGACATCGACGCGCTCGACCTCTCCGCCGTCGTCCCCATGACCCAGCCGTATCCGCTGGTCAACGTGCTCCGCCCGGACGTGGTGGAGCCGTGTCTTGATCGCGACGAGGTGCTGGCCGCCGCGCCGGCGGCCGAGGACGGCCGCTTTCGAGTTCCCCCGATCGTCGGGATGGACCTGTGACGACGGCGTTCGACATCGCGGCCGCAGTGCGCGCCGGCACCACGACCGCCACCGAACTCCTGGCGCAGCACTTGGCCACCATCGCCGAACGCGATCCCGACATCCACGCCTTCAACCACGTGATGGTCGAGCAGGCGCAGGCCCAGGCGGCTGCGGTCGACGCCACCGCTGCACTGGGCGACGACCCCGGCCCGCTCGCCGGCGTCACCGTGGCCCTCAAGGACAACATGTGCACCCGCGGCGTGCCCACCACCTGTTCGTCGAAGATCCTCGAAGGATGGAGGCCGCCGTACGACGCCACGGTGGTCGACAAGCTTCGTGCGGCCGGTGCCGTGGCGATCGGCAAGACCAACCTCGACGAGTTCGCGATGGGTTCCAGCACCGAGAACTCGGCGTTCGGCCCCACCCGCAACCCGCACGACCTGTCCCGCGTCCCCGGCGGCAGCAGCGGCGGCAGTGCGGCGGCGGTGGCCGCGGGGTTCAGCCACGTCAGCCTCGGCAGTGACACCGGCGGATCGATCCGTCAGCCTGCGGCACTCTGTGGCGTGGTCGGGGTGAAGCCGACCTACGGCTACGTGAGCCGTTACGGGCTCGTCGCCTTCGCCAGCAGCCTCGACCAGATCGGGCCGTTCACCAGCAACGTCGCCGACGCCGCCCTGGTGCTCGATGTCATCGGTGGGCACGACCCGCACGACAGCACCAGCATCCCTCAGCAGCACCCCAGCCTCGTCGACGTGCTCGGCCAGGGCGTCGAGGGACTTCGTGTCGGCCGCATCACCGACCTGCCCCCGGGTGCAGACCCCGATGTCGAGGAGCGGCTCGAGGCCGCCTTCGAAGCCTTGGCCGCAGCGGGCGCGACGATCGTCCCCGTGCAGGTGCCGGCGTTCACGTTCGGGTTGAGCGCGTATTACCTCATCGCCCCTGCCGAGGCCAGCAGCAACCTGGCCCGCTACGACGGCGTTCGGTACGGGCTGCGGGTGGAGGCGGCCGACACGAACGCGATGTACGGCGTCACCCGCGCCGCCGGGTTCGGCGACGAGGTGAAGCGGCGCATCATGCTCGGCACCTATGCGCTCAGCGCGGGGTACTACGACGCCTACTACGGCAAGGCGCTGAAGGTCCGCCGGCTCATCCACGACGACTTCGAACGCGCCTACCATCAGGCCGACGTGCTGCTCACGCCGACCTCGCCGAGTGTGGCGTTCCCGTTCGGCGCCAAGGGCGACAACCCGTTCGCGATGTACCTGTGCGACACCTACACCATCCCCACCAACCTGGCGGGACACCCCGGCATGAGCGTGCCCTACGGGACGGGTGCGCACGGCTTGCCGGTGGGTGTGCAGGTGCTCGCCGGCACGCTCCAGGAACCGACGATGTTCCGCGTCGCTGCCGCGCTGGAGAGGAGCCTCGCATGAGCGCCCATGACGGTCTTCCGGGCGACTGGCAACTGGTCGTCGGCCTCGAGGTGCACGTCGAACTGGCCACCGCGACCAAGTTGTTCTCGGCGAGTCCGAACCGCTTCGGGGATGAGCCCAACACCAACATCGACCCGGTGACGCTCGGGCTGCCGGGCGCGCTCCCGGTCCTCAACGAGCAGGCCGTGGAGTTGGCCATGCGCATCGGGCTGGCGCTGAACTGCACCGTGCAACCGTGCACGTTCCACCGCAAGAACTACTTCTACCCCGACATGCCCAAGGCGTACCAGATCAGCCAGTACGACCAGCCGCTGAACGTCGACGGGTACCTCAAACTGCCAGGTGGCACGCACGTCGGCATCGAGCGCGCCCACATGGAGGAGGACGCCGGCAAGAGCACGCACGTCGGCGGCTCCGGTGGGCGCGTGCACGGCGCCACGTCGTCGCTGATCGACCTCAATCGGGCGGGCGTGCCGTTGGTGGAGATCGTCAGCCGGCCCGACATCCGCAGTGCGGAGGAGGCCCGCCTCTACGTGAACGAACTGCGCGCGATCCTGGTGGCCATCGGTGCCAGCGACGCGAAGATGGAAGAGGGGTCGATGCGCGTCGACGCCAACGTGAGCGTCCACAAGCCAGGGACTCCGTTCGGCACACGCTGTGAGATCAAGAACGTCAACAGTGTGCGCTCGGTCGGTCGGGCCATCGAATACGAGGCTCGCCGACAGATCGACCTGTTGGAGAACGGTGACTCGGTTCGACAGGAGACGCGCCACTGGGACGAGGGCGACGGCCGCACGCACACGCTGCGGGTCAAGGAGGACGCGGACGACTACCGCTACTTCCTCGAACCCGACCTCGTGCCGCTCGCACCTTCGGCGGAATGGATCCAGCGCGTCCACGCGTCGATGCCACCGCTGCCGGCGCAGCGCCGCGAGCATCTCTCCGTGGCCACCGGGCAGGCAGCCGACAGCGAAGCAGTCGTGTCGGTCGTGGAGCGCGGCCAGGACCACTACGTGTTGGCCGTCGGTCACCTCGGTGGTGACCCGGGGCGGGCGCTGGTCTACGTGAAAGAGGCGTTCGCGGAGGAAGGCGCCGAGCCCCGTGTGCCGGCGATCGACATCGCCGCGCTCACCAGCCTGGAGGTCGACGGGAAGGTGACGGCCACGCAGGCCAAGGCCATCCTGTCCGAGATCCTGGCCAACGGCGGTGGCGACGCCGCTGCGATCGCTGCGGCGAAGGGTTTCGAGGCGATCGACACGAGCGCGCTCGAAGCCGTGGTCGACCAGGCCATCGCCGACCAGCCGGACGCCTGGACGAAGTTCTGTGGCGGTGACGGCAAGGCGATGGGCGCCATCGTCGGGGCCGTGATGAAGGCCACCCAGGGCAAGGCCGACGGCAAGATCGTGACGGCGCTGCTCAATCAGAAGAAGGGGTAGTCGATCGCGGCACGGCGATCGTGAACCGGCAGCCCTGACCCGGGGCGGTGTGGAGCGCGATCCGGCCGCCATGGCCCTCCACGATCGACTTCGCGATCGAGAGACCGAGCCCGCTCCCGCCCGAGGTCCGCGAGCGCGACGGATCGCCGCGGAAGAAGCGCTCGAACACCCGAGCAGCGATCTCGGGCTCGAGCCCCGGGCCGTGATCGACGACCTCGATCACGGCGCTCGCATCGCGTTCCGAGCCGAGGAGCTCGATCGAGGTCGACGCCGGCGTGTGAACCAGCGCATTGTGCACGAGCGCAGCGACCACCTGGTGAAGTCGGGACGGGTCGCCCTCACAGGTGAGCGGCCTGGTGCTGTCCACACGGATGAGGCGTTCCGGTTGCACTGCGAGGGCATCGGCGGCGGCGTCGTCGAGGAGTGCGGCGAGGTCCACGCTCACCGTGGTCAGGGGAAGACCTCGGTCGAGCTTGCTGAGCAGTAGCAGGTCGTCGACGAGGGCGCTCATCCGGTCCGCTTCGCCGGTGACGCGGCGCATCGCGTCGTCGAGGCGAGGCTGGTCCTGCAGCCCACCGCGTTGATAGAGCTCCGCATAACCCCGGATCGAGGTGAGCGGGGTGCGGAGCTCGTGGGAGGCGTCGGCAACGAACTGGCGCAGTCGCTCGTCGGCCGCCTCCTTCTGGTCGAGCATCGAGTTGAAGGCGTTCGACAGGTGGGCAGCTTCGGTACCCGGTGGATACGACGGGACACGCCGATCACGGTCACCGCCGCTGATCGCGTCGGCCGCAGCCGTGACCTCGTTGATCGGCTTGACGCCGAGTCGCACGACCCAGGCCGCGGTGATGGCGATCACCGACATGACGACGAGTCCACCGATGCCCGTTGCGATCAGCAATCGGTTGTATGCGGCGGTGGCCTTGGCGAGCGAGAGCGCGATGAAGTTCCATCCGCTGTCATCGGGGCGCTGGAGGACGATGACACGGAACTGGTCCCCGGTCCCCACGCCGTCGACCGTGAACGGGTCGCCGCGCCGTCGACTGCCGTGGCTCTCGGCGTCGGCCACCGACACGTCGGGAGCGCCGGTGACCAGTTGGCCCTGGATGATGGTCGTGACCGTGCCGTCGGCATCGAGGTGGCCGATGTAGATCTCGCTGAAGGTTCCCGCGCCGTCGGGAGGGATCGGCCCCGGCCGATTGCCGAGGATGCCGAGCGCCAGCGGCGTGGAGGTCTCGAGCTGTCGGTCGACCTGCTCGGTGAGGTAGCGCCGTTGGGTGGTGGCGATCAGATAGGCGGTGATCGCGAACGCGATCGCCACACCGCCAAGACCGATGAAGAGCCGACTGCGGAGTCTCACCCGTCGACCCGCATGCAGTACCCGACGCCGCGGACGGTGTGGAGGAGCTTGGGTTCGCCCGTGCCGAGCTTGCGTCGCAGGTAGCTCATGTACGTCTCGACGACCGAAGCATCACCGTCGAAGTCGTAGTTCCACACGTGGTCCAGGATCTGGCTACGGCTGAGGACGCGTCCAGCGTTGAGCAACAGGTAGCGGAGCAACTTGTACTCGGTGGGGGAGAGCGTCACGGTCTGTCCGGCCCGCGTCACCCGGTGGGCGTCGTCGTCGAGCTCCAGGTCGGCGAGCGACAGCACCGAACTCGGCGTCGCTGCCTGAGAGTGCCGCAACGCCACCTGCACGCGGGCGACGAGCTCCGCGATGGCGAACGGCTTCACCACGTAGTCGTCGCCGCCCGAGGTGAGGCCACGCACGCGGTCGTCGAGTCCGTCGCGAGCGGTCAGGAACACCACCGGTGTCGTGATGCCGTCGCTCCGCAGGCGTCGCAGCACTTCGAACCCGTCGATGCCCGGCATCATCACGTCGAGCACGATCACGTGTGGGTGGTAGGTGCGGACCGCCGCCAGCGCCTGGTGACCGTCGGCGGCCTTGGCGGTGTCGATCCCGTCGAGCTGAAGTGCAGATTCGACGAGGAACGAGATGTTGTCCTCGTCATCGACGACGAGAACGCGAGGCTTGGCGCCGGTCGAGGATGTCACGCCCGCCATTGTGGCTCAGGTCCGAGCCCTGAACACCCAATGCCGCAGCAGACCGAAGCGAGCGATGCTCGTCAGTCCGAGACCGGCGAGCGAGATCGCCACGCCACCCATGTAGTGACGACCTCGCTCCCGGCTGTCGCGGTAGCCGAAGGTGTATCGGCGGTTGGCCCATGTGTTGCCGACCGCCGTCGCTCCGACCGCGATGAGGGTGCTGATGATGCCGATCTTGGCGAAGACGACGATCTGGCGGCCGAAGTCGTCGGCCAGCGGCTCACGGGTAGCCGGCCCGAGATCGACGCGACCGCGTCCGCGCAGGAACGTCGACGCCAGCCGGGCGACGCCCTTCAGGTCGTCGCGCGCGGTGGTCACGACGCGCACCCGGCTGTCGCGATCGTCGACCCACGTCACCGGGACCTCGTGGACGCGCAGGCCGTTGCGTTCGGCGAGGAGCAGCAGTTCGGTGTCGAAGAACCAGGCCTCGTCCTGGACCATCGGGACGAGCACATCGGCGACCTCGCGACGGATGGCCTTGAACCCACACTGTGCGTCCCGGAAGCTGTTGCCGAAAATGGCGCGGAGGATGGCGTTGTAGGTGCGGGAGATGAACTCTCGCCTCGGGCCGCGAGCGACGGCCGACCCTGCCGCGAGGCGGGAGCCGATCGCCACGTCGCTGTGGCCGCTCATGAGCGGCGCGATCAACGCGAGGAGTGCGTCGAGCCTGGTGGACAGGTCGACGTCCATGTAGGCGACGATCGTCGCGTCGTTGCCGGACCACGTGCGTCGCAGCGCCCGGCCCCGGCCCTTCTCGTCGAGGTGCACAGCGCGGACGCCGTCGAGCGTCGAGGCGAGCGTGCTTGCGATGCGCCACGTGTCGTCGGTCGACGCGTTGTCGGCGATCGTGATCCGCCACGTGAACGGAAACTGCTCGGTGAGGTAGCGATGCAGGGTGGTGACGCTCGCGGCCAACACCGCCGACTCGTTGTACACCGGGATGGCGATGTCGACGAGTGGTGCCGCGGTGAGGGGGAGCGACGGTGCGTCGGGGCGGTGCGGGGCCGTGAGCGTCATGCCATGATGCTGCGCGACGGCCCTGGGTGCGGCGTGTGAGCTTGCTGGGAACTTGCTGAGAGTCAGAGCTCGCCGGATGTGACCAGGTCGATCGCTCGCCGGCAGGTGCGATCGAACGCGTCGGCGGCCATCAGGAGATGCGGTTCGGGAGTGTCCTCCTCCTTGGTGTGGCTGAGCCCGTTGGTCGACGACGAGAACAGCATCACGGTCGGGATCTCGCGGGCAACTTCCGACGCGTCGTGCAGCGCCCCGCTCGGGATCTCGACGTCGTGGCCCTCCACCTCACGGACCGAGCGGCGGGCGGCGTCGAGCAGCGCCGCGTGGAACGGCATCGGTGGGATACGGAAGATGTGCTCCCACTCGATCGTGCACCCCTCCGAGTCGGCGGCCGCCGCCGCCGCCTGGTGGGCCTCGTCGAACATGGCCTGCAGCGACTCGGCGGAGATGTGGCGCATGTCCATCGTGATGCGCGTCTCGCCTGCCACGGCCGTCACCACTCCCGGCCAGCACTGTGCCTGCCCGACCGTCGTGACGCCCTCGTGGCGCTCGCCGATCTCGGCGATGGCCAACGCGAACCGTGCCGCCGCCCGGAAGCTGTCGCGTCGCATCTCCATCGGCATGGTGCCGGCATGTGCAGCCTGACCGCGGAAGACCAGGCGCTCGCGCTCGATGCCTTTCGTGCCGGTGACCGTGGCGATGCCGAGGCCCTGCTGCTCCAAGATGGGACCCTGCTCGATGTGGACCTCGACGTACGCCTTCACGTCGGCCATCCGCGTGCGCGCACCGTCGAGGTGTTCGATGTCGACCCCGTGCTCGGCGAGGATCTCGGGGAGCTTTCCACCGTCGTTGTCGGTGAGCCCGCGGAGCACGGCGAGATCGAGCGTGCCCATGCATGCGGCCGAACCGAACAGGCTGCGGCTGAACCGTGCACCCTCTTCGTCGGCCCAGTCGACGACGGCGATCGTGATCGGTGGGGTTCCCTCCGCAGAGATCGCCCGGAGCAGTTCCAGACCGGCCATCACGCCGAGCGCCCCGTCGAGCCACCCGCCCTTGGGGACGCTGTCGAGATGTGACCCGACGAGCAGGGTCTCGGGCCGTGCCCCTGGAAGCACCGCCCACAGGTTGCCGGCCTCGTCCTCGTCGACCTCCACCGGCAAGGTGGCCAGTGACTCGCGCAAGAACGCACGCGCCTGCAGCCAATCAGGTGTCCAGGCCAGGCGGCGGCTGCCCTCGGGGCCGCCCGTGCGGGCGGCGAGCTCGCGCAGGTCGGCGACGACGCGGGCCGGTTCGTAGGTGCTCATCGTGCCGAGGCTAGCGATCGCGGGTCAGGCCAGCGACGAGGCGAGGGCCTCCTGTTGCCGGAGCCACCGCGTGGCGTCGGCAACGGCCATCGGCCGCGCGATGTAGTAGCCCTGGGCCCACGGACAGCCGAGCTCGCGGAGCAGGCTCAGCTTCTGTTCGCTGTCGACGCCTTCCGCGACGACCTTCAACCCCAGGGAGTCGCCGAGGCGCAGCAGCAGTTCCACGATCGTGCGATCGAGTCGGTCGTCGCACATCCCGGCGACGAAGACCTGGTCGATCTTCAACGTGTCGACGGTGAGCCGGTGCAGGTAGCTCATCGACGAGTAGCCGGTCCCGAAGTCGTCGATCGCGACGTTGACCCCCTGTGCTCGCAGATCGTCGACGACCGTCCCGGCGCGAGCGATGTCGGCGACGAGATGGGTCTCGGTGATCTCCAGGTCGAGCAGGTTCGGGTTCACGTTGGCGCGCCGGCACAACTCGTCGAGCAGCGAGACCAGATTGCCCTCCACGATGTGTCGCCCCGAGATGTTGACGGCGAGTCGCATCCGAGACGTGGTGGGGTCCAGGCGCCAGTCACGCAGGATGCCGACGGCCTCTTCCAGCACCCACGACTCCAGGTCGACGATGACGCCGGTGCGCTCGGCGATGGGAATGAACTCGCTGGGTCCGATCTCACCGATGCCGGGCCGGTTCCAGCGCAGGAGGACCTCGGCGCCGATCGGGTGCGAGGTCGCGATGTCGATGATCGGCTGCAGACACAGCGAGAACTGCTCCTGGGCGAGGCCGTGGCGCATCGTGAGCGCCATCTCGGCGCGCTCCTCGATCACATGGGCGAGCCGCTCGTCGAAGGCCTCCACCCGCCCGCGGCCGCGCTCCTTGGCGTGGTAGACGGCCGAGTCCGCCTGGGCCACGCTGGCGAGCGGGTCGCGGTGGCCGTCGACCATGGCGACACCCGCGCTCGCCGACAGCGTGAACAGCTGTCCGCCGCTGCCGGTGCACGGAGCAGAGATGGCAGCGATCAGGTCGCGGGCGCGAGCTGTGACTCGATCGAGCGACTCCGCATGCTCGATGAGGACGAGGAACTCGTCGCCGCCGATGCGCGCCACGACGTCGAGCGGGCAGGCCAGACGCACCCGCTGGGCGAGTTCGGCGAGGATGCGGTCGCCCTCCGAGTGGCCCTGGGTGTCGTTGACGCTCTTGAACCCGTCGAGGTCGAGGAAGATGACCGCACCGGTGTGTCCCTCTTGGCGGGCCTGCATGCCGATGATCGACAACCGCTCCAGAGCTGCCGTCCGATTCGCCAGCCCGGTGAGGGCATCGGTGCGTGCCTGGACGTTGGCGGCGGCGTGGGACTCGTGGAGCTGCGAGGTGACCGTGGCGAGTTGACTCACCGATCGGCGAACGGTGTCGCCGAGGGGGCCCGGCAGCGAGTCGTCGACCTCGGTGTCGCCCTGGGCGAGGCGGTCGAGTTGCGACTCGTAGGCCTTGAGCGTGGTGACCATGTCGTTGAACGCGCGGGTGACGACGCGCAGGTCGGTGGGGCCGATCGGCTTCTCGGGGTCCCCCGACAGGTCGCCCTCGCGCACCTGACGCGAGCGGCGGGCGAGCCGGCCGAGCGGGCGCAGTACCGAGCGGATCACGAGCACGAGCAGGATCAGGCTGACGAGCACCGACAGGACCATCGCCCCGATGGCCAGACGTCGGGCGGACTCGGCCGTGGCCTGCACGTCATCGGCGTGGTTGACCTCTTGGAGGAGGAACGAGTTGGCGTACGACTTGAGCAGCTCCAGGCGGGTGAACGATCCGAGCAGGACGTCGGTGAGCAGCTTGATGTCCTCGGGGCGAGTGACGACCTGCTCCGGGGTGGCTGCGGCGGCGGACACCGCCGCGATGTACTTCGGAAGGCTCTCCGCCACGACGGTGAAGTCGGGGCTGTTGACGATCTGGTCGAACCGCGCGCGCCGGCCGGGGTCGATCAGCTCGCGCAACTGGCGGAGTGATGCGTCGAACGACGCCGAGGCCTCGATCATGGACACGAGGCTTGCCTGAGGGTCACCGCTGATCGCCGCATCGGAGAGCTCGTCGAGCGCCGTCGACGCGTATTCCAGGGAGGCGATCAACTGTCCGGTCTCGGCACCGATCCCGCGCAGGTCATCGGAGACGGCCGCCCCCATCAGCGCCTCGCCGGCGGTGTGGTTGATCGTTCGGACCAAGGAGATCGCCTGGTCGTAGCCATCCTCGATCTCGGCCGCGGTGGCGGTGCGCGTGTCGAAGGAACGGCGGAGCTCGGTCAGGGAGGATCGCAGGACGAGAAGCTCGTCCCGGATCGTGGTTCCCGTCGGCAGGACCACGTCGCCCTGGCGTGCCGCCAGCGCATCCAGTCCCTTGTCGAGATCGAGTCGGGCGCCGTCGAGGATGCCCGGGAAGCTGGTGCCGGTGATCTGCTGCAGGTCCGCACGGTCGACGCCACGGGCTTCGGCTTCGGCCAAACCGTGGGTCGAGGTCAACTCGAGGTAGAGGGGCACGATCAGGTTGCCCGACACCAGCAACAGCTCGGCCTGGTCGCTCACGTCGGCCGCTGACGATGCCGCGACGTTCTGGCGGTGAACCTCCCGCCACGCGAAGACCTGCAAGGCGAGCACGGGGATGAGCACCATCACGAGCAGGCGGAAGCCGAGCGAGCGCGGACCGAAGCGCCCGACCCGCGACGACGACCCGGTGAGTGGTGCCCGTTGCACCAGGCCAAACTACTCCGCTCACTCGGTGGCGGTCGGCCGACAGGGGTAGTTTGCTGACCATGACCCAGGAAACCGGAACTCCCGTCGACGTGAAGCCTCGCAGCCGCGACGTCACCGATGGCCTGCAGAAAGCCGCCTCCCGCGCCATGCTGCGCGCGGTCGGGATGACCGACGACGACTGGGACAAGCCGCAGGTCGCGATCGCCAACGCCTGGAATGAGGTGACGCCCTGCAACATGACCCTGCGCAAGCTCGCCGAGCACGCCAAGGACGGCGTGCGCGCCGGCGGCGGCTTCCCGATGGAGTTCGGGACGATCACCGTCAGCGACGGCATCAGCATGGGGCACGAGGGGATGCGCGCCTCGCTGGTCAGCCGCGAGGTGATCACCGACTCCGTCGAGTGCGTCATGCACGCCGAGCGCCTCGACGGATTCGTCGGGCTCGCCGGCTGCGACAAGAGCATCCCGGCGATGCTCATGGCGGCAGCTCGGCTCGACCTGCCCAGTGTGTTCGTCTACAACGGCAGCATCATGCCGGGCCAGCTCCACGGCAAAGCCCTCGACATCACCAGTGTGTTCGAGGCGGTCGGCGCGTTCTCGGCCGGCTCCATCAGCGAGGCGGAACTGCACGACATCGAAACCCATGCATGCCCCGGCGAGGGCGCGTGCGGGGGCATGTTCACGGCCAACACGATGAGCTCCATCGCCGAGGCGATTGGCATGTCGCTGCCGGGCACGGCGTCGCCCCCGGCCATCGACGGTCGCCGGGAGAGCGATGCGCGCATGGCCGGCGAGGCCGTCGTCAACTTGCTTCGGCTGGGGATCACCCCGCGCATGATCATGACCAAGAAGGCGTTCGAGAATGCCATTGCCGTCACGTCGGCACTCGGCGGCAGCACCAACGCAGTGCTGCACCTGCTGGCGATGGCCAACGAGGCCGGCGTGGATCTCGAGCTCGACGACTTCAACCGCATCGCCGCCAAGGTGCCCCACATCGCCGACATGAAGCCCGGTGGCCAGTTCCACATGAGCGACCTCGACCGCATCGGCGGGGTGCCCGTCGTCATGCGTCACCTGCTCGATGCCGGGTTGTTGCATGGTGACTGTCTCACGGTCACGGGCAAGACGATGGCGGAGAACCTCGCCGAGATCGACCCGCCCGCGCCGGATGGCATCGTCGTGCATCCGCTCTCCGACCCGATCCACACCGAGGGCGGCATCGTCGTGCTCACCGGCTCGCTGGCCCCCAAGGGCTCGGTCGTCAAGGTCGCCGGGCTGAGCGCCGAGCAGAAGCAGTTCGTCGGCACTGCCCGGGTGTTCGACGGCGAGGACGCCGCGATGGAGGTCATCCTCGCCGGCGCCATCGAGCCCGGCACGGTGATCGTCATCCGCTACGAAGGCCCCAAGGGCGGCCCGGGCATGCGCGAGATGCTGGCCATCACCGGCGCCCTCAAGGGCGTCGGCCGTGGCGCCGACTGCGCACTCATCACCGACGGTCGCTTCAGCGGCGGAACATGGGGCTTCTGCATCGGTCACGTCGCGCCGGAAGCCGTCGACGGTGGACCGATCGCGTTCGTGCGCGACGGTGACCAGATCCGCGTCGACGTCCACGAGTTGAGCCTCGACCTGCTCGTCGACGACGGTGAGATCGCCAGGCGTCGGGCGTCGTGGCAGCCGAACCCGCCGCGCTACACCTCGGGTGTGTTGGGCAAGTACGCCCGTCTGGTGCAGGGCGCCGAGACCGGAGCCATCACCAACACGCTGTGACGTGAAAGGGGGGCGCGACCGGCACCCGATTGCCAGTCGCGCCCCGATCAGCGCCGCCGATCATCAGGTGAAGATGATCTGTCCGCCGGCGGCCATGTCGTAGAAATCGCCGACGGTGATGATGTCCTGCACCTGTTCGACGAAGTCGTCCTTCTCGAGCCCGAACATGTCGACGGACGCCTTGCAGGCATACATGCCGCAGCCGGTGTCGCCGATCATCTCGATGAACTCGTGCATCGGCGGGATGTCGATCTTGTCCATCGTCTTGCTCATCATGTGCGTCGCGAGGCCGCTCATGCCCGGCAGCCCGCCGATGAGCGTCGGGATGTGCATGCCGGGGTTGCCGACGGTGGCGACCTTGATGTGGTCGATCCGCTTCTTGTTGATGGCGTCGAGTCCGAAGAACGTGAAGAACAGGTTCGCCTCCATGCCCTCGGCGCGGGCGCCGTTCGCCATGATCAGTGCCGGGTAGATGCCTTCCAGCGATCCCTTCGACACGATGATCGAGACCTTGGTGATCTTGTCCATGATCAGATGCATCCTTTCGGCTTCGGGATGCCGGCGATGCGTGCCGCCATCTTCGCGGGGCCTTTCGGGAACAGCAGGTAGAGGTCCTTGACGCTGACGCCGGAGGTCTTGCCGAGCACACGGACCGTGGGTCCGGTGCCCTTCTCGAAGAACTCCTTGCGCATGAAGTCGAGCACGATCCAGTGCTGCTCGGTGAGGGGGTCGATGCCGTCGGCCTTGGCCAGTTCGACGGCGATGTCACGGTTCCACTGGGTCGGATCGAGGAAGAAGCCCTCCTCGTTGACCTCGACGGTGGTCCCGGCGTAGGTGGCGGTGCTCATACCGATGCCTTTTCTGTGTTCGGGGTGGGATGGTCCTTGCCGTGTTCTGGCATGTCGGCGCCGATGCCCGGCACGTCACGGCCCTGCAGCAGGGCGTGCCAGTAGAACCACTGGAACATCAGCTTGCCGAGGTGGTTCATGCGACTCTCCTTGAGGAGCGGCATGCCGACCTTGCTGGGGAAGTGGCCGGGCAGCGGTTCGGTCGCGTAGTTGAAGTCGATGAGGAGGGCCTTGCCGAAGCCCGTCTCGATGAAGCAGTTGGTATGCCCGTCGAACGTGCTCTGCAGTTCCCGGCCCTCGAGGAAGCGGACGATGTTGTCGACCAACACCTCACCCTCGAAGTGGGTGACCGATCCGGCCTTCGATGTCGGCACGTTGGTGGCATCGCCGATGACGAAGATGTTCGGCTTCGCATGCGACTGCAGCGTCGCCTTGTCGGTGGGCACGAAGTTGAGGTCGTCGCCCAAGCCGTCGCTGCGGCCCACGTAGTCGGCACCGCTGTGCATCGGGATGACCACGGCGAGATCGAAGGGCACTTCCCGCCCGTCGTAGCCGACGAGCTTGTTGCCCTCGTCCTCGCAGACGACCTCACCGGTGTTGAACTCGGTGACGAGATGGACGCACTTCTCCTCCAGCAACGACACCAGCTTGGCGGCGGCCGTCGGCTTGGTGAACGCACCGTCGAGGGGGGTGACGTAGGTGATCTCGACCTTGTCGCGGATGCCTCGGTCGGTGAAGTACCAGTCGGCGAGGAAGCAGAACTCCAGCGGTGCGACGGGGCACTTGATCGGCATGTCGACGACGTTGACGACCAGCTTGCCGCCCTTGAACTCGCCGAGCGCGACCTCCAGGCCGGTGGCGCCGATGATGTCGTAGAACGTGAAGACCTTCTCGTTCCACCCGGCGCCGGTGAGACCTTCGGTCTCGTCGAGCGCGAGCGTCGAACCGGAGGCGATCACCAACAGGTCGTACCCGAGCTCCCTGCCGTCCTCGAGCACCACGGTGTCGCGGTCCTTGTCGACGCGCTGGATGCCCTGCTCGATGAACTCGATGCCCTTCTGCAGTTGCTCGTGGCGCGGTCGGACGATCTCGGAATGCATCGCCAGTCCGAAGGGCACGAACAACAGCCCGGGCTGGTACAGGTGGTGGTCGTCCTTGTCGACGACGGTGATGTGGATCGCCTCGTCACCGTGGTGACGGAAATGGCGGTGGAGGCGATTGGCGACCAGGGTGCCACCCGTGCCGCCACCCAGGATCAGGATGCGCTTGGCCATCGGGGACCTTCCTTTCCAGTCCCACGATGCGCCCGCAATACCCCTGGGGGTTAGGGTCGAATGTCCCGTTCGGATCGCCATTCGACCACGACACGCCATCCCACCAGGAAGAATCCGGTGAAGAGGGTGGCGACGATGATGAATGGGAGCGCCGTACCGCGGTCGAAGACGAAGCGCCGCAGCAGCATCCCGACGATCACCGTGGTGAGCCAGATCACCACGCCGGCGGCGGGTGCCCACGGTGACTTCCAGGCCCGGGCGATCACCCACCCAAGGGCGAGTGCGATCACGAATGGGGCGGCCACCTTCAGCGCGCCGACCACGACGTTGCCGGTTTCATCGTGGGTCCGGCGGCCGATGGCCACGAACACCAGGACGGCCACCACATCGGCGACTGCCGACCAGACGACGACCCGCCGCTCAGCCATCGAGGGCGAACCTTCCCACCTGGCCGCGGTAGAACAGCAGCGGCACGGGCTCGAGATCGGGGTGCACGTGGGCGAGCTCGACCACCGACCCCAACACGAACTGGTGGTCGCCGGCGGGGACGACCTCCTGGATCGTGCAGTCGATCCATGCGATTGCACCGTCGAGGATCGGCGACCCGGTGATCGGTGACGGGTGCCAGCTGATGTTCTCGAACGGCTCGGCGATGCTGCTCTTCGCGAACCGCCAGCACAGATCGCCCTGCGTGCAACCGAGCACGTTGACGCAGAACGAGCCCGTCTCGCGGATCGCGTGCCAGCGCTCGGACTCGTTCATCGGCAGGAACCCCACGAGCGCCGGCTCCAGCGACACCGACGTGAACGAGCCGATGGTGAACCCGACCGGCGTGCCGTCTGCCTGCGTCGCGGTGACCACCGTGACACCGGTGGGGAAGTGGCCGAGCACCTGACGGAACAGCGTTGAGTCGATCGACATGCGGTCGACTGTAGATGACGAGACCTGGCGGTGCCCCTGTGGGAACCTTGGGCATGGACGACAAGGCCACGATCCGTCGCCGGATGCGCATGGTGCGCGAGATGGTCGACGACCGCCTGATGCGCAGCGTCGACCTGTGGGCCCAGGTCGCAGCGCTCCCCGAGTACACGGCTGCCACCACGGTGATGGCATTCAGCGGGTTCGGGACCGAGCCCGACACCGACCCGCTCGTCGCCCGCCTTGCGGCCGAGGGCAAGCGGTTGCTGCTCCCGCGCATCGAGGACGGCGAGATCGTGGTGTGCGACGCCTCGGGGCCGATGGCGGCCAGCCGCATCGGGGTGCACGAACCTCAGGGTCCTGCGCTGCCGTTCGACCTCGTGGAGTTCGTCATCGTGCCCGGCCTCGCCTTCACTCCCGAGGGAGATCGGCTCGGATACGGTGCGGGTTTCTACGACCGGTTCCTCCCGAAGGTGCCGGTGCCGAACGCGGGCGTGTGCTTCGCCGAACAGGTGGTGCCGACGCTGCCGGTCGAAGCACACGACATCCGCGTGCAGCGAGTGATCTTCGGCTGATCAGCCCTCGTCGTAGTACTCGCGCCCGAGGTGGGTGATCTGGTCCTCGCCCATCATCCAGCGCAGGGTGTTCTCGAGCTTGCTCTGCTGCACGAACAGGTCGTGCTCGGCGTGCAGGCCGGGGGCCACCATCGGAGCCTTGTAGTAGAAGCTCAGCCACTCCTGGATGCCGCCGAGACCGGCGCGCTGGGCGAGGTCGCTGAACAGCACGAGGTCGAGCGCCAACGGCGCGGCGAGGATGCTGTCGCGGCAGAGGAAGTCGATCTTCAGCTGCATCGGGTAGCCGAGCCAACCGAAGATGTCGATGTTGTCCCAGCCCTCCTTGTTGTCGCCGCGGGGCGGGTAGTAGTTGATCCGAACCTTGTGGTACACGTCGCCGTACAGGGCGGGGAACTTCTCGGGGTCGAGGATGTGCTCGAGCACGCCGAGCTTGCTCTCTTCCTTGGTCTTGAAGTTGTCCGGATCGTCGAGCACCTCGCCGTCGCGGTTGCCGAGGATGTTGGTGCTGTACCAACCGGACAGGCCGAGCATGCGGGACCGCAGCATCGGGCCGATGACGGTCTTGATGAGCGTCTGGCCGGTCTTGAAGTCCTTCCCGCTGATCGGGACCCGCTTCTCGATGGCGAGCTCGCGCAGCGCGGGGATGTCGACCGTGAGGTTCGGGGCTCCGTTGGCGAACGGCACACCCTCGAGGATCGCGGCATAGGCGTACAGCATCGACGGGGCGATGGTGGGGTCGTTGGCGTCGATCGCGGCCTCGAAGGCCTCGAGCGTCTGGTGCGCCGGGCCCGGCTCGATGAAGATCTCGGTGCTCGCGGCCCACAGCATGACGACTCGGTCGACCTGCTTCTCTTCGCGGAAACGGTTGATGTCGGTGCGGATCGCGTTGAGCATGTCGCGCTTGTTGATCGTGTGCATCGTGTTGTCGGCGTCGATGCGCTTCACGTACTCACGGTCGAACGCGGCGGGCATGGGGCGAACTTCGCGCAGCGCCTCGCTGACGGCCTCGATGTGCTTGCCACCCTCGAGCACGCCGGCCCGGGTGGCCGCGACGTAGGCGTCGTCCGGGAACGGATCCCACGCACCGAAGACGATGTCGTCGAGCGACGCCAGCGGCACGAAGTCCTTGATCAGCGGGCTGCGGTTGTCGGTGCGCTTGCCGAGGCGGATGGTGCCCATCTGGGTGAGGCTGCCGACCGGAGCGGCCATGCCTCGCTTGACGAGCTCGACGCCGGCGATCAGCGTGGAGGCCACCGCGCCCAGCCCGACGGTGAGCACGCCGAGGCGGCCGGTCGCGGGGGCAACGGTGGGTGACGTAGGAGTGGTCATGGGCGACAGGCTAGGCACGGTGGAGCGCTCCACATCCCACCCGCTCCAAATTCAGCTCTGGGTGAGCGACCGCTGCAAGGGGGTGGGGAATCGTGGCGTGACCTTGGTGTCGCCGATCTCGGCCCGCCACCGCTCGGCCACCGCCCCGACGGCACGCCGCGAGCGGCTCGTCACCTTGGTGAGGAACTCGACGCCGATCGTTCCATCGGGTCGTTGCGCCCAGCCCCCCACGACCCGACCGTCGACCCACACGGTTGGCCCGACGTTGCCGTTCTTGTCGAACAGCGGACCGCCGAACGCGGTGTACTCGCCCAGGTACCACTCGCGGCCCTTCCAGCCCATTGCCGTTGCGTCGAGGGCGGGGAGCAACACCACCCAGGAGTCAGGTGCTCCCACGTCCTCGAGGTCGTCGGGCAGCAGCCACGCCGTCTCGTCGTTGTCGAGCTCCACCTGCACCGCGCCGATCGCCGCCAGGGCAGTCTTCACCGGGGCCTGCGTCCAGCCGGTCCACCACTGCACGTCGGCGGTCGTGGCCGGACCGAAGGAGGCCAGGTATCGGCGCACCAGCTCGGTGCGGGACTCGGTCTCGTCCGCCCCTGCCAGGCCACCCGGCAACCAGTCCGCCATCACGCTCCACCGGTACTCGCTGCTCGTCCACCCACCCGTCGGTGTCGTGCGCACGATGGCTGCCTCGAAACCGAGGTCGAGCAGCAGCCTCGTGTGCGCGGCCTGTTCGGCGGCGTAGTTGCCCGAGCCGACGCGAATCTTGGTGGCCAGCGCCGGCACCGCCTTGCCCAGTGCACGGGCGCTGGTCGGACCGAGACGGTGCAGCGCGGCGAGCGTGTCGGCGCTGGCAGCGGCGACCCACGCGTCGGGGTCGGGCATGCCGCTGAGGGCGACCCACTTGACGAGGTTCCTTCGCTCGAGTCGCGCCACGTCGACGGTGCACGACGCGTGCATCACCCTCGCAGTCGCGGGAGTGCACACCCAGATCGTGCGCCGCATGCCGTGATGCCGAACCAACGACCGTGCGTCGTAGAGCGCGGCGCTCGTCGGTGCAAGCGACGGAGTGGCCATCCGGGCCATTGCCGACAGGTACACCGAGGCCGGGTCGGTGCCGTGCAACGCCAGCACGGAGTCGGCGATGTCGGCCACGTCGTCGCTGCGCGCCGGGTCGGCCAGTCGATGGCGGACGCCCAGCCGGGCGCGCCGCTGCTCGTCGGAGATGCGTGGAAGCGCGTTCATGTTCGACCCATGCTGCCATCGACCCGAGCGTCAGGCCGCCGCCTGGATTCTTGGTCGCTTCGGCGGACACGCGAACACCGTGCCGTCGGCGAGCTCCACTCGCAGATGCTGCGCGTCGCCGTGGACCCGGGTTCCGGGCTGGTGCTTGCGCGTGTGGTGGTGTCGGCACCACATGAAGAGGTTGTCGAGATCGGTGGCGCCGCCCTCCTCGAACGCGACGAGGTGATCGATGTCGCACCACGCCGCCGGGATGTGGCACCCGGGCCACCGGCACCCGCCGTCGCGAACCACGAGCGCCTTGTACTGGTCGTGGGTGGCGAAGCGCACCGTGCGGCCGAGATCGAGAATCCGGGAGCCCTCGGTGACGATGCGTTGCATGGTCGCGTTCTCGGCGATCTGGCGGGCGACATGAGCCGGGATGGTGTGCCCCGTCGCGGTGGTGGCGGGATCGCTGGTGAGGCCGGCGTACGACTCGGCCGAGATGGTGATGACGAGGTTGGCGCCTTCGCGTCCGCCGCGGACATCGCCTTTGGCGTAGGCGGCGCAGAGCTGGATGAGCCCGTCGGCGAGTCGCTGCTCGGTGCTGCGAGCGTCGTGCTCGTTGGGCTTGCCGGCGATCGCGGTGATGGTGGCCCTGAACTCGGCGGTCTCTCGTTCGGGAAGTCGGACCAGCGTGTCGATCATCCCGTCGTCGGTGGTGCCGAAGCGGATCGACCGTTGCTGGTAGCGACGATGTGCTGCCTGTTCCTCGGACTCCTCGGTGTGGATCCGCCGCCAGGCCTGTGCCGCCTCGCCGGCCTGTCGAGGGGTGGCGCCCTTGCACGCGTCGACGAGTTCCGCGACGTCGGCCCCCTCTGGCGGATTCGTGACGGCGTCGTGCAACGCCTCGGCGGCGTCGGGCGACAGGTGGCCCTGGGACACGGCGTCGTCGAGCTCCGGTGAACTCCCGAGCGCCGCGCCGAGCTTGGCCTTGCGCTTGGCGTTGCCGTACGAGGTCTTGGTGGTGTTGGTGAGCCAGTCGGCGATGTCGCGAGCGCCCGAGCCCTGCCACACCTTGCGAGCGTCGGCTTCGGCGATCCACTTCGACTGGATGACGGTCAACCTGTCGATCACCCCCTGCAGGCCGCGGATCCCGCCACGCAGGCCACCGGCAGTCGCGGTCGTCGGCTCGATCCGCGCCATCAGGTCGATTGCCTGGTCACAGAGTCCGAGAGCACGATCCATGTGAAGGATGGTAGCGAACGTATGTTCGTGAGACAACCTGGAAGCAGAGGAGTTCACTGACGCGTGATTCGGTCGCGCAGGCCCGGTGGCCAGTGTCCGGCATAGCGCTCTTGGAGCTCGCGAAGCCGCCAGTCCTCACCAGTGATCACGCCGCGGCACCGAGTGGATCCGCAGTCGCATAGCAGACGGAAGGTCGGGTCGTCGGAGATCGTGCCGTAGTCGACCGTGAGCTCCTCGCCCCGATCGACCGCGCGAAGCGTGGCGAGTTCGAAGGCGCCCACCGGCCAGAGCGTCGGGTCGCACGAGTGGTTGCCGAAGTGTGCGGTCGTGTTCGGCGGCAGGACGATATGTGCGTCGGCGCCCACGGCGAAGGTGTCGATGTACTCCCCCTCGGCAGCATCGGCGAACAGTCGATGTAGCTCGTCAGTGGTGACCAAGCGCCCTCCGATTCGAATGACAACGACGTCGGCATCGAGCGGCCCGAGAGCGAACAGGCCATCGCCGGCGATCTCGGATCGACTCACTTCCAGCGAAGGATGCGTCCACACCTCTGTGGGGATGTCCATTTCTGAATACAACCAGATCGCCGCGCTCGATGGGCTTCGCGGAACCTGTCCGTGCGACCAGGTTGCGAATCCCGCGCCCGTAGTGCCACAATGTCGCCGATGCGTGCGCACCTCACCTTCGGTCTCGTAGTAATTCTCGTGTAGACGCACGCCCACATATCCGCGTGCGTCCAGCCTCCCGTTCGGGGGGCTTCTTCGTTTTTCCGGCAACGTTCGACAACCAGGAGTACCCATGAAGATCACCGGGGCGCAAGCCCTCATCAAATCGCTCGAGATGGAACAGGTCGAAACCATCTTCGGTCTGCCCGGCGGATGCATCCTGCCCGCCTACGACCCGCTGCTCGACTCGTCGATCCGGCACATTCTCGTGCGCCACGAGCAGGGCGCCGGCCACATGGCCGAGGGGTACGCCCATGTCACGGGCCGACCGGGCGTGGCCATGGTCACCAGCGGTCCGGCGGCCACCAACATGGTGACGCCGCTGATGGACGCCTACATGGACTCGATCCCGATGGTCTGCATCACCGGCCAGGTGGCCACCACCGCCATCGGCAGCGACGCGTTCCAGGAGTGCGACACCGTCGGCATCACACGCAGCGCCACCAAGCACAACGAGCTGGTGATGAGCGCGCAGGACATTCCGATGGCCGTGCGCCAGGCGTTCCACATCGCCACCACCGGCCGGCCCGGGCCGACGTTGATCGACGTGCCCAAGGACTGCCTCACCAACATGATGGAGTGGTACTGGCCGACCGACCAGGAGGTCATCGACAGCCTCCCCGGGTATCGCCCCAACGTGAAGGGCCACCCGCGGATGATCAAGGAAGCCGCGAAGCTCATCCTCGCCAGTGAGCGCCCGATCATCTACGCCGGCGGCGGCATCCTCAAGGCCCGCGCTGCCGAGGCGCTGCGCGAACTGGCGGAGCTGACCGACATCCACGTCGTCACCACCCTCATGGCCCGCGGAGCGTTCCCCGACGATCACCCGCTGTGCCTCGGGATGCCCGGAATGCACGGCAACGCCACGGCGATCACCTCCATGCAGAAGGCCGATCTGTTGATCACGCTCGGCGCCAGGTTCGACGACCGCATCACCGGCAAGGTCTCGGCGTTCGCTCCCGAGGCGAAGATCATCCACGTCGACATCGACCCGGCCGAGCAGGGCAAGGTCCGTCGGCCCGACGTCCCGATCGTGGGTGACGCGAAGTACGTCATCGAGGAGATCGTCAAGGCCATCAAGGACCTGCTCCAGAGCGGCACGACGCAGGCCGACACGGGTGCGTGGAAGAGCCGCATCAGCGGCTGGCGCGAGCAGTTCCCCCTCGCCTACGAACCCAGCGAGCCGGGTGACGCCCTGAAGCCCCAGTTCTGTCTCGAGCAGTTGCGCGACTCGGCGCCCGAGGGCACGATCCTGGTGTCGGGCGTCGGCCAGCACCAGATGTGGAGCAGCCAGTACTGGAACTTCACCGAGCCCTACACCTGGGTCAACTCGGGCGGTCTGGGCACGATGGGCTTCAGCATCCCGGCGGCGATCGGCGCCAAGGTCGGCCGCCCCGACCGCACCGTGTGGGCCATCGACGGTGACGGGTGCTTCCAGATGACCGCCCAGGAACTGGTCACGGCCAGCGTCGAGCGGATCCCCATCAAGGTCGCGATCCTCAACAACAGCTACCTCGGCATGGTGCGCCAGTGGCAGGAGATGTTCTACGACGAGCGCTACAGCGAGGTCTATCTCTCGCCCGAGGTGCCCGACTTCGTCAAGTGGGCCGAGGCCATGGGCTGCGTGGGCATCCGGGTCGACAGTCCCGAAGAGGTCCAGCCCGCGATCGACAAGGCCAACAGCATCGACGACCGCCCCGTGGTGATCGATTTCCGGGTCGATGCACGCGAAAAGGTCTTCCCGATGGTCGCCGCCGGCCAGGCCAACGACGACATGATCCTGCCCGACTTCCAGAACCAGAACCGAGGCGCACTGCGATGAGCGAGGACTTCAACCACCACATCCTGTCCGTCCTCGTGCAGAACCGGCCCGGAGTGCTCGCTCGCGTTGCGGGCCTGTTCGCTCGTCGTGGCTTCAACATCTTCAGCCTCGCCGTCGCTCCTGCGGAGGCGGAGGGCTTCAGTCGGATCACCATCGTCGTCGACCTCGACTCGAGCCCACTCGAGCAGATCACCAAGCAGCTGTTCAAGCTGATCGAGGTCGTGAAGATCAGCGAGCTCGATCCTCGTCGCAGTGTGGAGCGTGAGCTGCTCCTGGCGACCGTCCGCGCGACGGCCGATCAGCGAGGCCAGGTCGTCGAGCTGGTGAACATCTTCGAGGGCAAGATCCTTGCCGTCGGCATCGAGGCCATCACCGTCTCGCTCGACGGCCACCCCGACAAGCTCGACGATTTTGAGGAACTCCTGGCCACTTATGGCATCGTGGAGCTGCAACGGACCGGGCGGGTCGCTCTGCCCAAGCTCGATCGCGACGCACGACTGCGTGCCGTCCAGAACACCAACAAGGGAAAGGCTGGCTGACCTTCATGGCCGCACAGATGTACTACGAGGCGGATTGCGATCCGTCGATCATTCGTGGCCGCAAGGTCGCCATCATCGGCTACGGCTCCCAGGGTCATGCGCACGCGCTGAACCTGAAGGAGTCCGGGGTGCAGGTCGTCGTCGGTCTGCGCGAGGGCAGCAAGTCCGCCGCCAAGGCCGAAGCCGCCGGGCTCACCGTGATGGGCCTCGCCGAGGCTGCCAAGTGGGCGAACGTCATCATGCTGACGATGCCCGACACCGAGCAGAAGGCCACCTACGAGGAGTTCATCAAGCCGCACATGCGCAAGGGCAAGGCCCTCGCGTTCGCGCACGGCTTCAACATCCGCTTCAAGCGCATCCGGCCGCCCAAGTCGGTCGACGTGATCATGATCGCACCCAAGGGTCCTGGCCACCTCGTGCGCCGCACCTACACCGAGGGCGGCGGCGTGCCGGCGCTCATCGCCGTCCACCAGGACGCGACCGGCGGCGCCAAGGAGCTCGCCCTGAGCTATGCCGCGGCGATCGGCGGCGCCCGCGCCGGTGTCATCGAGACCACGTTCATCGAAGAGACCGAGACCGACCTGTTCGGTGAGCAGGCCGTGCTGTGTGGCGGCGTCACGTCGTTCGTCCAGGCCGGCTTCGAGACGCTGGTCGAGGCGGGGTACCAGCCCGAGATGGCCTACTTCGAGTGCCTTCA
Source organism: Acidimicrobiales bacterium (assembly GCA_038234785.1). Lineage (GTDB taxonomy): Bacteria > Actinomycetota > Acidimicrobiia > Acidimicrobiales > Ilumatobacteraceae > UBA668. Next base: position 84,894 of record JBBQTC010000003.1, read on the forward strand.
CGAGGTGAAGTTGATCGTCGACCTCATGTACGAAGAGGGCATCGCCGGGATGCGCTACAGCATCAGCGACACCGCCGAGTACGGCGATCTCACCCGCGGCCCACGCATCGTCACCGCTCGCACCAAGACCGAGATGAAGAAGATCCTCAAGGAGATCCAGTCGGGCAAGTTCGCTCGCGAATGGGTCGCCGAGAGCGAGAGCGGCCGTGAGCACATGAAGGCCCTCCAGCAAGCCGGCAAGGAGCACCAGATCGAGCAGGTCGGTGCCCAGCTGCGCAGCATGATGCCGTTCCTCGGCGCGGGCAAGCAGAAGGTCTCCGACGTCAGCGGGGGCTAGGGTGCCGTCAACGAACGGAGGGCGCCATGCCCGAGAAATCACCCCAGAAGCCCAGTGCCAAGAAGACCGGTAAGTCGCTCAAGGAAAAGCGCGTTGCCAAGCACGAGAAGGCGGCCGAGAAGAAGTCCCGCGGCGTCTGATCTGAATTCCGACTTGTCGGGTCGGGATTCAGGGCGCTAGGTTGACGCACCTATGAGCGACACCTGGGGTTTCGAGACACGACAGATCCACATCGGCGGCGAGCCGGACCCCACCACGGGTGCGCGCGCGGTTCCGATCTACCAGACGACGAGTTTCGAGTTCCGCGACGCCGCGCACGCGCAGAACCTGTTCGCGCTGGCCGAGATCGGCAACATCTACACCCGCATCATGAACCCGACGCAGGGGGCACTCGAGGCTCGGCTGTCGAGCCTCGAGGGTGGGGTCACCACTGCCGTGGGTCTGCCGGGCGCGCTCGTCGTCAGTTCCGGTCAGGCCGCGGAGACGCTCGCCATCCTCACGCTCGCCGAGGCCGGCGACCACATCGTCACGAGCCCGTCGCTGTACGGCGGCACGTACAACCTGTTCCACTACACGCTGCCGAAGATGGGCATCGAGGTCTCCTTCGTCGACGACCCGCACGACCTCGATCAGTGGCGTGCTGCGATCCGTCCCAACACCAAGGCGTTCTACGGCGAGGTGCTCGCCAACCCGCGCAACGACGTGTTCGACATCGAGGGCGTCAGCGGCATCGCCCACGAGCACGGCATTCCGCTGATCGTCGACAACACGATCCCGACGCCCTACCTCATTCGCCCGATCGAGTGGGGCGCCGACATCGTCGTACACAGCCTCACCAAGTTCCTCGGCGGGCACGGCACCAGCATCGGCGGCGCGATCATCGACGGCGGCACGTTCGACTTCGCTGCCAGTGGTCGCTTTCCGAACTTCACCGAACCCGATCCCAGCTACCACGGCCTGCCGTACTTCCCGGCGCTCGGCCACGGAGCGTTCATCATCAAGGCACGCGTCCAGATGTTGCGCGACCTCGGCATGGCCATCTCACCGTTCAACGCATTCCTGATCCTGCAGGGCATCGAGACGCTCAGCCTGCGCATGGACCGGCACTGGGCGAACGCCGACAAGGTCGCAGCCTTCCTCGTCAACCACCCCCAGGTCGAGGCCGTGGCCTACGCCGGACTCGAGTCCAGCCCGTGGCACGAGCGGGCCAAGAAGTACGGCGGCGGCAAGGGCTACGGCAGCGTGCTCGCGTTCGACATCGTCGGCGGCAAGGAAGCGGGCCAGAAGTTCGTCGAGGGCCTGCAACTGCACAGCCACGTGGCCAACATCGGTGACGTGCGCAGCCTGGTCATCCACCCCGCGAGCACCACCCACAGCCAGCTGACCGAGGAGGAGCAGGCCAGCACCGGCGTCCGACCCGGCCTCGTGCGACTCAGCGTCGGGCTGGAGACGATCGACGACATCCTCGCCGATCTCGAACTGGGTTTCGCTGCCGCCACGGCCTGACGGTCGTCGTCAGTCGTCCTCTGCTTCCACGCCGAGCGCGGCCAGGCGTGCCACGTTGTCCCTCATGGTCTGCAGCACGTCCGGCGCATGCCCCTGCCATTCCCAGAGCTCGCCGATGACACGCAGTGGTGCCCTCGAGCGATACGACTTCGTCGGGTTCCCGGGGAACTTCTTGTCGGTCAGATTCGGGTCGTCTTCGATCTCGCCGGTCGGTTCGACGAAGTAGATCCTGGCAGGCTCGTCACCGAGGGCGAGCTCCGCCCCCCACACCGCTGCGTCCAACGTGGCGGCCAGGTAGACATGATTGGCCTGCCGCCCCGAGCCGAAGTTGGACCGGAAGCCCGGTGCGATCAGGTCCCCGGCCTGCAACTGGGCGCGGGTGCCGTGGAGGTAGAAGTCGGGGACGACGAAGGGTCGCGGTGCTGTCACGGACCCAATTCTGTCACGGACCCAATTCTGCCAAGACCTAGCGCGACCCGTGTCGCACCAGCGCGGTCAGCAGGCTCAGGCCGGCCGCATTGCCCAGCACGACGAGCGTGTCGCCCGCGTGGAGCGGCCCGTCGGCCTCGTGCCATCGTCGGACTCCGGCCTCCTGGCGCAACCCGAGGATGTGCACGTCCGGCGCGGACTCCATCAGCTTCCGCAGGTCGCACCCGACCGCTTCCGCACCCGTGCCGACCTCCATCTCCTCGACCCGCATGTCCGTGCCGGAGATCGCGAGCACACCCAGCACTTCGGCGTCGAGGGCCGTCGCGGCCATGCTGCTGCCGACGCTCTCGTACACCGGCACCACGTGCGATGCGCCCGCGCGCATCAGCCGATCGCGCCAGGCGGCGTCGTTGACCCGGGCGACGATGCGCAGGTCGGGCGCCAGCGAGCGAGCGGTGAGCGCGACGACGGCGTTCGACGGATCGTCGAGACTCGTGATCAACGCCGCAGCCTTCGCGACCCCGGCGGCGTGCAACACGGTGACGTCGCGCGCATCGCCCAGCAGAAAGTTCGCTCCGGCCGCGCTGACGGCGGGCCCGGCGGCGGGGTTGCTGTCGATCACGATGCAGCTCCGTCCGGCCCGGAGCGATGCATCGGCCGAGGCCCGACCCACGCGACCGAAGCCCACGATCACCACGTGATCCTCCATGTGCCGTCGCATCTTTGCCCTCCGCTTCTCCCGGAACGCTCCGGTGATCTCACCCGACAGGAACATCGCCGTCAGAGTGGCTGCTGAATAGACGAACACGGCGAACCCGGCGAGGATCACCCCAACCGTCCATATCCGGCCGGCAGACGACAGCGGATGAACTTCCCCGTAGCCGACCTGCCCCATCGTGATGATCGACATGTACACGGCGTCCATCACGCTCCACCGCTCGATCACGAGATACCCGGCGGACGCGATGGCGACCGCAAGCGCCGCCGCAATTCCCGGTCCTCGAAGTGGGCGCCACATGGCTCCAGCGTGCACCGTCCGCCGGCAGCTGCCCAGGGTAGGTTGTCCCTTGTGGCCATGGTCGTACGCGCGGATCTCGAGACAGCGCATCGTCGGTCGCTGGAGCACGTGGCGCGGCCCGGTGCCCGGTTCGTCGGTGCGCGGCGGCTGCAGATCGCCCGTGTCGCGATCGACTCGTATCTGGCCGCCGATCCCGGTCCGCCGTGGGCGCGGCCGTACGGCGACACGTTGCTCGACGGCGCCCATCGCCTCGCCCGTCACGCGGGCACGCTCACGGAGCAGTGGTACCAGGAGTTGGGTGTGCACCCGCTCGACTGGGTCGAGGTCGTCGGCGTGGTCGTGGCGTCGCTTCCGCCCGTGGCGTTCGCTCGCGCGATCGGCAATCCGCTTCCGAATCTCCCCGAGCCGATCGCCGGCGAACCGACCGGCCATCAGGCGGCCGAGCTCGCGCCTGCAACGCTGAACTGGGTCCCGGTCGCAGCGCCGGCGGACCGCACGGCCTCGGTGGTGCAAGCCCTCAGCGCGCTGCCCGGCGAGTGGGACAACCTCTGGCAGCTGGCCGAGGCTCAGTACATGAGCGACGTCGCGATGGCCGACCCACTCTGGAACCGGGGCACGCTCACCCGGGCCCAGATGGAGCTCGTCGCCGGACGTCTGTCCAAACTTCGCGATTGTCTGTTTTGAACGACCTCGCACACACGCATGCTCAGTTGGAGCAGCAACGAGAACGGCACACCGGCAGACCTTGCAGCCATCACCACCGGGGAGTCCGACGGCGGGCAACCGCATGGCGTCGAGCTGCTCGCCTTCGCCGCAGCGATCGTCGGGTCCGATGACGATGCGCTCGCCGCGGCCCGCGACCGATTGACGGCGGTGGCGGGGGAGGCCTTCATGATCGACGCCGCGGCCGTGGCCGCGAACTTCGAGATGATGACGCGGGTCGCCGACGGCACCGGTGCGAAATTGCCTCCGCCGCTGGAAACGATGGTCGAACGGCCCTGACACGACGCCGCGAAGGTCTCGTACAGTCGACCCTTGGAGGTTGGCATGAGATCGTGGTGGAGTGCAGTAGGGACTTGGCTGGGCCGAAAGACGATCCTCACACTGGTCGCGGTGTTGGCGCTGACGGGCGTGTTTGCGATCGGACTCGGTCGGCTCGACTTCGCGACCGGTCAGGACAGCTACATCGACCCGTCGTCGCAGGTGGCCAAGAACAACCGCGCGTACCAGGACCTGTTCGGCGGCGAGAACATGGTGGTGCTGTTCAGCGTCCCGCAGGACAAGACCCTGGTCGACCTGTTCACGACCCACAACGTCGAGCAGATGAACAACATGCAGGCGGAGCTGGAGGGCAACCCGGCCATCGTGTCCGTGGTGTCGCCCGTCGTCCTCCTGCAGTGGACGAACGACCTGATCACCAAAGGCATTGCCAGCGACATCCTTGCCCGCGCGATCCAGCGTGACCCTGACGAGGCGGGCAAGACGCTCCGTCAGACCGATGCGCTGTTGACGACGCTGCGGCTCGGCGCCTCCGGACAGCAATCCCTCGACAACCCGGATTGGGTGAAGTTCCTCCTCTACGACAACACCGGTTTCAGTCTCACTGCCGACCAGCAGCTCATCTCGCCGGCCGACGATCAGCTCGTCGTGCGCAAGGCGCTGCGTGCGTTCATCCCCGACCCGCACCACGCAATCTTCGCGGCCGTGCTCGTGGGCAATGCGCCACTCGATGCGCTGTCCACCGGTTCCGATGCGGTGAAGGCCGCCGTCGCCGGTCAATCGTTCGAGAACGCGGACATCGTCGTCACGGGCACCCCGACGTTCCTGACCGACATCAACAACTACCTGCAGGGTGGGATGTTGACGCTCGGAGGAATCGCGGTGCTCGTGATGATGGTGATTCTCGTCGTCGCCTTCCACGTGCGGTGGCGGCTGCTCCCCCTGGTCGGGATGGCGGTCGGCGTGGCGTGGGGATTCGGCGCGTTCGGTTTCAGCGGAACGAAGCTCTCGCTCGTCACCATCGCCGGGCTGCCGATCCTCATCGGGTTGGGCATCGAGTTCGCGATCCAGATCCAGAACCGGATCGAGGAGGAGCGCGGCATCGAACGCGTCTCGGATCCGTTCGGCCAGACCCTCTCGCACATGGCGCCGCCGCTCCTCGCCGCCACCATGGCCGCGGTGATCGCCTTCCTCACCGTGAAGATCTCCAAAGTGCCGATGGTCCAGGACTTCGGCGTGCTGCTCTCGATGGGCATCGTCGCGTTGCTCGTCGCCGGAGTGGTCCTCCCCCTCGCCCTGATCGGGGCCCGCGAGCGGCGGTCGCCGTCCACCAAGCCGGATCAGCCCTCGTGGGTGGAGGCGACGGTGCGCAAGCTCGGCAGTCTCCCGCGCGGCGCGGTGCTACCGCTCGTCTTCGTCGCCGTCGCGATCCCGGTGCTCGGATTGGCGGTCGAAGGAGGATCCCGCATCGAGAGCGATCCGATCAACTGGGCCAACCAGAGCAGCGTCGCGATCAAGAACGCCCGCACGCTGGAGACCGAGACCGGGTTCGCCTCCACCCTCGGGGTCTTCGTGCAGGCCGACCCGTCGGTCGGGTCGAACGGGATCTTCACCGACCAGATGGGTGCGTTCCAGATGGATCTCGTCGAGAGCCAACTCGCCGCCAACCCCGAACTGGCGCAGGCGTCGAGCCTGGCGACGACCGTCGGTTGGTTGATGGAGGTGCCAGGTGCGACCCCGCTGCCGCCGACCGGACTGGACATGTTGCAGGCCTTCGACATCGCCCCGGGCTCGCTACGGCCTGCCCTCGTGGCCGACAACGGCAACGCCGCCCAGGTGCTGTTCCAGGTGGGGCCCTCTTCGTTGGAGGAAAGGGCCGTCGTGCTGCAGCACGTCGAGGCAGCGGTTGCCGATCCCGGCGACCAAGCGCTGCTGCCGTCCGGCGCGACAGCGACCGCGGGCGGCCTCGCCGTGGTCGGCGTCGGTCTGCTGGAGAACATCACGGCCAACCGCGCCGAGCTGACCATCGTTGCGCTGTTGCTCGTCGGCGCGTTCCTCGTGTTCCGCTATCGCGACCTCGCCCGCGGACTCATCACGATGATCCCGGTGCTGCTCGCGGTCGGCATGTCTGCGGTGCTCGTGCGACTGCTCGACATCACCCTGAGCCCGCTCACCACCGTCGGCGGCCCACTCGTGGTGGCCACCTGCGCCGAGTTCGCGGTGCTGCTCATGGACCGCTACGCCGAGGAACGCATGCGCGGCTTCGATCCCGACGAGAGCACGCGTGTTGCCGCGCAACGAACCGGTCGCGCGTTCTTCACTTCGGCGCTCACCACGCTCGGCGGGTTCGCCGTGCTGATGTTCAGCACGCTGCCGCTGCTGAGCGACTTCGGCATGGTGGTCACGATCAACATCGCCGTGGCGCTGCTCGCCGCGCTGGTCGTGGTGCCGCCGTTGGTGAAAGAGGCTGATCGCCGTGGCCTGCTCTCGATGGGTCGTCGTGCGAAGCTTGCGCACACCAAGGGCCGCACGATCGGGGTCATCGTGGGTGGTTTGGCCCTGACCGCCGCCGGCGTCGTGATGGTGGCCCGCGCGGTGCGCGACACCACGCCGGCAACCGCGAGCCCGCGGATGACCGACAGCGTCGAGCAACCGGCGACGACTCCGCCGCCGACCACCGTGGCGCCGACCACGTCGCTCGCCCCGGACGCGACGCTGCCGCCGGGTCCCGCCGAGCGACCGACCGGTCTCATCGCCGGTCTGTTCTACGACTCGCTCACCGCCGTCGGGGTCGATCCAGGCGTCGCGCGATGTGCCGCCGACGACCTGATCGCCAACACCTCGGAGGCCGACCTCCTGGCGATGGGCATCGCCCAGACCCCACGTCCGGCCGAGGTGAACGCGCTGCTCGACGCGTCGGCGAAGCGCTGCGGCGTCACTCAGGAGCAGCTGGACGCGGCCGCGGCCGGTTGAGTCACTCGTCGTCGGGTCGCTGCTCGCGTAGGAACTTCTCGAACTCGGCAGCGAGGTCGTCGGCACTGGGCATCGCAGCTTCCATCCGTCGGTCGTACTCCTGTTCCAGCATCGGCACGTACGAGCGTGCGTGGTCGTCCTCGGCGACGGCCTCGTCGTGCAACGTCCGCCACCGCATCGCGTCCTGCGCGAGGTCACCGTGTCCGGTCGGGACTCCGAGCACGTGTTCCAGGTGCTGTAGCAGCGCTGCCGAGCTCTGCGGGTGCTTGGCGTTGCCGAGGTAGTGGGGGACGCCGACGCGCAACGACACTGCAGGGATGCCGGCACGATCGAGTCGTTCCTGCAGCACACCCACCAACCCGGTCACGCCCTGGTACTGGGGACGCGAGAGCCCGAGAGCGCGAACGAGTCCCTCGTTGGTGCTGCTGCCGACCACCTGCGGCGGCCGTGAGTGCGGTACGGCTTCGGGTGCGGCGCCGAGCGTGACGACGACCTCGCAGCCGAGCTCGCGGGCCACGCGGATGATGGCGTCGGCGAACGTCGCGTACCTCAGGTGGGGCTCGACGCCGGCGAGCAGCACGAGATCGTGCGCCAGCCCGGGGTAGCGCGCCACACGGAACTCGTTCTCCGGCCAGCGCACCTGACGGAGCTCGGCGTGATCCATCTCCACCAACGGCCGCTCCTGGGTGAAGTCGAAGAACGGGTCGGGGTCGATGGAGCCGACGATCGCCGCGACCCGATCGGCCGCCAGCGTGTCGACCGCGTCGGTGGCGACTTCGGCGATGTCGAACAGGCCGCGCAGCGCCAGGACCATGATCGGTCGGTGCAACGGCGCCAGGCCGTCGAACGCCGTGGTCAGCACGTTCACGCAAGCGCCGCCACGACGTGGTCGATGCACTTGGTGAGCGCGAGGACGTCGTCGGGTTCGACCGCCGGGAACATGCCGACGCGGAGCTGGTTTCGGCCGAGCTTGCGGTAGCTGTCGGTGTCGACGATGCCGTTGACGCGTAGGGCGACGTTGACGTCGTGCGCCTCGACGCCGACGAGGTCGATGGTGCCGACGACACTCGACCGCTGCATCGGGTCGGTCACGAACGGCGACGCGTACGAGCTGGCGTCCGCCCATGAGTACAGGTGGTCGGCGCTCGTGCGGCAGCGATCGACGCACCAGTCGAGCCCGCCGTTGTCGAGCATCCACCGCAACTGCTCGTCGAGCAGGACCAGGGTGGAGAGTGCCGGTGTGTTGTACGTCTGGTTGGCGACCGAGTTGTCGAGGGCGATCTGCAGGTCGAGCGACGCAGGCCGCCACCGATCGCTGCGGCCGATCTCGCGGATGCGTTCGAGTGCCGCCGGCGAGCAGGCTGCCAACCACAGGCCACCATCGCTGGCGAAGCACTTCTGCGGAGCGAAGTAGTACACGTCGACCTCGTCGGGCACCCACGGCAGGCCGCCAGCCGCCGAGGTCGCGTCGACCACGACGAGTGCGTCGCTCTCGGGTCGACGCAGGTGCATGGCGACGCCGGTGGAGGTCTCGTTGTGGGTGAGGGCGACCACGTCGACACCGTCCGACGACGACTGCAGCTCCGGGTGGGTGCCGGGCTCGCTGCGCACGACCACCGGGTCTGCGAGATGGGGCGCGGCGGCTGACGCTTCGGCGAACTTCCCCGAGAACTCGCCGAACACGTAGTGCTCGCTGCGCTCGCGGATGAGGCCGAACGTGGCGACGTCCCAGAACACCGTGGAGCCGCCGTTGCCGAGCACGATCTCCCAATCGCGGGGAAGTCCGAACAGGTCCTTGAGACCCTGGCGCACCGAGCCCACGAGATGCTTCACCGGAGGCTGCCGGTGCGAGGTGCCGAGCAGGTGAGCGTTCGCCTTGGCAAGGGCGAGCACCTGCTGCGGTCGCACCTTGGAGGGGCCACACCCGAACCGTCCGTCGATGGGCAGGAGGTGCTGAGGGATCGTCAGGTCCGCGGGATCGGTCACCTCCACAGTCTCGCGCCAATTCCCGCGGGCTCCCCAAACGCCCACCGGTAGCATGCGGCTCGTGAAGCGCACCTCAGCTCGTCTTGCCGCAATTGCCGAATCCGCCACGCTCGCCGTCGATGCGAAGGCCAAGGCGCTCAAGGCCAAGGGTGAGAACGTCATCGGTTTCGGTGCCGGCGAGCCCGACTTCCCGACCCCGGCCAACATCGTCGAGGCGGCCGCGGCGGCGTGTCGCGAGCCCAAGTACCACAAGTACTCGCCCGCTGCGGGCCTGCCCGAGCTGCGCCAGGCCATCGCCGCGAAGACGCTCCGCGACAGCGGGTTCTCGTGCCAGGCCAGCCAGGTGCTGGTCACCAACGGCGGCAAGCACGCCGTCTTCACCGCCTTCGCCGCGTTGTGCGATCCGGGCGACGAGGTCATCTGTCCTGCCCCGTACTGGACCACCTACCCGGAGGCCATCACGCTCGCCGGCGGTGTGCCGGTCATCGTGCAGACCGACGAGACCAGCGGCTTCAAGGTCACCGTGGAGCAGCTCGACGCAGCACTCACGCAGCGCACCAAGGTGCTGCTCTTCGTCAGCCCCGACAACCCCAGTGGTGCGATCTACTCGCCCGCCGAGGTCGAGGCCATCGGTCGTTGGGCGGTCGACAAGGGCGTGTGGGTGCTCACCGACGAGATCTACGAGCACCTCGTGTACGGCGACAACCGGTTCGTCAGCATGCCCACCGTGGTGCCCGAGCTCGCCGATCAATGCGTCATCGTCAACGGCGTCGCCAAGACGTACGCGATGACCGGGTGGCGCGTCGGCTGGATGATCGGCCCCGCCGACATCGTGAAGGCATCGATCAACTACCAGTCGCACAGCACGTCCAACGTCACCAACGTCGCGCAGGTCGCGGCGCTCACGGCGGTGAGCGGTGACCTCTCGGCGGTGGCGATGATGCGCGAGGCGTTCTCGCGGCGAGCGGTCACGATGCACCGCATGCTCAACGAGATCCCCGGCGTCACGGCGATCGAGCCCGAGGGCGCGTTCTACTGCTACCCGAACCTCAAGTCGCTGCTCGGCACGCCGCTGGGTGCGAAGGGCACGGTCTGCACGTCCACGCTCCAGCTGGCCGATGCGATTCTCGACGAGGCGAAGGTGGCGTTCGTGCCCGGAGAGGCCTTCGGCACGCCCGGCTATGCGCGCTTCAGCTTCGCGATGGCCGACGCCGACATGGAGGAAGGGATCCGTCGGATTCACGAATGGGTCGCTCGCACGTGAACGACCTCTACGGTTTCGACTCGCTCTCCCTCGAGTGGCTGCAGTCGAAGCCCGGAGGGAAGTGGCATCGGCATCCAGGTCTCCTCGCTGCCTGGGTCGCCGACATGGACTTCCCTCCGCCGCCGGTGGTCACCACCGCACTCGCCGCCATCGTGGCGAGTGGCGACCTCGGGTATCCCGACCACGCGCCCAAGCCCTCACCCGCCCGCGACGTGTTCGTGGCCCGGTCCGCTCGCCGGTACGACTGGCACATCGACACGCACGACGTGCGGGAACTCAACGACGTCACCCAGGGCATCCAGATCGTGCTCCACCAGTGCACCGAGCCGGGCGACGGTGTCGCACTGTTCACGCCGTCCTACCCGCCCTTCCTGCACAGCGTGGCGGACTACGGCCGTCGTGTCGTCGCGGTGCCCGGCCACCGATCGACCGCGTCGCCGACGGGGTGGGTGTTCGACATCGAGGAACTCGAATCGACGTTGCGCCGCGAGCAGGCGAAGGTGCTGCTGCTGTGCCACCCGCACAACCCCACCGGCCACGCCTTCGACGCCGACGAACTGCAGGCGCTGGCCGACCTGGCCGAACGCAACGACCTGTTGATCATCAGCGACGAGATCCACGCCGATCTCACCTATGCACCGCGCCGACACCGCCCGATGGCGCTCCACGCGCCCGACCGCACCGTCACCATCCATGCGCCATCGAAGGCGTTCAATCTCGCCGGCCTTCGCTACGCAGTCATGCATCTCGGACCCCAGGGGGTACGCGACCGCGTGCTCGGTGTGCCCGACCATCTCTACGGTGAGGCGAACATGTTCGGCGCCGCCGCAGCGCTGGCCGCGTGGTCCGACGGCGACGACTGGCTCGACGCGGTGGTCGCTCACCTCGATCGCCAGCGCCACCTCCTCGGGAACCTCCTCGCCGAGCACTTGCCCGAGGTGACCTACACGCCGCCCGCCGCCACGTATCTGGCCTGGCTCGACTGTCGAGCACTCGGGCTCGGCGACGATCCGACTGCCGAGTTCGCCCGGCGCGGAGTGCGATTGAGCGAGGGCCCCAACTTCGGTAGCGAGGGATTGGGGCACGCTCGGCTCAACTTCGCGACGTCGTCAGGTGTGCTGCGCGAGATCGTGCGCCGGATCGCCGGTCACTAGCGTGTCGCGAGACCACTGAGCACGACGAAGCACAGGCACTCGGCCACCTGCTCGGTCGCCCCGAGCACGTCGCCGCTGATGCCGCCGATCTTGCGGCGGGCCAGCGTGCCGGTGGTGATCACGGCGACCAGCGCCGCGACGACGAGTGGTGCCACCCACCACCCCACGACGAGGGTGGTGAGTGCGATGCCCGACGCGATGCTGAGCGCGGCTCGGCCGCGACCGGTGCTGCGGCCGTAGTCCGCGCCGAGGCCCGAGTGCGTGGCGAGCGACATCGTGCCCGCCATCCCGACCGCGGCGACTCTGGCCATGGTGTGGGCGGCGACCGTCGAGGCGAACATCGCCGCCGGTCCCGGGATCGCACCGAGCGCGACGATCCGGAGCACGATCGACGCACACATCGCGGCGACGCCGTACGTGCCATGCCTCGAGTCCTTCAGGATCTCCAGCCGCCGCTCGACCGTCCAGCCGCCGCCGAATGCGTCGGCAACGTCGCCGAGGCCGTCCTCGTGGAAAGCGCCGGTGATCAGCAGGCCGAGCGTGACGGCCACGGCCGCTGCAACGAGCGGTGGGACGAGGTGCCACATGCCGGCCGCGCATGCGCCGACCGCAGCGCCGATCACTGCTCCGGCGAGCGGAAACCAGGCGACCGTGGCGTTCAACGACGGCTCGCGGCGAAGCCGGATCGGTACCCGCGTCAGGAACTGCAGCGCGGCGAGCAAACCCATTCGGTCAGCCGAACCACTCGCCGAACGTGGGGACGTCGGTGATGCCTGCGCACGCCATCGCAACCAGCGGCACCGCCGCCATCGCCCCGGACCCCTCGCCGAGCCGCATGCCCAGGTCGAGGAGGTGCTGTTTGCCGAGACGCTCGACGAGCCGGCGGTGTCCGGGCTCCGCGGAGCAGTGGCCGACCTGGCAGTGATCGAGCGCGCCGGGCACCAACGTGGCGAGTGGGAGCGCGGCTGCGGTGACGACGTACCCGTCGAGGAGCACCGGCAGGTGTCGTTGGCGGGCGGCGACGATCGCACCGGCGATGGCGACGAGCTCGGCGCCGCCGACTTCGCGGAGGATCTCCAGTGGGTCGTGCAATCCGGCGATGCGTTGGGTCGCGGCGATGACGGCGTCCTGCTTGCGACCGAGTCCTTCGTCGTCGACGCCGGTGCCACGTCCGACCCACTCGAGTGCGTCACCTCCGGCGATCGCCGCCGCGACCGCGGCGGCGGCAGTGGTGTTGCCGATCCCCATCTCGCCGAGGACGAGCAGATCGGCGTCGAGCTCCTCGACCGCCCGCCGACCTGCCTCGACGCATTCGTCGAAGCGGGCGTGCGACAGCGCGGACTCCGCGCGGATGTCGCCGGTGGGACGACCGACGCCGACGTCGATCGCCTGCACGGATGCGCCGGCGACTGCGGCGAACGCGGACACCGTGCTCTTGCCGGCGCGATACGCGGCCAGCATCGCTCCGGTGACGTCGACGGGATACTTGCTCACTCCTGCGGCGGCGACGCCGTGGTCGGCGGCGAAGATGAGCCCGGCCGGAGTGCGGACGGCAGGCGAATCGGTGGCCTGCCATTCGGCCACCCACGCTGCGAGCTGGTCGAATCGGGCGAGAGCGCCGGCGGGCCGCAAGATGTCGGCGGCTCGGGCACGCACGGCATCACCGGCCGTCCGGTCCGGGCCGGGCAGGTTCGACAGCGACTCGCGCAGCCAGTTCATCGCAACAACTCCCATGGGTTCTCGAGACGCACCGCACGCCCGGCCACCATCAAGAGCGAGGTGTCCGAGGCGGCGGCCACCAGTTGGTTCAGGCGTCCGAGTTCGTCACGGTACACCCGCCCTGACTCGGATTCGGGGTGTACACCCATTCCCACCTCGTTGGTGACGACGACGGTCGGCCCGAGCCGTCTGCGCAGTGCGTCGATGAGCTCGAGTCCGAGCGCCTCGATGTCCTCGCCGCGCACGAACAGGTTGGCGAGCCACACCGTGAGGCAGTCGACGATCAACAGGTGCTCGTCGGGCACGTCGCCGATCGCGCCGGCGAGGTGAACCGGGCATTCGATCGTGGCCCACCCGCTCGGGCGCTCGTCGCGGTGGCGGGCGATGCGTTCGCGCAGATCGTCGTCGAACGGCTCGGCCGTGGCGATGAACGTGACGGCGCCGCCGTGATGTTCGCCCATCTGCACCGCGAGGGTGCTCTTGCCGCTGCGCGCGCCACCGATGAGGAGCGTGAGTGTCATCAGTAGTCGATGCCTCGTTTGGCGAGGATGCCGCGGTCGTACGCGTGCTTCACGTGGCGCATCTCGGTGACCGTGTCGGCGAGATCGATGATCGCCTGCGGTGCGTCGCGGCCGGTGACGATGACGTTCACGTGGCGGGGTCGATCAGCAATCGCGGTGACCACCTCCGCGGTGTCGACCCATCCCCAGGTGCACAGATAGGTGAGCTCGTCGAGGATGACCAGTTCGTGCTCACCGGCGGCGATGACCTCGGCTGCGGCAGCCCACGCCGTACGAGCGAGATCGATGTCGTGTTGCATGTCGTCGGAATCCCAGGTGAAGCCACCGCCGAGCGAATGCCATGTGACGCCGAGTTGGCGCCCCATCTTCTCCTCGCCGACCTTCCAGTCGCCGCTCTTGACGAACTGGACCACCGCCACCTTCCAGTCGCGGGCGAGCGCCCGAAGCATGACGCCGAAGGCTGCGGAGCTCTTGCCCTTACCGTCGCCGGTGTTCACCAGGACCAGGGAATCGACCGTTCGGCCGCCTGCCGGGCGGGGGTCGTCGGTGAGGGGTTCGTTGCTGTCCATGAGGTGTTGGAGCATAGGCAGCCGTTTGCTATGGTCGCTGCGTCCGGCTCGAAGTCGTGTCGGATGCATGGTTCCCAGCGAAGTCCGGTGAGATCCCGGCACTGTCCCGCAACGGTGGTTCGTGTCCTCGACACGACGAGTCCGGTCGCCTGGTCCTGTGCGCGTCAACCAGACCCTCGAGGCAAGGGCGGTCCGCGGCGGATCCCCGCCACGTTCCCAGCTTGACCTCCGAATTTCGGAGGATTCTTTCGTGCAACGATTCACATCCATCGCAGTGCTCACTGCGTTGCTGCTCACGTCGGCCGCGTGCGGCGACGACGCGACCAGCGCGGCGAGCACCAGCCCGGCGACCAGTGTGCCGACCGTCACCATCGTCAGCCTGTCGCCGACGGCGACCGAGATGCTGTTCGCCATGGGTGCGGGCGACCAGGTGATCGCCGTCGACGACCAGAGCAACTACCCGGCCGAGGCGCTCGACAAGCCGCACGAACTGTCCGGTTTCGAGCCCAACGTCGAGGCCATCGCCGCGCTCCACCCCGACCTCGTCGTCATGCAGGACGACAAGGTCACCGAGCAGCTGCAATTGCTCGGGATCAAGGTCTTCATCGGCCTCGCCCCGGCCACGTTCGACGACCTCTACACCCAGATCGAGCAGCTCGGCGCGGCCGTCGGCCATGTCGGCGACGCCGCAGAGCTGGTGTCGAAGATGCAGACCGGCATCGCGGCCGCCGTCGCGGCGGTGCCGGCGAGCGCCGACCCGCTCCCGATCTACCACGAGCTCGATCCGACCTTCTACAGCGTCACCAGCAACACGTTCATCGGTCAGGTCTACGGCTTGTTCGGGCTGAAGAACATCGCCGACGGTGCCCAGCCGGGCAACGACTACCCGCAGCTGAACGCCGAATACATCGTGCAGTCGAATCCGGCGCTGATCTTCCTCGCCGACACCAAGTGCTGCGGTGAATCGGCCGAGACGGTCACAGCTCGCCCCGGATGGAGCGCGATCGACGCAGTGGTCAACGGGGGCGTGGTCGCCATCGACGACGACATCGCCTCGCGCTGGGGTCCGCGGCTGGTCGACTTCGTCACCGCGGTGTCCAACGCCATTGCCACGGTCCCGGCACAGGGCTGATCCGGAATGTCCGATCGTCGAGCGCTCAGCCGGTGGTGGATCGTGCTGGCCTTCGTGCTGCTCGCGGTCGCCGTCGTGCTCGGCTCGATGATCGGGCCGGCAGGTGGCATCTCGTCGGCCAACTGGGACATCATCTGGAACATCCGTCTCCCGCGGGTGGTGCTCGCCGGGATCGTCGGCTCGATGCTGTCGCTGGCCGGCGCCAGCTACCAGGGCGTGTTCCGCAACCCTCTCGTCGACCCGTACCTGTTGGGCGCGGCGGCCGGTGCCGGGCTCGGTGCGACCCTGGTCTTCGCCTTCGGCCGTGCGGCCACGTCGGGTTGGGCGGTGGACCCCCTGCCACTGGCCGCCTTCGTGGGTGCACTGGTCGCGGTGCTCGTCACCTACGTGGTCGGCGCGTCGTTCGGCGGCAGCGGTCTGAGCCTGGTGCTCGCCGGCGTCGCCGTCGCTGCGCTCGCCACGGCGGTGCAGCAGTACCTCCTCCTTCGACACAGCGATGTGATCAAGGAGGTCTACAGCTGGATCAGCGGCCGGGTGAGTACCGCCACCTGGGGCGATGTACGTCTCGTGCTGCCGTATGTGGTGGTGTCGGGTGCGGTGCTGCTCGTGCACCGGCGTCACCTCGACGTCCTGCGCGTCGGCGACGAAGAGGCGGTCACGCTCGGTTCGGAGGTCCGCCGGATTCGCCTCGTCGTGGTGATCGCCGCCACCCTCGGCACAGCGGCGGTGGTGAGCGTCAGCGGGCTGATCGGCTTCGTGGGGATCATGGTGCCCCACTTGGTCCGATTGGTGGCAGGCTCGTCGTACCGGCTGGTGCTGCCGCTGAGCATCCTCGTCGGGGCGGCGTTCCTGATCTTGGCCGACATCCCGGGTCGGATGATCGAGCACGGTGGCGAGACACCGATCGGTGTCGTCACCGCCTTGCTCGGCGCGCCGATGTTCATCTTCGTGTTGCGGTCGCGACGGGTGCCCGCATGAGCTCGCTGGGCTTCGAGTGCCTCAACGTGATCTACGGGTCGCGCGAGGCCGTGCACGCGCTCAACGAGTCGGTCAAACCGGGGGAGTGGTTGTGCCTCATCGGCCCCAACGGCGCCGGCAAGTCGAGCGTGCTGCGGGCCGTCGCCGGGCTGGTGCCGCATCGCGGCATCATCACCGTCGACGGTGCGCCGCTGTCGATGCGGTCACCGCGGCGTCGAGCGGCGATGGTCGCCTACGTGCCGCAGTCGCCGCTGATGCCCGACGACATGACCGGTACGGAGTACGTGCTCCTCGGCCGTAACCCGTATGTCGGATACTTCGGGAGCGAGACCAAGCACGACCGCTCGCTGGTGGCCGACGTGTTGCATCGTCTCGACCTGCAGGAGTTCGCCGATCGGCGACTCGGCACGCTGAGCGGTGGCGAGCGGCAGCGACTGGTGATCGCGCGGGCGATCGCGCAGGAGGCTCCGATCCTGCTCCTCGACGAGCCCACGAGCGCGCTCGACATCGGCCACCAGCAGCAGGCACTCGAACTGGTCGACCGGCTCCGTCGCGAGCACGGCCTCACCGTGGTGTCGGCGATGCACGACCTCACCCTCGCCGGGCTGTACGCCGACCGCCTCTCGCTGCTCCACCAGGGTCATGTGGTGTCCACCGGCTCCGCCGCGCATGTGCTGCGCCCCGAGACGCTCAGCGAGTTCTACGGCGTCAGCGTCAGCGTGCACCACGAGCCCGACGGCACCGTCGTCGTCGTGCCGCGAAGGTCCAGCACCGCGTAAGTGTGCGTGCCCCATGCGTGGGTGTCATCCTTGGCGGAGTGGACGATGACACTCAGGCTCGTGAGGCCGGACCCATGGCCCTCGTAGATGTGGAGCTTTTCGTGTCGAGCGGAGCTCCACGAACGGCGTTCTCTGAACGGCTCACCGATGTCGGGTCAGTCCCCATGTTCGACCTGGACCTCGGAGTGCTTCGCGCGGCTGGTTGGGTCATCGACGGGACTGGGATGCGACCGCCGGAGGGTTCATCGGCGTCCGTCAGCCCGCCTCCTCACCCGTATGCCCTCGGTCCGAAGTGGATCGGCGAGAACTGCTGGCGCGCCGACTTCGGTCACGGGCTGACCGGCATCGTGGATCACGATTGGTGTGACGCTGTTGTCGCGACTGGTCTGGGCGTCGCATCCGGCGTTCCGGTGGACGATGAGTCGGAGCACCCGCCGATGATGATCACGAGCATCGTGAGGATGACGAGAGCTGAGCACCTTCGCACCCGGACAGAGTGCCCGAACCGAGCGCCGTTGTCCAGCGGCCTAACGGCAGCTCTGGGCGGTGCAGTCAGTCGAGCGCGGCCAGTAGTGCGGCGGAGTTCTTAGCGATGTCCCTCGGCGATTCCCGAAGGCGTGTGCAGACCGCGTCCGGGTCAGCACCCGCCGCTACCAGTGGACGCACAAGATGGCCGTCAGCGACGGCAAAACCGTTCGACTCAGCGTCCCACTCGCTATCGAGCGCATGATGTAGGGCTGTCCAACCATCAGGAAGTGCGTAGTTCGGATCAGCCCCGGCGCTCAGAAGAAGCTCGAGCAAACCCACTCGATCATGTTCAGCGCACAACATGAGAGCCGACCACCGATAGGGCGGAGGAGCGTCAAGGACGGCGTTGGGCGACTCGCCGCAGGCGAGAAGAGCACGTAGCCCGTCGAGGTCGTCCTGAACGATCGCACGTCGCATCTCTTCACTCATCCAAGGCGTCTCGCGAGGTTCCCCATTTGCTTTCGGCATCCGCGCAGATTGCCCCGGGCTGGAGCGTTCCGTCAATCGCACACTTCGGCAGGTATGCACGACTCCCGGAGTGCCGTCGGAGGCGGTCGGCGCTGAGGAATGCCTACGGTCGGGTCGTGGTCGGAGTGTTCTGCTCGACGAGGCTCACACAATCAGCCGCGAACGTTGTGCGCACCAACTCGGACTTCAATCGCACGATGTCGAACTCCCGCACCAACGGCTCACCGTCGTCGACACTGATCGCGAGAAAGTACGCCGTCGGATGAGCCGCCGCGTTCTCGATCACAGAGATCTCCCGTCCTTGACCGGAGGGGACCTCGATCGCGCCGGAACTCAATCGCTCGATCGCGATCTCGGCGGTATGCGCCGCCTCGGCGTGGATCGGCCGAGCGCACTCGTTGTCAACCCACACCCCGAAGGCCGAGTCCCCGACCTCGGCACCGACCGAACACCCCACAACCACCAGGACACACACCACAACGAGCAACCGAACCATCCGCCCACCCCCGTCGATTCTCCGCTCCACGACGACCCACACTGCCCGACGACGGTCATCGTGTCCAGCGAGCAGAGCGGCAGATCTGGCGCTCATTGCGTGTTGTGTTCTCGTGCGATCCTGGCTGCCCGCAGGACAGCGAGGCCCACGACCTTCGCGTCTCCATCGCGGAGTTCCTCTCTCGCGTCCACCAGTGCGCTGAATCCTCGTCCGTCACGTCGCATCGGAGTGACCGTGATGGCATCACCGCGTTGGACGTCGACGAGCACTGCAGGGGCGATGAAAGCCTTCCACGTCTTCACCACTGCAAGGTCGAGTAGAGGTGCAATGGCCTCGGAACGAAGCGTCGAGAACTCGTTGCGCTCCGGATGACGCACGATCCGAGGAGCGCTCGCCAAGCGCCGAAGAATCGCTGCACCGATCTGCTCCTGCTCATCGATGCGCACGAACTCCCACTCGTTGGACTCCATCCACACGCCAACGGTCGTGCGATCCGAAGCGGTAATGTAGGCGCCTTCTGGACGAACGTAGGCGACCACGAGAGCATCCGACATAGGCGGCGCATAGTGCCCGACCTGGGCGGCGTTGTCCAGCGCCAGATCGGCAGGTAGGCGCTCAGACGCTG
The DNA here is from genome assembly GCA_038234785.1 of Acidimicrobiales bacterium. GTDB lineage: Bacteria > Actinomycetota > Acidimicrobiia > Acidimicrobiales > Ilumatobacteraceae > UBA668. The sequence continues at coordinate 104,375 of JBBQTC010000003.1, forward strand.
TGATCGAGAAGGGACGGGTCGAACCAGACGTCCTCGTGGCCGGGCGCGATCAGGAAGCGCCAGCCCTCAGCGAGGCCGAGCATCGGTAGGACCTCGGGGCATCGGCCAACCAAGTGTCGGGCGTGTGTGGGCTTGAAGAAGTCCGGCTCGGCACTGAGGTGTTCACCAGCCCAGATGAACCAACCCGACGTTTCACCGAGGCTGTGCCGCAGCCCGTTGAGCGGGTAGGAACCAGCTGCCACGTTCTCGGCGACGCCCACGATCGAGGCGCCCGGGGTGTCCACGAATGCCGCTCCGTGCCGCTCGCACACAGCCTTCATGTCGTCGAGGAGGCCACCCACCGACCCGACCCTAATGCCCGCTATGGGCGCAGTCCGTCAAGCGGCTGGCTCACCGAAACAGGCACGTGCGCTAGGCGGCGGAAAGTTCGGCGAGGCTGATCCGGCGGACGATCCAGCCGATCTCGGACCCGTCGGGTCGGTAGGTGTGCCAGATGCCCTCGTCGTCACGCCAGGTGCGGTAGCCCGCGTTCTTCCACCGGTTGTGGTGGGCGCAGATCGGTGCGCCGTTGCCGATGGCGGTGGGGCCGTCGTGGGCGAACGGCACCACGTGGTCGGCCTGGCAGTGACGGGCCGGGCGATCACAGCCCGGCCACAGACATCGGCGGCCGCTGAGCAGCACGGCCTCGCGGAGCGGCCCGGTGAACAGCCGGCTCCGCCGACCCATGTCGAGGACGACCCCGGTGCTGTCGAGGACGACCCGGCGCACGTGGCCGACGCAGGCCGCGACGACGACCTCCGCGGGGTCGAGCACCTCACCCCGGTCGGTCTCGCAGTGCCGCTGCGCGGCGCCGCGCGGATCGAGCGGCGGGGGAGTGGCCCCGAGTGCGCGGGAGAGGTGGTGCTCGAACTGCTCCTGGTCGATCAGGATGTTGACGACGACGTCGCCGCCGCACTCCGCCGAGCCGGCCGCTGCGCGGAACAGCTGGTGCAGTGCGTCGAACCGGCGCTGGTCGGCGGTGCGTTCCATCAACCCGGGCGACATGCGGTCGCCGTGGACCGCTGCACCCGCATCCCAGTCGGCCCGGAACTCGGCCTCGCAGAACCGATCGAAGATCTCGCGCAACTGTGTGCCCTGTACGAGCCCACCTGCGGCGTCGAGGTAGCAGCGCTCGCCGACCAGCGTCAGGTTGGCACGCCGCTGGTCGTGTGCGCGCTCGTGCCGGTCGTGCGCGCCGTCGGCGTCGGCGAGCGATTCCCACTGGCGCAGCAGCGTGACGAAGTCGTCGTGATGCAGGGTGCGTGCGTGGTGGACGAGCAGTTCCTCGGACTCGAGCAGGTGCCGACGGACCCGAGGGTTGGATGCCAGCGAGGCCAGCGCATGCATCTGCGCGACGCCGATGTGTCCTGCGACCGCGGCCGCCTCGAAGCTCGGCAGCAAGCGCATCACCTTGCCCAGACGGGCGATCCGTGAGGACTCGACCGCCGACCAGTTGCACGCTGCCCGACCCATTGCGGCCGACGTGCGATGGCCGTCGGTGCGGTGGCCGCGGACGGCGTCGGCTCGTGCCACGAAGGTGGCACATGCCGCCTCGGCCCGACGCCGCAGTGTGTCGAGCTCGCGCAGCGCAGCCTCGCGCTGGGCAGGAGTCATCGTTGCGATCTCCTCCGCACTCGGCACATCGAACGAACTCATGGCACCATCTTCGCAAAGGGGTGTGACACAGTTTCCGAATGGCTGCGAGGTCCGACCGAACGAACGAGATCCAGCTGCAGGGCGGGATCGCGAACGCCGGCTCGGTCGTGAGGGTCGGCGAGCACGTCCTGCGCCCGTCCAATCCGCACACGCCGTCGATCCACCGCTTCCTGGGCTTCCTCGCGGCCGAAGGATTCGACGGGGCGTCCCAGCCGGTCGGCGTCGACCCGGACGGCCGCGAACGACTTCGCTTCGTCGACGGTGACGTGCCGTTGCCGCCCTACCCCGACTGGGCACAGACCGACGAGGCGCTCGGGTCGGTCGCTCGGTTGATGCGCCGCTTCCACGACGCTGCTCGCACGTACGAACCGCTCGACGACACGTGGAGTGACGAGATGGCCGACCCGGACGGTGGGCCGATCGTCTGTCACAACGACGTCTGCCTCGAGAACGTGGTCTTCCGCGATGGTGAGGCGGTCGCGCTCTTGGACTTCGACTTCGCCGCGCCGGGCCACCCCGTGTACGACCTCGCCTGCTTCGCTCGAATGTGCGTCCCGATCGACGACGACAGCCGGGTCAGGTTTGGGTGGACCCCGGCCGATCTGCCCCGACGGCTACGGCTCGTCGCCGACGAGTACGGGTTGACCGCCGACGAGCGTCAGCTGATGCTCGCCGCGCTCGACGGTTCCATCGCACGCGGCGGCGAGTTCGTCCGCAGGCGTGTCGAAGCGGGCGAGCAGAGCTTCATCGACATGTGGAGCTCGATGGGTGGCATGGCTCGATTCGATCGCCGCCGGGCCTGGTGGGCCGAGACCCGCACGCGCTTCGCCGACGCAATGCGGTAGCGCAGCGCGGACGTCAGCCGAGACCGAGCACACGCTGGTAGAACGCGAGCTCGTGCTCAAGCGCGTGCTGGATGGTCTCGGCCTTGCGGAACCCGTGGCCCTCGCCCTCATACGGGTGGTACTCGCACTCCACGCCCTTGTCCCGCAGCGCGGCCACGATCATCTCGGCCTGGTTCGGGGGCACCACCATGTCGTCGAGTCCTTGGAATACGATCAGCGGGCGATCGAATCCGTCGACGTGGTGGATCGGAGACCGCTCCTCGTACACCGATCGAGCCTCGGGCCACGGCCCGATCAGCCGGTCGGTGTAACGCGACTCGAACTTGTGGGTCTCCTCCGCCAGCGCACTGAGATCGGCGATGCCGTACAGGCTGGCCCCCACCGCGAACACATCACGGAACGCCAACGCAGCCAGCACGGTGAACCCACCCGCGGACCCGCCGCGGATCGCCAAGCGGTCAGCGTCGGCGAGGCCCTGGTGTGCCAACCACTCGGCCGCTGCGCAGCAGTCGTCGACGTCGACCACGCCCCACTGCCCGTCGAGCTCGCCGCGCACCTCACGGCCGAAGCCGCTCGACCCGCCGTAGTTCACGTCGACGACGGCGAACCCGCGCGTCGTCCAGAACTGCACGTCGAGATCGAAGCTCGAACCCGCCTGCGATGTCGGTCCGCCGTGGATCATCACGATCAGGGGTGGTGACGACCCCGCCGGTGCCGCGACCAGATGGTTGGTCGGGGAGTAGTACACCCCGTGGGCGGTGCGCCCTCCCGTGGACGGGTACTCGATCGTGCGGCCGATGCTGATGTCCGCAGGGTCCAACGCGACCGGCGCGCCGGGGACCAGCACCGTCATCGCCGCCGGGTCGTCGAGCGTGAAGCGCACGATGGCGGGATGCCGGTCCGCGTAGCGCGCCAACGCGGTGACGGTGCGGTCGTCGGCGTGCAGCGTCCATTGTCCGAGCGACGCCACGTCGGTCGCCGTGACGGCGCCGCCCACGTGGATGTCGCCGCCGATCGAGAACGCCGGCACACGGTCACGGGTGACCACGTAGTGGCGCGATCCGAACACCCAGGCGGGGTCGGCCACCTCTGCATCCACCGGGGCAGTCGCCGTGGTGGAGCCGTCTGCGGCGACGTGCCACACGTTCCACCAACCGGTGCGGTCGCTCACCACGTGCTCTCCCACCGGCTGCATCCACGAGCCGCCCGACGCGACGACACGGGGATGCGCGAGGCCACCGTCGTCGAAGCCCGCTTCCCACAGCGAGGTCTCGTTCCAGGGCATGTTCGGGTGATCCCACGCGATCCAACGGAGGCGGGACTCGTCGACGAATTGCGGCGACATCACGAAGTCGGCGCCCGAGAACAGCACCGTCGGAGTCGACGGTTCGAGCGCGCGCAGGCAGACGAGCTCGTTGCGGACATCGGTGGCCGCGGCCGAGCCGTGGGTCTCCATCACGCACACGATCCACCTGCCGTCGGGTGACCGGCGCAGGTCCGCGAACCGGACCGACCGAGCAGGATCCGGGGCAGCGGTCAGCGCGACCGGTGGGGCGCCGTCGCGGATCACGTAGAGACGCTGGTCGGCGAAGTTGACGAACCAGACCGTCCCGTCGCGAACGAGCGCGGCGCCGCCGCCGTACTCGTGGACACCGCTGCGTGCGTTGAACCCGTCGGGCAACATGTCGGTGCGCGAGCCGTCCGGCCCCAACCGCACGATCTGGGTCCGACCGCCTTCGGCGGGGCGACCCTCGGACCAGTAGGTGCGGTCGCCGTCGACCCACACGTCGCCGAGGCGGGTCAGCCCCTCGGTGAGCATCGCCGGGCTGACGGGCGACGGCCAGGTGCCGAACGGTCTCAGATCTGGGGTTTGAACCACGCGTCACCGCACAGGATGCGATCTGCCTCGGAGGGTCCCCACGAGCCACGGAAGTACGGGTGCACCGGCCCGGGGTCGTCGAGGGCCGGTTGCACGACCCGCCAGGTCTGTTCGACGACGTCCTCGCGGGCGAACCTGCGGGGCAGGCCCGCAAGGGCGTCGTCGAGCAACCGCTCGTACGCCTCACGGCGTTCGCCCAGCGCGGCGGCGAAGTCGACGGCGACGTCGACGTTCTGGCTGTCGAGGTGCTGGCCCGGCGTCTTGGCCTGCAGCGTGAAGGTCACGCCATCGTTCTTGCCGAGTCGGAATCGCACCAGGTTGCGCGCAGGCTCGGGGCCCCCGGCCTCGTCGAACAACAGACTCGGCGGCTTGCGGAACTCGACCACGACTTCGGTGGCGCTGTCCGCCAACCCCTTCCCACAGCGCACGTACCACGGGACGTCGGCCCACCGCCAGGAGTCGATCTCGAGGCGGGCGGCGACGAACGTCTCCGTGGTGGAGTCGATCGCCACGCCCGGCTCGTCGCGGTATCCGACGTACTGTCCGCGAACCAGCGCCCCGGGGTCGATCGGACGCATCGCCGAGAAGACCTTCGCCTTCTCGTCCTGCAGGAAGCTGCTGTCGGGCCCGACCGGCGGCTCCATCGCCACGAGCGCGAGGACCTGCAGCAGGTGGTTCTGCATCACGTCGCGAACCGTGCCGACGCCGTCGTAGAAGCTGCCGCGACCCTCGACGCCGATGGTCTCGCTCATCGTGATCTGCACCGACCGCACGTAGTTGCGATTCCAGATCGGCTCGAGCAGCGTGTTCGAGAACCGAAACACCAACAGATCCTCCACGCTCTCCTTGCCGAGATAGTGGTCGATCCGGAAGATGTGGTCCTCCGGGAACACCGAGTGGAGGAGCTTGTTCAGCTCCATCGCGCTGTCGAGGTCGCGGCCGAACGGCTTCTCGACCACGATCCGCCCTCGGGTGTTGAGACCGACGGATGCCAGCGACTCGGCCACGGTCGGGAACATCGACGGAGGGATCGCCATGTAGAAGACGGCCTGCTCGCTGTGGTGCTTGTCGAGCGCGTCGCACAGCGACGACCACGTGGCCGGGTCGGCGTAGTCACCTTGGATGAGGTCCAGTCGGGCGAGGAGCGAGTCGATCGTCGACGCCTTCGCGTCGGGAATGGCGGCGATGATGGAGTCGTGGGCGTGCTGACGGAACCCCTCATCGGTCCAGTCGCTGCGAGCCACTCCGATCACCGGCACCTTGAGGCTGCCGTGGCCCTCCATGTGGTAGAGCGCCGGGAAGAGCTTGCGCTTGCTGAGGTCGCCGGTCGCGCCGAAGAGCACGAGCGCGTCCGCCTTCGCCTGTACGGCCCGGGTCATCATTTCGACTCCGTCACTTCGTGGTGGCCCCCGAAGCCGGAGCGCATCGCCGACAGCAGCTTGTGGGCGATCTCGCCGCGATCTCGCGAGTACCAGCGATCGAAGAGCGATGCTGCCAACGTGGGGACGGGCACGCCCTCATCGATGGCGGCGTGCATCGTCCAACGACCTTCGCCCGAATCGCTGACGCGTCCCTCGAACTCGGTGAGCTCCGGGTCGGCGTGCAGCGCGGCGGCGGTGAGGTCGAGCAGCCAACTCGACACCACGCTCCCGCGGCGCCACACCTCGGTGACCGCGGCGAGATCGAGGTCGTAGCGGTAGTACTGCGGGTGGGTGAGCGGTGCGGTCTCGGCGTCCTTGGTGTGTGACTCGCTGCCGATGTTGGCGTTGGCGAGCACGTTCAACCCTTCGGCGTAGGCGGCCATCATCCCGTACTCGATCCCGTTGTGGACCATCTTCACGAAGTGGCCCGCCCCGCTGGGGCCGCAGTGCAACCAGCCGCGTTCCTCGGTGCCCGGGTCACCCGACCGGCCTTCGGTGCGCGGGGCGCTGTCGATGCCCGGCGCCAGTGTGTCGAACACGGGTGCCATCTCTTGGACCGCCTCGGTCGGCCCGCCGATCATCAAGCAGTAGCCGCGGTCCAGACCGAACACGCCGCCGCTCGTTCCGACGTCGAGGTAGTTGATGCCCTTGGCGGCCAACGGTGCAGACCGGTCGACGTCGTCGCGGTACCACGAGTTGCCACCGTCGATGATGGTGTCGCCCGGCGAGAGCAGTGGCTCGAAGGCGGCGATGGTGGCGGCGACGTACGCAGCCGGCACCATGAACCACAGATGGCGGGGTGTCGTGAGCGCCTCCACGACCTCCTGCGGAGTGCGGGCACCCCGGGAACCTTCTGCCTCCATCGCCGCCACGGCGGCATCGCTGACGTCGTAGGCGATGCATTCGTGGCCGTCGCGCTGGAGGCGGCGCACCATGTTGGCGCCCATGCGCCCGAGTCCGATCATTGCGATCTGCATGCCGAACAGGTTGCCACGTTTGTCGCCGGTTACGGTGACGGCGATGAACGATCCCGCACGCGACCTCGCCGGTGCCGTTGCTGCCCATCGGACGCTCGCGGCCGACATCGCCGGGCTCACCGACGACCAGGTACGCCGGCCATCGGAGCTGGCCGGATGGACCGTCGGGCACGTCCTGACCCACATCGCCCGCAACGCCGACGGACTCTCCAACCTGCTCGAGGGGGCGGCGCGTGGGGTGGTCGCCGACATGTATCCGGGGGGTCGTGAGGGCCGCGCCGCCGACATCGAAGCCGGCGCGCCGAGACCTGCCCGCGACCTGATCGACGATGTCGCCGCGTCCAGCGCCCGCATCGAGGCCGCGTTCGCCGCGCTCGCCGACGACCAGTGGAATGCGCAGGGCGCCACGGTGTTCGGCCCCGTCGCGATGGTCGACGTCCCGCGCCGCCGGTGGCAGGAGACCACGGTGCACCACGCCGATCTCGGGCTGGGCTACACGTACCGTGACTGGCCCGACGACTTCGTTCGACTCGAGCTCCAGCGATTCACCATGCTGTGGAACAGCCGCAAGCCGATGGGGCTCACCGGCCTTCCTGCGGCGGCGCTCGCTGTCGACGACCATGACCGGATCGCGTGGCTGATGGGTCGCCTCGTGATCGACGGACTGGAGCCGGCGGGGCTCCTCGGATGAACCGATCGATCCGGCGCGGCCTCGCGGCCGCAGTGTTGATGTCCGGCGCGCTCGTCGCGCTCTCGGCTCCTTCGGCCTCCGCCCACGCCTCGCTGCTGACAAGTGCGCCGGCCGCCAACAGCGTGCTCGAGGTCGGGCCGCCCGAGATCGTGCTGAGCTTCGACGAGGACATCGAGGCGCCCCTCTCGAACATCTCGCTGTTCGACGGAACGGGCACCAAGGTCGAGATCGGAGCGCCCGCAGCGGGCGCACAGGGGTCGGTGGTCTCGGCCACCGTGCCGACGCTCACGGATGGGATCTACGCCGTCGTCTGGCGAGTGACCTCCGCCGATGGACACGTCGTCGACGGCGCGTTCAGCTTCCAGGTCGGCACGGCCGCCGCCGGCGACGGCCAGGAACTGCTCGACCAGGTGAGTGAGGGCGCTGGATCGAACTCAGCGGTCACCTGGTGGTACGGGGTGGCTCGGTTCCTCGCGCTCGCCGGCGCCATCGCCGCGCTTGGCGGGGGATTCTGGAGCCTCCAGGGATCGCCGTCGATCGGTTCTCGACCGGCGGTGGGTCGATTGCTCTGGTCCGGCTGGGTCGCGCTGACGATCGGCACGCTGGCGTCGTTCGGGCTGTTCGGTGCGCAGGTCGTCGGCGGATCGGTGAGCGCTGCTTGGTCGCCGTCGACATGGGGCGATGCGGCACACGCCCACACCGGGCAGATGATCCTCGTTCGAGCCGGGGTCGCGCTCGTGTTGCTCGTACTCCTCGTGCGGCGAGTGTCGTCGTCGGCGATCTGGTGGCGCGCCGTCGGCGTCCTGGCCGGGGTGGTCACCCTGGTCACGTTCTCCGCATCGGGCCATCCCAACTCGCTCGATCCCCGGGCACTGTGGATCGCGGTCGACGTGCTGCACCTCGGCGGCATCGTCGTCTGGATCGGGGGCCTGCTTGCACTGTCGCTCGTCGGTCGGGCGTGGATGTCCGAGCCCGAGGCGGTGCGTCCGATCAACCGCTTCTCGTTCGCTGCGGCCGTGACGGTGCCCCTCGTGGTGCTCACCGGCATCGCCCAGACACTCGAGCTCGCCGGGGGACTCGACGACATCACCGCCACCGACTGGGGGCGGATGCTGCTGACGAAGGTGATGGTGGTCATCGCGCTGGTCAGCATCGCCGGAGTCTCCCGCTGGATGCTGCACAACGACGGCGCCGCCTCCATTCGCCGAACCGTCATCGCCGAGGCGGTGCTGGGGATCATCGTGGTCGGCCTCGCCGCCGGCATGGTGGCGCAACCGCCCCGCGCCGGGGTGCCGAGCCTCCCCTTCGACCAGACGATCACGGCCAACGGCGTCATCGCCTCGCTGACCGTCTCGCCCGGGCACGTCGGTAGCAACGAGGTCCATCTCCTGATCACGCCGCCCGGCGGGTCGCTCACGCCCGTCACCTCGGCGACTGCTCGGGTCCTGCTGCCATCGGCCGATCTCCCCGCCGCGCCGGTCACGTTGATCGCGGAGGGCCCGAACCACTACAGCGGGACCGTCACCCTCCCGCGGTCGGGCGACTGGACCTTCGAGATCGTCGTTCAGATCACCGAGTCCGACAGCGCGCTCTTGAAGGCGACCGTCACGATTCCCTGAGCCACGCCTGGGTGGCGTGGTAGCCGAGGTCGATGGTGTCGGCCGACCGACCGACCGAGAACGTCGTGAGCGTGGACGTCGGTGCCGGGATCTCGATCGCCCGCAGCTCCGGCGGCGGTCGGCGCATCACGGATCGACCGTGAGCTTCCACACCGAGTGAGCTGGCCCGGAACAGGATCTCGATCGCGTTCTTCGGCGGTGGATCGGCGACCTCCAGCGGCGGGATCGACAGCACGAGCGCCGTGGCCACCCCTGCCTCGACCGCAAGGTCGAGCGGCACGTCCGCGACCACTCCTCCGTCGACCAGCGTGCGGTCGCCGATCCGGATGGGTGGGTAGACGCCGGGGAAGGCGGTACTGGCGAGCACCGCCGTGACCGTGTCGCCCTCGGTGAGAGCGACCGCCTCCCCGGTGCCGAGGTCGGTGGCGACGATGATCAATCGAATCGGCGCGTGCTCGAGCACTCGGTTGCCGAGATGGTGACGCAGGAACCGATGGCCGTGACGGTTGTCGAGGAAGGACGGATGGCGGCCCGCCACCGCCATCGCCACCCGACTCGGCTGGATCCGCAACAGGTCGCGCCGTTTGATGTTTCGCCAGATCGCATCGAGTCGCCGCACGCCGTCGCCGTCGTGGTTCCAGGCGAACAGTGCGGCGTTCACCGCACCGGCGGACACGCCGATGAGCACGTCCGGGCGGACACCGGCCTCGCTGAGCGCCCGCAGCGCGCCGACCTGATAGGCGCCGAGCGCGCCTCCGCCGGGAAGGATGAACGCCAACGGTCGCGGCAGTTCGGAGAGTTCCAGCGGGGTCACGCCGTGATTGTGTCAGTCCACGGAGTTGGCCCCCATCACCGCCGGATTCAGCACGGTGTACACGTGACGGACGATCGTGTCCGCGACCTGCCCGTGGAACCCGCCGGGAAGGTGATCACACCAGTCCATGAACTCCTGGATGAACACATCCGACGGCTGCACGGCACTCGGATCGGCGTCGGGTGGCGACGGGTAGCCGGGAGGCAGCCGCCCCTCGGCCGTCAACTCCACCACCATCCGATCGGCGACCGCTGCCGCAGCGGTGGTCAGCGCCAGGTCGGCGCCGTAGTCGGCGATGTGTCGTGCGTGCTCGGGGTCGGGACCGAACGACGACTGCACCACCAGTAGCGCGGCCGCGACTCCGAGGGACACGGCGATTCCCGGGATCGCCACGGTGAGCAGACCGGCGATCCCGCACACCATGTCCCAGGCGGACCTGCGCAGCTGTTCGCTTCGGACTCGTTCGTTCACGACCAGATCTCCCAACATGGCCACGAAGGCCGCCAGTTCTTCGAGTTGATGAGGGGTCCCCGATGTCAGCGACTTGATCGCCCCATCGGTGATCACCGCCGAGTTCTCGATGAGGCGCTCGAGCGCCGTGTCGTTCTCGAGCACGAACGCGAGCATCGAGTTGCGAGCGGTCGGCGTCAGCGCCCACTCGTGGTTCGCGGGCGAGAACTGCAACATCCACGGACTGATCAGATCGACGAGGAACACGTTCGCGTCGGTCGCGTACGTCGATCGGTAGGACTCGATCAGCGTCGGGAGCAGCCGTCCGGCCGTGGTGGCGTCGACGTTGGTCGGGTCCGTCCCGGTGAGGATGACGCGGTGGAGCAGATCGACGTCGTCGATGGTGGCCAGCACCGTGTCGGGGTGCTCGATGAAGTGCCCGATGTAGCGCGTGCACGCCGCAGCGTCGAGCAGCATCAGCGCGCACAGCAGGTCGGCGGTGTTCGGTCCGTCCAGCGCGTCGAGGTCCGCCACGGGGATGTCGGTGTCACCCATCCGGTCGGACCAGTTGCGCTGCATCAGACGATCGGCGACGTCGGCCAGCGCGTCACCCCGAAGCCCCATGAAACCGATCAGCAGCGCGGCGCTGTACGGGTGCATCTGGTCGACGATGGAATCCACCGGCAGCGTGCCGCGGACGGCGGCGAACCCGGCGAGCACCCCGTCCAGTTCCGAGATGCCCGCATGGGCCCGGTACTCGATCCCGTCCACGACGAACGCGTGCTGACGAGCGAGCGCGTCGCACCAGGGACCCCACTCGTGGAAGTTGGCGAGGAACTGCTCGGTGAGGTGCGGGTCGCGTCCGATGATCTGGAGCTGTCCGGCGAGCCAGGTCAGTGCGACGGGGTCCTCGACGAACGATGCGGGGTCGACCCGGTCGAGACGGGCGCCCAGCGCTCGCGCCTCCTCGGCGGTGACCACGGTTGCGTCGTCCTGCAACGGGTCGGCGGCAACGGACCAGCCGTATCCACGCGCCATCGTCCACACGAGCGAGTTGTCGAGTGCCGCGAACCGTTGACGGTCGCTTCCCGCCACGTCCATGGCGGATGAGGCGATCACACGATCGACGATCGGGATCCACGTGACCTCCAGATCGGTGAGGAGCCGCCGAACCTCGCGCATCGCATCACCCGCGGCCGCATCGGTGCAGCGCAGCGTCCGCAGCTCGTCGAGGGCTTGAGTGATGGCGCGACGCAACAGACCGAGGCGCTCGGGGTCGTAGGCGAGGAAGCCCATCAGGACAACCCTGCAGGATTGGCATCGACCACCATCTGGTCCGCCTGTCGCTCGAAGCGGTGCGCCGTGCGGATCAGCTCGTCGGCATGCTCGAGCAACGTCGACCGTGCCGCGTGGAGCGAGTCGCCGCATCGCTGTGGCGACGGGCCGACCCAGGTGTCCGGCCCGGCGTCGCGGTACAGTTCGAGCGCACGCAGCTGCTCCAGTCGCGCGGCCAACGCACGGAGGACACCGGCTCGCGTGCGCAGGCGCTCGGCTGCCGGATTCGTGACGGGGAGTGTGGCGGACATCTCGCCGACACTGGGCACGACGAGCCGTCGGGATCGGCAAAGTTCAGATCAGGTCGCGCACGATCAGGTGATGGGGGAGTCGGGTGGTCTCGTCGATGAAGCCCTCACCCTCGATGGCGAACTGGTGCCGGGTGTAGAAACCCAACGCTGCGTCGCGAGCGCGTGCCCACACGAGCTCGAAGCCCTTCCGATGCGCGACGTCGCACCCATGCTCCAGGAGCTGTCCGCCGAGCCCGATGCTCTGCAGGTGACGTGTAGTCGCCATCCCGCGGAGTTGCACCGCATGTCGACCCTGGTGTGGGCGAGGGACCCAGCTGGAGGTGCCCACCAGTTCGCCGTCCATTCGCACGCCCAGGTGCCACGAACCCGGCCAGTCGTCCTCGACGAATGCGACTTCCTTGGTCGGCGTGTCGAATCGCAGCACGGCGAGACGCAGCGGGTGGGTGTCGGTCGCACTGATCTCCACGAACTCCCACCCGTCGGTCATTCGGCCACCTTCACCGACGCCCCGTCCGTCGCCGCGGAGGAGTACATCGCGTCGACGATGCGGTGCGCGGCGACGGCGGTGTGGAGATCCGGAGAAGCCGGTCGGCCTTCGAGAACGGCGCGGATGAACTCGCCGTCGGGGTTGTCCGTGCCGTCACGCATCGGAGCGACCGCTTCCACGAGGGCGTCGTGTTCGAGCGATCCGGCGGCGCCGTCGGTGTCGGTCCACGAGACCGGCCCGAACCAGTCGTCACCCTCGACGACGATGTGTCGCCGCTCGCAGAAGACTTCGACCCTGCGCAGACTGGGTCGGGCGAGGTTGTCGTGCCACACGCTGTTCAACGCGCCCGTGGCTCCGCCGACGAAGCGCATCGTGGCCGTGGCGACGTCCTCGATGCCGTCGAGTCCGTGGAAGTTGGCGGTGTGCGCACTCACCCGTTCGACATCGCCGACCAGATAGCGCAGCATGTCGACATCGTGGATGCTGTGCTCCAGCAGCGTGCCCGCGCCGACCAACGTCCGGTCACCTCGCCACGTGCTCGCGTAGTGCCCCTGTACGGGAATGAACTGGTCGTCGCGGAAGACGACGGTCATCACCCGACCAGCGACGGGATCGTCGATGAGATGCTTGGCCCACAGGTATGCCGGCGACCGGCGCAACACGAGCCCGACCTGATGGGTCACTCCGGCCGCGTCCGCCATGGCCGCCATCCGCGCTGCATCGGCCGTCGTGAACGCGAGCGGCTTCTCGCAGAACACGTGCCGACCGCGCGAGACGGCTGCGTCGAGCAGTCGCAGGTGCTCGTTGGTCCACGTGCAGATGTACACCGCCTCGCAGCCGTCGATCACCTCCGCCTCGGACGCGCACACCGTGTGACCGCTGGCCGCGGCGAACGCGACAGCTCGGTCCTGGTCGGGGTCGTACACGCCAGCCCTCACGACGGGTGCGCCGCTGTGGCGCAGGCTCTTGGAGTGGTAGGTGGCGATGAGCCCTGCGCCGAGGAAGCCGACGCGAACCGGAGAAGCTGTCACGGTCGGTCAGCTTGCCAGACCGTGCGGTCGGCGATCGTGGCAGCCTCGTCGCGGTCATGCGTGACGAGGATGGCCGTCGTGGCCGTGGCACGGAGCACCGTCGAGAGGTCGACGGCCAGCCGGTCGTGCAGCTCACGGTCGAGCCCGGTGAGGGGTTCGTCGAGCAGCAGCACGGCCGGCCCCGGTGCCAGCGCCCGGGCGAGCGCGACCCGCTTGGCCTCGCCGCCGCTGAGCCGGTTGGTGCGGCGGGACTCGAACCCGACGAGGCCGACCAGTTCGAGCAGCTCGCTCACCCGGCTCTGGATCTCTGCGCGCGGCCGGCGTTGCATCCGCATGCCGAACGCAACGTTCCGAGCGACGTCGAGATGAGGGAAGAGTTGCTCGTCCTGGAACATCATCCCGATGTGGCGTCGGTGCGCCGGAACCGAACTGATGTCGACCCCGTCGAGCCACACCGACCCCTCGTCGGGCACGAGCAGTCCGGCGAGCACCCTCAGCAACGTGGTCTTGCCCACCCCCGACGGACCCAGCAGCGCGAGCACCTCGCGGTCGGCGACCTCCACCGACACATGGTCGAGGACGGCTCGATCGTCGAAGCGGACGACGATGCCGCGCGCCTCAAGCATCGACCACATCCGGTCGATCGGCGACGGCGATGATCGCAGCGGTGGTGATCAGCAGGACTGCTGCGAGCGCGAAGCCCTGGGCGCGAGGTACGTCGCCCGCTCGCCCGAGCAGACGATCGATGGCGATGGGCATGGTCTCACGACCCGACCTGGTGAGGAACGTCGTGGCGCCGAACTCGCCGAGCGAGATCGCAGCCGCGAAGCCGGCGCCGGCAGCCAGGGGTCGGCCCAGGCGGCGCACCTCGACCTCCCACCACGCCTTCATCGGCGTCGCGCCGAGCGTGATCGCCGCCGGCCGCTGATCATCGGGAATCGACCGCAGGGCGGGGAGGACGCTGCGGACCACGAACGGCGTCGCGACCAGCGCATGGCCCAGCGGCACGAGCCACCACTCGGCCCGCCAGTCGAACGGTGGCGTGTCGAACGTGATGAGCATCCCCAGCCCGATGGTGACGGCCGACGTGCCGAGCGGCAGCATCAGCCCCGCGTCGAGGAGACGGCCGTGTCGGCGAGCCGCGGCGATCGCGGCTGCGGCGAGACCGCCGACGCACACGCTGATGATCGTGGCCACGACGGCGAAACGAAGCGATGCGAACAGCGACGCAAAGGGGTCCACGCCGAGGCTGACACCGGGCCGGATCTCATCGGCGCCGAGCGTGCTCCAGGCGTGGAACGACCAGTGGTCGCCGACTCGGAACGAGCGGGCGACGAGCACCACCATGGGGAGCACCATGAGGATCACGGTGGCCGCGATGGCCGCCGCCACCCAGCGTCGCTCGCGGTCGGAGCGTGCGCGCCGGGGCGCGGCGCGTCCGACCAGTGCGACCGCGGCGCGTCGCTGTGCTCGCGACGACCACCACACGACGATCCCGAGTGTGAGCAACTGGAGGATCGACAACACGGCAGCGCCGTCGACGTCGCCCAGTTGCGTTGCTCGGCGGGCGATCTCGACCTCCAGTGTGGGGTGGGCGGCGCCGCCGAGGATTCGCACGACACCGAACGACGTGAACGTGAACAGGAACACCACCGATGCCGCCGCGGCCAGCGACGGTCGCAACAGCGGCAGGACGATGTGGCGCAGCACCTGCGCGGGAGAGGCGCCGAGCGTGCGCGCGGCAGCGGTGAGATCAGTCGGGAGCACCGCCCACATGGCCCCCACGAGGCGCACCATCACCGCCACGTTGAAGAAGACGTGCGCGACGATGACCGCCCTCGCCGAACTGTGCCATCCGTCGGGCAGCAGTGCGAGGAACGCCGCCCCGACGACGACGGTGGGCAACATGAACGGGACGGTGACCAGGGCGAGCACGGCGCGGCGACCTGCGAAGCGATATCGGGCGAGGACGTACGCCGGCACGAACCCGACGATCATCGTCAGCACCGTGCTGACCACGGCCTGCCACAGCGTGAACCACAGCACCCGCCCGAGCCCCGGGGCGCGGAGCGTGTCGCCGACCGAACTTCCGTTCAGGACGCGCGCCCACAGGGTGGCCAGCGGCCACAGGTAGAAGACGGCGAGTCCGGCCACGGGCAGTGCTGCCAGCGCGGGCACGAGCCAGCGCGGCAGGCGGGTCAGCGCAGGACGATCTCGGTCCACGTGTCCTGCCACTGCTGTCGATCCGCGGCAATGCGACTCGGATCCATCGTGTACGGATCCGACGGCACGACCGCGAACTTGGTGAAGACGTCCGGGAGCGGCACCTTCGGATCCACCGGGTACACGAACATCGACAGCGGCAGTTCCCGCTGGAAGGTGGCGCTGCGGAGGAAGGTGACCAGCGCGGTCGCGGCGTCGGCGTGGTGGGTCCCCCGCAGCACTCCGGCGTACTCGGTCTGACGGAAGCAGGTGCCGTCGGCGACGCCGGTGGGGGCCTCGGTGATCGGGGGGTCCGAGAAGAGCACCTCCTCCGGTGGGCTGCTGCCATAGCTGACCACGAGCGGGCGGTCTCCGGTCGAGCCACCCGACCCGCTGTTCCGTTCGTAGTAGGCGCTCTCCCACGAGTCGACCACTTCTACGCCGTTGGAGCGCAGGTCCGACCTGT
>JBBQTC010000004.1:0-89768 GCA_038234785.1 Acidimicrobiales bacterium
CCTCGCCGCCGTCCCCCAGATCGCCGACCTCGCCGGCAAGGGGCGCAGCGTGCTGATCGAGGGACGAAAGTTGCCCAAGCCGTCGGCCGCCGCCGGCCCCGTGTTCTACGCACCGCGGGGCGGCATGGGCGCCCTCGCCGATGCCACCGCGCAGGCAGCCGTCGGTGCCGGCGCGCAGGTTCGTCGCGGGATCAGGGTCGACGAACTTTCCCGCGACGGTGCCGGCTGGCGCGTCGACGGCGAGCCGTTCGATGCCGTCGTGCTCGCCTGTCCGGCCGCCGCGGCAGCACGCCTGCTGCGGTCCAGCGCACCGGACGAGTCGACTGCGTTGTCGGGCATCCCGACGGCCGACGTCGCGATGGTCACCCTGTCGATCCCCGCTGCCGACTGGCCCGCTCGCCTGCGTCCGTTGAGCGGCTACCTCGTCCCGAAACCGATGCAACGACTGGTCACCGCGGCCTCGTTCGGCTCGCAGAAGTGGACCCACTGGTCATCGCCCGACGCGGTCGTGCTGCGGATCTCGCTCGGCCGCGACGGTCTCCCCGTGCTGCACCTGTCCGACGAGCAACTGCTCTCGGCGGCGCTCGACGAGGTCGGACGACACATCGGGCTCACCCTGCAGCCGACGCACACGCGCATCTCACGCTGGACGGGAGCCTTCCCTCAGTACCGGCCACACCACGCCCAGACCGTGGCCGGCATCGAACGCATGCTCCCCACCGGGCTCGCCCTGGCCGGCGCGAGCTATCACGGCATCGGCGTGCCGGCGTGCATTCGCTCGGCCCAGCAGGCCGCTGCGGCGCTGCGGGTACTCCTGCATCCCGTGCCAGAATGAGCTCCTGATGATGACGCGGCGAGAGCTGATCGCTGCGGCGACCTTCACGTTGCTGGTCGGCTGTCGCAACCGCTCCGCAGCCTCGCCCGCGTCCACGACGGCCGCATCCACCAGCACGACCTCGAGCACGAGCACGAGCACCACGGCGCCGACGACCACGCTGGCCGCAACTGCACCACCGACCACCGAGCCGCTCCCGGTTCCCGCCGCCGCGCCGGACCCGCGCGCCGCGGAGCCGCGGATCGAGCTCGGGAGCATCTCCATCCCGCGCATCGACGTGGACACTTCACTCTTCGAAGGGGTGTCGCTCACCACGCTCGACATCGGGCCCGGCCACTGGCCCGGCAGCGCGATGCCGGGCCACCGCGGCAACGTCGTCGTCGCCGGCCACCGGACCAGCCACGACCGGCCCTTCCGACACATCGACGAGCTGGCGCCCGGCGACCCGATCGTCTTCACCACACCCGAGGGTGCGTTCACCTACTCGGTCACCGGCACCGAGGTCGTGACGCCGGATCAGATCCGCATCATCGATCAGACCGACGCCTACACGGCGACGCTGTTCGCCTGCCACCCGGTTGGCTCCACCAGGGAGCGCATCGTGGTGCACCTGCAGCTGTCGGCCTGACGTCGACCGCCGTCGACTCGGTCAGCCGTGACGGAGTCGACGTCGGCTGAGCACCAGCGCGCCGCCCACGCACGACAACCCGAACCCGATGGCGAGCAGCGGCGACGGACTGCTGCCACCCGTGGTCGGTAGCGGACCCTTGTAGATCGTGGTGGTCGTGCCCGGTGTCGTGCTCGGTGTCGTGCCCGGTGTCGTGCCTGGTGTCGTCGTCGTCGGCGGTTCGATCACCGGATCGGTGATGGTGACGTTCACCGCTGCCGACAGCGCACAGACCGTGCCATTGACCGCCGGAAGGCACGACAGGTCCGACGCGGGCGGCTCGACGTTCGTGCCACCCTCGGCGAAGGAGCCCAGCGTCTTGCCCTGGTTGACGATCGTGGTGTTGGCAACGACGGTCGCATCGACCTTGGCGATGATCGTGACCACCGGCGTGACACCCGCTGCAGGCACGGGGTCGTTCATCACGCACGTCACCAACTGCGGCCGCGCCGACTGGGTGAGCGTGCACGTGCCACCGTCCCCGTCGACCGTCGCAGACACGAACGAGACCTCCGCCGGCAAGCGGTCGTAGATCACCACCGGGTCGAGCGTGAGTCCGCCGGTGTTGGCCGACTGCAGGGTGTAGCTGACGTTCTGTCCGGCCTTCACGACGGGAGTCTGCGTCTGCTTGTCGAGCAGGATCGAGGCGTAGCCGTTGGTCACCACCACGCTCACGGTCTCGCCCAGGTTGCCCGAGAGCGTGAGCGCAGCGGGGGTCACCACGCTCGTGCTGGCGGTTCCCTTGCTGATCTCGTCGACCACATACTGGATCCCGGCGGGGTCGAGCGTGGACGGCAGCGTGATCGTCGTCGGCACCCCTGCAACGAGGTCGAACGTCGTCACCGGCACGTACGCGTCACCGACGAGACGCGACACCGAGATCGTGTAGGTCTCGGGTGATTCGGGCTGGCCGATCAACTCCTTGTCGAACGTGACGTCGCGGCTGCAGATCGCCGCACCGGCCGTAGCGGATGCGATCTCGACGCCGTCGTAGGACAGCGACAACGGCGAGGACGCCGAACCCACGATCACCGTGGCGCCGGCCGGCACCGTCGTCGAGCCGCCATCCCAGGTGACCTCCACATCCGTGGCCTCGGTGTTGGTGATCGAATACCAGTACGTGGTGACTGCACCCTGGGTGTCGACGGTGTTGCACTCGGCGACGACCTCGAACACCGGGTTGCAGTCGAAGTTGACGACGATGTCGTCCTGCTCGATGCCATTGATCGACAGGGTGACGACGGTGTCGCCGTCGGGAAGTCCGTCGAGCACGACCGTCTCGGTGGAGCCAGGGGCGAGCACATGGTCGACCCCGTCGATGGTGAAGGTGGCATCGACGTCGTCACCGAGGTTCTCGAGCAGCAGCGACACGCTGCCGTCGAACGAGACGCACTGTTGGGTGATGGTGACCCGCGGGGACAGATCGCAGGCGATGTCGACCACGAACGACAGGTCCTGGTCGCCGGCGAAGACCGAAATCGTGTGGCGGCCATCGGTGAGTCCGCCGATCACGACGTCCTTGGTCGAGTTCGGAGCGACCGAATGGGGAACGCCGTCGACCGTGAACACGATCGCCTCCTCGCCCCCGATCGCCTTCAGCGACACCGTGACCTGACCGTCGTGGTCCGCACAGGCCTTTGCGACCTCGATCGAGGCGTCGCCGGGGGTGCCGGGGTGGCACGGATCGGGACGGGTGGTCGTGGTGGTGGTGGGGGATGTCGTGGTGGTCGACGACGCATGGTTGCCGCTCGCCTCGAACCCGCCAGCGCTGCGCGGATCGCACTCGTCGGCGGGGTGATCGTCACCCTTGGAGCACTTCACCGTGAAGTGCTGCGACAGGTCCATTTCCCCGACCGCCACGCCGACCACGTACTGGCCGTCGGCGAGACCCGAGAACGTACGGCTCGCCGACTGGTTCGGCTCGACGGCGACGGTCTCGCTCTGACCGGTGATCGGGTCGGTGACCGTGAACTCGACCGGGTCGCCACCCGTGTTCGAGAGGTTGACGGTGATCGAGCCGGTGCCCGCGACACATGAAGCCGACTGGGTGACCGAGGGAACGGCGCTGTCGCAGTCGACCATGAACGTCTGAGTGAGGTCGGTGCCGCCGACGACGACCTTCACGGAGTGGCTGCCGTCGCCGAGACCCGAGAACACCACGGTGTCGGTCTCGCCGGCGGCGACCGTGTGCGAGGTACTGGTCGAGGTCTGATCGGGGTCGTAGACGTCGAAGGTCGCGTCCTTGCCGAACGGCCCGGCGGGGTTGGTGAGCGTCAAGGTCACCGTGCCGTCTCCGTTGCCGGGGGCCGTGCTCGTGCACTCCAGCACCTTGCCGACCTGCGGGTTGGTGTTGCAGTTGGACGGACGGGTGACGGTGACCGAATCACCGCCGGTGGACGTGTTGCCGTTGGCCCACACCCCGACCGGCGTCGAGGACACGACGACCGTCGTCGCGCCGGACGGCCAGGCGAAGTCGCCCGAGAAGCGATAGCCGTTGGCATCGTTGAACGCACCGTGGGCGATGTCGGTGGAGCCCCCGCCGTCGACACTGGTGGAGATCAGGATGTCGGGGTTGGTCCCCTCGTCGCCGGTGCTCCACGACGTTGCCGTCCACGAGACGGTGCCGTCGCAGGCGACCGAGGCATCGATGTTGGAATGATGGGCACTCGCCGCGCCGGAGAACACGGGCACCGCCGTGACGACGCCGAGCAGCAGCATCGCCGCCATCGCCACCCGGCCGGTCCTCGATGTGATCGCGTTGCGCAGCTGAGCCATCCATCGACCTCCGTGTCATGCTCCGCCACCGAACGTGGACGGAAGTGATGGGCCGGTTTCGCCTCGCTCCTCGCCGGCCAAGCGACCAATTGCAGCCGACGGATCAGTGCGTCCCTGCGCCCGCCTGGACGCGATGGCTACGGTAGGTGGTGGTACGCCACCCAGCAATGCCCAGAGTGGTCAAGAATTCCGCAAGCACCACCACTCGGCGTGACGAATTCATCACGATCGTCAGGAACTCGCTGCCCGGACCGACCGGACGATCTGCGCAGGCCCCGTCACGATGCCCCGGTCGAGGACGAGCGCCCGACTAGCGTCGACCAACAGTGTCCCGTCGCCTGCGTCTCCCCTCCCGCCACACCGTGTCCGCTGTCCTCGCCGGGTTCTTCGTGGCGGCGGCCCTCCCTCCGTGGGGCTTCTGGCCGCTCGCCTTCGTCGGGATCGCCATGTTCGAGACGGCCGTCGAGGCAGCCCCGAACGGCCGCACCCGCCTCTGGCGCGGGGCCCTCTTCGGTGCCGCCTGGCTGTTCCCGGGAATGCTCTGGATGTGGTTCCTCACCGTGCCCGGTTACCTCGTCGCGGCGGCCGTCTTCGGGCTCCTCCACGGCGTTGCCGCACTGATCGCCCCGCGCGGTCCGTGGCGGGTCATCGGCCGACCGGCGGCACACACCCTTGCCGAAGCCTTGCGGTTTTCTTTCCCCTTCGGCGGAGTGCCATTGGCAAGTCTCGCCATCGGCCAGGCGGGCGGACCGTTCCTGAGCGTCGCCCGCATCGGTGGCGCACTGCTGCTCACGTGGTTCACGTTCCAGATCGGCTTCGCCCTTGCCGGCCCGTCACCTGTCGTGCCCGCGCTGGCCCGCAAGCGCGGCGCCACGGCGAAGGGCGAGTGGCACGGCGTGCTCGCCCTCCTGGCCGCGGTGCTCGTGGTCGTCATCAGCCCGCTCGCCGACTCCACTGCTCCCGTCGAGTCAGGGTCGCCGATCCGTGTCGCAGTGGTGCAGGGCGGTGGTCCGCAGGGCACGCACGCCATCGACACCTCTGCCGACGAGGTGTTCCATCGCCACCTCGAGGCCAGCGCCGCGATCGAGCCCGGCAGCGTCGATCTGGTCGTGTGGCCGGAGAACGTCATCGATGTCCCCACCTTCGAGGGCAGTCCCGAACTCGACGCCGTCGCCGCCGAGGCAGCGCGGATCGGAGCGCCATTCAGCATCGGGGTCACCGAGGATGCCGGACCGGACCACTTCGTCAACGCACAGGTGATCGTGACCCCCGACGGGGAGATCACCGATCGCTACGAGAAGGTGCGCCGCGTCCCCTTCGGCGAGTACATGCCACTACGCGGCCTCCTGCACGCACTCGGTGCACCCACCGACCTCGTCCCCCGCGACGCAGTGTCCGGCACCGGCCCTGCCGTGCTGACCCTGCCCGACGGGACGGCAATGGGCGTGGCGATCTCGTGGGAGATCTTCTTCGGCGGCCGCGTCAACGAGGGCGTCGAGCATGGCGGACAGTTCGTCATCAACCCCACCAACGGCAGCAGTTACACGTGGACGATCCTGCAGACCCAGCAGGTCGCGGCGTCGCGGCTGCGTGCGGTGGAACAGGGTCGCTGGGTGGTCCAAGCGGCTCCGACGGGCTTCAGTGCATTCATCGGACCGGACGGCACGGTGTACGACCGCACCTCGGTCAGCGACCAGGCCGTGCTCCAGCGCACGATCGATCGCCGCGATGGCCGCACCTGGTACTCACGGACCGGCAACGCGCCGTGGATCCTGTTGATGGTGCTGATCCTCGCCGGGTCCTGGATCGTTCCCGGACGCGAATGGCAGCGTGAACGGCGCGCGGCGGCGCTCAGCCGGCAGGAGCCGGAATCGGCGTAGGAGGCTCCACACCGTTCAGGACGTTGACGGCGTTGTGGGCGGCCAGGCGCGCCATGGCACTCCTCGTCTCGACCGTCGCCGATCCGAGGTGCGGCACGAGCACCGCGTTGTCGCACGAGAGCAGGCCAGGGTGCACCGCGGGCTCGTGCTCGAACACGTCGAGGCCGGCGCCGGCGATGACGCCCGACTGCAGGGCGTCGACCAGAGCGGCTTCATCGACGATCGGCCCGCGGGCGGTGTTGACCAGGAACGCCGACGAACGCATCATCTCGAACTGTGCGGCGCCGATCAGGTGATGCGTCGCCGCCGAGTACGGACAGTTGATGCTGACGACGTCGCTGGTCGCGAGCAACTCGTCGAGGCTCATGAACGCGGCACCGAGTTCGGCCTCCACGGACGGCGCAACGGGGCGGCGGTTCGAGTAGGCGATCGTCATCCCGAATGCGGCGGCACGGCGGGCCAGGGCACGACCGATGTCGCCCATCCCGACGATGCCGAGCCGACGTCCCTGCAGCCCGGAGCCAAGCATGTAGAACATGCCCCACTGCCATGGTTCACCCGAGCGGATGACGCGTTCGCCCTCTCCGAGTCGACGCGTGGCCATCAGGACCAACGCCATCGCGATGTCGGCGGTGGCGTCGGTGAGGACGCCCGGGGTGTTGGTGCACACCACGCCGCGCCGAGCGCAGGCGGCGACGTCGATGTTGTTGTAGCCGACCGCGACGTTGGCGACGACCTTCAACTGCGGTCCCGCTGCATCGAGGAACGCGTCGTCGACCTTCGTCGTCAGCAACGTGAGGACTGCGTCGGCACCGCGCACCATCTGGTGCACCTCGGCGACGGTGGGAACCTCGAGGGAATCCCAGGCGATGACGTCACCGGCCTCGTGGAGCAACTCGAACCCGGCGTCGGGGATCCTTCCGGCGACGGCGATGCGCGGCACGGTGCTCACGCAGTCTCGATCCATCCGCGCAGCTTCGCCAAGCCTTCGTGGATGTCGTCGACCGACAGTCCGGAGTAGGCGAACCGCACGAAGTGATCGACCTCGCCGGGCTGCGGGCGGCCGAAGTGCTTGCGCGTGCAGAACGACACGCCGGTGTGGTGCAACGCCGCGGTGGCGAACGCGCCGACTTCGTCGAAGCCCATGCGGCTCATCACATCGGTGACCTTCGGGAACAGATAGAAGGTCGCCTCGGGCTTGGGGCACACGAACCCGTCGATCAGGGCGAGCTCACCCCATGCCGCATCGCGACGTCGTTGCAGTTCGGCCAGGATCGCCGCAGGCCCTTCCTGCGAACCCGTCACGCCTTCCACCCCGGCGGCCTGCACGAAGTGAGTGGTGCAGCTCTCGTCGTTGGTGTTCAGCTTGGCGATGCTCTCGGCGATCGGCAGCGGCGCAATGGCCGCACCGAGACGCCACCCGGTCATCGCGAACTTCTTGGAGAAGGTGTAGAGGATCACGGTGCGGTCCTGCATGCCCGGCAGCGATGCGATGGAGTGACTTTCCCCGGAGTACCGCATCTCGAAGTAGGCCTCGTCGGCGAGGACGGTCAGGTCGTGCTCGATGGCGACGTCGGCGATCGCCTGCATCTCCTCGGCGGTGCTCTCGCAGCCGAGCGGGTTCTGCAGGTTGTTGTAGATGATCGCTCTCGTGTCGGGAGTGATCAGGCTGCGCAGGTGGTCGAGATCGATGGCGAAGCCCGTGTCGGTCTGCACGTAGCGGTAGGCGAGGCTCTGCCCGCCGTAGTACTCGATCATGCTCTCGTAGATCGGATAGCCGGGGTTCGGGTACAACACCCCCTCGCCGGGGTTCATCACGGTCTGCACGAACTTGCCGATCACCGGCTTGCCCCCTGGCTGCACGACCACGTTGGCGGCGGTGTACTCGAGTCCACGACGGCCCGACACGTCGGCGGCGAGCGCCTCGCGCAGGGGCATGATCCCGGCGGCCGGGCAGTAGCCGGTCTTGCCTTCGGCGATCGCCCGATTCATCGCCTCGGCGATGTTGGCCGGCGTCGCCAGGTTGATGTCGCCGAGGTGGAAGGGATACACCCGGTTGCCCTTCGATGCCCATTCCGCGGCAGCGAGCGACACCGCGAACGCGGTCTCCGTGCCGAGATTGGCGAGCCGTTCTGCGAGCGCCATTGCTCTGTGCCTCCACCTGGATCGTCTGAAATATCACGGCGATGTTAGTCGACCTGACGAGGGAGTTTCGCATGACGGAACGGTTCCGCATGGTGGAACCCTCAGAGGGAGCGCGCTCAGACCTCGAGCATCACTGTCACGGGCCCGTCGTTCTCGATCTCGACCATCATCTCCGTCCGGAACCGGCCCGTCGCCACCGAGGCGCCCAACTCCTGGAGACGGTCGACGACGGCCTGCACCAGTGGCTCGGCCTGCTCCGGCCGGGCCGCCGCGATCCAGCTCGGACGGCGCCCGGAGTTGGTGTCGCCGTAGAGCGTGAACTGGCTGACGACCAGCACTTCGCCGGTGGTGTCGGCGACGCTGCGATTCATCACGCCTGCCTCGTCGTCCATGATCCGCAGGTGCCAGATCTTGTCGGCGAGCTTTCGCGCCTGCTCGGTCGTGTCGTCGTGGGTCGCGCCGACCAGGACGCACAGTCCCGGACCGATCGCCCCGGTCTCCTCGGGTCCGGTCTCCCCCGCCACCATCACCCGCGCCCGTCGTACTCGTTGCACCAGCCCTCGCATGCTGGTCATGGTAGAGACGGCCATGGTAGAGAGGGGCGATGATGATCGAGATGGAGGTCGGCGACGCCGCGATGTCGGTGGATCCCGACGCAGGTGGCCGGATCGCCCGAATCACCGTCGGCGAGGTCGAACTGCTCAAGTCCGATCGTTCCGGAGGCCCGCTGACCTGGGGTTGCTACCCGATGGCGCCGTGGGCGGGGCGCGTCCGCAGCGGCGTCTTCGAGTTCGACGGCGTTCGGCATCAGATGCCGCTCAACCTCGGCGCGCACGCGATCCACGGCACGACCTTCGAGCGCGAATGGCAGGTGGTCGATGCCGGGCGCGACTACTGCGACCTGCAATGTGACCTCGCCTGGCCCTTCGGCGGGACCGCCCACCAGCACATGCAGCTCGACGCGCTGGGCCTCGCCCTGGTACTCACCGTGTACGCCAACGTGCTCCCCATGCCGGCCGTCGTCGGGTGGCACCCGTGCTTTCGCAAGCCGCTGATCGCCGACCTGCAGTTCGAGCGGATGTACGTCCGCGACAACGCGTACATCGCCGTGCCGACGTTCGTCCCACCGAAGCCGCACCCCTGGGACGACTGCTTCGTCGGACCCACCGAGCCCCTGCGTCTCCACTATCCGGGCCTCACGGTCACCCTGACCAGCGACTGCGATCACTGGGTGGTGTACGACGAGCCCGACGACGTCACCTGCGTCGAGCCGCAGAGCGGCCCACCGGACGCGTTCACGATCGGTGGCGCCACCCGTCTCGAGCCGGGCGATCTCCTCCAGCGTCACATGGCCATCCGCTGGGGTGGTTGATCCGTCACACTCCGTTGCAACCGTGTGACAGCTACCGGCCGGTAACCCTCGGCCGATAGCGTTGGTATCCATGTCTTCCGCACTCCCGGCGGGCGGTCGTGGTCTCGATCCCGACGCGCCGCTGAAGATCGCCTATCTCACCTACCGCGGCAAGCCGCACGTGGGTGGCCAGGGCGTCTACACCCGTCACCTCACCAAGGCGTTGGTCGACCTCGGCCACACCGTCGAGGTGTTCAGCGGTCAGCCGTATCCGGTGCTCGACGAGCGCGTCACGCTCCACAAGCTGCCCAGCCTCGACCTGTGGAACGACTATTACCCGGGCCGCTTTCCCGGCTACTGGGAGATCAAGAGCAAGGGCGACCTGGCCGAGGTCTTCACCCATCTGAAGGGCACCTTCGGCGAGCCGCTCGGCTTCAGCGTGCGCGTGCACGACCAACTCGCTCGACGCATGCACGACTTCGACCTCGTCCACGACAACCAGTGCCTCGGGTACGGGATCCTGGCGATCGAGAAGAAGATCCCCACCATCGTCACCCTCCACCATCCGATCACTCGCGACCGGGCGCTCGAGATGCAGCACACCAAGAACTGGCGCAAGCGGTGGAGCATCGGGCGCTGGTACAACTTCGTGAAGATGCAGGGTCGCGTCGCAAGTCGCATGCCCCGGGTCGTGGTGGTCAGCGAGAACAGCATCAAGGACATCCACGCCGACATGAAGGTCAGCCTGGATCGCATGCGGCTCGTGCCGGTCGGCGTCGATCCCGAGTTGTTCACCCCGCTGCCCGAGGTCCAGCGTCGCCCCGGCCGCCTCATCACCACTGCGTCGGCCGATGTCGCGCTCAAGGGACTCAGCTACCTGCTGGAGGCGATGGCGAAGCTGCGCACCGAACGCGACGTCACGCTCACCATCATCGGCAAGCCGCGCGAGGGCGCGAGCAACGACCTCATCGACAAGCTCGGACTGCGGCCACACATCGAGTTCGTGTCGGGCGTCACCGACGAACGCATCGTCGAGCTCTATGCCGAGGCCGAGCTCGCCGTCGTGCCCAGCCTGTACGAAGGCTTCAGCCTCC
Source organism: Acidimicrobiales bacterium (assembly GCA_038234785.1). Classification (GTDB taxonomy): domain Bacteria; phylum Actinomycetota; class Acidimicrobiia; order Acidimicrobiales; family Ilumatobacteraceae; genus UBA668. The sequence goes on from JBBQTC010000004.1 coordinate 10,748, forward strand.
CCGCCATCGAGGCCATGAGCACGGGCATCTGCCTGGTCGCCACCGACGGCGGCGCCCTGCCCGAGGTCACCGGCCAGGACGGCGAGACCGTGCTGCAATGCAAGGCGGGCGACGTCGAAGCACTCGTCGTCGCCATCCGCCGCGGGCTCGACGACGCCGACCTGCGCGAGCGCGTCGGCACCGCCGGCCGCCAACGGGTGGCCGAGCGCTGGAGCTGGAAGCACTGTGCGCAGCTCACCGTCGATCAGTACCGTGAGGTGCTGGCGATGCCCGACAACGTCGCCAAGCTCCGCCGGAACGGACGGGTGTAGCTCTTGCTCACCATTCGCTTCGACCGTTTGGGCGTGCAGCCCGGCGACCTCGTCCTCGACGCCGGCGCAGGCTTCGGCCGACACGCGTTCGAACTCGCGCGCCTCGGCGCGAACGTGGTCGCTCTGGACTACGCGGCCGAGGAGGTGCTCACCACGCGAGGCACGTTCGGCGCCATGGTCGAGGCCGGCGAGATGGACGAGGCGCGGTACGTCGGCGCACTCCAGGGCGACGCCACGCGGCTGCCGTTCCGCGACGGATCGTTCGATCGGGTGATCACCAGCGAGGTGCTCGAGCACATCCAGGACGACGTCGCCGCGATCGGCGAACTCGTTCGGGTGCTGCGGCCCGGCGGGACGTTCGCGGCCACGGTGCCCACGTGGTACCCGGAGAAGCTCAACTGGTTCCTCAGCGACGAGTACCACGCCCCCAAGTCCATCGGCGGGCACGTGCGCATCTACTCGGCCACCGAGCTCAAGGCGAAGCTCCGCACTGCGGGCCTCACCGTCACCGGCAGTCACCACGCCCACGCGCTGCACTCCCCGTACTGGTGGCTGAAGTGCGCCGTCGGGCCCCGCAACGAAGACCATCCGGCCGTTCGCCGGTACCGCCAGCTGCTCGAATGGGAGATCACCGAACAACCCGGCTCCCTCAAGGTCGTCGAGCGCACCCTCGCCCCGGTGCTCGGCAAGAGCTTCATCGTCTACGGGGTGAAGACGTGAGCCGGGTGCCGTCGATCGACGGTGTGCTGAGTACCGACGAGGTCGTCCAGACCGCGGAGAGCATCGCCGCGCTACAACTCGACACCGGGATGATCCCGTGGTTCCCCGGCGGTCACTGCGACCCGTGGAACCACGTCGAGACCGCCATGGCGCTCGATGTCGCCGGGTTGCATCACCCCGCCGAGCGTGCCTACGAGTGGCTGGTCGACATCCAGCTCGAGAACGGCAGCTGGTGGAACTACTACCTGCCCGACGGGTCCGTCGAGGAGGCCAAGCTCGACACCAACGTGTGCGCGTACATCGCCACCGGCGTGTGGCATCACTGGCTGTGCACCTGGGACCGTGGCTTCGTCGACCACCTCTGGCCGACGGTCCAACGCTCGCTCGACTGGGTGCTCGGGATGCGCAAGCCCAACGGCACGGTGCTGTGGGCACGCAACGCCGACGACGCGCCGTGGGACTACGCACTGCTCACCGGGTCGGCCAGCATCGCCCATGCGCTGCACTGCGGAGCCCGGCTCGCCGAGTTGATCAACGAACCCCGGCCCGACTGGGTCGAGGCGGGCGATGTGCTCGCCGAGGTGGTCGCCACGCGACCGGATGCGTTCGAACCGAAGGAACGCTGGGCGATGGACTGGTACTACCCGGTGCTGACCGGCTGCATGACCGGTGAACCCGCCAAGGCACGCCTCGCCGAAGGCTGGGACGTGTTCGCCATGGAGGGCAAGGGCATTCGCTGCGTCAGCGACGAACCGTGGATCACGGCCAGCGAGACCGCCGAGGCGAGCATCGCCCACGCGGTCATCGGCGACCTGTCGACGGCCACCGATCTGCTCGCCTGGACCCGGCCGCACCGCCGCGACGACGGCGCGTACACCACGGGCATCGTCTACCCCAGCCTCGTCAGCTTCCCGCCGGACGAGACGAGCGCGTACACCGGCGCCGCGGTGATCCTGGCCGCCGACGCGATCACTGGTTCGAGCGCGGCCAGCAACGTGTTCGTCCCCCGCACCCTCGACTGAACGGCTGCCGAACCGCATCCCGATCACTCGGAGCGTGCGGTCCGATCGAGAGGTCGGCCGGAGTGGAATCACACGGAAATCGGAACCCTGAACCAGCTCTCGCGTATCTTGAGGTGGTGGACAGCGCAGACGATGCTGTGGACCGACTCGAAATTCATGTGCGTTCAGCGGCCCATGCCTTGCCGAGTCGACATGGCTCCTCCGTGGTCGTGCTTCGCCCAAGCCCTTGGCGCCTCGCTCCCCTGATTGTGCTGTGTACGTCGGCTGGACTTGTGGCACTGATCCCTGACGCCCCGGTCGGCCTACGTGTCCTTGGAGCGATGATGCTGCTGCCGATGGTGTACCTCTGTCTGGAACTCGGCTTCCACCGCGTCTCGGTGACAGGCAAGGCCGTCACCGACACCACGTGGCGGACGACGAGCACCACCGAGGGCACCGAGGAGTCCTACACAGTCTTGGATGGCCCACTGCTTCCACGGCTCGGTTGGAGCCAGCACCAGCAGCCGAGCCTGATTGTGTGGACGGGCACCGACGGGAGCCGACACCGGCTCTCGTTCCAGTGGTTCCGTCGGAGAGACGCGTACGCCATCATTGCCGCCGTACAAGCTCTGTAGCAGCGGCGACGCGCTCATCCAGATCGGCCATCCACGGCCAGGGCGGCGCTTCCTTCGCCCGGTATCCGCGATCCGCACGCCGACAGGGTTCCCTGCGTGTCGATGCAGGGAAACCTGTCGAAGCCCGGGAGACCACCGTCTCCGCATGGGCCGGTGGGCAGTTGCGCACCGCCGTCTGGCGGTAGCGCCCGATGCCCGCTCGATCCGCACACCGGTCACGGCCCTCGGTCCTCACATGAGGCACACGGTCTAATGTCGAGCGATGGCGCGCTACGCGATCGATGCCGTCACACTCGTGCACCTGGTGAGCAACGACATCGTCGTGGCACCCGCCCACAATCTCGTCGCGCCGAACGTCATTCGCAGCGATGCGCTGTCGCTGCTCTACGCCTCGGTGAGGCGAGGCGAACTGACCGAACGCGTCGCGCTCGAGCGACACACGCGGCTGACCGAACTGAAGATGCGCCTGCTCGGCGACCGGGTGTCGAGGCGCACGGCGTGGAAGCTCGCCGAAGAGCACGACTGGGCTGACCTCTCGACGGCCGAGTACCTCGCGGTGTGCTCGCTGCAGGCCGACGCATTCGTGACGGTCGACCCGGTGATGGCCGCGACGGCCAGGGGCATCGTTCCGCTGGCACCGGTCTCGGCGCTGCGCGCCTGAGCGAGAGCATTCAGGCCAGCGCCGCGCGCACCGGACGCAGGATCCAGCGCGAGACGATCGCCAGGCCGAGCATCACCGCGCCGGCGATGACGAAGGGGGCACGAAGCCCCAGCCAACGGGCGACGAGACCACCGAACGCGGCGCCGAAGGGCACGACGCCCCACGACACCGTGCGATAGACGGCGTTCATCCGGCCGAGCAACCGGGTCGGGGTGATCTGCTGGCGGAGCGTGTTGTTCACCGTCCACCACAGTCCGGTGCCGAACCCGAGCACCATGTACATGAGGATCGCCACGATGGGAACGCCGGTGACCGCCATGCCGACCATCGCCACCGCCCACAACCACATCGCCACCGCGATCGTGCCGACATCGCCGAGTCGGGCGGCCAGCCCACCGACGAAGAACCGGCTCAGCACCGTGCCGGTCGCCGCCCCGACGAACAACGCCGTGTAGGTGACCTTCGTCCCGTGCAGCTGCTGGCTGTTGTAGAGCACCAGCAGCGACGTCGAGGCGAAGTAGAAGAAGTTGATCAGCGCCAGGATCGACGTCATCCGTCGCAGCGCCGGGCTGTGACGCATGAACCGCAAACCCTCACGTACGTCCTGGCGCACCGTCGTCGTCGGCCGCTCGACGCCGTGGACGTCGGGCAGCGCGCTGATGAGCGCCGCCGAACCGGCGAAGGAGGCGGCGTCGGCCAGGAACGGGAGCGACGCGCCGGCGTTGAACAACGCCACGCCGATCGGCGGTCCGGCGAACTGCGCGGCGGCGATCTGTCCGCTCCCGAACCTGGCGTTCGCCTCCAACAGATCTCCGGGCTCGACCAGCGCGGGCAGGATCGCCTGCGCCGCGTTGACGTGCAGCGTCTCCCCCGTTCCGAGCAGGAACGCGCAGACGTAGAGGAACCACATGTTGGCGGCGCCGACGAGGATGACGACGCCCAGGATCCCGACCAGCACGAACCGGGCGAGGTCGGCGGCGATCATCAGCCGCCGACGGTCCATCCGGTCGGCGATGGCACCGGTGAACATCGAGAACAGCAACCACGGCAGCCGGGTCGCGACCGTGATGCCGGCGATCAACAGCGGATCGGTGGTGAGGGTGGCGGCCAGCAACGGGAATGCGGTGATGAACATCCCGTCGCCGGTGCTCGAGACGATGACCGACAGCCAGACGTGCCGGAAGTCCGCGCCGATCGATCGTCGAGTGCGGTTCGGATGCACACCGGCGGTGACCACTTTCGTGGACGATACCGCTCGCCCTCCGGCCCGCGTGGATCATTGGTTCCGCGTGGCAGCATGGCAGGGTGAGCTTCCCCACGATCGCAGCACTTGCCACCATCGCCGACGACTCCCTGACCGCCTGCGGCGCCGCGCCGCTCGGTGACGGACCGCACCCGGCCCGCTCGCCCATCATCGGGCACACCCTCGGTCACATCGCTGCCGGTACCGACGTGGGGACTGCCGTCGATCGCGCGACGGACGCGTTCGCCACCTGGCGCACCACGCCCGCGCCGCTGCGCGGCGAGCTGATCCGACGACTCGGTGAGCAGCTCCGGCTGCACAAGGTCGACCTCGCCCGCATCGTCCAGCTCGAGGCCGGCAAGATCGAGAGCGAGGCCCTCGGCGAGGTGCAGGAGATGATCGACATCTGCGACTTCGCGGTGGGATTGTCGCGGCAGCTCCACGGGCTCACGATCGCCAGCGAGCGTCCAGGGCACCGACTGATGGAGCAGTGGCACCCGCTCGGCCCCACGGCGGTCATCACCGCGTTCAACTTCCCCGTCGCGGTGTGGAGCTGGAACGCCGCCCTCGCGATCGTGTGCGGCAACCCGGTGATCTGGAAGCCGAGCGAGCTGACACCGCTCACCGCGTTGGCCACCGATGCACTGTTCCGCGCCGCAGCCGCGGACATGGCGGTGCCCGATCACCTGAACCAAGTGCTGCTCGGCGACGGCGTCGTCGGCGCCGAGCTCGTCGCCCACGACGGCGTGGCGATCGTCAGCGCGACCGGGTCCACGGCGATGGGCCGCAAGGTGGCACCGGTGGTCGCCGCGCGGTTCGGCCGCAGCATCCTCGAGCTCGGCGGGAACAACGCCGCCATCGTGGCGCCCAGCGCCGACATGGAACTCGTCGTGCGCGGCGTGACCTTCTCCGCGGCCGGCACCGCGGGCCAGCGGTGCACGTCGCTGCGTCGGCTGATCGTGCACCGGTCGCGTCTCGACGAGGTCGTCGCTCGTCTCACCGGAGCATTTGCCAGCCTGCCGGTGGGCAGCCCGCTCGATCACGCCACGCTGGTCGGCCCGCTCGTCACCACGACTGCGTTCGATCGCATGGCCGCAGCCCTCGCCACTGCCGCCTCCGACGGCGGCTCACTCCTCGTCGGCGGGACCCGCGAACTGGCCGACCTCGCACCGGATGCGGCGTACGTGCGGCCGGCGATCGTCAACATGCCCGCTCAGACCGAGATCGTCGCGACCGAGACCTTCGCACCCATCCTCTACGTCATGGCCTACGACGAGTTCGACGAGGCGATGCACCTGCAGAACGACGTGCCCCAGGGACTCGCCAGCAGCATCTTCACCACCGACCTCCGGGAAGCCGAGCAATTCTGCGGCGCGGCGGGCAGCGACTGCGGCATCGCCAACGTGAACATCGGACCGAGTGGCGCCGAGATCGGTGGCGCCTTCGGCGGTGAGAAGACCACCGGCGGCGGGCGCGAGAGCGGCAGCGACGCGTGGAAGGGCTACATGCGACGGGCGACCAACACGGTGAACTACTCCAACGACCTCCCCCTGGCTCAGGGTGTCGAGTTCACCTGAGCGGTGAACAGCTGCCCTGTCGGGGTGGCCAGGAACGCGTCCAGCGGGATGTGCTCCTGTTTCAGGAAACCATGTTGCGGCAGCGCGCCGGATCGCACCAACTCGATCACCGCAGCGACCGAGCCGGCGGTGGTCCATGCGATCGCCGTGCGGCACGACCCTCCGACCGCGACGGGTCGGAACGCCCGCACGTACTCGACGCGTCGGAGCTGACCGTTCACCAATCCCTCCGATGCGACGTGGATGTAGACGACGTCGTCGTCGACCGGGGGCTTGGCGTGGGTGAGGATCTCACCGGCGAGGCCGCGACGGTCCCGCATCAGCAACTCGTGGAAGAAGAAGTTCATCAGGTCCATGTGCCCGGGGTACCGCATCGTCTTGTAGTCGATGTTGTCGACGACGCCGTGGTAGGTCTCGCACATCGAGCCGAGGCCGCCGGAAGTGGTGAACGCCTCCAGTTGCCGACCGTCGACGTAAATCGTCTCCTTCCACTCCATCGACGACACGTACTTGCGGACGCCCGCCTCGATCACCTCGCAGTCGTTGAGGTACTCGTTGACGACGCCTTCGGGCGACCAGTTGAACGCGTAGCCGAGCAGCCCGGTCGGGTGCTGCGGCAGCGCCCCGACGCGGAGCCGCACGGACCGGCAGTGGTCGAACGTGGCGATCTGGGAGGCAGCCACGATGCCGACGAAGCCGGGCGCCAACCCGCACTGGGGGGCCATCAGTCCCTTCGACGTCGCGCTCATCTCGACGATGGCTCGTGTGGTCGGTACGTCCTCGGTGAGATCGAAGTAGTGAATGCCGAGCGAATGAGCCGTCTGCGCCAACGCCAGATTGAGATGGTACGGAAGGCACGACAGGACGGCCTCGACGTTGCTGAGCTCACGGCGGAGATCATCGAGGGACGACAGGTCGGCGACTCGCGTGACGAACGGAGGCTCGTCGCGAGGCGGTCGCGCGTCGATGCCGGTCACCTCGAACCCGGCCTCGTGCAACAGCGTCGCCGCCAGCAGCCCCACCTTGCCCAACCCCAGCACCGCCACCCGATCGAACGACATGTCCCATGCTGGCACGTTCGTACCAGCATGAAGTCACTTCCGACCGAATGTTCCAACCGTCGAGGTCAGCTCGGTGTCACCTCGATCGATGTCGAGTTCTGCGGCAGTGCGTCGATGACATCGGGCAGCACGGCGGCCAACCAGGTGCGAGCGATGTCCGAGGACTGATCCGCCCCGGTGAGGTACGCACCGACCTGGAGGTTCCCGTCGTACCAATCGCTCTCGCAGAACGTGTAGCTGCCATCGGGCTTGCTCCCGCAGTAGGCGACCATCGTGCCGCCGCGGAACGGGCGATCGTCTGCGAACACCAGGTCCACCCCGACGAAGACGCCCTCCAGCACCTGGTGGTACTCACCGTCGACGGCTGGCGCTGCGAAGAGACCGACCTGGTTGTCGATCTGGGCGCCGTCGCCGGAGGTCAGGTAGAAGCACTGCACGATCGGCGGCTCATGGTCCTGCCCGCTCGCGTACACCTGATCGACCTCCGGGGTCTGCCGGGCGTCGACCGCGATCTGCTGTACTCCCGCAGGCGCGGCGGCGACCAGCGTGTCGAGATCGCCGAACGGGCACGCGCTCATCGAGACCGAATCCTGTACTTCAGCCGAGACCTGCGAACGATCGACGAGGTCCTGGACGGCGGTCGCCGCTGCCGTCGTGTCGAAGGAGTCGTCCACCGAGTCGTCGCGCATGAGGATCTTCGCGCCGACGACCAACGTCGCGAGCGCCACCACTCCGGCGATCGCCAACTTCCACCAGCGATGGTCGCGTCGCGAGCGGCGCGCCGCCGGCGCTGTCACCGGTGGTGCGGGCGGGGGCGAGGGCGGTGGTGGGGGCGGTGGCGCGGACGGGGGCAACGGCGGAGGCAGCGACGACACCGGGCGAGCGTAGGTCACCGCCTCTTGTCAACCGGTTCTCCTGAGCACGCGCAGGCTGCCGGTGGTGCTCACGAGCTCGAACCTGCCGCCGTCGATCGCGGGCCGGTAGATCTGCTCGTACGGCGGACGTCCCCCATCGGCCGGATCGGGGAACACGTCGTGGATCGCCAGCGTGCCGCCGACGACCACGTGCGGCACCCAACCCTCGAAGTCGAGCCGCGCCGGCTCCTCACCGTGACCACCATCGATGAACAGGAACGCCAGCGGCGTGGCGAGATGAGTGGCGACCCGTGGCGAGAGTCCGACCACGGCGAACACGACATCCTCGAGGCCGGCGTCGTGGATCGTCGCCCGAAAGAACGGCAACGTGTCCATCTTGTCGATGCGCCGGTCGACCACGCTCCCGTCGTGATGCTCCCAGCCCGCCTGGTTCTCCTCGCTCCCGCGGTGGTGATCGACGGCGAAGAGCACGGTGCCGCATCGACGGGCCGCGCCACCCAGCCATACCGTCGATCGACCACAGTACGAACCGACCTCGAGGAACGGAAGACCGGCCACCGCGCTGCCGGCCGCGACCGCAGCTTCGTACAGCGCGTCACCCTCCTCAGGGGGCATGAATCCCCTTGCCGCGAGTGCGAGACCGCGAAGTTCCGGCGTGAGGGGCATGCGGGGCACCATAATCGCCACTGTGATGGACCACGAAGGGCTGCGCCGGGTGCAGCGACGGATGATGCCGTGGGTGGAACGCAACGCGGCGATGTTGCTCTTCCTGCCCATCGTGTGGTGGCTCGCAATCCAGCAGCATCACCTCGGACACAGCTGGGGTGACGACTTCACGCTCTACCTCCGCCAGGCGAAGAGCCTGCTCACCGGCAACATCGGTCAGGTCATCGGTGACAACCAGTTCAACGTGAGCAACGCGGCCAAGCCCGGGTTCAGCCCGGTCGCGTATCCGTGGGGCTTTCCGTTGCTGCTCGCGCCGTTCTATCGGCTGTTCGGTCTCGACTACGAACGACTGAAGCTGGTCGAGGTCGCTTGCATGTGCGGTTTCCTGTGGATGTTCCACGAACTGATGCGTGTGCGTCTCCAACGATGGATCGCGTTCGGGATCGTCGTCTCGCTCGGCACCACGCTGGTCTACCTCGCGCACACGGACCAGTTGCTCAGCGAGTACCCCTACATGCTCGCCGCGATGATCGCCCTGTGGTGGCTCGATCGCTGCCGCCGTCATCATCCGTTGGACCGCGCCTCGCGCAACGAGCTCGTGATGCTCGGCCTCCTTGCCGTGGCCGTGTTCAACGTCCGCCGCGAGGGACTGGCGATGATCGCTGCGATCGGCGTGGCGCAACTCCTCGACCTGCGTGGTCGCTGGCGAACGGTCAGCCGTCGGAGCGTGGTCACCCCGTACGTCACATTCGTCGTCGGCACCCTGCTGTTCCAGTTCCTGCTGCCGAGCGCGATCGCGCCCGACTACGCCGACTCCGGACTCGGGCAGACCTGGAAGAAACTCGGCGGGCCGTTCCGACGCGCGTTCGCCGACCAACTCGGAATTCCGACGCTGCACGGCGTCGCCCTGCTCGTGGTGTTCCTCCTCGTCGTCGCCGGCATCGTCGTCCGGCTGTGGCGCGCACCGCAGCAGGACGCCCCCTGGATCGTCTTCGCCTTCGGATCGATGATGATCGTGGGGATGATCCCGGCGCAGGCCGATCGGTATCTTCTCGCGATCACGCCGTTCGCCGTCTATTTCGCCGCGCAGGCAGTGGCCGCGATTCCGCTGCCGCGCCGCGGCGGTTCGTGGGTCGCGGTCGCCGTGCTCGCACTGCTGTGCGTGCACCACCTCCCGGATGTCAGTGATCGAACCCAGGCGATGCGCGACTTCCGTGCCACGGGGCAGATCGTCGATGGTCCTGAGGCACCGTATGCGCAAGCCGCGTTCGCCGCCGTACGCCGCTTCACCCACCAGGACGACGTGATCGCGTTCTTCAAGGTGCGGGCGCTGACGTTCTACACCGATCGCCGTGGCGTCCAGTCGAGCGACCTGGAGATCCTGCGGCAACGCTCGGACTACTTCCTGATGCGGCGCGGCAGCAGGTCGAGCCAGCCGCTCGTCTCCGACGCCGAAGGAGCCGCGATGGGATGGACCGTCACGTGGCAGGACGACATCTGGGTTCTCTGGCGTGTGACGGCGCCAAACGGGTGAATGCCTGCGACAATGCAGGCGAATGACCGCACTCGACGAACTCGTGAACCTGCTCGATCTGGAACCGATCGAGGTCAACATCTTCCGCGGCGTGTCGCCCGACGAGAACCGCCAACGTGTCTTCGGAGGGCAGGTGGCGGGGCAGGCACTCGTCGCCGCAACCCGCACCGTCGACGCCGGACGATTCGTCCACTCGCTGCACGCCTACTTCCTCCGACCCGGCGACCCCACGGTGCCGATCCTCTACGAGGTCGACCGCATCCGCGACGGGAAGAGCTTCACCACGCGACGCGTGGTCGCCATCCAGCACGGGCGGGCGATCTTCAACCTGAGCGTCAGCTTCCATGTGCTCGAGCCCGGTCCCGACTACCAGATCGCCGCGCCGCTCGACGTGCCGGCACCCGAGAGCCTCCCCGACTTCAAGACCCGCATGGCGCCCTACAAGGAACGCATGGGTGACTGGTACGACCGGCCGCGACCCATCGATCTGCGGCATGTCGACGGCGATCCGTTCAGTCGTCAGGGAAATCCTGCCTACGGCCAACGGGTCTGGCTGCGTGCCGATGGCCGCCTTCCCGACGACCCGACGTTGCACGCGTGCATCGTCACCTACGCCAGCGACATGACGCTGCTCGACACCACCGTCCTGCCCTTCGGCATGTCATGGGAGACGCGCGGGATGCAGATGGCGAGCCTGGACCACGCCATGTGGTTCCACCGACCGTTCCGCGCCGACGACTGGCTGCTCTACGACCAGCACCCGATCTCCACGGGCAGCGCCAGGGGCCTCGCCGGCGGAGCGATCTACACGTCCGACGGCGCGCTCGCGATCAGCGTCGTCCAAGAGGGACTCGTCCGGATCGGCCAGGAATGAGGCGACTCGTTCCGGTCGTCGTCGTCGCCGCCATCGCACTCGCCGCCTGCGCCGCCGACGGCAACGACGCGGTGGTGCAATCGGCGCCAGAGGTCACGTTCTCCACCACCCCGGAGACCGCCGCACCCGAGACGAGCCCGACCGACACGAGCCCGACCAGCACGACCCCGACCAGCACGACCCCGATCAGCCCGACCAGCACGGTCGCGCTCGCTCCCGGCGCGGTCGTGTTCACTCCGTTCGTCACCGGCCTCACCAAGCCCGTCGACATCGCGTTCCGGCCTGACGACCTCACGTTCTTCGTCGTGCAGCAGAACGGGTACGTCATCCCAGTCCGCGACGGCGGCAACGTGGCCGGGGCACCCGTGCTCGACATCCACACGCTGGTGTCCACGGGCAACGAACAGGGCTTGCTCGGGCTGGCGTTCCACCCGGATCTCCCACTCGCGTACATCGACTACACCGATCGCAACGGCAACACCCAGATCGTCGAATACTCGGTCGCGGAGAACGGCACGTTCGACCCGGCGAGCGCACGCTCCGTCCTCACCGTCGCCCAGCCGTACGGCAACCACAACGGCGGCAAGGTGACGTTCGGACCGGATGGGTATCTCTACATCGGTCTCGGCGACGGCGGCGCCGCGTTCGACCCGGAGCGACGAGCGCTCAACGTGAGCCAGTACCTGGGCAAGCTGCTGCGCATCGATCCGGTCGCGGCCAACGGCGCGCCGTACTCGGTTCCTCCCGACAACCCGTTTATCGGCGTCGCCGGCGCCAAGCCCGAGATCTGGGCCGTCGGATTGCGCAACCCGTGGCGCTTCAACTTCGACAGCGAGACCGGCGATCTGTGGATCGCCGACGTCGGCCAGAACATGTGGGAGGAAGTCGACTTCGCCGCTGCAGCACAGGGCGGCGGCCGCGGCGTGAACTTCGGATGGAGCGCGCTCGAGGGAACCCACCGGGCCAACACCGATCAGTCGACCGACGGCGCCACGCCGCCGATCTACGAGTACCCGCACGGCGACGACGGGTGTTCGGTGAGTGGCGGCACCGTCTACCGCGGCACAGGGATCGCCTCGCTGGTGGGGTGGTACGTGTTCAGCGACTACTGCAGCGCCAAGGTGTGGGCACTCCGACCCGACGGAACGATCCTGACGCTCGGCGCGTTGAGCGCCGTCAGCGCCGTCGCCGCCGGACCCGATGGGTCGCTCTTCGTCCTCGCCCATGGCGACGGAGTGCTCTACCGCCTCGACCCCGCCTGAGATCCGATCCCGCCTTTCCCTTCGCCTCGACCACCCACGGCGCGTCCCCCACGACCTGTGGGTAGGTGAACTGCAGGACGAGGTAGCCCTGCAACTGCAGTCGGTTGACGCGTTCGACGTCGGCCGAGGGAGCCCCGACGCCGCTGCAACACGGAGAAACTCGCGTTCCAACCAACTCTGGCCACCACGGATGATCTCCCCGCCCTCGATCGAGCGCAGCAGGGGTCGGACTCCGCCGCGTCCGCGCTCGCGGAGGGCATTGATCCCTCCGATGGAGAAAATCCTCCGAGACCAGCCCATCGCGAATGGCACTGTCCACCGCGGCAGTCAACCGCTCGAGCGTCTCGCTCTCACCGAGGTGCAGCAAGGTTCGAGCCGGTGAGAGCACAGGGATGTCGTGCGCCCATGCTCGGTCGATGCGATCCAACAGGTTCGTCGTGTGGACATGGTGACCCACGCGATGCAGGTTGTGGCGCCGCTCGACGGTGAGATGAAACGGCGGTCTGAGCACGAAGCCGTCGAACCCATGCAGCGCAGCAGCGGTCGGCCCGGACGCCCAACAATCGACAGGAATGGAGGTGATGACCTCGATGAGCGAATCTCGTGTGGTGCCCATAGGACCGATCTATCGGGTCTCGTCGAGCGAGCCACGCGTCCACCTCGGGTTCTCCCGCCCTCACCTCCGACTGCTCTCGTTCTCGACGCGCGCTGCGTAGGATCAGGGGATGCGGGGAGGACGGCGACGTGGGGGCATCGGGCGGGCAGCGTTGCTGACGGTCGTGCTCGTCGCCTGTTCGTCCGGATCGGTGGCCACCACCACATCTCGCGGCGAACTGTCGTCGACAACTGCAGGGTCGACGACATCGACGCTCCCCCATGTCGAGACCACATCCACGTCGACCATCTCGTCCACCACACCGGACTCGAGCGTCGACGGCCTCGCCGCCTCGCTGACGATTGCTGATCTCCCGGGCGACGCCCCGTGCGTCGTGGGGACCGTGCCACCCGAAGGGCAGGCTACCTTCGTGGTCATCGGCAAGCTGTGGGGTCTGAACGCCGACGGCACGATCGTCTGCCTGGCCGACCTCGCCGGCCGCAACCCGTCGTGGCTCTCGTGGAGCCCCGACGGCGACGAGGTCCTCGTCGGCCCTGACACGGTGCTGCGCAACGACGGCAGCTTCGTGATGACCGGCTACTTCCCCGACAACCGTTCGCTGCGTTGGTCGTACCCGACCGGCAAGGCACTGATCGCACCGAACGCGGCCAGCGGCAAGCTGATCTGGCGCAACGCGCACGACAGCACCGAGCGAATCGACGTGTCGTTCATGCAGTCGACGACCACGGCGGCCTATCACCCTGCGGGCAAGCACATCGCCGCCGCCGGCATCGGCAACGACGGACTCGGGGAGGGGGTGTTCGTCGCCAGCAACCGTGGTGCCAACGCCCAACGCGTCGGCACCATGGACGAGGGCACCGTGAGCGACCTCTCCTTCGAAGAGAACGGCGACTCGATCGTCTTCCTCCACCACCACACCGACGGCACCGAAGAAGTGCACCGCTACTTCTTCCAGACCGGAATCGTCACGGCGGTCGCCACGTACGGGGACTTCGGGGTGAGCGACCTGGTCGCCAGCCCGATCGACGAGGGCGCGATCGCGTGGGCCATCGCCCACTCCACGATCTCCGGTCAGGTCATCGTGCAGCCCTCGATCGGCGACACGCCGGTTCGAGTGTCGATGCCCGTCGAGCGCATACCCGAACCACTCTCCTGGCTCCCTGGGCAACGCCTGCTCGTGGCCTCCCACAACGTGGCGGCCGCGGCCGATGCGCCGTACGACCTGTGGCAGTGGTCCGTGGCCGGCTCCACCCATGTGATCGACGGCATCTCCGCCGCCGCGGCACGCACTCCGCACGGTCCGTTCCTCGAACTGAACATCGTGCAGGGTTCCGGCTTCGGTTGATGACCTCGATCGCCGACCGGTCGGTCGGCTCAGGCAACACGTTCGAAGCGAACCACGCGCTGCGCGGGATCCGCTTCGACCAGCTTCACCCGTAGCTCGTCCCCAGGACGCAATCCCTTCGCCTGCACCTTGGCGACCACCGCGACCTCGGACAACTGGATCCGGCTGATGCCATCGTCGTCGTCGACGACCATCGCGGCGAACGTCTGACCCTCGCGGCCCTCCAACATCACGGACTCGGCGAGATCGACGACGGCGCGATCGATCTGCGAGGCCTGCTGGGCGCCCCTGTTCATCGCAGCGGGCAGCCGCGTCAGCGCCGCACGAACTTCGTCCGACGGTGCTGAGCCGTTCGCGACCGCGAGGGCCGTCTGGACGACGTATCGATCAGCGAGCCGACGCAACGGAGCGGTGGCGTGGGCATACGTCGCCGCGATGGCCGAGTGCCACGGGACGACACCGGGCTCGTAGGTGACGTACCCCGCTCCGCCGGCGGCCCGCCGAATCGCCAGCATGAACGCCCCATCGCGCGGATCGTTCGGGTCGAGGGTGCGCGAGAACGCCTCCAGGGACTGCTGCCGCGGCCACGACAGGCCAAACGCATGGGCCGTGATCCGAAGGCGTCGGACTGCCCGTTCGTCGGGTTCGGGCATCACCCGGAACAGTCCGATCCGTGCGGCGAACATGGCGTGGCCGACGGCGAGGTTGGCGGCCAGCGACAGCGCAGCATTCTGTGACTCGCTCACGAGCCGAGGACGGAAGGCCAGCCGATAGCCGTGCTCGTCGCGCTCGACGACCTGTTCGGGCGGTTCGACGCCGCCCGCACCGCGAGCGGACTCGGCGGCGTCGACTCGGCGGGCGAACTCGGCGAACTCGACGGGCAACTGTTGGGCGGTGACGGACTCGTACCCGAGTTTCGCCCGGCTCCGGATCACCGACCGCTCGGCCCCGTCGAGCGAGGCCGTTCCGGCAGGGTCGACGCGCACGTGGAACACCACCGCCGGACGAGGCCCGTCGGGCAGCAGGCTGGCCGCACCCTCTGAGAGCACCGGTGGGTACAGCGACGCCTTGCCGTCGGGAAGATAGAGCGTCGTGCCGCGGCGCCACGCCTCGGCGTCGACGGGATCCCCGTCGCGTACGAACCACGCCACGTCGGCGATGGCGTAGTGGAGGATGAGGTCGCTGCCGGCACTCGACATCGCGAATGCCTGGTCGAGGTCGGTGCTCGATTCGGGGTCGAGCGTCACGAACGCCCAGTCGGTTCGATCGACGTGCTCGGTCGGTTCGCGGGTCGCAGCCGCCGACGCCGCGTCGAGCACCTCGGCGGGAAAGCCGGAGGGAACGGAGAACTGTTGGCGGATCTTGGCGAGGCCGGTGTCGAGCGCGTGCGTGGTGTCGCGCAGCGACTTCATCAGCGGCGGGCACCCATGAACATCGTCTTCAGCGCGTCGTAGTGCTCGATGCAGTGGCCGGCACCCATCACGACCGCCTCGAGTGGCATGTTCGACATCTTCACCGGGACCTGGGTCTCGGCCTCGATGCGCTGGGCGAGCCCGCGCAACAGGCCGCCACCACCGACGAGGTACATGCCGCGCACCAGGAAGTCCTGGGCGAGCTCGGGCGGTGCCTTGGCGAGGCAGCGGATGACCGAGGCGATGATGCTGCTGACGACGTCCTCGATCGCGAACCGGATCTCCTCGGGCGTGAGCACCACGGTCTTGGGCAGCCCGGTCATGAGGTCGCGGCCGCGCACCTCGGCCTGGCTCTCGTCGTCGGTTGGTGCCGCCGAACCGATCGCCATCTTCACTTCCTCCGCCGTGCGCTCGCCGATGGCGATGCCATGCTCGCGGCGGACGTACGCCTGGATCGCGGCGTCGATGTCGAAGCTTCCGACTCGAACCGCTTCGAGGGCCACGACGCCACCGAGGCTGATGACCGCGGTCTCGCTCGTGCCGCCGCCGATGTCGATCACCATGTTGCCGACGGGTTCGTCGATGGGCAGGTCGGCACCGATGGCGGCCGCCATCGGCTGTTCGATGAGTTGCGCGTCGGCGGCACCCGCTCGGCGCGCTGCATCGGTGACGGCTCGACGCTCCACCTCGGTGATGGCCGAGGGCACGCAGATGACCACCTTCGGTCGGGTGAAGCGACTGACGCCGACGCGCTGCAACAACAGGCGGATCATCCGCTCGGTGATCTCGAAGTCGGTGATGGCGCCGCCGCGCAACGGGCGGACGGCGACGATGTAACCGGGTGTCCGCCCGATCATCTGCCATGCTTCGCGGCCCGTGGCGAGCACCTCGCCGGTCTGACGGTTGAGTGCGATGACCGACGGCTCGTTGAGCACGATGCCCCGGCCCTTCATGTACACCAGGGTGTTGGCCGTGCCCAGGTCGATGGCGAGGTCGCGTGCCATGGCCTACTTACCCGGTCCTTCTTGTTCGTCGGCTTTCCGATCGCGGACACGATCCATGACCTCGCGGCGCGCCTCGGGCGACAGCGCGTCGATGTGGCGGCGGAAGCTCTCCACACCTGGCTCCTGGCCGGAGTTGCGGGAGACGGCGTACCACGTCGCCACGATGGCGACGGCGGCGATGATGACGAGAATCCAGATCACGTGCGGTGTCCACCGTCTGCGTTCGACAGCGTCGCCGTGGGGACTGACGCCGGGTCCATCGGCTCATGGGAACCGGTGCCCCAATCGGCGCCGTCGGCCCAGACCTCGTGCTTCCAGATCGGCGCACTGGCCTTCAGCGCGTCGATCGCATACCGGGCGGCCTCGAACGCCTCGGGGCGGTGCGGCGCACTGACCGCGGCGATCACCGAACTCTCACTCAATTCGAGCCGTCCCGTGCGATGCAGGATCGCCACGCGGCCGGTGTGCGGCCAGCGCACACGCACTTCTCGCTCGATCGCCTCGAACACTGGGACCACCTGCTCGTCGTACGCCTCGTAGGTGAGGAACTGCACGTCGGGACGCACCGTGCCCGACTCATCGACGGCGTGATCGCGGACGGTGCCGCTGAACAGCACGACGGCACCACACTGCGGATCGAGGCACCAGTCGTAGACCTCGCCCACCGGCAGCACCTGGTCGGTGAGACCCAACCACGAGTTGCCGTATTCAGGACGTTGCACAAGTGCGCATGGTAGCCGTCGGGAGGGTGTACCCCACCGGCTCGACCGCGGACATGCTGGTCGGTGGCCGCGACGCCACTTGTGTCGCGTACCTCACTAACCTGCCCGATTCGTGGAACCGAGCGAAGGGAACGACGACGAGCTGTATCCGACGGCACCGTTGCCTGCGCACGAGCGACGTTGGCGCCATCCGAGCGAAATGGGTGCCGAAGCCTGGGTCGCCAGTGAACCGCCGCTCGCGATCGGCCGTGGCCTGTCGGCGGCGACCGGCGCCGTCGGCGGCATTCTGGCGCTGGCGGTGCTCTGGACGATGCTCCCGACCCACGCCGGTCGCTCCGCCGGTGTGACCGTCCGTTCGACGGTGGCCACCATCCTCGGAGCCACCACCTCTCCGGCGTCGTCGTTCGCCGACAGCACCACCCCCGACGAGACGACCACCACCGATCCCGTCACCAGCTCGACCGAACCCGACTCGTCGGTGTCGACGCCGACATCGGTCAAGCCGAGCATCGAGTCGACCAGCATGCCGGGCACCAACCGGCCGCTGCCAACCTACGCCGTCGCACAGTCCACCACCCTCGATCTCGGGGCGGTCGCCGTCGCCGTCAACGGCAGCCTGGTGATCACGACGGCCGACGCGGTCGCCGCAGACAACACCGTCGAGTTGATGCTGCCCGACGGCAGCATCGAACGAGCACATGTCCTGCTCGTCGACCAACGCAGCGGTCTGGCCGTCCTCGCCCACGACACGGCATCGTCCGTCGAGTCGTTCACCGTCGCACGGTCGCTCGATCCCGGCGACATCCTCACCTTCTACGGCAACGACACCGTCAACGCCGTCGTCGCTGCCGATGGTTCGATCACCACGAACTGGGGCTCCGATGAGGTCCGCGAAGGAACACCTGTGGTCAACCAGCGCGGCGAGCTCGTCGCGCTGTGCTCCCACGACGCCGCCGGCGCAGCGTTGGTCTCGCTCGCCAATCTCGACGAGCTCCGCAGAGCGCTCAGCGCCAACGGCACCAGCCCGGTGTGGCTGGGGGTCGTCGTCTCGAACGGGCCGGCCGGTGCCCTCTCGGTGACCAGCCTCGACCCGAAAGGTCCGGCGGTCGCGGCCGGGATCGCCGATGGAGATGTCATCGCCTCCATCGGTGGGATCGCGGTGCACGACAGTGCGTCGCTCAGCGCGGCGTTGGCCCTGCACGTGCCCGGCGACAGCGTCGTCGTCGTGGTGCAGCGGGCCGGCGCCGCGGCCACCTCCCCGAGCACGACGATCTCGATCAACGTCACGGTCGTTCTGGCGCCGCCGAAGAACAGCCTCTGATCCGGCCCCTGGTTCGGCCGGTCAGCGAAGCCGGGCGCGGGCGCGACGCACGCCCCGGAACACCAACAGCGAGATGATGGCGAGCAACCCCCCGAGGCCGCCGAGCGCGATCTCCTGGCGGCGCTTCGGCGAGACCATCGTCCACCACTTGCCTTCGGTGCCCTCGACGTACGCCTGCTCGTTGGTGACGGTCGGGTGCCACCCTTGGGCCTTCAGGCGGTCGTTGGCGACCAGCCACGGCGAGCGGGTGTAGCTGCGCAGACCCGGCGGGATGGGTCCACGCTGAAACCGCCAGCGCAGATTGGTGATGACTTCGCTGACCCGATCGGGCAGCTTCAACCGCGGCACAGCGCCCGCCAGCGCGCGGACGCGCTCCCCCTGGATCCAGCCGTCGGGCGCGACGTTGTAGACGCCATCGAGGCGGCGCTCGACCGCGAGCAGCACTGCCGAGGCGAGGTCGTCGAGGTGGAGGAACTGGGCGGGCGGGTCGGCCTCACCCATTCGCTGACCCATCCCGGCCGCCAGCGCACTCGCCAGACCACTGGTGCCGTCCTCGGCCATCGCGATGACGGGCCGGAGCACGGCGACCGAACGCCCCGGGGTGGCTCGCCGCCAATCGTCGACCATCTGCTCGACCGCACCGAGCTGGCGGGCATACGCGAACTCACCGTCGGGCCGAAGGACGGCGTCCTCGGTGAGCGGAATCGGGTTGTTGGCCCAGGCGCCGTACACCATCGCCGACGAGACCAGCACGATGTGGGTGAGCCGCGGGCAGTCGGCGAGCGCCGCCGACAGACCCTGCAAGGCGCTCTCGCGCCGGCTGGCCCTGGCGTCGGCGTCGTGCGCGCTGAGCCACACCAGCACCTCGCACGATGCCGGGTCCACGGCCCGCGCGGTCGCGCTCGAACCGAGCAGCCGGAGCACCCGCGCACCGAGTCCGCCGGTGCCGTCGTTCACCCAGACCGGGATCGTGCCGACGGGAGCGAGCGCGGTGTCCATCACTGGTGACGCTACCGGTTCGGCTCGTACCGGAACGCCCGTAGGCTTCGTTCATGGCAGACGGTGATTCCACTCCCGGAGAGTTCGGCGACAACCCCTTCGCCAATTTGCCCATGTTCGGTGACCTCGCCAAGGCGCTCGCCGGCCAAGGGCCCCTGAACTGGGACGCGGCCCGGCAGTTCGCATCGCTCGCCAGTGCCGGCGGGGCGAGCGAACCGAACGTCGACCCCGCGATCCGACTGCAACTCGCCGACCTCACCCGCATCCTCGAGTTGCACGTGCACGACCTCACCGGTCTCGACACCGTGTTCCCAGAGGTCACGCCGGTCACGCGCAGCGTGTGGGCGCAGCGCACGCTCGAGGCCTACCGGCCGCTGTTCACCGAGATGGCCTCCTCGCTCGGCCAGCGGTCCACCGACCCGAGCTCCGAGGCCGAACTGGCCGACTCGGATCCGATGATGGCGATGATGGCGAACCTGAGCCAGATGATGGCGCCGGCGATGATGGGCATGGCGGTCGGGTCGATGGTCGGCCGGATGGGTGCTCGCACCTTCGGCCAGTACGACCTGCCGATCCCGCGCAGCGACAACACCCTGCACGTCGTGCCGGCCAACATCGATCAGTTCGCCAACGACTGGAGCCTCCCGATCGACGAGATGCGGCTGTGGGTCCTCGCCCAGGAACTCACCGGGCACACGCTGTTCTCGATCACCTCGCTGCGCGACCAGTTCGCAGCGCTCGTGCGCCGTCACGTCGGCGCGTTCCGCCCCGACCCCAACGCGGTCGCGGAGCGGTTGAGCTCGATCGAGGGCGACGAGTCCGGTGACCCCATGCAGGCGATGCAGGCGATGCTCAGCGACCCTGCCGTGTTGCTCGGTGCCGTCCAGTCCGCTGAGCAAGCGGCACTGGCGCCACAACTCGATGCCGCGGTCGCCGCCATCGTCGGCTACGTCGACTACCTGGTCGACTCGGTCGCGGTGCGGGTGATCGGTGGCGATGCGCTCCGTATCGCCGAGGCCGTTCGCCGGCGCCGTGTCGAGGCGTCCCCCGACGACGTGTTCGTCGAGCGATTGCTCGGACTGCAGCTGACCCAGCAACAGGTCCAGCGGGGCAAGGCCTTCGCTGCCGGTGTCGTCGATCGCGTCGGCGAGACCGGGCTCACCGGATTGTTCGCACGACCCGACGCGCTGCCGACCCCGGCCGAGATCGACGCACCCGGACTCTGGATCGCGCGTCTCGAGCTCTAGGCCGGCACATCACGGCTCACGGCGAGGCTGTGGCCGTGCCCGGGGCGGCGGAAGCGGTTGACGGGCCTTCCTCTTGCGGCGGATCCCTTGCCGAGCCCGCTCTCCGAGCGACGGCGGCAACGGCTTTCCGGCCCGAACCGCCTGCGAACCGATCACATAGGTCGTGACGGCGAAGGCGCCGAAGAGGCCGACGACGAGGAACCCCACCTGGCCGGGCAATGTGAAGGCGACCGGTGGGAGCCCGGCCAGCACCCAGGCGAGCTGGAAGCGGGTCTCGAACTGAGCGAAGGCCCGCCCCTGATTGGCGTCGGGGGCGTCACGTTGCACGATCGAGTCGAACGCAAGCCTGCCAATGGACGACGAGAAGTTGACGAGGAACGCGAGCACGACAGCCGTCCCGAGCCCCCCCGTCACGGCGGCGAACACGCCGGCGATGGCGATCACGCCGAGCGCGATCGCGAGCATCAGTTCCTCGCGGATCGCTCGACGCAGGCGGGGCGCCACGACGTTGCCGGCCATCGACCCGAACGCGCTGGCCGCCGCGGCCATACCGAACTGTGCGAGCCCGTAGTCCTCGCGAAGCCAGAAGAACAGGTGGAACGTGAGGAAGCCGATCGTGGCCCGGATCAACGTCATCGCGCCCGAGGCCAGCACGATCCCGGAGGACCGCAGCTCGACCTTCTCGGACCGTTGAGCCGGCTTGGCGGCAACGATGTCGCTGGGCAGGCGACGCGCCGTGATGCTCGCCGCAGCGAACAACATCATCCCGATCACGAGTGGGATCCCGACGGCCGCCTTGCCGAGGAGCGCGAGCGGGCCGATCGCCAGGGCTCCGACGACGCCTGAGATCAGGCCCAGCTTCGAGTTCGCCTCCACCAGTTCTTCGTCGCTGCGCACGACCACGGGCACAAGCGCGGACTTGGAGACCGCGTACGTCTTCTGCATCACCAGCGCTCCGAACACGAGCGGGTAGAGCAACAGGTCGTCGACGTGAAACGCCATCAAGACGTAGATCAGCGCCCGGGCGATGGCGGTGATCTGCATCACCATCCTCCGGCCGCCTGGGATGCGGTCCACGGTCGGACCGATCGCCGGAGCGATCACCGCAAACGGGGCGGCGCTGACGAGCAGGTAGAGCAGCACCCTGGAGCGTTGCGCATCGGGCGTCAGGCTCAACAGCACCGACCCGGTCAGCGCGCCGTACATCGCGGCATCGCCCATCGTCATGAAGGCGTGCGTGCGCGCCAGGCGCTGGAACGGGGAGACCGTCGGCACACGCGCACGGGGACCACGGCGCGACCCGCCGCCGGCCCGCACTCCCTCGTTGCTCACACCCGCATCGTAGGTGGCACCGGGGAGTCGCACCGAACGATCAGGACTTGGATCGCTCGAACTTGTAACCAAGGCCGCGGATCGTGACGATCCGAACCGGGTTCGCCGGGTCCGCCTCGACCTTGCCGCGGAGGCGCTTCACATGGACGTCGAGCGTCTTGGTGTCGCCGACGTAGTCGCTCCCCCACACACGATCGATGAGGACGTCGCGCGTGAGCACTCGACCGGCGTTCGCGAGCAGCAGGTGCAACAGCTCGAACTCCTTGAGCGGCAACGCCAGCTGCTCGCCGGCCAGCAGGACTCGGTGCTCGTCGGGATCCAGCGTGAGGTCGCCGACGGTGAGCGTTCCGGCCGACTGCTCAGCGGGAACTGCGGCCGCGCCGCCCTGGCGGCGCATCACGGCGCGCATCCGGGCAACGAGCTCGCGCATGCGGTACGGCTTGCTGACGTAGTCGTCGGCCCCGACCTCGAGACCGACCACCGTGTCGATCTCCGCACCCTTCGCCGTCACCATGATGATCGGGACCTGCGTGCGCTTGCGCAGCAGGCGGCACACATCGATCCCGCTGAGCTTGGGCAGCATCACGTCGAGCAGCACCAGGTCGGGTTCGACCTCGTCGAATCGGAGCAACGCCTCGGCACCGTCGACCGCGACCTCGACGATGAAGCCTTCGCGCGTGAGTCCGATCGTGAGCGCTTCGACGTAGCTCGCTTCGTCCTCGACCACGAGCACGGTCGGTCGGCCTCTGGTCGCCATGGGTCAGTTCTCCTCGGTGGGGATACGAAGTGTGAACGTGCTGCCTTCGCCCTCGCGCGATCGCACCGCCACGTCACCACCATGGTTGGTGGCGATGTGGCGCACGATGGCCAGGCCGAGTCCGGTACCGCCTGTCTCGCGGCTGCGCGCCCGGTCAACGCGGTAGAACCGCTCGAAGATCCGGTCCAGGTCACGTGCGGGGATGCCCACACCCTCGTCGGCGATGCAGATCTCGATCGAGCCGTTGCGCATGAGGGCGTTGATCCGAACCACGCCACCGCGATTGCTGTACTTGACCGCGTTGTCGATGAGGTTGCTCACCGCCGACACGAGTTGCAGTCGATTGCCCCGGACGGTCAGATCGTCGATCTCGGCGACCCGCACGACGACACCGAAGCTTTCTGCGGTCAGTCGGTGGCGGGCCGCTGCCTCGCGCAGCACCGCCTTGATGCTGACGTCCTCCTGCTCACCCTGTCCGCCCAGTTCGATGCGCGACAACTCCAGCAGATCGTCGATCGTGCCGGCCGCGCGATGCGCCTCTTCGACCATTTTCAGCGCCAGCCGCCGGTTCACATCGACGTCGTCGCTGTCCGCCAGCGTCTCGGCGAGCAGTGCCAGCGCACCGACGGGTGTCTTCAGTTCGTGGCTGATGTTGGACACGAAATCGGTACGCACCGAATCCAACCGCGCACGCTCGCTGAGGTCGTCGATCGCCGCGAGGGCACCGCCGTCGGCCAACGGTGCGGCACGAACCGACAGCACGCGAGGAGGCGGTCCGAACAGGCCGACACGCTCCTGCGTTTCCTCCCCACGCAGCGCCGCGGCAATGAGTCGATCGACGACCTCCTTGAGCAACACCTCGGCGTGCCCGCCCACGGCGGCCACCTTGTTGCGCAGGACCACGTTGCCGCGCTGATCGACGAGCACGAGTCCAACCGGTACAGCGTCCAGCGCCGTGCGCAATCGAGTGCTCTCCTCGGCCGCCGTCTGCCCGACGCGAAGGGCGTCGGCAAGTTCCTGCCGCAGGCGACTCTCGTCGGTGCGGGAGAATCTGCTCACGTCGCCTCGTCCGCTCCAGCTGTCGGCCTCGGGACCTCCAGATCCGCCGGATCGATGACGACCTTCGGACGGTTCGGCTTGGAGTGGTCCGGCACCTTGCCGGTGACGATGTACAGCACCCGCTCGGCCATGTTCACCGCGTGGTCGCCGATCCGCTCATAGAAGCGGGCGACCATCGCCAGTTGGACGGCCACCTGGAGGTCGACGTTGCCGTCCGCCTGGCTCTCGAAGATGGCGCTGATGAACTGCTTGTGGAGTGCGTCGAGATACGCGTCCATGTCGTCGACCGCGGCTGCCTTGGCGGCATCGTTCTCCTGGAACGCCTCGATGGCAGCGAGGTACAGCGCTTGGGCCTGCTCGCCCATCCGGCCGATGATGCCGCGAAGCTTCGGGTCCAGATCGTGGCCGTAGATGCGCCGAGCCGCCTTGCAGATGTTGCAGACGAGGTCGCCACTGCGTTCGATCTCGGCGATCATCTTCAGCAGCGCAAGCACCTGGCGGAGTTCGCTCGCCACCGGAGCCTGCAGGGCGAGGATCTGGATGCAGTGCTCTTCGACCTCGACCGCGAGCGCGTCGATCTCGGCGTCGCCGCGGATGATGTACTCGGCGCCCTCGAGGTCGCCGTCGAGCAACACCGACGTCGCCCGCGGCACGAGCTCGGCGACGCGAGCGGCGAGCAGCGCCAGCTCGTTGCGGGCCTGCTCGAGACTCTGGTGGTACTTGGTGCGGAGCTCGTCCATCAGCCGAACCGTCCCGTCACATAGGCCTCGGTGCGTTCGTCCGAGGGCGTGGAGAAGATCGTCGGCGTCTGGTCGAACTCGACGAGCACGCCGGTGCGGCGATCGCTGTCGGGGTTCACCTCGGTCGTGAAGAAGGCCGTGCGGTCGCTGACGCGGGCAGCCTGCTGCATGTTGTGAGTGACGATCACGATGGTGTAGCGGTCCTTGATCTCCTGCATGAGATCCTCGATGCGAGCGGTGGCAATCGGGTCGAGCGCCGAGCACGGTTCGTCCATCAGGATCACTTCGGGCTGCACGGCGATCGCCCGGGCGATGCACAGACGCTGCTGCTGACCGCCGGACATGCCGAGCGCCGACGAATTGAGGCGGGACTTCACCTCGTCCCACAACGCTGCACCCTTCAACGACTCCTCGACGATGCCGTCGAGCTCGCTCTTGCTGCGCACGCCGTTCACCTTGGGACCGAACGCGACGTTGTCGTAGATGCTCTTGGGGAACGGGTTGGGGCGCTGGAACACCATCCCGATCCGGCGCCGCACCTCGGTGGCCGACACGTTGGGTCCGTAGAGGTCGACCCCGTGGTAGAGCACCTTGCCGCCGACACGTGCAGAAGGGATCACGTCGTTCATCCGGTTCAAGCATCGGAGCACGGTCGTCTTGCCGCAGCCAGATGGCCCGATGAATGCCGTGATCTCCCGCTTGCGCAGCGTCAAGTTGACCTCGCGCACCGCACGGAAGGCGCCGTAGTGCACCTCGAGGTCACGCAGCTCGAACACCGCGGCCTGAGGTGAGGCGTCGGGCAGCTCGGTTGCCTTGAGCGTGTCGGCGTCGGACGCCATGGTGACCTCCTGGATGGGGAAACGGCTGAGGCTCATCCTCGCCGCCGCTGGAATCGGTTGGCCACCATACGGGCGACCACGGTGAAGATGAAGGTGATGGCGACGAGGGTGAGGGCGGCCCCCCATCCTCGCTCCTGCGGGCCAGGGAGCACCTGGGTGGCGTTGCGGAAGATCTGGTACGAGAGCGTGGTGTTCGGCCCGGAGAGCACGTTCCAGTTGGACTTGGACACGATGCCGATGGTGAACAGCAATGGTGCAGTCTCACCCGCGGCACGAGCGACGGCAAGCAGACTGCCGCTCACGACGCCCGGGAGGGCGGTCGGGAGGACGACCGTTGCAATGGTTCGACCCTTGCGAGTACCGAGCGCGTAGCTGGCCTCACGGAGGTGATCCGGGACCAGGCGCAGCATCTCCTCGGTCGAACGGATCACGACCGGCAGCATCAAGCAGGCCAACGCCAGCGCGCCGCCGAGACCGGAGAGGCCGAAGCGCAGCGTGAAGATCACGTAGACGAACAGACCCATGACGATGGACGGGACACCGGTCATCACGATCGCGAGGAAGCGAACGACCCGCGCCGTGCGCGACTGCTTGCCGTACTCGTTGAGGTAGATGGCACCGAGGATGCCCAAGGGAATCGCCAACGCCGACGCGGCAGCGGTGATGACGACGGTGCCGACCACGGCCGGCGCCATGCCGGGACCCTTCTGACGGGTCCGGATGGGGATGTCCTCGGTGAACCACTTGGGGAAGTCGCGGAACACGACGCCGGCGCCCTTGGCCAGGACGGTTCCGATCACCAGCACCAACGGCACCAGGATGATCAGGAACGACAGGAACATCAGCGCCACCATGATCAGGCTCTTGGTGGACCGCCAGGTGCGCTTGGTCTCCAGTTGCGGCCGCTCGGTGGGCGTGTCGACGATCGTTGCGCTCACAGCGTGCCCCGCGTCTTCTTCATCGATCGGTTGACGACGCTCGTCGCGACCATGTTGACCACGATGGTCATCACGAACAACGTCATGGCCATCGCGATGAGCGCCGACTTCTTCAGCGCATCGGCCTCACCCCACTCGGCCGTGATGGCGGCCGGCATGGAGTTGCCCGAGGTGAGTGCATTCAGCGTGATCTGTCCGGTGGCGCTGCCGATGACGAGCGCAACGGCGATGGTCTCGCCCATCGCTCGACCGAGGCCGAGCATCACCGCGCCCACCAAACCGCCCTTTGAGTGGGGAAGCACGGCGCCGCTGATCATCTCCCACCGGGTCGCACCCAGTGCGAGCGCCGCCTCCTTCTCGAACTGCGGCGTGGTCTCGACCACCTCGCGGGCGAGCGACACGATGATCGGGGTGATCATGACGGCGAGGATGATGCCGGCCGTGAAGAACGATCGACCCTGCGGGTTCGGGCCGAAGATCGTCCCGAGAATCGGCCATCCGTCGAACCTCCGCGACAGCCAACCGTACAAACCGACGATGTTGGGCGCCAGCACGAGGATGCCCCACAGACCGAAGACGACCGACGGCACCACGGCCAGCAGGTCGATCACGTAGATCATCGCCCGCTTGAGCCATCGAGGCGCCACCTCGGTGATGTAGAGCGCGATCCCGAGGCTCACGGGAACGGCGAGGAGCAGCGCGATCACCGAGGTGTAGACGGTGCCCCAGATGAACGAGAGGATTCCGTAGAACTGCTCGGGCGGGTTCCACCTTCGGCTCGTGAAGAAGTCGAGGCCCATGTGACGCAGCGCCTCGGTGCTGCGACTCGCCATCGTGTAGGTGATCAGGCCGAGCACGACGAGCACCATCGTCGCGGCGGCGTATGCAAGACCCTTGAACGAGCGGTCAGCGGCACCGCCCGAGCCCTCGAGCGCGTGGCTCAGGTCGGTATCGGGTTCGGTTGGTGGGGTCGTCATCTCGAGCGTCATGGGGAGGGCACCCGCGGCAACAGTACTGCCCAGGTGGCCGGCGAGTTCACGCCGACCACCCGGTCAGTACTTCGGGGGATGTGGTCAGCCGATCTCGAGCGTGTCGAGCTGGGCGAGCGCCTTGGTGGCCAGTTCAGCCGGCAGCGGTGCGTAGTTGACGTCACCGGCGATGGCCTGTCCATCGGTGAGGATGTAGTTCAGGAACGCCTTGATGGCATCGCCCTTGGCGGCATCCGGCTGGACCTTGTAGATGATGATCCAGGTCGGCGAGGTGATCGGGTAGGCGGCTTCACCGTCGGCCCACAGCGGGCTGTAGGTGAGGTCGTCGTTGATCGTCGCGCCGCCGGCGGCGGCCGAGGCACCGTCGAGCGTGGGCTCGACGAACTTGCCGGCCTTGTTCTGCACGGCTGCGGTCGACAGACCAGCGTCAGTGGCGTCGGAGAGATCGACGTACCCGATGGCACCGTTGGTGGAGCTGATGATCTGTGCCACGCCACCGTTGCCTTCACCGGCCTGGGTGTCGGCAGGCCACTCGACCGTGCTGTCGGTGCCGAGCTTCCACTCGCCGGTCGCACTCGCGCCGACCGACAGTTCGAGAAACTTGGTGAAGTTGCCGGTGGTGCCGCTGGAGTCGCTGCGGTGGGCAACGGTGATCGACTGGTCGGGCAGCGTCGCGTCGGGGTTGTCGGCTGCGATGGCCGGATCGTTCCAGTTGGTGATCTCGCGCTGGAAGATCATGGCGATGGTTGCCGGGCTCAACTGCAGTGCATCGACACCGCTGAGGTTGTAGGCAACGGTGATCGGGGCGACCACGGTCGGGAAGTAGAGGACGTCGCCGCCCTTGTAGCCGGCCTTGTCGGCATCCTTGATCAGCGAGTCGGTACCCGCCCAGTCGACGATCTGGTCGGCGAGGTCCTGCTTGCCCTTGCCCGAGCCGCCGCCGGCGTAGTTGATCGTGACGCCGGAGTTGTCGGCGGTGAAGGCTGCGATCGCCTCCTCGTTGAAGGTCTTCTGGAAGGTGGAGCCGGAGCCGTTCAGTTCGGCTTCGAGCTTCATGGCCTCCGTGGTGGGGACAGTGGTGTCGGGCACCATGGCGGTGGCGTCGGTCCCCGCTGTGGTGGTGGGGGCATCGGTGGTGCTCGACGACGAGTCGCTACCGCACGCGGCGGCGACGAGGGTCATGGAGACGAGACCGGCGAGTACGAGTCGCCGTTTGCTGTTGTTCACGATTTTGGCTCCTGTTGGGACGTGGATGTATCAACAGGCGGCACGGTAGAGAACCCAGATGACCCGAAAGCCGAGCAGGAGTGAACGGACGATGAACGAACGGCCAACAGCCGACGAATCAGGCTCGTTGCCGTTCGTTCACCCACCGATGGAAGCGCTCCTGGGCGTCGCCACGTCCGAACTCGGCAGGGCCGCGGCGGTGCCACACACCATCGGCATCGAGCTCGTGGCGGACGATGTCGTCAGCCATGTCGAACTCGATCACCTGGTCCAACCAGGCGCGATGCTTCGGATGCACCACCGGCACGAGCACCTCGATGCGGCGATCGAGGTTGCGCTCCATCCAGTCGGCGCTGCCGATCAGGAACAGGGGGGCATCGTCCTCCCCGTGCTCGAAGCGAACGATGCGTGAATGCTCGAGATACCGGCCAAGGATGCTGCGGACCTTCACGTTCTCGCTGAGTCCCGGCACACCGGGGCGCAGACAGCAGATGCCCCGGGTGATGAGGTCGATGCGGACACCCGCCTGGCTCGCCCGGTACAGCGCCTCGACCATGTCGGCGTCGGCGAGCGAGTTGAGCTTGGCGGTGATGTGACCGTCGGCGCCGAAGGTCATCTCGTGCTCGATCAGGTCGACGAGTTGGGTACGCAGCTCGCGTGGCGCGACCAGCAGCGACTGGAACTCGACAGCCCGGCTGTAGCCGGTGAGATGGTTGAACAACTGGGTGACGTCGGCACCCACCTCGGGATCGCAGGTGAGGAACCCGACGTCCTCGTAGAGGCGGGCCGTCTTGGAGTTGTAGTTCCCGGTCCCGATGTGGCAGTAGCGACGCAACCCGTCCTCGTCCTGGCGGACCACCAGCACGCACTTGGCGTGGATCTTGAGACCGACCAGCCCGTAGACCACGTGGACGCCTGCCCGCTCGAGCATTCGTGCCCAGCCCACGTTGGTGGCCTCGTCGAAGCGAGCCTTGAGCTCCACGAGCACCGCGACCTGCACGCCGCGCTCGGCAGCGCGGATCAGGCTGCGAACGATCGCACTGTCGCCGCCGGCGCGGTACATCGTCATCTTGATGCTCTGCACCCGTTGGTCGTCGGCCGCCTGGGAGATGAAGTTCTCCACGCTGCTGGCGAAGCTCTCGTACGGGTGGTGGACCATCAACGCTCGCTCGCGGATCACCGAGAAGATGCTGCGGTCCTGGGCCTCGGCCCGATGGATGCGGCCGGCGGTGACGGGCGGCCACGGCGGGTCCTTGAGATCGGGCAAGTCCAGCCCGAGCAGTTGGAACATGCAGGTGAGGTCCAGCGGACCGCGGTGCTGCGACACGTCGGTCTCGTCGACATCGAGCTCGCGAACGAGGAGTTCGAGCATCTCGGGACTGATGCCTTGCTGCACCTCGAGGCGTACGGCCCGACCGAATCGACGGCGGCGCAGTTCGAGTTCGACCGCGGCCAACAGGTCGTCGGCCTCCTCGTCCTCCAGTGTCAGGTCGGCGTTCCGAGTGACGCGGAAGAACGCATGCTCCTCGACCACCATCCCCACGAACAACTGGTGCAACTGGGCGGCGATGATCTGCTCGACCGGGACGAACCGTCGGCCGTCGGGCAACGCGACGAGCCGCGGGAACACGTTGGGCACCTTCACTCTCGCGAATCGTCGCTCGCCTGTGTCGGGGTCGCTGACCATCGCAGCCAGGTTGAGCGCCAGGTTCGAGATGTACGGGAAGGGGTGTGCCGGATCGACCGCAAGAGGGGTGAGGACCGGGAACACCCGTTGCTCGAAGAACGCCACCAGGTACAGGTGATCGTGGGTGGAGAGGTCGGCCCAGTCCACGACATGGA
Organism: Acidimicrobiales bacterium; assembly: GCA_038234785.1. Lineage (GTDB taxonomy): Bacteria > Actinomycetota > Acidimicrobiia > Acidimicrobiales > Ilumatobacteraceae > UBA668. The sequence continues at coordinate 41,557 of JBBQTC010000004.1, forward strand.
CTCCCCGGTCGGCCAGCTTGGGCATGATGTCGTCGAGCGCCATCGCTTCCTGCTCACGGACGAACGTGGCCACCATTGCGCCGATCGCGTCGAGTTGCGCCTGCGGTGAGAGCCCGTCGGGCGCCTGGGTGCTGAGCCCGGCGGCGACCTGGTCCTTGAGCGCCGCCACACGCACCTGGAAGAACTCGTCGAGGTTCGCCGAGGTGATCGCGCAGAACTTGAGCCGTTCGAGGAGCGGGATGCCACCCTCCTGCGCGAGTGACAACACCCGACGATTGAACGCAAGCCAACTCAGCTCACGGTTCAGCAATCGTTCGGACATCGCAACGACATTATCGAGCGGGCGGATCAGCCTTCGGCCTCAGGGATTCCGAGGTCCCACTCCAGGGTGATGCGCTCGCGCTCGGCGTCGCGCAGGATGCGCTCGCGGTTGCGGCGGAACTGGGGGTCATCGCGGGGCAGCAGCACCAGTCGGGCCAGCACTCGAGCGCGGAAGTCCTCGAGAATGGAGCGGTCGCCGTAGTCCCCGTAGACCTCCCAGTGGGGGGACACCGGTCCGAGATACACGATGCGTGCGTGGGCCCGCGGCGGCTCGATAACGATGTCGGTCATGTTGAAGTCTCCTGCCGGTTCGGCTCGCCCGTTGGTGCGGCGAGACGGCCCACGGAGTCTAGCGGGGGGTCCGCCCCGAACCGGAGGGTCCCTGCACAGAGCGATTTTTCGCCGCGCGCGCGGGAATTTCTGACGACTCGTGGTAGACCATTTCAAGTTCGGGAACCAATACCCATCGAGCAACGTCTGTTCTCTCAGCGGTGTGGCGGTTCGTCGAACTCCTTCGGGCTCGTGCGGGCGCACACCCCCAGGCTGCGATTCCCCCATCGCGGCACACAAGGAGACGCACCACATGTACACGAACACCTCTGTCCCTGACAGCGATTCCGCCACGGCGTGGATGGCCGATGGCAACTGCCGGAACTATCCGCCGGCGGTGTTCTTCCCCAGCGATGGCGTCGGCGTGGACCGTGCGCGCAAGATCTGCAACGCCGATTGCCCCGTCGCCGCGCAGTGCCTGGAGTACGCCCTCGAGCACCGCATCGAGCACGGCGTATGGGGCGGATGCAGCGAGCGCGAGCGTCGCCGCATCCTGAAGCGTCGCAAAGTCACGACCTGACGCGGGACCTGACCCACGACACGGCCTGAGACGCGTCAGTCGTCGTTCTTGGACTCGGCCGACTTGGCCGCTTCCTTCTGCCCGTCGGACAGGCCGTCCTTGAATTCCTTCTGGGCCTTGCCGATGTTCTTGGCCAGCTTGGGCAGTTGCGCCCCGCCGAACAGCAACAACACGACGAGCAGGACGATGCCGATCTCGGCAGGTGAGTCGAACAATCCAGCGATCATGGGCGTCACACTATCCCTGTCTCGTGGAGAATGCCCGCCACGTCGGCACGATTGCCGGTCACGGCCCGAAGGTCAGGCGATCGTGCGGCGAGCCGCTTGGGCGCGCTGACGGCGCAGGCGACGGCGCTCACGCTCGGACAGTCCGCCCCAGATCCCGAACTTCTCGCCGTTGACCAACGCGTATTCGAGGCAGTCGAGGCGCACCACGCAGCCGCGGCACACTTCCTTTGCTTCCCTGGTGGACGCACCCCGTTCGGGGAAGAACAGATCGGGGTCGACCCCGAGGCAGTTCGCCTCGTCCTGCCAGTTCCCCTTCGGCTCCGTGTTCAGTTCGATGTGCATGCGGGCGGCCTCCCTGCGCATAGGCCCGTCGAGATGTCGAGATCCGACACCCCTGTAATTACATGGGTGTCATTGTCCCCTATCACATCACCTTCGCGCAAGGGGGGATTTCTTGACGTTCTTGACGAGGCAGTTCGCGCGATTCACGCCGACCGTCGGCCACCCCGCCCGCGTGCCAGCTGCCGCTTGTGTTCGATGAAGTCGACGAGCACGTAATCGCCCAATGTCTCTGGGCTGGTGAAGAACGCCCGACCGCGGTTCACGGCGGTGAGCTGCTCCACGAACGACTTCAGTCCGTAGTCCGCGTCGAGCATGAACGTGTTGATCCGAATGCCCTCGCGCGTACACCGGGCCGCCTCACGGAGCGTGGCTTCGATGGTCTCCTGGACGGGCGGGTAGTTGAAGAACACCTCACCCCGAGGCGTGATGTGAGCGGTCGGCTCGCCGTCGGTGATCATGATGATCTGCTTCGTCCCGCTCTGGCGGGCCAACATCTGACGGGCGAGCGTGAACCCGTGGTGCATGTTGGTGCCGTAGGCGAAGTCCCAGCTCACTTCTGGAAGCTGGGCTGCGGTCAGTGGATACGCGGTCTCGCTGAACCCCACGAGCCCCATGTAGTCGCGCGGGAACTGCGACGTGATCAACGCGTGCAGCGCCATGGCCACCTTCTTGGCCGGAAGGAAGTTGTCGCGCATCGGCATGCTCATCGACAGGTCGAGCATCAACACCGTGGACGACCGGGTGAGGTGTTCGGTGCGCTCGATCTCGAAATCCTCCGGCGCGAGCTGCACCGGGGTCGCCGGGCCGTTGCGCTGGATCGCGTTGCGAAGGGTGCGCTGCAGGTCGAGTTGGAACGGATCGCCGTATTCGTACTGCTTGGTCTCGTAGGTGCGCTCGTGGCCGTAGCCGAGCCTGCTGGTCTGGTGTTGCCCGTTCTTGTCCTTGGCCAACTTGGTGAACAGGTCGCGCAGGGAGTTGTTGCCGATCTTGCGCAGGCCGCGAGGCGTCAGCTCCAGGCGGCCTTCCTTCTGCTGGATCAGGCCGGACTCCTCGAGCATCTTGGTGAGTTCGGCGAGGCGCTCGAGTGAGTTGGCCGCGTCGTCACCCATCAGGTCGCGCACGCGGTCCATGTCGGCCTCGGCCAACGCCGCGGGGTTGGTCGCGTTGCGCATGAGGTTCTCGAGCTGGTCGAGCTCGCCGAGCTCTTGCATCATCTGCATCGCCTGACCCATGCCCATCGGGTCCTGGCCCTGGAAGTCGTAGGACTGTCCCCACCCCTGCTGCGGGAACATCTGCTGCAGATTTCGACCGAGCTGGTCCATCTGCCAGCGCAGGTCCATGTCGTCGAGCAGTTGGTCGCTGAGCTGTTGCAGCTGAGCGCGCTGCTCGGGCGACATCGAGTTCATCATCGCCTGCATCGCCGCCATGCGCTGGGCCATCTGCTCCAGCAGTTCCTCGAGCGTCTCGGGGTTCTCGGGGAAGAAATCGCCGTACTCCTGCATGAACTGCTCGAAGCCGGGGTCCTCACCCTGCTGCTGACGCTCGATCATCTCGTTGAGCGCCGCCATCATGTCCTTCATACGCTGCATGGCCTCGGGGGTCATGTCCTGCATCGCCGACGACATCTGATCGACCGTCTGCTGCATCAACTGCTGACGGAGCTGATCCATCAACTGCTCGAAACGCTGTCGCGCCTCCGCGCTCTCGAAGTCGTAGGCGGAGAGCTCGCGCACCTTGCCGGCCAGATCGGGCGGCATCATGTCGAGCCGGAAGTTGCGTTCGGAAGCGGCGTCGCGAGCGTGCTCGGCGCGTCGCTCGTCGCCGCTGCGCTCCGCGTCGGCGGTGGCGTTCTCGATGGCGTGGCGTTCCTCGTCGATGATGTCGTCGAGCTGGTCGGCGATCTCCTGGTACACACCACCGAGGTCGTGTTGGTCGAGCCGCTCCTGACGCTGCTGGCGAAGTTGCTCCATCAGCTCGCGAAGACCCTTCACCTGCTCGCCGTTGCGGTCACGCATGCCCTGCTGCATGAGACGACGCAGCGCGGCGTTGACGTCGCCGTGGTACAGCAGGTCGTCGGTGAGCTCCTCGAAGAGGCTGTCGGCGTCGAGGTCGAACCCCTTCTGGGTGCCGTCCCAGCGCGAGTACGTGAACCGGTTGACCATGGGCGAACGCTACAACCACACCAGACGATGTGCGCCAGCGCGGCGCAACACCGATGAACGCTGCGTTGCAGGCTTGTGAATACAATCACGATTGCCCCCGTACGGTGGTACATTCAACACATGCGCGTACCCCGTACGTTCGCGTTCGTCGACCTTTCCGGTTTCACGAACTACACCGCAGCCTTCGGCGACGATGCCGCCGGTCGCTTGCTGAGCGCGTTCCGTTCGCTCACGCGAGAGATCGCCAGTGAGCGCGGCGTCCGAATTGCGAAGTGGTTGGGAGACGGCTGCATGATCGTCTCCGTCGACCAGGAGGCATGCATCGCGTTCGCACTCGAGCTCGAGCACCGATCCGCCGAGATCTGCGCTCCGCTCACCCTCCGCGTGGGAATGGCGACCGGCCACGCGCTGCTCTTCGAGGGCGACGACTACATCGGCTCGGCGGTCAACATGGCCGCCCGCCTCTGCGACATCGCGGGGCCGTACGAGGTGCTGTTGCCGACGATGCAGATCGAGCGGCTGCCCGAGGGTGTCGAGACCACCTCGCAGCGCGACATCGAGCTGCGCGGGTTCCCCGGACACATCAATGTCGTCGAGCTGAGTGGCCGGCCCGTCCTCGCGGCCAGCAACGACACCGGCGAGCTGTGGACCCGCACGCCGTTCAACGTTTGACCCGTACGTGACCGAGCGCGGGGTCGTGCTCGACACGTACGGCGAGCGGCTGCTCGACGACATCGCCCTGTCCGCCGAGCTCGGTCTCCAACGCGTGCGCCTCGATGTGCCCTGGGCCGCCACGCAGCCACGCGCCGGAACGTGGGACGGCGACGTCATCGAGCGCGTGCATCACGCCGCGGAAGTCGCTCGCTCGCAGGGTCTGGCTCCTTGGTTCCGCCTGCTCCAACCCGCCGTCCCCCACTGGTTCGAGAACGAGGGCGGCTTCACCGACGACCGCACAGCCGCTGCGTGGTGGCCACGATGGGTGGAGTTGGCGGCGGAGCGCTTCGGCGACGTCGCTGCAGGGTGGATCCCGTTCGAGGCACCGTTCGCGATGAGCAATCGGCTCATCCCTGACGACCCTCGCACGCACGGCGAACTCGTCCTCCATCTCGTCGTTGCATGGCGAGACGCCTGGCGGATCCTGCACGGTGTGCACCCCATCGCGACCTCGCTGGACGTGGCGATCGAGCGACCCGACGACCCGTCGCCCACGGCGGCGGCGGAAGCTCGTCGCCGCGAGCAGTTGCGCTGGACCATGTGGCTCGATGCGTTCGACGACGGCATCGTGCGCATACCGGGGCGGGCCGATCGCGAACTCGCCGACCTCGCCGGCTCGTGCGACATCATCGGCCTCGCCATGCGGCGCGACGTCGAGACATGTCTCTATCGAACCGGCGAGCGGTCACCGGAGCGGCCCATTGCGGTCACGTTCCGCCCGGTCGGCGACACCGACGGCGAGCGGGCGCAGAGCATCGAGGGCATGTGGCGCGAGGTCCGCCGGGCCGGCGATCAGTTGACGATCGATGCCGTCACGATCACCCCGTTCGCGGACTCACCCGACACCCCTGGCATCGTCACCAGCGACCGCGAGTTGAAGGACAGCGGCAACGCGTTCGTGACCGCGGACTGAACGGTCAGCTACGCCCGCGGTAGGTGGCACCGCTGGAGCCACCGGCGCCGTCCTTGTTGAGCCGCTTGGACAGGTGGAGGCCTTCGAGCACGAACTCGACCGCGGCAGCAATCGCCGCGGGCGATTCGTCGCCCCCGGTGAGCTGCTGCACCGGGGCCCGGAGCGCGGGCACGTCGACCACGAGTTGAGCGAGCGTCGCCGACGCGATGTCCTCGCCGGTGTGGGCGACGACGCCTTCCTCGAATGCCGCGACGACCTCGCGGACCTGGTCCGGCGCGACGAGTTCTTTGAAGACGGTGAGGACCGCTGCCTTGACGAGGTTCTCGAGGATGACACCTTCGCGGCCCTCCTCGAGCGACTCGATCTCGACCTTGCCGCTGGTGCTGGCCGCCAGCGCCGACAGATCGCTGACGCGAGGCACGACGGTGCGCTCGCCGGCACGCAACGCCCGCCGTAGTGCGTTGGCACCGAGCACCTCGACGTTGCTGACCGACAGCCGCACGCTGACGCCGCTGCGCTGGTTCACCTGGTTGCTCGACCGAGCGAGCTGACTGAACGTGGCCACCACGTGTTCCATGTAGTCCGGGGTGGTGACGGTGACGTCACCGACCGACGGCGGGCGGGCCTCTTGACGCATGATCGCCATCTCGGTCGCCGCGTCGAGCGGGTAGTGGGTGCGGATCTGGCTGCCGAAGCGGTCCTTCAACGGGGTGATGATCCGGCCCCGGTTCGTGTAGTCCTCCGGGTTGGCCGACGCGACCAGCAGTACATCGAGCGGCAGGCGGATCTTGTAGCCCCGGATCTGCACGTCGCGCTCCTCGAGCACGTTGAGCAGACCGACCTGGATGCGCTCGGCGAGATCAGGAATCTCGTTGATCGCGAACACACCACGATTGGTGCGCGGCACGAGCCCGTAGTGCAGCGTGAGCTCGTCGCTGAGATAGCGGCCCTCGGCGACCTTGATCGGGTCGACTTCGCCGATGAGGTCGGCGATGGAGGTGTCGGGCGTGGCCAGCTTCTCGCCGAAGCGATCCGAGCGGTGCACCCAATGGATCGGTGTCGCGTCGCCCATCTCGGCGATCAGGTCGCGGGCGTGACGGCTCACCGGGTGATACGGATCGTCGTTGATCTCGCTGCCCTCGACGATGGGCATGAACTCGTCGAGCAGACCCGTGAGCGAGCGGATCATGCGTGTTTTGGCCTGGCCGCGTTCGCCGAGGAAGATGACGTCGTGCCCGGCGAGCAACGCGTTCTCGAGCTGGGGCATCACGGTCTGCTCGTACCCGAGCACGCCTTCGAAGAGCGGCTCGCCGGCGGCGATCTTGGCCACCGCATTGCGCCGAATCTCTTCCTTGACCGGCACGGACTGCCAACCCGATGCCTTCAGATCACCCAATGTGGACGGACGGTTCCCCATGCGCCGACCCTACCGCGAGATCTCGGGGATGCTCAGTTGGGGACCAGACTCGAGCGAGCCGTCGACGCCGGTAGCTCGCGACCCTCTACGCTCCTCCCGTGGAGTTGTCGGGGGAATGGCGAGCATGCGTCGCCGACGATGATGTGCGGCGCGACGGGGTCGGTCTCGATCACGACGACCACCTGTGGCCACGAATCGCCGTGCCGGGGCACTGGCGCAGCGAGCCGGAGTTCGGCGACAGCGACGGTCCGCTGCTGTATCGACATCGCTTCCACCTCGACGTCCCGCCGGAGGGTCGGCGCCGCTTCATCACACTGGAGGGCGTGTTCTACCAGGCAGACGTCTGGCTCGACGGCGCGTACATCGGGGACCCGGAGGGGTACTTCTTCCCGCACACCTTCGATGTCACCGATCTCGCGCGGCTGACGACCGACCACGTGCTGGCCATCGAGGTCGCGTGCGCGCCGCAACGCCACCGATCGGCGAAACGGAACATCACCGGGGCACTCCAGCACAGCGACATGCTGGACCCCGACTGGAACCCCGGCGGCCTGTGGCGGCCGGTCCAACTCGAGGAGACCGGCGCGGTTCGCATCGACCGGCTGCGTGTGCTCTGCCGCGATGCGAACGATGCCCGCGCCCACCTCCGCGTCCACGCCCGTCTCGACGCCGACCTGCAGCGCACCATCGTGATCCGCACGTCCGTCGACGGGGAGGTCGTCGCGGAGCAAGCGCGGTCGCTGGCCAAGGGACTGAACGAGGTCGACTGGGACCTCGACGTCAACGACCCCGAGTTGTGGTGGCCCTGGAGCCTCGGCGCGCAGCCCCTCACCACGGTCGAGGTCGACGTGCTGGTGGATGGTGAGGTCAGTCACCATCGCTCGCTGCGCACCGGCCTCCGTGAGGTCTCCCTGCACGAGTGGGTCTTCTCCGTCAACGGCGAGCCCCTGTTCGTCAAGGGCGCCAACGTCGCACCGACGCGTCAGGCGCTCGCGGAGGCGACCGAGGGGGAGGTGCGGCGCGACGTCGAGCTCGCGCGAGAGGCGGGCCTCGATCTCATTCGCGTCAACGGCCACATCGCCAGACCGGAGCTGTACGAGGCGGCCGACGAGCTCGGGATGCTCGTCTGGCAGGACTTCCCGTTGCAGTGGGGGTACGCCCGCACCATCCGCAAGGAAGCGGTACGCCAGGCGCGAGAAGCCGTCGACCTGCTGGGCCACCACCCCAGCGTCGCCGTGTGGTGCGCACACAACGAGCCGCTCCCGGCCGACGACACCCGCGAGAGGGTGTTCGGCAGTTCCGTGCTCCGACACGTGATCAACCAGCAGGCACCCACCTGGAACAAGAGCATCCTCGACCGCTGGGTGAAGCGTGCGTTCGAGTCCGCCGACGAGACGCGCGCGGTCATCGCCCACAGCGGGGTCGCCCCGCACCTGCCCCAGCTCACCGGGACGGACAGCCACCTGTTCTTCGGCTGGTACCACGGCGACGAACGCGACCTGGCGGGCTTCGCGGCCACCGTCCCGCGCATGGTCCGCTTCGTCAGTGAGTTCGGCGCTCAGTCGGTGCCGTTCACCGCCGACTTCATGCAGCCCGAGCGTTGGCCGGCGCTGGACTGGGAGCGCCTCACCGAACATCACGGGCTGCAGCGCGATGCGTTCGACGAGCACGTGCCGCCCCACGATCACGCCACGTTCACGTCATGGCGCGACGCGACCCAGCGATATCAGGCGGACCTCCTGCGCCACCACATCGAGCTGCTCCGCCGACTGAAGTACCGACCCACCGGCGGGTTCTGCTTCCTCAACCTCAACGACGCGCACCCGGCGATCTCGTGGAGCGTGCTGGACCACCACCGCCATCCCAAGCCGGCGTACCAGGCGGTCCTCGAGGCATGCCGGCCGGTGATCGTCGTCGCCGACCGGTTGCCCGAGCAGGTGATCGCCGGCGACACGCTCGCGCTCGACGTCCACGTGATCAGCGACCTGCGGACGCTGCTCGAGCAGGTGACGTGCACGGCGACCTTGCGCTGGGCCGGCGGCAGCCACCAGTGGGCGTGGACGGGCGACATCCCGCCGGACGACTGCGTGCGCGTCGCGACCGCGCAGTTCGTGGTGCCCGACACCGCCGGCGACCTGTGGTTCGACCTCACGCTGGAGCACGGCGACGTCGCGGCGACGAACCGCTACACCACCACCATCGCTGCCCGCGTCCGCAGCTGAGCCCGCATCGAACTTGAGGGTTACGCCGCCACCAGGTGGCGTTGTAACCCTCACGAACGCGGCCGTCAGATCTGAGCGATGAGCTTGCGGTTCTTGACCTTGGCCTTGAGGTAGTCGCGGTTCATCAGTGCGATCACATCGATGCTGATGCTCTTCGGGCAGGCTGCCTCGCACTCGCCGTGGTTGGTGCACGAGCCGAACTGCTCGTCCATCGCCTCGACCATCGCCTCGACACGACTCCACCGCTCGGCCTGGCCCTGGGGCAGCAGGTTGAGGTGCGCGACCTTGGCGCCGGTGAACAGGTTTGCGGCACCGTTCGGGCACGCGGCCACGCAGGCACCGCAGCCGATGCACTCGGCAGCGTCCATCGCCGCGTCGGCCACCGGCTTGGCCACCGGGATGAGGTTCGCATCCGGTGCGCCACCCGTGGGAGCGGTGATGAATCCGCCCTGCTCGATGATGCGGTCGAACGCAGTCCGATTCACCATCAGGTCCTTGATGATCGGGAATGCGGTGGCCCGCCATGGCTCGATCACGATCTCCTGATCGGAGTGGAACTTGCGCATGTGCAACTGACATGTCGCCGTGCCGCGCTGGGGACCGTGCGCCTGCCCGTCGATCATCAGCGAACAGGTGCCGCAGATGCCCTCGCGACAGTCGTGGTCGAACACGATCGCTTCGCGGCCCTCGGCGATGAGCTTCTCGTTGAGCACGTCGAGCATCTCGAGGAAGGACGCCTCGTCGCTGATGCTGTCGATGCGGTAGCTCTCGAACTTGCCGGGATCCGACGGCCCGGTCTGCCGCCAGATCTTGAGCGTGAGGTTCGTGAGGTGGTTTCCGTGCGCTGCGTTCACTTGTAGCTCCGCTTGGCGAGGTGGATGGTCTCGAATTCGAGTTCTTCGACGTTGCGGATGGCGTGCATCGGGTCGCCCGTCCATTCCCAGGCGGCGACGTGCGCGAAGTTCTCGTCGTCGCGCTGCGCCTCGCCCTCTTCGTCCTGGTATTCGGCCCGGAAGTGTCCGCCGGCGCTCTCACGACGTTCGAGAGCATCGCGACACATCAACATGCCGAGCTGGAAGAAGTCGTCGACGCGGCCGGCCTTCTCGAGCGTCTGGTTGGTGCTGGCACCGTCGCCCGTCACCCGGAGATCCTTCTGGAACTCCTCATACAGCGGGGGCAGTTCGCTGAGCGCCTTCTGCAGCCCCTGCTCGGTGCGCTCCATGCCGCAGTAGTCCCAGATGATCTTGCCGAGCTCGCGGTGGAACCAATCCGGTGAACGGGTGCCCTTGATGTCGAGATAGCGCTGGTACCGCCCCCGGGCCTCGGCCTCGGCGGCGAGGAACCCGGGATGATCGACGCCCGGGATCGGCTTGTTGAGCATCGGTGCGAGGTAGTTGCCGATGGTGTACGGCAGGACGAAGTACCCGTCGGCCAGACCCTGCATGAGCGCCGACGCGCCGAGCCGGTTGGCACCGTGATCGCTGAAGTTCGCCTCGCCGGCGCAGTAGAGACCGGGGATCGTGGTCATCAGCTCGTAGTCGACCCACAGGCCACCCATGGTGTAGTGGCTCGCCGGGTAGATGCGCATCGGCACGTCGTAAGGGTTCTCGCCTGCGATCCGTTCGTACATCTCGAACAGGTTCCCGTAGCGCTCCTGCACGACCTCCTTGCCGAGCCGGCCGATGGCCGCCGCGAAGTCGAGGTACACACCGTTCTTGAGCGGACCCACGCCGCGACCGCTGTCGACCGCGCGCTTGGCCGCGCGCGAGGAGATGTCGCGCGGGGCGAGGTTGCCAAAGCTCGGGTAGAGGCGCTCGAGGTAGTAGTCGCGGTCGTCTTCGGGGATCTCGTTCGCGGGGCGGGTCTCGCCGAGGTTCTTCGGCACCCACACGCGACCGTCGTTGCGCAGCGACTCGCTCATCAGGGTGAGCTTGGACTGCGTGTCGTCGGCCTGAGGGATGCAGGTGGGGTGGATCTGCGTGTAGCACGGGTTCGCGAAGTAGGCGCCGTTGCGGTGCGCTCGCCATGCCGCGGTGACGTTGCAGTTCATCGCGTTGGTGGAGAGGAAGAACACGTTGCCGTATCCGCCGGTGGCGAGCACGGTTGCATGCGCGGCGTGCGAAGTGATCTCGCCGTTGACGAGATCGCGCACCACGATGCCGGCGCATTGACCGTCGATCACCACCGTGTCCACCAACTCGCAGCGGTTGAAGAGCCGGACGTTGCCGAGGCCGATCTGACGGGCCAGCTGCTGGTACGCGCCGAGCAGCAACTGCTGGCCGGTCTGGCCGCGTGCGTAGAACGTACGGCTGACCTGGGCGCCGCCGAAGCTGCGGTTGTCGAGGAGACCGCCGTACTCGCGAGCGAACGGCACGCCCTGGGCGACCATCTGGTCGATGATGTCGACGCTCACCTGGGCGAGGCGGTACACGTTGGCCTCGCGGGAGCGGAAGTCGCCACCCTTGACCGTGTCATAGAAGAGGCGGTGGATGCTGTCGCCGTCGCCGTGGTAGTTCTTCGCAGCGTTGATGCCGCCCTGCGCCGCGATCGAGTGGGCGCGGCGCGGCGAGTCGTGGAACGTGAACACGTCGACCTGATAGCCGAGCTCGGCGAGGCTCGCCGCCGCCGACGCGCCGGCCAGGCCCGAGCCGACGACGATGATCTTGAACTTGCGCTTGTTGTTCGGGTTGACCAGCTTCATGCCGGTCTTGTAGTTGTCCCACTTGTCGGCGATGGCGCCATCTGGGATCTTGCTGTCGAGTGCAGTCATGGTCACTTCCCTACGATCCCGGCCAGGACGGCGATCGGGAACGAGACGTTGCCCACCACGATGATGGTGGCGAATCCGGTGGCCAGCTGACGCCGCCACTTGTTGAACCTGGGGTTGTTCCAGCCGAGCGACTGGAACAGGCTCCAGACCCCGTGGAAGAGGTGGATGCCGAGCGCGATGTTGGCCACGATGTAGAGGACGGCCACCGGCACCCGCTCGAGGCTGCGCACGACGTTGCCGTAGGCGTCGCCGCGCACGAAGCTGCCGTCGTTGCCCACCGCGTTGGCGAAGCCCCAGGTGAGATCGGCCAGGTGCCACAGCACGAACAGGAACACGATGATGCCCGTCCAACGCATCGTGCGGCTGGCGAACGACGCCACCTGATAGTCACGCGGGCTCTGATACTTCACGGAGCGGGCACGACGATTGAGGCGGGTGAGGCCGTACGCGGCGTGGATGTGGACGACCACGGCCAGGAACAGCCCGCCACGCATCAGCCACAGCACGACGGTGCGCGGCAGGATCGGGACGAGCAGTTCGCGCAGGAACTCGGCGTAGTGGTTGAAGTCCTGCGGCCCGAGGTACATCTTCAGGTTGCCGACCATGTGGGCGAAGACGAAGCCGAGCAGCATGATGCCGGTGATCGCCATGGCGTACTTCTTGCCCACGGCCGTGCCGTAGAGATCGAGCACGAATGAACGGCGCCGCTTCTTCGGGCTGGTGGCGGTGCCGCTGACGGGCTCCCGCGACTGGATTGCCTGTGCCATCTCCTGACGGCCTTTCCTCGACGGATAGGGGTATGCCTTGGGAACGGTAGCCCTCTCGACCTGTCCGGACGAACTTTGCCCGGAGCAGGACATGAAGGACACGAGCGCCGACGCGATGTGACCGACGACACCCAAAGTTCGTCGGGCGGCACGGGAATCAATACACTCTCCACGTTTGCCCCAACCAAGCGTGGCTCTTCGCCGCGCCCGAGATACCCCGGAGTCACCGGTGCCAGCACTCATCGCCGAAGGCGGATATCAGGTTTTCACCCTCAAGGGTGGCGAATGGGCAGTGTTGCTGCTCTCCGTCGTAACCGCCCTTCTCGCCATTGTCGTCGGACTCTTCCTCGCCAAGTTGGTCCTCGCAGAAGACGAGGGCTCACCGAAGATGAAGGAGATCGCCACAGCGATCCAGGAAGGAGCGTCGGCCTACCTGAGCCGCCAGTTCCGGACCATCGCGGTCATCCTCGTGCCGCTCGCCGTCATCGTCTTCCTGACCTCCACCAAGATCGTCCGCCCGGACGAGACGGTGGCGCTGGGCAAGGCCGCGTCCGGTCTGTTCCGCACCATCGCCTTCGTGCTCGGCTGCCTCGCGTCGGGCTTCACCGGCTACATCGGCATGAACCTCGCCACCCGTGGCAACGTTCGTACCGCCGCAGCGGCGCTCACCAACAGCATGCCCAAGGCACTCACGGTCGCGTTCCGCACCGGCGGCGTGGCCGGCATGTTCACCGTCGGCCTCGGCCTCCTCGGTGCCACCACGATCATCATGGTGTTCCAGAACACCTCGTCGGTGATCCTGATCGGCTTCGGTTTCGGTGGTTCGTTGCTCGCGCTGTTCCTGCGCGTGGGCGGCGGCATCTTCACCAAGGCCGCCGACGTGGGCGCCGACCTCGTCGGCAAGATCGAAGCGGGCATCCCCGAGGACGACCCGCGCAACCCCGCCACGATCGCCGACAACGTCGGCGACAACGTCGGCGACTGCGCCGGCATGGCCGCCGACCTGTTCGAGAGCTACGAGGTCACGCTCGTCGCCTCGATCATCCTCGGCGTGGCGGCGTTCAACTCCGTCGGCGCCAACCCGGCGCTGGGCCTCATCTTCCCGCTGGCCGCTCGTGCCATCGGCGTGCTGGCGTCGATCGCCGGCGTGTTCGCCGTGAAGGCCAAGGAGGGCGAGACCAACGCCCTGAAGCCCATCAACAAGGGCTTCGCGGTCGCCGGCATCCTCACTCTCATCGGCACGCTGATCGTCGCCCTCGTCTACGTCGGCAACGACAACAACGACAACGCCGGCTGGAAGTGCTTCGGTGCCGTCGCCATCGGCCTCGTGCTCGCCCAAGGTGTCAGTCGCCTCACCGAGTACTACACCGGTACGCACTACGGCCCGGTGAAGGAGATCGCTGAGAGCGCCGAGACCGGCCCGGCCACCGTCGTGCTGTCCGGTACCGCCAGCGGCCTGGAGAGCTCGGTCTACGCCGTCATCGCCATCGCCATCGCCATCGCGGTGGCGCTGGCCCTGGGCGACGGCAACCTCACCTTTTCGCTGTACCTCGTGGCCCTCACCGGCATGGGCATGCTCGCCACCACCGGCGTCATCGTCTCGGAGGACACCTTCGGTCCGGTCAGCGACAACGCAGCCGGCATCGCCGAGATGAGCGGCGAGTTCCACGGCGAGCCCGAGCGCATCATGGTCAGCCTCGACGCGGTGGGCAACACCACCAAGGCCGTCACCAAGGGCTTCGCCATCGGCTCTGCGGTCATCGCCGCCGTCGCCCTGTTCGCCAGCTTCATCGAGACCGCCGGTGGCGAGCTCGGAGTCGTCCCGGAGAACCTCAAGGACGGCGTGTTCAAGGCCAAGGAACTGATGATCAACGTCGCCGACCCGAAGATCTTCATCGGTCTGCTCATCGGCGGCGCCGTGCCGTTCCTGTTCTCGTCGTTCGCCATCCGCGCCGTCGGTCGTACCGCCGGCGTCGTGGTGCAGGAAGTGCGCAAGCAGTTCGCCGACGGCAAGATCATGAAGGGCGAGAAGGAGCCCGAGTACGGCCCGGTCATCGACATCTGCACCGAGGCCTCGCTCCGCGAGCTCGCCACGCCGGCACTGCTCGCCGTGCTCACCCCGGTGGTCATCGGGTTCGGCATCGATTGGAAGGCGCTCGGCGCATTCCTCGCCGCGGTCATCCTCGTCGGCCAGCTGATGGCCAACTACCTCAGCAACGCCGGTGGTGCGTGGGACAACGCGAAGAAGTACATCGAGGACGGTCATCACGGCGGCAAGGGCAGCGATGCCCACAAGGCTGCCGTCATCGGTGACACCGTCGGCGACCCGTTCAAGGACACCGCCGGCCCCGCACTCAACCCGCTGATCAAGGTGATGAACCTGGTCTCGCTGCTCGTCCTGCCGGCCATCATCAGCCTGCAGGACAACGACGGCGCCCGCTTCAGCATCGCCGCCGCGGCATTGGTGGTGCTGATCGGTGCGATCGTGTTCACCAGTCGCAAGAGCAACTCGATCTCGGCATCCGCCGTCTGATCATCGCACTCGAACGTGGGAAGGCCCGGGCAGCTGCCCGGGCCTTCCTGCTTTTGAGCGCTAGCGTTGCCGACCGTGCTCGGGCTGCTGGATTTCGCCAACGAATGGATCAAGAACGGTGGCGTCGTCGTGCTCGCCGTGATCATCTTCGCCGAGTCCGGCTTGCTCATCGGCTTCTTCCTTCCCGGCGACTCGCTGCTGTTCTTCGCCGGGTTCCTGTCGTCGGCCGCAGCGGTCGACCAGTTCAGCGAGCGATACATGCCGGTCCTGCCCGTGCTCTGGCTGGTCGCTGCGGTCGCCGCGATCGCCGGCGATCAGGTCGGCTACTTCATCGGCACCCGCATCGGGCCATCGTTGATGCATCGCCCGAAGAGTCGGTTCTTCGACCCGGCCAACGTGCACAAGGCCGAGCAGTTCTTCGAGAAGTACGGCGCCAAGACCATCGTGCTCGCCCGGTTCGTGCCGATCGTGCGCACCTTCGTGCCCACCGTGGCCGGGGTCAGCAGCATGCACTACCGCACGTTCGTGATCTTCAACGTCATCGGTGGGACGCTGTGGGCCGTCGGACTGACCACGCTCGGGTTCTACCTCGGCGAGATCGACGTCGTGAAGAACAACATCGAGATCGCGGCGATCGTGATCGTGGCAGTGTCGGTCACGCCGCTGGCGGTCGAGTTCGTCCGGCACCGCCGCAAGGCTGCTGCCGAGGCGTCGACCGACTGAGAGCGACACCCAACTGACACGCGCCCAGGGGAACCCGGGTCGACGGGTCGCCGTCGAACCCGCATGGCACACGTGAACAACGCCAGACGAGGGTTGGGGGCTGTCGCCCTCCTCGTGCTGATGACACTTTCCGCTTGCGGAAGCGACAGCTCATCGTCGCAGGCCACTGTCGGCCTGCCGGCGCAACCCAACCCCGTGGGCGGGGATCGAACGTTGACGGACGGGCAATCGGCCACCGGTGGCGGGGAGGCCACCGCGGGCACAGCGCCCTCGCCGAACGACGGGGTGCCGAGCTCGGTGCTGCAGCCCGACGCACGTCAACTCGTGATCAAGATGACGGTGGGGATCGAGGTGACCTCGGTGTCGTCGGCGGTGGATGCAGTGATCTCGCTCGCCACTTCGCACGGCGGCCGGCTGTACAACTCGAACCTCGACCTGACGGACCCGGATCATGCGAGCGGGGACCTGGTCTTCAAGTTGCCTCCGGATCAGGCCCAGTCGTTCGTGACCGGTCTCGACAACGGCATCGGGCGACGGACCGGCCTGCAGGGCACGACGGACGATGTCACCCGTCAGTTGACCGATCTCGACTCGCAGATCCTCACCGCCCGGGCGAGCGTCGAACGGGTACGGGCGATGTTGACTGCCGCCAAGGACCTCGGCGAGGTGGTCGCGCTCGAAGGCGAGCTCACCACACGCGAGACCCATCTGGAACAACTCCTCGCGCAGCGGGCAGACCTGGGAGGTCAGGTCGCCCTCGCCACCATCACCGTCCACCTCACCACCGCACCCGCTCCGCTCGCGGCACCGCCGGCCCCGACCCCTGCCGCTCACACCGGCGTCGGTGGGGCCTTCGCCAGAGGCTGGGAGGCGTTCGCAGCCGTGCTGCTCGCCGTCGCCCTGTTCGTCGGCTACACCGCCCCGTTCCTCGTGCTCGGCGCCATCGCGGCCGTCGTGACGATCCGGGTCACCCGTCGGCGGGCGACGGTGCAACGAAGTCGATCAACTGCTCCACCGCCCCCACCAGTTCCGGGCGGAGATCCGCGAACGACTGCACCCGATTCCGGAGCTGCGGCCAGAACCCCCTGACATCGGTGCCGAGTGCCGCGCACATTCCTTCCTTCCAGGGAATGCCGCGTGGCACGTCGGGCCATTCGGTGAGGCCCATCACCCGTGGCCAGACGCCTGCCCACACGTCGACGAACGGGTGGCCGGTGACCAGCACATGGTCGCCGGCCACCTGGCGGGCGAGCCGATCCTCCTTGGACCCGGTGACGAGGTGATCGACGAGGATGCCCAACGTGCGGCCGCGGCCGGGGTCGAACTCGGCGACCATCGCCACGACGTCGTCGAGGCCGTGCATCGGCTCGACGACGATACCCAGCTCGCGCAGGTCGTCGCCCCAGACGTGCTCGACGAGTTCGGCGTCGTGTCGGCCCTCGACCCAGATGCGACTGGCCACCGCCCGTCGAGCCCGAGCTGGCGCAGCCGCGGCAACCGATCCACTGTTGGTGACCCGGGGTCCCGCTGTCGGCACGGCGGGCCGGGCGAGCGTGACCGGCTTCCCGTCGATCAGGAAACCACCGGGCTTGAACACGAACTCGCGGCTCATGCCGCGCCGGTCGCGCAGGGTGACTGCCCGAGCGTCGACCTTCACCACATCGCCGCAGAACCCGCTGGCGCGGTCCTCCACCACCAGCCCGGTCGCGGCCGCGACGACCGGATAGGCGGGGCCACGGCGCTGCCGGTCGAACTCGTCGAGGATGTCTCGGCTCATGGTTCGTCCACGGTACGCGCCAACCACCCATCGCGGGTGAGCACCTGCAGGACATGGCTGCCGTCGCCGCGACGGTACGGCGCCCAGGGCAGGTGATCCCCCGACGGCATCGCCAGCGCCACGGGCCGGTACGGCGCCCCCCAGACGTGCACTCGGTGACCGAAACCCTCCAGCGCGAGCACCCCGTCGGTGAGCTCGATCTCCGCGTCGATCTCGCCGGACTGCTCGTACCCGTGAGCGATCGGGGTCGCAGCTTCGGCGGAGTACCACTCGACGTCGAACGTCACCGGTGCCGGTGTGCCGTAGGGCCGTCGAGCCGCGTCCATCGGGTCGTCGAGCAGCACGCCGTGCGCCTCGTTGCCCAGGCTCCACTGCTGGAACGGCACGTCGCAGGTGTGACCCGCCCACATCTCGGGTGGCTTGATCTCGAGGTCGTTGCGCAACCCCGTGCCATCGAGCTCCTCGACGTACAGGTACGGCTGCCCGACGCGCAGGAGACCTGCCCAGTAGTCAAACCGGCGCCCCCGGAGTTCGAGCCCAACGAAGAACCCGACGTCGAGATCCGGCGTCCACCCCCACCACCACCACGCCTCGACGGCGACATCGTCGTGGCGCAGTTCGTCGGCATTCGTGAACACGTGGGCCAGACTATGCGGGTGATCCGATATCTCAGTCTGGAGTGGCTCGACGCACTCACCGCCGAAGTCGCCGCGAGTGCCGACCTGCAGCGATTGGCCGACGACCACACGATCGGCGTGACGCAGGTGGTCACCGAAGGCCCCGAAGGCACCGTCATCTACCACCTGCAGGTGGGCAACGGGTCGGCCACGTTCGGGGCCGGGGCTGCGGTTCCCGAGGACGTCCGGATGGAGCAGACGTGGACCACCGCCATCGGGGTGGCCACCGGGGACATCAACGCTCAGGAGGCGTTCATCAAGGGACGCATCCTGCTCACCGGAAGCCAGCAGAAGCTGGTCGACGCCGGACCCGTCTTCGCCGCACTCGACACGGTGTTCCGCTCCGTTCGCGATCGCACCGACTACCGCTGAGGAGCGAGGAATGCCCGAGCTGCCCGAGGTGCAGGCCCACGCCGAGCGACTCACCGAGCAGTTCCGCGGCGCGGTGCTGCAGCGGTTCGTCCCCTTCAACTTCACCGCGTTGAAGACCGCCGTCCCACGCCCGCAGGACGCCTACGGCATCCCCCTGCGTGGGGTCGGCCGTCGGGGAAAGTATCTCCTGCTCGACTTCGAGGCGGTCCATTTCGTCATCCATCTCATGCAGGGAGGGCGACTGCTCGTCGACGACAAGCAGTCGCCCAAACCGCGCAACGGCCAGGCGCGGCTGGTGTTCGAACAGGGTCCGGCGTTGTTGCTCACCGAAGCGGGCAAGGAGCGCCGCGCCGGTGTCTGGTGCGTGGCGACCGAGCAACTCGACGGTCCCCCACTCAACCGCCTGGGGCCGGACGCGCTGACCTTCACGCCGGAGTCACTGGCCGCGGCCTTCGCGGCCACCAACATGCGGGTGCACGGCTTCCTGCGCGACCAGCACCAGATCGCCGGGCTGGGGCGAATGCTCGCCAATGAGGTGTGCCACCGGGCGAAGGTGTCGCCGTTCGCGATGACCGGCAAGCTCGGGCCAGAAGGTGCGGCGACCGTGTGGCAGGCGATCCACGACGCCATCGACGACGGGCTGGCCTACGAACGCACGCGGACCGACATGAGCTCGTCGGCCGATCGCCCGGGTCGCGTGCACCACCGCGTCGGGCAGGCGTGTCCGATCTGCGCCGACGCGATCCGATCGGTGAGCTACAGCGGCTACACCGTGGCCTACTGCCCCACCTGCCAGACCGGTGGCAAGGTCCTCGCCGACAACACCACCAGCAAGTTCCTCAAGTAACACGACCCGGCGTACGCTCGCGCGCATGCCGATCCACATCCGCGCCGAAGCCTCCGACTACGCACCTGCCGTACTGGTCCCCGGAGATCCACGCAGGGCGCGCTACATCGCGGAGACCTTCTTCGACCCCGGCTTCCGTCTCGTCAACGAGGAGCGCGGGGCCCTCGGGTTCACCGGCACGTTCGAGGGCAAGCCGATCAGCGTCCAGTCCGTCGGCATGGGATGCGCGAGCGCCGGCATCTACTACAACGAGCTCATCCAACTCGGCGCAACGAGGATCATCCGCGTCGGCACCGCCGGCGGACTCGCCGACGGCCTGCACCTGGCCGACACCGTCGTCGCGATCAGTGCCACCGCCGACGACCCGGTCGTGGCTCAGCTCACCGACGGCGAGGCCCACAGCCCCACGGCGTCATGGAACCTGGTCGAGCACGCCGTGTTGCGGGCTCGCGAGCTGGGTGCTCGCGTGCACGTCGGGCCGATCGTCAGCAGCGGCCTGTTCTACGACCCGCGCAAGGGGATGATGCAGCGCTGGAAGGAGCGCGGTCACCTCGCGGTCGAGATGGAAGCGGCGATGCTCTACACCCTGGGCGCGCTGCACGGGATCGAGACGCTCACGCTCGCAACGATCAGCGACCTGATCGCCGACGAGCAGAACGCAGAGCGCATCAGCGACGAGGAGTTGCAGATCGGCGTCGACCGCATGATGCGGGTCGGGTGCGACGTCGCCGTCAGATGAGACCGAGCTCCTTCACGGCGTCGCGCTCCTCGCCGAGTTCGGCGGCGCTGGCGTCGATCTTGCCGCGGCTGAACTCGTTGATGTCGAGGCCCTGCACGATCGAGTAGACCCCGTCCGCACAGGTGCATGGGAAGCTGCTGATCAGGCCCTCGGGGATGCCGTACGACCCGTCACTGGGGATGGCCATGCTCACCCAGTCGCCGGCAGCGGTGCCCATCGTCCATGTCCGGATGTGGTCGACCGCAGCGTTCGCCGCCGAGGCAGCGGACGAGGCGCCGCGCGCCTCGATGATGGCCGCGCCGCGCTTGGCGACGGTGGGCAGGTAGGTGTCGGCGTACCACGCGTGGTCGTTGACGAGGTCGTAGGCGTTCTGGCCGTTGACCTTCGCGTGGTAGAGGTCGGCGAACTGGGTGACCGAGTGGTTGCCCCAGATGGTCATGTTGGTGACGTCGTTGACGGTGGTGCCGGTGCGAGTCGCGAGCTGCGACACCGCGCGGTTGTGGTCGAGGCGGGTCATCGCGGTGAAGCGGCCCGGGTCGAGGTCGGGCGCGTTGTTCATCGCGATCAGCGCGTTGGTGTTGGCCGGGTTGCCCACGACGAGGATCTTGACGTCCTTCTTCGCGCTGGCGCTGAGCGCCTTGCCCTGCGGCTTGAAGATGCCACCGTTGGCGCTGAGCAGATCGGCGCGCTCCATGCCCGCCTTGCGCGGCATCGCACCCACCAGCATGGCGACGTCAGCGTCGCCGAACGCGACGTTGGCGTCGTCGGTGCACACCACGTCGGCGAGCAGCGGGAACGCGCAGTCGTCGAGCTCCATCTTCACGCCGTTGAGTGCGCCGAGAGCCGGAGTGATCTCGAGCAGCTGGAGGATGACGGGGGTGTCGGGGCCCAGCATGGATCCCGAGGCGATACGGAAGAGGAGGCTGTAGCCGATCTGGCCGGCTGCACCGGTGACGGCGACACGAACGGGAGTGGTCATGACCACGAGCGTACGCGCATCGGTGGACACGAGCGAAAGTCACGTGATGGTGGGGAGCCCGAGTTCGGCCAGGATCAGGTTGGCGTAGAAGTTGACCGCCGCAGTGCTGCAGGTGATGTGGATGCCATCGGGGCACAACTCGGTCTGCTGCGATTCGGTGGCCCAGTCGAGGATGCGCACGTTCCCATAGCGGTTGGGCAGGTCGTTGATGCGCTCGTTGTTCCCGGGCACCCATTCCACGTCGGCCCGGAGGGTCATGAACACCACGCCGGCCGCGTCGATGGGCACCTCGGCCATGATGGCGTCGAGCTCCGCGTCGCTGGCCGGGGCGTTGGTCCCGACCTGGATCACGATCGTGGTTCCCGCGCCGATGGTGCCCTCGTCACGCATCTGGATGAGCGCGTTCTTGACGCCCGTCGGGCCGCGGTTCTCCTTGGCGTTGACGACCACACCTGCGGCCTCCAACTGTGGCTTGGCGCCGACCATCACCGACTCGCCGATGGCCACGTTCGCTTCCGGGGCCTTCGGGATCGTGGTGCTCGTCGTCGCCGTCGTGCCGGTGCTGTCGCCGGGGACGACCACTGGTTCGGTGACCGGCGGGACGGTCTCGTCAGGGTTGTTGTTCTGCAGCGAACATTCGACGGCGCCGACGCACTGGGGGGAGGCGACGAGCATGCTGCACGCGGCGAGGCCGACCACGGCCACGACCGACAGCGACGCCACCATGATCACAGGCGTCCGCCGCAACGAGCGCAGCATGGGCCGCAGCTGACCCTTGCGGATCGGTGTCTCCACGAAGCGGTAACTCAACTCGGTGATCGGGACGGTCACGAGCATGGCCAGAAGGAACTGGGTGAGGCTGAGCTCGATCTGGGCTTGCTTGCGAATGATCTGGTACACCGGCCAGTGGTACAGGTACAGGCCGTAGCTGCGGGTCCCGATCCACTTGAACAGCGGGTTGCCGAGCAGCCCGCCGGCCCGAGCGTGCTGGTGGGTCACGGCGGCGATGCACATGAGGGTGGCGACGCCGGCGACGAAGAACCCACCACGGAACAGCCATGGGTTGTAGCGGCCCTTCTCGAACAGGAAGACCGCCCAGGCCATGTAGGCCAGGATCACCAGACCGACGGCGGCGAGCGCGTCGAGTTGACGATGCTTGTGCAGCAAGGGCCCCCGGAGGATGGCTGCGGGGCGCCACAGCATCGCAAAGCCGGCGCCGAGCAGCAGGCCCCCGGCCCGGGTGACCGAGCTGAGGTACAGGGTGTCGTTGATGCTGATGCAGCGGCCGAAGACGTGCCAGTAGCCGTTGCTGGTCTCGGTGCTGCACGCAAGCGGCACGAACCCGTCGGCGAACAGAATGCCCATCACCACGGTGATGGCGAAGCTGAGGCCGATGAGCTTCAGCCCGACCGAGGGCAGGTTGCGGCGGGATCGACGCAGGATGAGCACCATGACCAGCGGCCACAGCAGATAGAACTGCTCCTCCACCGCGAGCGACCACAGGTGCCGCAACGGCACGAACGCCTCCGACGACGCGTAGCCCTGGCCGACGATGATCTGGTACCAGTTGCTCACGTAGAGGAGCCCGGCCACGAAGTCGCCTCGGCTCTGCTCACGGACCGCCGGGTAGAACGCCGTGATGTAGACGACCAGCGCCGCCATCATCACGTAGAGCGCCGGCAGCAGTCGCCGCGCCCGGCGCAGCCAGAACTGGCCCAGGTCGACCCCACCCGTACGCTCCCGCTCGCCGATGAGCAGCAGCGTGATGAGGTAACCGGAGATGACGAAGAACACCTCGACGCCGAGGTAGCCACCCCGCAGCCAGGTGTGGTTGGCGTGGTAGATCATCACGGCCACCACGGCGACGGCCCGTAACCCGTCGAGGCCGGGCAGATACGGCACGCGACCGGCGCCGTCGGATGATGTGGTGGGGAGTGGCGCCGGCATCGGCCCACCAGTATGGACGATCAGGACCGGGCTCCACCGTCCCTGATCACTTCTGGAGGTCTGGCCGCCCGATCGCCTCGAAGATGAGGTTCGCGTAGAACTGCTTGGCGGTCGCAGTACGGAGGTGGTAGCCGTCCTTGGCGAGCTCGCCCGAGATCGCTTGCGATGCCGTCTCCCAGTCGAGGATCTTCACGTTCGGGTAGCGCTCGGGAAGCTGGCGGATCCGGGTGTTGTTGTCGGCGATCCAGCCGCGCGGTGCACGCACCGTGAGGAACACCACCAGCGGCGTCTGATCGGGAGGCAGGAAGCTCATGATCCGATCGAGCGTGTCGTCGCTGACACTGCCGTTGGTGCCGGTCTGGATGACCACGGTGCGACCGAGTTGCCCTGCCGAGCGGAGCAGCCCGATCACGTCGGCGACGTTGGCGCCCTGGCGGCTGACCGCCGCATTGACCATCACCCCGCCGGCCTGCAACTGCGGCGCGGCGCCCAACATCACGGACTCCCCCACCGAGTACACCGGCAGCAGGTCGACCGGCGTGAGCGCGACCGTGGTGGGCGCCACGGTGGTCGGTGGCATGGTCGCGCCCTCCAGGGTGGAGGCGGGCGCGGTGACCACCGGCGTGGTGGACGGAACCGTCACGGTGCTGCTCACGCCCGCGGCGATCGCGGCCTGACCCGCTTCGCTGTCGCACGCCGTCTGCCCCACGCACAGCACGTCGGCGGTGGCGATGCTCACCGTGGCGAAGCCGGTGAGGACGGCTGCGGTGCATCCGACGATCACGGCGCGGCGACGTCGGTCGCGGGCCTCGGCCGTGCGCGGGCGACGTTCGCCGCGCAGGAACGCACCGAGGCGCCCGGAGCGGACCGGGATCTCGATCAGGCGGTAGCTGAGCTCGGTGACCGGCACGGTGATGAGCATGGCGATCATGAACTGGCCGAGGTCGAGCTGCTCGCCCGAATCGCGGATGATCTGGTAGATCGGCCAGTGGAACAGGTACAGCCCGTAGCTGCGCGTGCCGACCCAGTTGAGTGGCCGGATGCCGAGCAGCCGGCCGATCCAGCTCCGTCGGTGGGCCGCGGCAGCGATGCAGGCGAGCGTGAACAGACCGGCGAGCAGGAAGCCCCCGCGGAACAACCACTCGTCGTAGGTGCTGCTCTCCGAGTCGAACAGGAAGCGACGGTTCATCATCAGGGCGAGCCCGATGAGCCCGCCGAGCGCGGCGATGTCGACGCGGCGACCGCGTCGACGCATCGGCCCGCGCATCACCGCGACCGGGCGCCACACGAGTGCGAACGCCGCGCCCAGCATCAGTCCGCCGGCCCTGCTGAAGGTGTTGAGATACAGCGCCTCGTTGACGTTGATGCACTGACCGAACACCGAGAGGTAGCCGTGGCCGGTGCACCCCTCGCCGGCCAGCACGGGGCCACTCACGTACATCGCCGCGGTGACGGCGGCGATGAACAGGCTCACCCCGAGCAGCCACAACGCGACTCTCGGCAGCCGGTCGCGATTGCGACGCAGGATGACGGTCATCACCACCGGCCAGACGAGGTAGAACTGCTCCTCGACCGCCAGCGACCACAGGTGACGCAACGGCGAGAACGACTCGGCGGCGGTGTAGCTCTGGCCGACCCAGATCTGGAACCAGTTGCTCACGTAGAGCAGGCCGGCGACGAAGTCACCACGCGTCTCCCCCATCGGTCGGCGCTCGAAGAACGCCATGTAGACGGCGAGAGCGCCCATCATCGTGTAGAGCGCGGGCAGCAGGCGCCGGGCGCGACGCATCCAGAACTTGCGGAGGCTGACGGTGCCGGTTCGTTCCTGCTCGCCGACGAGCAGCAGCGTGATGAGGTAGCCGGAGATGACGAAGAACACCTCGACGCCGAGGAACCCACCCGGCAGCCACAGGTGGTTGGCGTGGTACACCATGACCCCGACCACGGCGATGGCGCGCAAACCGTCGAGTCCCGGAAGGTACGGGACCCGACTGATCTGGTTGCGCATCACCGGGTGGGTGTGCACCGTGTCGACGTCAGTGGCGGTGGCAGCCATTCAGTCGACCAGTATCGCCCACCGGCCCCGGCCGAGGCCGTCACCATGGGCGCCCACCGTCAGAGCTGGAGCGCCTTGACCTCGAGGAACTCCTCGAGGCCGAAACGACCGGCCTCGCGCCCGAGACCACTCTGCTTGTAGCCACCGAAGGGCGCCGACGGGTTGAACGCCCCACCGTTGACCTCCACCTGGCCCGCGCGGATCTGGCGCGCGACGCGCTTGGCACGCTCGGGATCACCGCTCCAGACACCGCCGGCGAGGCCGTAGATGGAGTCGTTGGCGATCTCGACGGCCTCTTCCTCGGAGTCGTAGGGCATGATCGACAGCACGGGTCCGAAGATCTCCTCGCGGGCAATGGTCATGTCGCGAGTGACCCCACTGAAGACCGTCGTCTGCACGTAGAAGCCCTGCTCGAGCCCTTCGGGAGCGCCGACGCCGCCGGTGACGAGCGTGGCACCCTCGTCGATGCCCTTCTGGATGAAACCCTGCACGCGATCGCGCTGGGCGGCCGACACGAGCGGGCCGACGAACTTGCCGGCCTCGAACGGGTTGCCCGGCTGGAAGGCCGCGGCGGCGGTGCCGGCGGCGATGGCCTCGGCCTCCGCGAGCCGCTCGCGCGGGACGAGCATGCGGGTGAGCGCGGTGCAGGTCTGGCCCGAGTTGAGGAAGCACTTGCCCACGCCGTCGGAGACCGCCTTGGTGAAGTCGGCATCGTCGAGGATGACGTTGGCGCTCTTGCCGCCGAGCTCGAGGGCGACCTTCTTGACGGTCTGGCTGGCGACCTCCGCCACTCGCTTGCCCGCCCGGGTGCTGCCCGTGAACGACACCATGTCGACATCGGGATGGACGGCGATGGCCTCGCCGACGACCGGGCCGACACCGGTGACGAGGTTGAACACGCCCGCCGGGACACCGGCCTCGTGGATGATCTCGGCGAGGATGAATGCGTTGATCGGTGCCACTTCGCTGGGCTTGAGCACGACGGTGTTGCCGGCTGCCATCGCCGGAGCGACCTTGAGCGCGATCTGGTGGAGCGGGTAGTTCCATGGGGTGATGCAGCCGACGACGCCGATCGCCTCACGGACGATCAGGCTGTTGCCGATCTGCTCCTCGAACTGGTAGCTGCCGAGCAGGTCGGCCGCACCCTTGAAGTTGCCCTTGGGGAGACCGACCTGGATCATCGAGCTGAGCCACACGGGCATGCCGACTTCCTTGGCGATGGTCGAGGCCAGCTCGTCCGTGCGGGCTTCGAGGCCGGCGTGGATCTTCATCAGGTAGCCCGCGCGTTCGGCGCCCGACAACGCATTCCACGCCGGGAACGCTGCCCGGGCTGCAGCGACCGCCGCGTCGACGTCGGCAGTGCTGCCGTCGGGGATGGTGGCGATCACTTCTTCGGTGGCGGAGTCGGTGACCTCGAGCGTGCCGGTGCCCGTGGACGGAACCCACTGGCCGTTGATGTAGAGCTGGTCGTATGCGTGCATGACGCGACCCTACGCCGAGTCAGGCGAGATCGCGAAGGCCGAGGTTCCGGAGAATCTCACGCGTCGCCCAGCTGCGATTGAGCGTGTAGAAGTGCAAGCCGGGGGCACCGGCGTCGAGCAGTTCGGCACTGAGCTCGGTGGCGAGATCGACGCCGATCCGCTCCGCCTCGTCGAGGTCGTCGCCGGCCTTGCCGACCCGCTCCACCACCCACGACGGCACCTCGGCGCCGCTCATGTGCGCCATGCGCGTCACCTGACCGAGGTTGCTGATGGGCATGATGCCCGGCAGCACCGGCTTGTCGACGCCGAGTCCCGCCAGCTCCTCCATCATCGCGAGGTAGTGGTGCACGTCGAAGAAGAACTGCGTGATCGCGAAGTCGGCGTGGTGCAGCTTGGTCGCGAGATGCTGTCGGTCCGTGGCCCGGTCGGGCGAACGTGGGTGGAGCTCGGGGTGAGCGGCGACCCCGACGGAGAACCCGCCGAACTCCTGCACGTCCTGCACCAGTTCGAGACTGAAGCGGTAGTCGCTCTCCGTCGACGGCTCGCCGTGTGCCGGCGGATCGCCGCCCAGGGCGAGGATGTTGTCGACGCCCTCCGCCCGGTAATCGAGCAGGATCTCACGGATGTCGGCGCGGGTGTGCCCCTGACAGGTGAGGTGCGCCATCGGCGAGATCGGTGTCTGGCGGCGTACCCAGCTGACGAGGTCGGCGGTACGCGTGCGAGTGCTGCCGCCGGCGCCGTAGGTGACGCTCACGAAGTCTGGCTCGAGGTGCTCCAGTTCCGCGATCGCGCGCCCGAGACTGAGCCATCCAGCCTCGTTCTTCGGGGGAAAGAACTCGAAGGAGAAGGTCGGACCTGCGGCGAGGAGCTCGGCGATGCGTGTCACTCCCCACAGCATTGCCCATTTCGGGGTGGTGGTGCATGGCACGCTGTAGGTGGACACGAGGGGGGCACGTCATGTCACAGGTACCCGCAGGGTGGTTTCCGGATCCGTACGGCCGTTTCCAGCAGCGTTACTGGAACGGCTCGGCCTGGACGGAGCACGTCGTCACCAACGGCGTGCAGGCCGTCGACCCGATGGGCGCGTCGACGGTCATCCCGATCGTCACCCCCGCCTCCGCGTACACCGCCCCGGCGAGCGCGACGGCGACCGCGGCCCCGACCGTGTCGCCGATCATCGGGTTCTTGGACTCCTTGGGCGACGACAGCAAGGAGCGACCGATTCCGAGCCTGTCGCGCGCCCTTGCCGGGCTCGGTGGCGCATCGCTCGCGATCGGCGTCCTCGCGGCGACCTCCGGCGACAACCCTTCGCGAGGGGTGATCATCGGATCGTCGCTCGCAGTGCTCGCCGTCGCGTGGGTGGCGCGTTCGTTCATCGCGATCGACGCCGTCCGGGCTGCCGCGGTCGGGATGGCCGTCGTGGCCATCCCCGCCTTCGGCGCAAGCGCGACCGTCAGCGACGGGCGCAGCGGGTTCCTCACCGCATTCGTGATCGGCGCGCTGTACGTCGCGGCCTGGGCACTGCCGGGGTTCAAGGGCCGCAGTGTGTTCCTCGGGCTCGGTGCGCTGGCGCTCGTCGGTGCGTTGGGTTCGCTCGACACCACCGACAGCTCCAGCGGCAACATCGTTCCGCGGGGGATCACCGACAACCTCGGCAAGCAGGGAACGATCTACCTCATCGGTGCCGCGCTGTGCCTCGGTGCGACCTGGGCGCTGGATCGTCGCGGCTATCGCGGTACCGGCACCGCGTTCGGCGCCGCCGGACTCGTCGCCGCTCTCGTCGGCACGGGCCTGCTCGTCAACGACTTCGGCCAGACGTCGGGACCGATCTTCGTGATGGTGGTCGGACTCATCGTCTGTCTGGTCGGCTCGCACGGCGGCCGCCGAGCCACGACGTGGTGGGGTGCCGTCCTCCTCGCCGGCGGCATGATCGCGTTCGTCGGCACCGAGATGAACCCGGCATCGTCGTCGTCGACCGGCACCGTCGCGATCATTGCCGGACTGGTGCTGATCGGTGTGTCGCTGGTGGCCTCGGCAATCCGACGCGGCAAGGCCGCCGACGGCGACGCCAGTGGCGTCAGTGACGGAAGTGGCGCTCTCCGGTGAACACCATCGCGATGCCGTGCTCGTTCGCTGCGGCGATGGACTCGTCATCGCGCACGCTGCCCCCCGGCTGAACGATGGCGGTGACGCCCGCTGCGGCCACCGTGTCCAGCCCGTCGCGGAATGGGAAGAAGGCATCGCTCGCACCGACACCGCCCTTCGCCCGACCTGCAGCGCGACGAGCGGCGATCTCCGCCGAGTCGACACGATTCTGCTGCCCGGCACCGATGCCGAACGCCTGGCAATCCTTGGCGAGCACGATCGCGTTGCTGCTCACCACCGAGCAGACCTGCCACGCGAATTCCAGGTCGGCCCACTGCTCCGCGGTGGGTGACGCCTCGGTGACCACTCGCCACGTGTCGCCACGTGGGGTCACCGTGTCGACCTGTTGCACGAGCAGTCCTCCGTCGATGGAGCGCACGTCGAGCGAAGCGCCGACCGGGGGTGCCGCCTCGAGCACCCGGAGGTTGGCCTTCTTGGCGAAGATCTCCAATGCCTCGGGTTCGAAGGACGGAGCGACCACGACCTCCGTGAAGACCGGTGCAAGCTCGGTGGCGAGCGCGGCGGTGACGCGTCGGTTCAGCGCGACGATGCCGCCGAACGCGCTCACCGGGTCGCAGGCGTTGGCCCGCACGTAGGCGGTCTCGATGTCGGCCGCGATCGCGACCCCGCACGGGTTGGCGTGCTTGACGATCACGCACGCCGGCTCGTCGAACCGATGGACGAGCTTCCAAGCGGCCTCGGTGTCGTAGAGGTTGAGGTAGCTCAGCTCCTTGCCGTTGTGCTGCACCGCCGTGTCCCACCAACTCGTGGCGCCGTCGATGCGATAGCGAGCACCCTGCTGATGCGGGTTCTCGCCGTAGCGCAGCGTCTGCGCTCGCTCCATCGACAGGTGCAGACCCGCCGGCAACGTGTCGGCCGACGCATCCGCTGACGAGGCGTCGATGTCGCCGACGTCATCGAACCAGTTGGCGATGGCCGCGTCGTACGCGGCGATCGCAGCGAACGCGTCGCGCGCCAACCGTCGGCGGGTGGTCGCGGAGAGGGCGCCCTTGCCCGCGACCTCGTCGAGCACGACGCGGTAGTCGACGGGGTTGACGACGACGCCGACGTGGGCGTGGTTCTTGGCGGCAGCCCGCACCATCGCCGGACCACCGATGTCGATGAGCTCGATGCTCGGGCGCTCGCTGAACGGGTAGAGGTTGACGACGACGAGGTCGATGGCCTCGATGCCGTGCTCGGCCATGTCGTCGAGGTGCTGCGGGTTGGTGGGGTCGGCGAGGAGGCCGCCGTGCACCTTCGGGTGGAGGGTGACGACCCGATGGTCAAGGATCGCCGGCAGCCCGGTGAGCTCGGCAAGATCGGTGACGGCGACGCCCGCGTCGGCGACGGCCTTCGCCGTGCCACCGCTGCTGACGATGCGCCAGCCCGCCGCCTGGAGACCGGCGGCGAGGTCGACGATGCCGGTCTTGTCGTACACGGAGAGCAGCGCGGTGGGCATGCGAAGAATGTACGCGTCACCCGCGCGCTGGGCCGCCTGCGCTTTACAAGGTGTAACGGGCGCGGGGATCCAAGAGTCGTACCACCTGCAAGGTGTACGTTCTCGTCAGTTGGATTCGTCCGATTCCACACTGGGGGTACACATGGATCTCAGCAAGTTCAAAACATCCGACTGGTTGAAGGTGGGCGGCGGCGCAGCCGTGCTGATCTTCGCCTTCATCGCCTGGAGCGGTGACGTCAACGAGGTGGGAGGCGTCAGCATCGGCAGCGTCGACTGCAGCTACGGCGGGTGTCCCGGCGGGCCGAACATGCTCGACCACTTCTTCACCGGTCTCATCCCGTGGCTGCTCATCGTGGCCATCGGCGTGTTGACCTTCCTCGCCGCCGCCGGCATCTTCAAGCTGCCGGCGTCGCTTCCCGCTCCGCTCATCTTCCTCGCCGCTTCGGCGTTCTCGTTGCTCCTGATCCTCATTCGGGTCCTGATCGGCCCGAAGCTGGGCGTGCTCAACGCTGACGTCAAATGGGACCGAGGCATCGGCATGTTCGTCGTCCTGCTCGGCGCGATTGCCGTGCTCGTCGGATGCGTGCAGGGCTTCAAGGAGTCCGGTGGCGACCTCAACGACCTCAAGGACATGAACAAGCTGAAGAGTCAGCTGGGCATGTCCGGTGGTGGAGATGGCGCCGCACCTCCGCCTCCGCCCGGTGCGACTCCTCCCCCGCCGCCGCCGCCGCCTCCCCCGCCGCCACCTGCGGGCTGACCACACCCGATTTCCCGAAAGGACCCCGCCCCGGTGCGGGGTCCTTTCGCGTCCACCCCCATCCGAGTCCCACCCCACCGGTCCGAGTGGCTCGTGGCCGGTACAGTCGACCCACCATGGACTCGCCGCTCATCGTCGCCCGACAACTCGTCAAACGCTTCGGCGACTTCACCGCCGTCGACGGCATCGACGTCGAGGTGCAGCCCGGCGAGGCGTTCGGATTCCTCGGCCCCAACGGGGCCGGCAAGAGCAGCACGATGCGGATGATCGCCTGCGTGTCGGCCGCGTCGTCGGGCACGCTCCGACTGTTCGGGCTCGACCCGGCGACGCACGGCGCGCAGATCCGCGGTCGCATCGGCGTCGTCCCCCAACTCGACACGCTCGACACCGAGCTCACGGTGCAGGAGAACCTGTGGCTGTACGGCCGCTTCTTCGACCTGCCGCGGGCGGAGTCGAAACGACGAGCCGCAGAGCTGCTGGAGTTCGCCCAGTTGACCGAGCGAGCGGACAGCATCGTCGACAACCTCAGCGGCGGCATGAAGCGGCGGCTCTCGATCGCTCGTTCCTTGATCAACCAACCCGAGCTCCTGCTGCTCGACGAGCCGACCACGGGTCTCGACCCGCAGGCGCGCCACGTGCTGTGGGACCGGCTGTACCGGTTGAAGCAGGAGGGGGTCACCTTGGTGCTCACCACGCACTACATGGACGAGGCGGAGCAACTGTGCGATCGCCTGGTGGTGATGGACCAGGGCCGCATCGTCGCCGAGGGATCGCCGCGAACGCTGATCGACCGCTACGCGACCAAGGAAGTGCTGGAGCTCCGCTTCCCTGCCGGCACCAACGAGGCTCGCGCCGGCGAAGTGGCCGGGATCGGTTCTCGTCAGGAAGTGCTGCCCGACCGCATCCTCGTCTACGCCGACGACGGTGAGGCGGCGCTGGTCGAAGCCCATTCTCGCGGGCTGCAACCCGAGAGCGCACTCGTGCGCCGATCGAGCTTGGAGGACGTGTTCCTCCTCCTCACCGGACGGAGCCTGGCGGACTGACATGGCACACACCACCACACCCGCCGCGCTCCGCGTCGCCAGTTGGCACCTGGCGACCTTTCGTCGACTCTGGAAGACCAACCTGCTGTCCACGTTCGTCCAGCCGATGCTGTACCTGCTCGGACTCGGCGTCGGCGTGGGCTCACTCGTCGACAAGAACTCGTCGGCGAGCGACGCGCTCGGCGGAATGTCCTACGTCGCGTTCGTCGCGCCGGGTCTGCTGATCACGACCGCCATGTCGTTGAGCGCCGGGGAGAGCATGTGGCCGGTGATGGGCGGGCTCAAGTGGAGCCGTGGGTACCACGGCATCGCGGCCACCCCGCTCGACGCGGGCGACATCGTCGCCGGCCACGCGACGTGGATGGCGGCGCGCTCCGGCCTGGCCGCGGCAGCTGTCGCGATCGTGCTCGCCTGCTTCCCCGACACCAGATCATGGGGCCTGATCCCGACCGTGCTGGTGGCGATGGCCGTCGGTGTGTCGTTCGCGATGCCGATCATGGCGCTGTCGATCAACTCCGAGTACGACGGTTCGTTCGCCGGCATCAACCGATTCCTCATCATCCCCCTGTTCCTCTTCGGCGGCGCCTTCTATCCGCTGTCGCAGCTGCCGACGATGGTGCAGTGGTTGGCGAAGGTGTTTCCGCTCTGGCACGGGGTGGTCGTCGCTCGCGGCTTCACCACCGGCAACGTCGACTGGCTCGGCACCGCCGGACACATCGCGTTCGTGCTCGCCTGGGGTGTCGCCGGCATGGTGGTCGCCACGCGCCGACTGGGACGGAAGTTGTACCCGTGAGCGGCGCCTTGCTGCGGATCGTCCCGCGCGACTTCGTGGTCCGCCGACCGCAGCGGATGATCGAACGGCACCTCGTCGCCTACCGGCGGCAGTGGCTCATCGTCGTCAGCGGGTTCTTCGAGCCGCTCTTCTACCTCCTGAGCATGCGGGCGGGTCTGGGCGATCTCGTCGGTTCGGTGTCATTCGGCGGGAAGCAGGTTCCCTACGACGTGTTCGTCGCCCCCGCACTGATGGCGTCGTCGGCGATGAACGGCGCCATCTTCGACTCGACGGGCAACGTGCTGCACCGGATGAAGTACGCCCGCATCTACGACGCCGCACTCGCCACACCGATGAGTCCCGCCGACGTGGCCATGGGCGAGATCGGCTGGGCCCTCATCCGCGGGCAGTTGTACGCGTGCAGCTTCCTCGTCGTGATGGCCGCGCTCGGGCTGACCGGCTCGTGGTGGAGCCTGATGGCGCTCCCCGCGTGCGCACTGATCGGGCTCGCGTTCGCCAGCATCGGGTTCGCCGGTACGACGTACATGCGCGGATGGGCCGACATGGACATCGTCACGACGGCGATGATGCCGCTGTTCCTGTTCTCGGCGACGTTCTTCCCCACCTCTGCCTACGGATCGTGGGCATGGATCGTGCAGCTCTCACCGCTCTATCACGGCGTGGCACTGGTACGGGGCGCGAACGCGGGCGTCTGGACGGCATCGATGGCGGTGCACATCGCCGTGCTCGCCGGTCTTTCGATCGTCGCGCTGTCGGTCGCGGCTCGCCGCCTGGACACGCTCCTTCGCAAGTAATCGGTACGACTCACTGCGCTATGGTCACCACGCGGGCCTGATCGATCGGGCCCGACCACTTGGGGGACTCACACATGACAGAAGAGAACAAACTCATCCTGCCGGGCCGCTTCGGTCGCCGACAGGTCATTCTCGGCGCAGGCGCCGCCACCGTGCTGGCCGCGTGCGGCAGCGACGGCGGATCCAGCACCGGCACCACCGCTGCTCCGACCACCGTCGGAGGAAGCGACACCACCACGGCGACTCCGGGAACGGATGCCGTCACCACCACGGTCGCCTCCGGCGGCAAGCAGGGCGGCACGCTCCGCGTCGGCGTCGTGGGCTCCACCAACGACCTCATCGACGGCCAGTACATCGTCGCCCGCGCCGACCAGGCCCGCATGGTCACCGGCTGGGAGCCTATCGCGAACTACGACGACGACTTCAACATCGCCTTCAACCACGGCCTCGCCGAATCGATCGAGGCCAAGGCCCCCGACAACTACGTCGTCCGCCTCAAGTCCGGGATCGAGTTCCACAACGCCAAGACCGTCGGCGCCGACGACCTGATCTACTCGTTCAACCGCCTGATCGACCCGACGCTCGCCATCGCCCCGGCTCTGCAGCAGTTCATCGACGCGAACAGCTTCACCAAGCTCGACGATCTGACCGTCGACATCAAGCTGCTCAAGCCGAGCGTGGCGTTCCTCAACGGCATGGCCGATTACGGCGCGAACATCGTTCCCGTCGGCTACACCCGCGACGGTGACCAGATCGGTACCGGCCCCTACAAGCTGAAGAGCTTCACGCCGGGTTCGGAAAGCGTGCACGTCCGCCACGAGAACTACTGGGGTCAGACCTACCTCGACGAAGTCCAGATCATCGACTTCTCCGACCAGGCTGCCCTGGTCAACGCGCTCGCATCCGGCGACATCGATGTCGCCATCGACGTGCCGTACGCGCAGGCGACCACCATCTCGGGCAACAGCGACCTCGTGCTGCTCGAGTCGGCCGCCGGCAACTGGCAGACGATCACGATGCGCGTCGACATGGCGCCCTTCGACGACATTCGCGTTCGCCAGGCGATGCGCCTGATCGTCGATCGCGACCAGATGGTCGAGCGGGTGCTGTCCGGCCACGGCCGGGTCGGCAACGACATGTACGGCGTGCTCGACGGGTCGTACCCGAAGCAGTTCGACCAGCGCAAGCAGGACATCGAAGCCGCCAAGGCACTCCTCAAGGACGCCGGCCAAGAAGGGCTCGAGATCGAGCTCTTCGCACCGGACGACACCGCCGGTCTCTCCGAGTACGTCACGGCGTTCGCCGAGCAGGCCAAGGAAGCCGGCATCAAGGTGACGGCCACGGTGCTCGACGGTGGTACCTACTGGGGAGCCGAGTACACCCAGCGCGTCTTCGCCACCAGCTACTGGAGCACCCGGCCCTACCTCAACCAGGTCGCCGCCGGATCGCTGCCCGACGCCACCTATCCGGAGACCCACTGGCCCCCGGCAGATTCCGACTTCGTCGACCTCTACAACCAGGCCATCGCCGAGGTCGACACCGACAAGCGGTACGCCATCATCGAGAAGATGCAGCAGGAGGAGTACGACGGTGGCGGCAACATCATCTCCTACTTCCAGAACCTGATCGACGGCCACGCCGCCTACGTGAAGGGTGCCGTGTCCCGCCCGAACCTGTTGAACTTCGACCACTTCGGTCGAGGGTTCCAGAACATCTGGCTCGACCAGTGATCCGTCCGGGCGGGGGATTCTTCCCCCGCCCGGTCGCTTTTTCACCTTCTTCACCATGGGGATCTTCAAGCTCATCGTCCGTCGGGTGCTGCTCGGCATCGCCACCCTGTTGGTGGTGTCGTTCGCGGTGTTCGCGCTGACGAACCTGCTCGGCGACCCCGTGAAGCGGATGCTCGGGAGAGGCGCGCTTCCCGATCTGGTGACTGCCCGACGGGCAGAACTCGGTCTGGACCGTCCGTTCTTCACGCGCTACTTCGAGTGGCTGAAGGGACTGCTGACGGGAGATCCCGGCAAATCGTACGGTCTCAACAACGAGCCCGTGCTCGACGTGGTCAGTGACCGGATCAAGAACTCGCTGTTCCTCATGGCCCTCAGCTCTGCGATCTCCATCCCGCTGTCGCTCTTCATCGGGGCACGAGCAGCACTCAAGCGGGACCGGGCGTTCGACCGCGTCTCGTCCAACCAGATGTTGGTCTTCGCAGCGATGCCCGAGTTCGTGGTCGGCGCATTTCTCACGGTTCTGTTCGCCACCAACGTGTGGCATGTGTTCCCGGCGGTCAGCCACATCCGCCCGGGCGAGCCACCGTGGTCCGACATGAAGGGCCTGATCCTCCCGGTGCTCACCCTGGCGCTCGCCGTGACGCCCCACGTGTCGCGCACGATGCGCGCCTCGATGATCGAAGTGCTGGAGAGCGACTACATCGAGATGGCGCGCCTGAAGGGTCTCTCCGAGCACGACGTGTTGTGGGGCCACGCCTTCCCCAACGCTCTCGGCCCGACCCTGCAGGTGATCGCACTGAACATCGCCTACCTCGCAGGTGGCGTCGTCATCGTCGAGTCACTGTTCAACTTCCGCGGCATCGGTATCGCTCTGCTCGACGCCATCCCGATCGCGAACGCGCCGGTCGTTCAATTCATCGCGATGTTCATCGCAGGCATCTACGTCATCTGCAACCTCGCCGCCGACATCGGCGCGATCCTCGTCACGCCGCGCTTGCGGACGAGGCTCCAATGAGCATCGAGGTCCCGCTCGTCACCGAGCTTCCCGAACACGACGACACCAAGTTGCCGAGTGTCTGGCGCGCGTCGTTTCGCATGTGGCGCACCCGCATCGGACTCGGGCTGGTGCTGCTCCTCGTTCTCATCGCCGTCGTCGGTCCGTGGGTCGCTCCGTTCGGACCGGCGGAGTTCGTCGGCACCCCCAACCTGCCGCACCTGTCGGGCACGTGGCTGGGCACCGACTACTTCGGCCAGGATGTGTGGTCGCGGTTCCTCTACGGCGGACGCTCGATCCTGTTCATGGCGTCGGTGGCGACGCTCATCGGCTTCGTGTTCGGCGGCGCGATCGGGCTGATCGCGGCGTACAACCGCGGCCGCCTCGACGACGTGCTGATGCGATTCATGGACATCCTGCTCGCATTCCCGCAGCTGTTGCTCGCGCTCGTCGCGCTCACCACCATCGGTGCCGAGCCATGGCTCATCATCTCGATCGTCGCGTTCACCACGATGCCGCGAATCGCTCGCATCACCCGGGGCGCAACGGTGCCGGTCGTCGAGCGCGACTTCATCGGTGCGGCCGAGGCGCTGGGCGAATCGCGATTCAGGATCATCACCCGCGAGCTGCTGCCCAACGTCACCGGCCCGCTGCTCGTGGAGGCCAACCTGCGCCTCACCTACTCGATCGGCACGATCGCGGGACTCGGCTTCCTCGGGTTCGTCAGCGAGAAGAACGCTCCCGATTGGGGCAGCATGATCCAGGAGAACCGCATCGCCCTCACGGTCGCACCCTGGGGCACACTGCTGCCGGCCGCCGCGATCGCACTGCTCACGATCGGCACCGGGATGATGGCCGACGGCGTCTCCCGCACCATCGCCGGAGTCGACCGAGGACGGCCCGACGCATGACCGACCACGCCCGACACCAGGCCGGCGACCCGACGTTCGACCGTGCCGACCTTGTCGCCCTCGACATCCGCAACCTGCGTTTGAACGTCGCCGAGAGCGGCGCTGACATCGTCGACGAGATCGATCTCGTGATCCATCGCGGCGAGGTGCTCGGCCTCGTCGGAGAGTCCGGCTCGGGCAAGACCACCGTCGGGCTCGCGGTGCTGGGCCACACCCGCCGTGGCGTCTCCCTCGGGGGCGGTTCGGTCACGGTCGGCGACCGCGACGTCGCCGGGCTCAGCGACAAGGAGCTGCGGTCGGTGCGAGGCAAGCTCGTCACCTACGTCCCCCAGGATCCCGGCACGGCACTGAACCCCGCCCTGCGCATCGGCAAGCAGATCAAGGAAGTGCTCGAGACCCACGGCTTCGGCGACAACGATGCCGACCGCGAGGCGCGGGTGATCGAGGTGCTCAGCGAGGTGATGCTGCCCTCCACACCGACGTTCCTGCGCCGCTACCCGCACCAGTTGTCCGGCGGGCAGCAGCAGCGCGTCGGACTCGCGATGGCGTTCGCATGCCGGCCGGCTGTGATCGTGCTCGACGAACCCACCACCGGTCTCGACGTGAGCACCCAGGCCCACGTGCTGGAGACGATCCGCACACTTGCCGAGCGCCACGGTGTCGCGGCCCTGTACGTCACCCACGACCTCGCGGTGGTCGCCACCCTGGCCGATCGTGTCGCGGTGATGTACGCGGGCCGCATCGTGGAGCAGGGGACGACCGCCGACATCTTCGCCAACCCCGCCCACCCGTACACCCGATACCTGGTCGCCGCTGCGCCGGAGATGGGCGACGACCGGCAACTCGTCGGCCTGCATGGACGAGCGCCGTCACCGGGCCGACGGTCGCACGGTTGCACCTTCGCGCTCCGCTGCGAGCTGGCCGGACCCGAGTGCGTCAGCGAGTTCCCGCCCGTGGTCGACGTGGGGGCGGAGCGACCACACCTGGTGCGGTGCGTCCATGCCTTCGGTGTCCCCGAGCGCACGACGAACCGAACCAACACGTCGCTCGCCGCTCAGACGACCGACGACGTCACCCTCAGCATCCGCCACGTCGACGCCGGCTACTCCGGGCTCACGGTCGTCCACGACGTCAACTTCGACATCGCCCGCGGCGAGTGCGTCGCGCTGGTCGGCGAATCCGGCTCCGGCAAGAGCACCCTGTCGCGTTCGATCGGCGGCCTCCACCGGGAGTGGACCGGTGACATCGTCCTCAACGGCTCCCCGCTCGCGCGTTCGTCACGTGACCGTCCGATCGCCCAGCGCCTGTCGATCCAGTACGTCTTCCAGAACCCGTACAGCTCGCTGCACCCCCGCCGCTCGATTGCCGAGTCGGTGGCCCGGCCGCTGGCCATCGCCGGCGTCGACAAGCAGGAGACGGCACGCCAGGTCGACCGAATGCTCGAGCGCGTCTCGCTCTCCAGCGCCTACGGCAACCGCTTCCCCGATCAGCTGTCCGGTGGCGAGCGCCAACGTGTTGCCATTGCCCGGGCCCTGGTCAGCCAGCCGCAGATGCTGATCTGCGACGAGGTCACCTCGGCGCTCGACGTGCTCGTGCAAGCGGCGATCATCGAACTGCTCGTCGACCTGCAACGCGAGCTCGGTCTGGCGATGCTGTTCGTGACCCACAACCTGCCCCTCGTGCGATCGATCGCCCAACGCGTCGCCGTCATGGCGGACGGCAAGATCGTCGAGCTCGGCTCGACCGCCGACACGCTGGAGTTTCCGAAGCAGGAGTACACGAAACGCCTGCTCGCCGACACACCCCGCATCCCCACGTTCGATTGACACACGATCGCGACACGAACGCGGTCCTCATGTGACGCTGGGCCGCGAAGTTGTCGACGATGGATCTGATCGTCGTCGGGGTCACCAACTCGCGCGCGTCCTTCGCGGCGCTCGACTGGGCTGCCGCCCGAGCGCATCAATGTGGCGCTGCGCTTCGGCTGGTGACGGCACTGGCCAGCCCCATTCCTCTGGTCGGGCCCGGGTCGGGAGCCGTCGTCGTGCCCGATCGTGAGGCCATCACCGAGCGTGTGTCGGAATGGCATCGCACCTTGCTCGACGGCACGGTCGCATCGTCGTCGATGGAGGTGGACAGCGTGGTCACGTTCGGCAGTGCGGCCCAGGTGTTGCGCTCATCGGCGCAGGACGCCGACATGCTCGTGCTGGGCCAGAAGGGGCATCGGCGCCTCAGCCACCTCGCCCGCCGCTGCCTGGGGCGCACCCCGTGCGTCGTGATGATCATCGACGGCGAACGACCCCGCTGAGTCCCTGTCCACGACGTCGTAGTCTCGTGGGGTGACGTACCGGTTCTCCGCCGAGCTCTGGCCCTACAGGGGCGAGGGTCCGTGGCACTTCGTGACCCTGCCATTCGAGATGTCCGACGAGATCGACGAGCGGACGACGGGGACCCAGGGAGGGTTCGGTTCGGTCAAGGTCCACGTGACCGTCGGCACGACGAAGTGGAGCACCTCACTGTTCCCCTCTGCAGACGCGAAGTCGTACATCCTGCCCATCAAGCAGCAAGTACGTACGGCGGAGAACCTTCGCGCGGGCGCCCCCGTCGACGTCGAACTACGTCTCGCCAACATCTGACCTCGGGCGCTCTCGGGGTCGATCCACGCCGATCGCCATTACCCTCCCACCGGTGGAACCGAGCTGGATCACCGCCTCACGGGTGGTACTCGTCGCCGGCAAAGGCGGAGTGGGCTCGAGCACGGTCGCTGCCGCGCTGGCCGTCGCGGCCGCTCGCGGCGGGCTCGACGTGCTCCTCATCGCTGTCGACGGCAAGCCGGGTCTGGGTCCGTTGCTGGGAGGCCGCCCGCTCACCTCGACCGAACAGGTGCTGCGCACCGAAGCCGGCGGAGGGCGGGTGCGCGGCCGCACCGTGCCCCCCGAGCAGGCCTTCGCCGACTACCTCGATCTGAAGGGCGTGGGCAACATCGTCCGGCGCGCCGCCGCAGCGGCCTCGCTCGACCTGGTCGCCGCGTCCACCCCTGGGATGGAGCACCTGCTCGTGCTGGGCAAGATCAAGGAACTCGAGCGCACGAAAGCAGCCGATCTGATCATCGTCGATGCACCGCCCGCTGGCCACGCCGGTCCGTTCATCCGCTCGGCGAACGCGCTGCAGGAGATGGTGGCGAGCGGACCCGTGCGCCAGCAGGCCGACGAGGTCTCCGAGATGCTCGCCGACGCGGCGCGGGTGCAGGCGCTGTTGGTGACCTTGCCGGAGGAGACTCCGGTCAACGAGATCGTCGAGCTCGCGACCGAGATGACCGACGAACTCGGGTTGGCGCTCGCGCCCCTGGTCGTCAACGGCTGCTGGCCGGATCGACCGAGCCTCGCGCTCACCGCGGTGGCAGCGTCCAAGAAGAGCGGCATCACGCTCGACGCGTCCGACCGCGATGCGTTGCAGCGCACGAACAAGTACGGCGCGGCGAGACTCGCGGTGCAGCGCGAGCAGCTCGACCGACTGGCGGCA
Source organism: Acidimicrobiales bacterium (assembly GCA_038234785.1). GTDB lineage: Bacteria > Actinomycetota > Acidimicrobiia > Acidimicrobiales > Ilumatobacteraceae > UBA668. The sequence continues at coordinate 82,541 of JBBQTC010000004.1, forward strand.
CTGCTCCCGATGCCGACGTTGCGGCTGCCGCGGCTGCCTGCGCCGAGATTGCTCCCCCACCACCTCGACCTCCTCGTCGAGGCGTTGGTCGTCGAACCGAGCATGCCGGCATGAGCGACCGAGATCTCGTCGACGTGCTCGACGGAGTACGGCTGCTCGTCACCTGTGGTCCCGGCGGTGTCGGCAAGACGAGTACTGCCGCCGCCCTCGGGCTGGCCGCTGCCCGCGCCGGCCGCAGGGTGGTCGTGGTCACCATCGACCCGGCACGACGACTGGCCGATGCACTCGGCATCGACCCTGATCAGTGCAACGAACCACACCTGGTCGAGGGCGCAGTGGAAGGGCCCGGTTCGTTCTCGGCGTTGATGCTCGACGCCGAGAAGACCTTCGACGACCTGATCCGCGAGCGAGGTGGTGACGCCGCGCCGACGCTGTTGAACAACCGCGTGTACCGGAGCATCGCCGGCTCCCTCGCCGGCGCGCAGGACTACATGGCCATCGAGCGCCTCCATCAGTTGCACCACGGCGGCGACTTCGACCTGGTGGTCATCGACACGCCACCGTCACGACATGCGATCGACGTGCTCAAGGCCCCCGACCGGTTGGTCGTGTTCATGAGCCATCCGATCTATCGAGCGCTGACGCTCCCGTCGCGCTCGTTCGCCCGTGTCACCAACGTGGCCACGGGCGCGTTCCTCTGGACGATCAAACGGCTCGCCGGACCGAAGATCGTCGAAGAGACGGTCGAGTTCTTCCGGTCGCTGTCGTCGATGGAGGGCGGCCTGCGCACTCGTGCCGCGGAGATGTCGGTGCTCCTGCGCGACGAGCGCACAGCGTTCGTCCTGGTGTCGAGTCCACGGGCCGAAGCCATCGACGAGTCGACCTTTCTCGCCGAGGCGCTCCAGACCGGCGGCTTCCGGCTCGGCGGGATCGTCGTCAACATGGTGCACCCGATGCCATCGCCGCTGTCGGCGAAGCTCTTGAAGGCCCACGGGCGCGGCGAGCTCGGTGACCACCTTGCCGAGCAGGTGCACTACCACCAGGAGCTGACCGAGCTGGCCGAGGCGGAGCGAGTGGAGCTGGCCACGTTGGTCGAACTCGCCGACGGCGCTCCGGTTCGGCAGGTGCCACTCTTCGACCACGATGTGCACGACGTGGCCGCCCTTCGCGAACTGGGAGATCTGCTCACCCAGGGAGCGTGACGCCGACAGCGAGGAATCGGGCGTCGGGCCTCTCAGGACGCAGCGAGCAGGGCGGAGATGCGGCCGTGGACGAACTCGACGATCTCGCCATCACTCATGGAGGCGCCCTGGCGTACCGCTGCCGCAAACTCGGCGGCACCCAGCCGGTCGCGCAGCGTCCCGACCAGTTCGCTGATGCGCTCCGCATCGGATGCCTCGAACGGGAGCGCATACGACGCACCGACCGCAGCGAGGGCGCCGTGCAACGTCACTGCAGCACGATGGTCCTGCAGTTGTACAAGGATGCCGAACACATGGCGGAGCGAGAGCCACTGGTTCGCCCAGTCACCGCCGCGGAACCAGAGATAGATCACGTCGGAGAACCCAGCCAACGCACTTCGCGGCGAACCGCGGCGCGCTTCCAGCCAGAGCACCTCGGTCAGGGCGAAGGCCTGGATCCATCGGTTGCCGGCGGCGGCGGCGACGTCCGCCGACTGCGTGAGGAGGGTCGCCGCAGCCACTTCGTCGCTGGATTCGAGCGCCAACCCGAGGGCGTACGAGGCCTCGGCCAACGCCGTCGGCGAACCCGAGCGGCGAGCAGCGAGCAGGGCGTCCTCTGCGTGCTCCACACCGCGTTGCGGGTTCCCGACGCTGGTGAACGCGACCGATCGCATGTAGAGGCCGTGCGCCAGCCGGGCCGGCGAACCATCGCGAGCGTCAGCCAGCATCCTGTCGATCCACGCCTGCGCCGCGTCGGCGTCGCCCTGATAGAAGAGCGAGTTGCCGAGTGAGCGCTCCGCCAGGCCCGAGGTACCGACACCCAGCCGTTCGGCGGCGTCGATCGCCGCCAGACCGTACCGAATGGAGCTGTCGAGATCACCCCGGACGAAACGGCCGTAGGCGGCCACGCCGAGTACGAGTGGGCCGCGCGGCGAGTCGCCGAAGCCCGGCATGGCGACGACATCGTCGGCCCAGGCGATCACCTCGGCTCGCATCGAGCGGAACGAGTACTCGCGCAGTGACCCGACGAGCGAGCATGCGTCCTCCAACGCGTGGCGCTCGACCATCCACGAGAACGCGCCGCGGAGATTGTCGAAATCCCGATCCAGACGCGCCGACGCCTCGGCCTCGTCCGGCCCGGCGAGGGCAGCACCGGAACGGACCGAGAGGTCGAGGAACCAGCGCGCATGGGACTCTCTCACAGTCGACCGCGCGTGTTCGTCCAGCTGCTCTGCCCCGAACTGCCGCAGCGGTTCGAGCAGCCGATAGCGGCCGATCTGCGGATCTGTCATCTGCACCATCGACTTGTCGACGAGTGCGGCGAGCAACCTCACCGACGCCCGGGCGTCGAGCGTGTCGTCGACACACACCGACTCGACGGCCTCCAGCCCGAAGCTGCCAGCGAACACCGAGAGCCGTGCGAACAGCGTCTGTTCGTCGGCGCTGAGCAGGTTGAACGACCATCCGACGAGATCCCCCACGGTCTGGTGCCGCTCGACGGGGGTGAACTGTGCGTGGTCGAGAAGGTCGAAGCGCTGCTGCAATCGTTCGGCGAGCGCCGCCGGGCTGATTCCTCGAAGGCGCGCCGCTGCCAGTTCGATGGCGAGCGGCAGTCCGTCCACGCGGCGCACGATCTCGGCCACGGCTGCGAGGTTGTCGGGGCCGAGGACGAACGACGGATTGGACGCCCGAGCGCGGTCGACGAACAGGCGCACCGCGGCCGTCTCGGCGATGTCGTCGGTCGGCGTCGCGACCGCGGCGACCGCCAACGGCTCCACACGCCACACTTGCTCCGCGGCCAGGCCCAGCACCTCGCGGCTGGTGGCGAGCAACGTGAGGTCAGGGCACGCGGCCAACAGGCGCTCCGACAGCCGAGCGACCGACATTCGCAGGTGTTCGCAGTTGTCCAGTACCAACATCGCCCGCCGTCCACGGAGGAATTCGACCAGCGTGTCCTCGAGTGACAGGTGCTGACGTTGCTGCACGTCGATGGCGGTGGCAACGGATGCGACGGCCAGCAGCGGTTCGTGCACGGGTGCGAGTTCGACGACGTAGACCTCGCCGCCGCGGGCCTGCCAGACGTCGGCGGCGACGCGCATCGCCAGGCGGGTCTTGCCCACTCCACCCGGACCGACGAGCGTGACGAGGCAATGGTCGCCGAGGAGGGCGACGATGCCGGCCAGGTCGACGCTGCGCCCGACGAGGGGCGTCAGCTCGGTCGGTGGCACCCGTGAGCCCCGGTTCGTGAGCGTCGGTGCGGCACCCATCAGTGCGGGATCGGATTCGAGAACGCGATGCTCGAGCTCGCGTATGGCAGCCGGCGGGTCAAGGCCCAACTCGTCGCGGAGGATGGCGCGAAACGCGCTGATGCGGCGCAGCGCCTCGGCGGATCGACCGCTGCGATGTAGCGCAGTGGCCAGCAGCACCCACGGCCGTTCACGAAGCGGATGCTCCGACACCAGCGCCTCGAGATCGGCGACCAGCGTGTGGTCCTCACCGAGATCGAGCCGTCGAGACATCCATTCCTCGCGGGCCGCCGCTCGGGTCTCGCAGAGTCGGGTCACATCCGCGCGAGCCCACTCGCGATCGGCGAACTCGACGAAGGGCGATCCGGAGAATTCCGACAACGCCGCCTCGAACTCTGCAAGGGCGAGCGGCTCCTCGATGGTGGCGCGAGCAGCGCGACATCGCGCTTCGAATCGCCACGCATCGACGTCGAGATCATCGATCTCCAGTGCGTACCCCGGTGGTCGGGCGACGATGAGTGCCCCTGGTTCGAGCACCTTGCGCAGCCGCGAGACGTTGCTCTGCAGGACGGCTGACGGGTCGGCGGGCTGGGAGCCACCCCACACCTCCTCGGCGAGGCGTTCCGCGGGCACGACTGCCCCACGGGCGGCCACGAGCATCGCCAGGAGCAGTCGCTGCTTGGGTCCACCGACTGCCAGGTTCTCCGAATCGCGACGCACCTCGACGTTCCCCAACACACGAACGTCCAGCTTGCCGGCCATGGCACGGCAGTCTTTCAGATCTCCTTGCAGAACGCTTGCAGAAGCCTCCAGCGAAGTGTCGGCTGGTTGCACGCGTCCTGCGGGGTGCGTGGCCCATCGTGCTCGTACGGCGGGATGACCCGTCGAGATCGATCAGATCCGAGCGAGGGAGCACGCCCATGACCAACAACATCACCAACCCGAACAAAGCGCTGTGGGAGAAGGGTGACTTCACCCGCATCGCCGCCAGCATGCGATCGAGCGGCGAGGCTCTCGCCAAGCGGATCGGCGTCGGCCACGGCCACGAGGTCCTCGAGCTCGGCTGCGGCGACGGCACCACCGCAATCCCCACGGCACAGATCGGCGCGTCGGTCCGCGGTGTCGACATCGCGAGCAACCTCGTCGCCGCCGGCAACATGCGCGCCCAGCAATTGGGCCTGGCCAACTGCACGTTCGAGGAGGGCGACGCATCGGACCTGCGTGCCGTCGAGGATGACTCGTACGACCTCGTAATGAGCGTCTTTGGGGCGATGTTCGCGCCGCGGCCGCGCGACACGGCCAAGGAGATGGTCCGGGTCGCCCGGCCAGGTGGCCGGATCATCATGGGGAACTGGATTCCAGGCGACCCCACGCTGGTCGCCCAGCTGCTGCGGATCAGCAGCGCCTACTCGCCGCCGCCGCCCGAGGGATTCGTCAGCCCGATGACGTGGGGCCTCGAGGAGCACGTCGTCGACCGATTCACCGCGGCAGGCGTGCGCGCCGAAACGATCTCCTGCGAACGCGACACGTGGGTGTTCGATTTCGCCGGCACTCCCCAGGAGTACGTCGGCGTCTTCCGCGACTACTACGGCCCGACGATGAACGCATTCGCTTCGGCGGCCGCCGACGGGCGAGACGGCGATCTCCAGGCCGAGCTCGAGGACCTGTTCGCCGAGCAGAACACGAGCACCACTGCGGGCCGCACGGTCATCCCGGCCACGTTCCTTCGGGTCAGCATGACCAAGTGAGGTACCTCCACGTCGGTCTCCATACGTGAAACCGCCGAGCTGGTGATCGAACTGTGCGGCCCGCGGCGACGCGCCCGTCTACTCGATCCGCATGCCGGAGATCGCCCTGGCGATCACCAGCCCTTCGAGTCGATCTTGGAGCGGCCATCTGGTGGGTCCGGCATATCGCCGCCTACTCGACCTGATGTGCGATCGGGCCAACGCGCGGGTCATCGACCCCAACGGCGAGACCTTGGCAGACCGTCAGGTGATCCAGCACTGGGTTGCGGAACTCGATGCTGAAGGCGGTCGACGCCGCCATCCAGGTGCACGGCGCCTTGGGGGGTCACCGACGACCCGGTGCTCTCGTATCTACGAAGGGGCCGACGAGGTACACAAGACCTCACTCGGCCGTCGCATCCTGCGCCGCTACGCCTCCCAGTCGTAGGGCTGCGTCTCCATACTGAGCAATTACCTGGTGGTTGCCTGGTAAAGCACAACTCGATCAGGCCGAAAGGCCTGCCTTGGTGGCGCTGTCTTCGGCGACCAGTCGGTGGAATTCGGCAGCAAGTTCGGTGCGGTTGGCGATCGCCGTCTTCGCGTAGATGTGTTCAAGATGACTCTTCACCGTGCCCTGGGTGACGTCGAGTCGTGAGGCGATGGTCTTGTTGGTCAGACCCTCGGCTGCCAGCGCGATCACTCGGCGTTCAGCTGCCGTCAGGGCGCTCCACCCGAAACGCGCGCCGGGCCGGGTCGAACGGTGGCACCCGAGCGCGATCGCATCAGCCAGTCGGGAGTCGCCGGGCCCGACGGTGCCTGCCAACTCGGCAAGGTCGTGCGGGAGCAGCCGCACAACGAGGGAGGGCGCCGATGCGTCCCCTGCCAAGAGGCCGCCTGCAAGCTCACACACTGCTCGGGCCCGCTCGTGATCACCCTCTGCCGCTGAGAGTGCCGCCCAAGCGATGGCGAGGTCGTGCCGGGCGATATGTGCCTGCGGCTGTGCCAGATCGTCGCTCGCACGGCGAAGGTGTCTGCGGGCGCCAGCGTGGTCGCCGTTGTGCAGCGCAACGACGGCCGACCAGATGTCGGTCACGGCTGCGCTTGCACGTCCCTCAGTCGACGAACGTGACATCGTCAACCGTCGGAGAGCCTCGTCGTGATCGCCTGCGAGCAGTGCGCACGCGGCCGCTGCGTGGCACATCCGTCGGTTCGCCGTCGGCACACCGGTGCCGACGCCGGCCGTCGCCTGCTCCCACCACCTCTCCGCTGCCGCAGGGTCTCCGAGCGCGGCCGCAAGTTCCAGACGGGCGACCACCAGCGCTGCTGCCCCCTGACCGGCGCCAAGCATCAAGCAGCGATGGAGCTGCTCGTCGACCGGGTGGACCCACGCGGCTGCTTCGCCGAGCTGGATGGCGTTCTCAGCCCGAAAGGCCAGGACTGTGGCGGTGATGTTGGGATCGCCCGTCACGGCGGCGTGGACGCTTGCATCGACCAGTCCCGCAGCCGCGGTGATGAAGCGACCAGACATGGCGTCGACCAATGCGAGGCCTGCCCGGTCCCAGGCGAGGAGTTGGGCATGGCCGAGCGATTCTGCGATCGGGCGGCATTCGAGGAGGTGCCGGCGCCCGTCGTCGGGTCGGCCGTCGCCCAGTGCGACGAAACCCGCAATCTGCCCAGCGTCGGCACGGCACCACGAGTCGCCGGCACGGATCGCATGTTCGACGGCCTCGATCAGCAGCCGCTCTGCAGCGATCGAATCAGCCTGCATCGTGGCGAAGCCGATGACGTCGAGCGCCCGAGCGATCAATGACTCGTCCCCCCCGGCGCGAGCGGCGTCGAGCGCCTCACCTGCGAGGTGGATGGCGTCGGTACCCTGGCCGGCGTAGACAGCCACCAGGGCCGCTGTCCAGAGTGAACGCGGCTGCAGGGCGCGGGCACCGGCAAGCGACCGTCTGGCCGCCAGCCAGTATGCAACTTGGGCTAATCGGCCGGCCGTTTTCCTGTGAACGGAGTGGGCCCCGTCCTTGTCCTCTATGGCCGCGTTATCCCCTGGGCCGGCCTATTCGCACAAGCC
>JBBQTC010000005.1:0-89308 GCA_038234785.1 Acidimicrobiales bacterium
CGACGACCCGTCGCCCAAGCCGTACGGCATCGACTTCGGCATCCGCGACCCGTTCGGGAACTCGATCCGAATCGGGCAGATGTTCGACAACCCGGACGCACCCGGGTTCAACTGATCCCCACCGGCTTCTGGGCAGGAATCTCCCCGCTGTGGCTTCTGGTCCGGATCGTTCCCGGCCGGATTCCGGGAATGATCCGGAGCCAGTTCCCGTCATCCGGGCGAGCCAGCACTCGCTCACGATGTCAGCACCGGGAACCTTGTCGGCTCTGTCGCGAGGGTGGTCCTGGCGATTCGATCCACTGATCGACAGCTTCATGGCCTGTGACATCCTGGCGCGATGCAACTCGCGCCACTGTACGGGCCGGAACCGGTGATCGACCTCGACGGCGCGCCCTCGGACGTCGCCGCGCCCACCATCCGCCAGCGCCGACGTCTGGTCGAGGCGTTGACCACGTTCGACGAGGACCAGTGGGCCCACCCCAGTCGCTGCGATGGCTGGACCGCGCGGGACGTGATCCTGCACCTCGACACCACCAACGGGTTCTGGACGTACTCGATCATGACCGGCCTGGCGGGCAAGCCGAGTCGCGTGCTCACCACCTTCGACCCAGTTGCCTCGCCGGCCCAGATGGTCGCCGGCGAAGGCGACATCGCACCCGGCACGGTGCTCGAGCGGTTCATCGCGTCTACCGATCGGCTCGAACAGCTCCTGCGATCGCTGGACGATGACGGCTGGACCGTTCTTGCGGAGGCGCCGCCCGGACACATCACGGTCAGCGCGCTCGTCCACCATGCGCTCTGGGACTCGTGGGTGCACGAGCGCGACATCCTGCTTCCGATGGGGATTGCTCCCGACGAAGAGTCCGATGAGATCGTGGCCGGTCTGCGGTACGTGGCGGCGCTCGGCCCGGCACTCGCCATCGGCCACGGCATGTCGAAGCAAGGACGATTCGGCGTCGATGCGACTGGACCGGATGCCTCGTTCGTGGTCGAGATCGACGACCGGGTGCACGTGCGCGGCAGGGCCGATGAGACCGAGCTGCGTCTGCACGGCAACGCGGTCGAGTTGCTCGAGGCGCTCAGCGTCCGTCGAGAACTCGCCCAGACCGTCCCCGCCGGCTCCGCCTGGATGCTGCGCGGTCTGCTCGACACGTTCGACGTCGCCGGTTGAAGGCCGGTAGAGACGGCGACTGACCGTCATCGCCATCGGCAACTGGTCCGGGATCTTCCCGGAAGCCGGGAAGATCCCGACCCAGACGCCGAGCTGAGAAGATCACTGCCCAGAAGCCGACAGGTTGACCCGCGGTCGTTACCCTCCTCCTCCATGGGCCACCAGCACGATCACCAGCACGCGCACGACCACGGTCACGGCGAGGACTTCGACTGGGAGGGCATGGCCGAGCGTTTGGAACTCGACGCCACGCTGGTCCTACCCATCGTCGACCAGGTGATCGGTCAGCTGGCCGGCCAGGTCGACTGGACCCACATCGGCAACGTGATGGACGTCGGGTGCGGACCGGGCGTCGTCACTGCTGCACTGGCCGAGCATGCACCGCACGCCCAGATGCTGGCGCTCGACGCATCCGAGCCGCTGCTGGCGCGGGTCACGGCGAGGGCCAGATCGCTCGAGCTCGGCGACCGCGTCCACATCCTGCACGCCGACATGGAGGCCGGCCTCCCCGACCTTCCACCGCTCGACGTGATCTGGGCCGGAATGGTCGTGCACCACGTCGCCGACCCGGTGGCCGTGTTGACCGACCTGCTCGCTCACCTCCGCCCCGGTGGCACCCTGGTGATGATCGAGTTCGCCGACAGCCCGACGGTGCTGCCCGCCGACGATCCGGTGGTCACCAGCGGGACGTGGGCTCGCGCCGACGCCGCGACCGCGGCGGCACTCAGCGAGCGTCTCGGGCTCGATCCTCTGACGGTGGACTGGCCCGCGCTGCTGTCGACCGCCGGCTTCGAGCAGATCACCGATGCGACGATGACGGCTCGGCACGATGCTCCGCTCGATGCACCGACGCGTGCATGGCTCACACAGCACCTGGCGCGCACCGTCGAGTGGGTGGGCGACCGAGTCGACGAAGAGGACCGTGCCGTATTGGCTCGACTGGCCGCAACCGCTGCCGACCGGGATGACCTCGTCGCCCATGCGCAACGTCGCGTGTTGACGGCGCTCCGACCGGCCTGATCAGTCGGCAGCGCCGGACAGGCGGAGGTGTCGCATCCGCCAGTCAGCGAGTGCGAGAGCAACGAGCGTGACGATGATGAGCCGCACGATCGCGTCGGTGCCGGACGGGATGCCATCTCGGATCAGACGGTTCGGAGGATCGTCGAGCAACCCGACGAAGATCGCTCTCGATTCCCAGGTCGGCGACAGCTGGGCGATGCCGGTCAGCACGGCACCGAGCAGCCGCTCGACAAGGAAGACGAACGCCAGCGACCAGACCGCGGTACGTCGGGTGACGCACCCGATGGTGATGAAGATCGCGACGTAGGCGACGCCACCGAACGCTGCAGCGACGAACGCCGGCCACGCGCTGGACGGACTTCCGGCGACCACCGCGGCCAGCGCCGCGGCGGGCGCGATGGTGACCAGCGCCACCGTCGCGCCACCGACCCATCGCCCGAGCACGATCTGCCAGGTCGGCACGGGCGACAGCCAGGTGAAGTGGAACGAGCCGGCACGGATCTCGGACCCCAGCACCGAGTCGCCGATCACGAGGGCGGCGATCGGCAGCACGAGCGAGAAGATGCCCTCGGCGGCGACGTTGGCGAAGGCCCGCTCCGCCGTCGGGAAGTTGTCGACGGCGCGGGCGAGCAGTCCGAAGAGCAGCGCGCCGGCGCACGGGACGAGGATGGCCGCCCATCGCTTGCGTGGGAAGCACGACCGCCACGTGTAGAGGAGGATCGTCAGCAACCGAGGGCGGGGACGCCACGGGTGACTCGGGGCTGCGACGGGCACCGTCATCGCACGAGCTCCCGGAACAGGCTCTCCAGCGAGTCGTCGAGCGGGCGGACCTCCAGCAGTCGGACCGATGCATGCTTGGCCAGACGCGGCAGCGCAACCGCGAGCTCGCGGGCCTGCAGGGTGAGCACGATCAGTTCGCCGCGAGCGGGGTCGAAGTTGACCCCGGTCACCGAGTCGAGTCCGACGAGCGCCGCGGCGAGTCGGCGGCCGTCGTCGGCGCGCACCAGCACGTGGCGGGGCGTGTCGTCCATCGCGTCGCGGATCGCCCGGTGGCCGCCTGCCGCGGCGAGCCGTCCGTGGACGAGCACGATCACGCGGTCGGCCATTCGTTCGACTTCGTTGAGGACGTGCGAGCTGACGATCACGGTGCGACCCGCGGCGCCGAGGTGCTTGAACAACTCGATGAGGTGCGCGCGCTGCACCGGGTCGGCGCCGTTGAGCGGTTCGTCGAGCACCAGCACCTGGGGACCGGTCACGAGTGCAGCGGCGATCTTGGCTCGTTGTCGCATCCCCTTGCTGAAGGTGTCCACCTGACGGTCGGCGACGTCGAGCAGATCGACGGTACGCAGCGCGATCTCCGGCGCCTCGCGATCGGTGATGCGGTGCAGCGAGGCGAGGTAGTGCGTGAACTGGCGGGCGGTGAGGCCTGCAGGGACCGCCTCGTCCTCGGGGACGAGCGCCATGTCGGCGTGCACGGATCGATCCCTTCGCGGGTCGCGACCGTTGACACGAATGCTGCCCTCGTTGACACCGACGAGCCCGGTGATGGCTCGCATGAGCGTGGTCTTTCCGGCACCGTTGGGCCCGAGCAGGCCGCTGACACCCGGGCCGAACGAACAGGTCAACTCCGACAGGGCGACCTTGGGCCCGAACCAGACCGACACTGCGCCGACCTCGACCGTGGCGTTGCTCGCCAGGGCGGGATCGTCGATCAGCTCGTCGTCAGCCGACATCACCGCTCCACCCATCGGTAGCGCCACCACAGCACAGCGGAGCCCGTGAACAGCACGCCGAGATAGCACGCCAGCGCGAGCAGTCCGCCTCCGGCCATGTGATTCAGCGGCGAGTCGTCGGCGACCTTGCCGAGGAAGACGACGTCGCGAAGGTACAACGGCATCGCGAGGACGTTGATCAGCGCGCCGTACGAGCCGCCCTCGATCGACCAGTCGCCGACGATGATGCCCGACGAGATCGACGTCAGCAAGAACAGTCCGATCACCGCCGCACCGGCAACGATGCGGCGATCGGTGAGCGACGAGATCGCACATCCGATGACGGCGTAGTAGAGCGCGAGGAGCAGCACCGAGATCGGCACCTTCCACAGCACGTCGAGGTGACCAGTGAAGTAGTCGAGCGCACTGTCGCTCACCAGCATGTTGCCGAGGAACAGGACCACCTGCGGCAGGAACGAGAACGCGAACAGGATGGTCGCGATCGCACCGACCTTCGCCACCACGTAGTCCACGCCGATCAACGGCCGGGCGAACATCAATGGCAGCACTCGTTGGCGCCGGTCGGGGCACATCACATCGGGCGCGACGAGTCCGACGAACAGCAGCAGCGCGGACGAGACACCGACGTAGTCGCGGTAGTCGATGATCTGGATACGGTCCCCGCCGATCTGGTCGCGGGTGATGTAACCGATGCCGACGTTGACGATCGCCGGGATCGTGACCACACCGAGCAGCACGAACGGTGCGACCTTCTGACGCCACGTTCGACGGAGGCCGAGCGCCCGGCGCATCGATGCCTTGTACAGCGCGAAAGTGGCGGCGCCGCGCCGTCCTCGTGGACCCTCGTACGGTCGGTAACCGCGGTCGTAGACCGCACCGCGGCCGGCATCTGCAGAGCTCGGCACGGCACTCATGCCGTACCGCCGCTGCGACGCACGAACACCTCGTCGAGCGATGTGAGCCGCGTCGACAACCGGAACAACGGAAGACCCGCATCCGCGACCGTGTCTCGGATCAGGTCCATGTCCCGATCGCCGTCCACGGTGACCTCGACGAGCCCGTCCGTGATGACCGACGCCAGACCTCGGCTCGTCAGCGCCGCGACCAGCGCCTCGCCGTGCAACCCGACGTCGACCGTCACCAGACCGGTGCGCTCCAACAACGACTCGGTGCCGCCCGACACCACCAGCCGGCCGGCGTCGATCATCACCACGTGATCGCACACCTGCTGCACATCATCGAGGAGGTGAGTGGCCATCAGGACAGAGATCCCGAACGATCCGAGTCGCGCGACCAGGGAGAGCATCTCCTCGCGGCCGAGAGGATCGAGGCCCGCCGTCGGCTCGTCGAGCAACACGAGTTCCGGATCGCCCACCAGCGCTTGGGCGAGTTTGGTCCGCTGTCGCATACCCGTGGAGAAGCCACCGATCGGGCGGAACCGCGCCTCGTCGAGACCCACCAGGTCGAGGATGTCCGACGCCCGCTGGCGCGCCGCCCGTGCCGGCAGACCGCTGAGTTCCCCGAACGTGGAGACGACGTCGGCCGCGGTCTGGTCGAGCGGGAGGCAGTCGTGCTCGGGCATGTAGCCGAGGCGGGAACGAACGCCGATCGGGTCAGCGCCGACATCGATGCCGCACACCTCCACCCGACCCTTCGTCGGATGAGCCAGCCCGAGCAGCAGTCGGAACATCGTCGACTTGCCTGCACCGTTCGCACCGACGAGCCCCACGCGACCGCGAGGCAGGTCGAGCGTCAAGTCGTCGAGCGCAGTGACGCCCGGATACTGCTTGGTCAGGCCGGTGAGGCGCAGGAGCGGTGCGGTGCTCACGGCGGGCAGTCTGACAGATCCGGGCCGGAGCCGGATCCGGGCGGCACTAGCGTGACGACATGCCCACGCTCGTGCTCACCGTGCTCGGCGACGACCGCCCCGGCCTCGTCGACTCGCTCTCGGGCGCCATCTCTGCGCACGGCGGCAACTGGGAGCGCAGTCAGATGGCTCGTCTGGGCGGCAAGTTCGCCGGCATCGTGCAGGTGGTGGTGCCGGTGGCCGCGGAGGCCGACCTTCGTGCCGCGCTGTACGCACTCGACCAGGAAGGCACGCTGCGCGTGCGGGTCGACGACGCCGATGGCGACGGCGTCGCGGACGGCGAGCGTTTCGTCCTTTCGCTGGTGGGAACCGACCGCCCCGGGCTCGTGCACTCCGTGTCGGCGGCGCTCGCCGAACTCGGAGCGAGCATCGAGGAGCTCGACACCTCCACCACCGACGCGCCGATGTCGGGTGGTCCGCTGTTCGAAGCGACCGCGGCGGTGGTTCTGCCGCCCGGCCTCACGATCGAGGCCGTCAGGAACCGTCTCGAAGCCCTGGCCGACCGTCTGATGGTCGACATCGACCTCGCCCACTGACGCTCACCCGGTCTTGGGCGCATCGGTGGCGGCGAAGATCGCGAGCCATCGACGCGACGCTTCCTCCGACCCGTACTCGGTGACCCATCGCGACCAGATCCGAGCCCGTTCGGTCTCGCTCGCCTCACGCACCATCTCTGAGTCGACATCATCCACCCGTCGATCCTCCCGCACCTGTGGCCTGCCGACAACCCCCCGGGCGCTGCGACCTCGTATCCTCGACCTGCCGGGTCGACCCGGAGCGAGAGGAGACCACGCATGGATCGCGACATCTATCGATGGGTGAACCGACTGGCCGATCGCACCTCGTGGGCACATGGCTTCTTCCGGTTCTACGCCAACTTCGGGGTGGTCCTGTTCGCAGGTCTGCTGCTCGCGGCGTTCCTCGACGGTCGTCACCACGGCCGCACGACGGAGGTCGCCGGCAGCATCTGGGCGGGTGCCGCAGCGCTCCTTGCGCTCGGCATCGGACAAGTCATCGGCGGCGCGGTCGACCGACTTCGGCCGTACGAGACGATGGGCGACGTTCACGTCCTCATCGACCGCACCACCGATTTCTCGTTTCCCAGCGATCACGCCACGATGGCCGGGGCGATTGCCGTGGGACTGCTCCTGACCAATCGGAAGTGGGGAATTCCTGCCACCGCCGCAGCGGTCCTGATGGCGTTCACTCGCGTGTACGTCGGTGCGCACTACCCCAGCGATGTGCTCGCCGGACTGGCACTGGGCGGAGTCGTCGCGGCGACCGGCTGCTGGTTCGTCGTGCCACAGCTCGATCGTCTCGTGCGGTACGTCGAAGGCACACGAGGCCGGGTGCTCGTCTCGAGCCGCTCTCAGTCGGTGTAGCTGACACCGGCGGCGTCGACCACCGTCGCCGTTCGCCCGGGACCGGCCTGCCATGTCCAGTACATGTTCGTGTGGGCGATGACCTTGTCGGGCGAAGGGAGGCCGTATGCGGTCAGGTCCTCGGTGGTGTGGGCGTCGCTCACCAGCACCGTGTCGTAGCCGCGCACGAACGCGCCGTGCAGCGTCGCCCTGATGCAGGCGTCGGTCTGCGCACCGGTCACGATGACGCGCCCCACGTGGCGCTCGGCGAGTTCGGACTCGAGGGTGGTGTCCTCGAAGGAGTCGCCGTACTTCTTGTGCACCAGCGGCTCGGACGGGACGCGTTCGAGCTCGGGCACGTACTCCCATCCCTCGCTGCCTTCGACGAGGCCGTCGTCGGAGTGCTGCACCCACACCACCGGCACGTCCTCGGCGCGGGCCCGGTCGACGAGCGACTTGATGTTGGCGATCACCTCGTCGCGCTGATGAGCGCCACCGACCACGTCGTTCTGCACATCGATCACGACGAGCGCGGTGTTCGGGCGGTCTTGCAAAGTGGTCATGTCGCACTCCTCGGTCGGGGACTCCACGTTAGTCCTCGCGCCCGATGCCCGGCTCCGTCCCTCGTGGACCGACGTGCTTCGTGGTCGGCGTGGGACAAAGAACGGATTCTTGGGAGCACCCACCCGCCCGCAGGGGAGGTGCGGGGGTTCGACTCAGGCGACGACGAGCAGGTCGAGCTTCAGCCATCGGGCGAGGTCGACGATCTCGCGGTCGATCGCGGCACGCATCGCCTTGGTGAACGGGACGTCCTGATGGATCGCGTGGACCCGCAGGACGCCAGCGGCCCGGTCGGCCGCGGCGTCGAGCTTGCCGACCAGCGCGTCGCCGTGGAGGATCGGCAGGGCGTAGTAGCCCCACCTGCGCTGAGGGACCGGCTTGTACATCTCGAGTGCGTAGTCGAACTGAAAGATCTCCATCATCCGATGGCGCTCGTGCAGCAGGCGGTCGAACGGTGACAGCAACGCGGCACGCCCGGTGAACGGCTGACCGAGCTGAGCGGGGTCGACCCGCCATTGGCCGCCGACACCTTCGACCACCGCGGGCTCGCCGACGTCGCCGACGTCCGCGGGTTCCACCGGGCACTCCGGTCCGCGGGCGCGGGCGATCCCCAGGGCTCGGAGACGCTGCTCGTTGCGGCGCTGCTCGGCCTCGGGTTCCGGCACCACCGGATCATCGCGATACACGCGCTCGGCGAGGTCCCACAGGCGATCGCGGCCCTTGCGGCCGGCGTTGGCGACCTGGCCGGCCTGCACCATGAAGTCGAGCATCATGGCGACGTTCTTGTTGTTGTTCCAACCACTCGACGCCCATGGCTTGGCGCACGTGTCGGGAAGGTCTCGCGACGTCAACGGGCCGGCGGTGCGCAACCGGTCGAGGATGTCGCGGCGACACGTATCGTTGGCCGCCAGCCAGTCGCTCTGGGCGCGCCTGAAGTTGCGCACCTCGCCGAAGCCCGGCCATGCGGCCATCCCGGCGCGGTACAGCGCGAGGTCTTCGGCGGGACGCAGCATCGCTCGGAGCTCGACGACGGTTCGATCTGCGATGGCGGCTCGTAGCACCTCAGGCGAATACGACGACCCGAGGCGGCTCCACAACACCAGATCTGCGCTCGGGGCAACGGCACTCGTCGGGTCCACCTGCAGCATCGTGAGGTGACGGACCACCGCCGCGAACTCCGTCGGACGATTCGCATCGAGCAACTGAGCGCGCACGGCGATCCGGCGCGCGTCGCGACGATCGAGGTGGTGCACGGGGGTCACGAGGCCGAGTGTAGGCCGCGTGCCTCGAGGGCCTGATTTCAGAACAACAGCATCTTGCCGGCCACCACGACGCCGAACGCGATGACGACGGCGCGCAGCACCTGGGCGTTCATCCGCGATGCGAGCGTGCCACCGACGTGACCACCCGCGAGGCTCGTGGGTGCCATCACCGCGGCGAATGCCCACTCGACCTTGCCCGAGAAGACGAAGAAGGCCGCGGCGAGCACGTTGATGGTGAGCGCGAGCACCTGCTTGACGGCGTTCAACTTGGGCAGCTCACCGTCAAGGAGCAGCCCGAGCACGGCGAGCAGCATGATGCCGAGGCCGGCCCCGAAGTACCCGCCGTACACAGCGGCGAAGAACACGCCGATGAGCAACGTCGGCGGCGCCGCGCCCGCTGCGGTGGCATGCCGACGTCCGAACACGCGCTGCTTGATGCTGTCCTGGAAACCCAGCAATGCGCAGGCCAGCAGGATGAGGTACGGCACGATGTTGCGGAACACGGTCTCGGACGTAACCACCAGCAGGACAGATCCGATCAGCCCACCGACGGCGGCCACGGGCAGCATGCGCCGCAGTCGCGCCCGCTGGTCGTCCAGCGAGTCGCGCTGGGCGAGTGCGCCGCCGAAGTAACCCGGGCACAGGGCTACCGTGTTGGTGACGTTGGCGCGCAGGCTCGGCACCCCCAGGGCGACGAGCGCGGGGAACGACACGAGGGTGCCGCCACCTGCGATGGCGTTGACGCCACCGGCCACGAAGGCGGCGGCACCAGCTATGGCGAGATCGGTCAACGAGGGCACGAATTTCCTGTCGTTCGTCACGAGATTCTGTCGACTGTATACATTACACGACCTGACGGCATCGCCGTACTGAATGGCCGAAGCATCGGCGTATGACAAAGGACCTGAGTAACCTGGTCGACGTGACCCTCGGCCAGGAACATCGCACCCTGCGCGAGATCGTCGCCGATGAGATCAGGGAGATGATCACCACCGGCCACCTGGCCCCAGGTGAGCGCCTGTTCGAGGATCGCCTGGCCGAGCAGCTCGGTGTGTCGCGCAACCCGGTCCGGGAGGCGATTCGCGCCCTCGAAGGCACAGGTCTGGTCGAGGTGCTCCCCCGGCGGGGGGCATACGTGAGCGCCATCGTGCCCGAGCAAGCGCGGCAGTTGCTCGAGTTGCGAGCCGTCATCGAGGCATACGCAGCGGAGCACGCCGCCATCCATCGCACCGACGACGAACTGGCCGCGATGCTGTCGCTGCTCGACGCCGGCCGGCGTGCCACCTCCAACAACGACATCGTGCGTGCCGCCGCGTGCCACCGCGACTTCCACGTGGCCATCGAGCGAGCGTCGCGCAACGACTACCTCGGCTCGGTCGTCGGCCCGTTGCGGAACCAGACCGAATTGATCTTCACCACGCTGGTCGACAGCCGCGGCGTCACCAGCTGGGACGAACACCAGGCGATCTACGACGCCATCGCCGCCCGAGACACGGCCGCTGCGCGCTCGTGCACCGAGCAGCACATGGCGAGTGTCATGCGCGACCTCAGCCAACGCACCGGCGGATGACACCTGCCGTCGTCGTGATCGGTGCCGGCGTCGCCGGCGTCTCGGCCGCGGCGCTGCTCGCCACGCAGTCCGGCGGCCGCGGCGATGTGGTGCTGATCGAGCGCGAGACCCTCCCGGCCCAACACGCGAGCGGGCGGTCCGCCTCGGTCCTGTCCGAGACGTCCGGACACCCGGCTGTGTGCGCCCTTGCGCGGCTCAGCCGTCCGTTCTTCGAAGATCCGCCCGACGGGTTCGCCGACCATCCATTGCTGTCAGCTCGCGGGCTGGTGTGGGTCGGCGAGGCCGACGACGGTCCCGCCCTCGATGCCCTCGCCGACGCGGGACATCGTCTTCGACCGAGCGTGCATCGACTCGACCGGCGCGGAGTCGAGCACCTTCTCCCCGGCTTCGACCCGCTCGCCATCGCGGGCGGTGGGGTGTACGAGCCGGAAGCGATGTCGATCGACACCGCCGCCTTGATCGAGGGCTACCTGAGGATGTTCCGTCACGCCGGCGGCGTCACCCTGCTCGCCGATGAAGCGCTACGTCTCACCACCGACGGCGCCGGCACCTGGACCATCACCACTTCGGGGACGACGATCCACACCGGCTCGGTGGTGAACGCGGCCGGCGCATGGGTCGACGAGATCGGCATCAGAGCCGGACTCGCACCGATCGGATTCCGGGCTCTGCGCCGAACCGCCGCGATCGTGCCGGCCCCGGATCACGTCGCATCCTGGCCGCTCGTCATGGACATCGAGGGCCGCTACTACTGCGAACCCGAGCCGGGCGGGCTGCTCGTGTCACCCGCCGACGAAACACCCACCGAGCCGTGCGACGCGCGGCCCGAGGAACTGGACGTGGCCTTGGCGCTCGAGCGGGTGGCGCTCGCCACTGGACTCCCCCTGCGATCCGTGCGGAGGGCGTGGGCAGGTCTGCGCACCTTCGCTCCGGACCGCTCCCCCGTCATCGGCGAGGACCCACGCGCCCCGGGCTTCTGGTGGCTGGCCGGGCAAGGCGGGGCCGGGATCAAGACCGCACCGGCGATGGCCGCGCTGCTGGCTCGGCAGATGCGCGACGAGCCGCTCACCACCGAGGAGTCCGCGCTCGGCCTTCGAGCCGCCACACTTTCACCGGCGCGGTTCTTCGAGTCGAGCTGAGCGTCACCAGATCTCGGTGATCAACAGGATCAGCGCCGTCGACGCCGAGAACCCGAGCAACCACGGGCGCATCCGGCCACCGTCGAGCCACCGTGTCGCCCAGTGAGAGGCGACGAAACCGAGGAGCATCGCCGGCACCAGCGCCAGTGCACGGGACACGTCGGCGCGATGCAGCTCACCCGACACCGCCAGCAGCGTCACCGACACCGTCGAACCGAACAGGAAGAACAGCGACAGGCTCGACCGCAGCTCGCGGCCGGACCGGTGCTGGTACAGAAGTGCCATCGGAGGCCCACCGATGGAGGTGATGCTGCCCATGAAGCCCGATGCGGCACCCGCCGACAGCAACGCCCGTCGATGCGGTTCGACGGACCACCCGGCCAGGCTGAGACCCACGCCGACCAGCACGAGCACCGCGAACAGCAGGATCAGGTCACGCTCGGGCAGCACCACCACCGCCCACGTCCCGAGCAGGCTGCCCGGCACCCGGCCGACCATGGCCCATCCGACGGGACGCCACGCCAGGGCACTCCGCTCGCGGAACGCGACGAGCGCGGTGAGCAGCGTCGCCACCATCAGCAACGAGCCGGGGATGAAGTCCCCGTTGATGATCGCCAGCACGGGGGCAGCCGTCACCCCGAGCCCGAACCCGAACGACCCCTGCGCGCAGGACCCGACGAAGACGGCGGCGAGCGCGATGCACCATTGCAGTGTCGACATTCGTTCGCTGGTCCGTCAGCGAAGGTGGCAGGCCACGAGGTGGCCCGGCGCCTTCTCCTCGAGCAACGGAGTCTCCACCCGACAACGGTCCTCGACGATCGGGCAGCGGCTCTGGAAGCGGCAGCCGGGCGGAGGATCGACGGGGTTCGGCACTTCGCCGGTGAGCACGATGCGTCGCCGGGCACGCTGCAGCGGAGGATCCGGGATCGGCACGCTCGACAGCAGCGCCTCGGTGTAGGGGTGCAGCGGCGTCTCGTAGACGTCGTCGGTGTCGGCGAGCTCGATCAGACGGCCGGCATACAGGATCCCGATGCGGTGCGAGATGTGGCGCACGACCGAGAGGTCGTGAGCGATGAACAGGTAGGTGAGGCCCAACTCCTGCTGAAGATCCTGGAGGAGGTTGACGACCTGCGCCCGCACACTCACATCGAGCGCCGACACCGGCTCGTCGGCGACGATGAAGTCGGGCCGCAGTGCGAGTGCGCGAGCGATGCCGACGCGCTGGCGCTGTCCGCCACTGAACGCGTGGGGATAGCGATCGGCCGCATCAGTGGGCAGCCCGCACCGGTCCAGAAGGTCGACGACGCGCTCGCGTGCGTCGGCGGCGTTCTTGGCCAATCCGTGCACGATGAGCGGCTCGGCGACGAGCTCGAGGACCGACATCCGCGGGTTCAGGCTCGAGTACGGGTCCTGGAACACGAGTTGCATGTGCCGGCGCAGTTCGCGCAGATCTTTGCCCGTCACCTGGGTGATGTCGCGACCACCGAAGCGGATCGTGCCTTCGGTCGGCGTGATGCGACGCAGGACCGCGCGCCCGGTGGTGGTCTTGCCCGAGCCGCTCTCACCGACGAGCCCGAAGGTGGTGCCCTTCTGGATGCTGAACGACACGTCGTCGACGGCGTGGACGAACCGCTTCTGGCCGCCCCAGAACGTGCCGCCGCTCACCGGGAAGCGAATGCTCAGATGATCGACCTCGAGCAACGGCGCGTCCACAACCGGCGGCTCGATGCCGGGCGACAGGAGCGCCGCGTTCGAGGACTCAGTGGGTTCCATCGACGACCTCCTGGGGCATCCCGGCTTCGTACGGCCGCCAGCAGGCGACCTTGCGGCCGTCCTCCATGGTGTGCAGGCCCGGCATCTCGGCAAGGCACTCCTCGGTCGCCAGCGAGCAGCGGGCCGCGAACGGACAGCCGATCGGAGGTGCGACAAGATCCGGCGGCGCTCCGTCGATCGACACCAGGCGGGGCATCGCGACGTCGAGCCGAGGCGTGCTGCGCAACAGTCCGGCGGAGTAGGGGTGGGCCGGGTTGGCGTACAGGTCGTCGGCCGTGGCGAGTTCGACCAACTTGCCCGAGTACATCACCGCCACTCGGTCGCACAGCCCGGCAACCACGCCCAGGTCGTGGGTGATGAGCATCACCGCCAGACCAAGTCGCTGCTGAATGTCGGCGATCAGCTCCAGGATCTGGGCTTGGATCGTCACGTCGAGGGCGGTGGTCGGCTCGTCGGCCACGAGGAGCTCGGGCTCGCACGCGAGCGCCATCGCGATGAGCACCCGTTGGCGCATGCCACCCGACATCTCGTGGGGGTACTGGTCGACGCGAGTCGACGGGTTGGCGATGCCGACCGTGTCGAGCAGTTCCACCGCACGGGCCTTCGCCTGCTTGCGGCTCATCCCCAGATGGCGCCTGAGCACCTCGGTGATCTGCTGCCCGACCGAGAAGACCGGGTTCAACGACGTCATCGGATCCTGGAAGACCATGGCGATCTGATTGCCGCGCACCCTGGCCAGCGCGGACGAGGCGTCGTGGACGAGGGACTCGCCCTTCCAACGGACGTCGCCGCCGGTGATGCGACCCGGAAGCTCGGTCAGCCCGAGCAGGGTCTGGGCCATGACGCTCTTGCCAGAGCCGCTCTCTCCGACGACGCCGAGCGTCTCACCCGGCTCGATCGTGAAGCTCACCCCACGCACGGCCTGCACCGTGCCGCGACGGGTGAAGAACTGCACCTCGAGGTGATCGACCTCGAGCAGCGGCGTGTGGTCCAGCTCGTTCACAGTCCCGCTCCGGTGTGGCCGCTGCTCGTCGTCGCGGCAAAGCGCTTCTCGCGCTCCAGGGGGTCGAGGGCGACCCGGAGCCAACTGCTCAGCAGGTTGACGGCGAGCACGGTGATCGTGAGCAGCAAACCGGGGTAGACGATCAACCACTGGTTGCCGAACAGCTCGTGGTCGCCGGCGCGGGCGATGTCGAGACCCCACGAGACGCCCGGATACTGGATCCCGAGCCCGAGGAAGCTCAATGCGGCCTCGGCGAGAATGATGCGGGCGAACTCGAGCACGCCCAGCGTCGCGAGCGGTGTGAAGAGGTTGGGCAGGATGTGTTTGAAGATCACTCGCTTCGGAGTGGAACCGAGGATCTCGGCCGCTTCGACGAATGGTCGCTCCTTCATCGTGAGCACGACACCACGCGTCATCCGGGCGTAGACCATCCAGCCGTTGACGGCCAGGATCAGCGACACCGACGTGACGCTGCCACCCACGAGTGCGACGAGGAGCATCGCCATCAGCAGACCGGGGAACGAGACCTGTACGTCGACCCAGCCCATGATCCACGAGTCGGCTCGACCGCCCTTGTACCCGGCGATGAGCCCGACGACGACACCGAACGTCCCGGCCAGCAGCACCACGACGAGACCGATGATGAGCGAGGTCCGGGCGCCGTAGATCAACCGACTGAGGACGTCGTACCCCTGCCAGTCGGTGCCCACGGGGTGCGTCCATGTGCCGCCGTGCCACACCGGCGGCAGCCCCGACGAGGTGAGGTTGCCCTGGTTGGGCTTGAACGGGGCGATCCACGGTGCCAGCGCGGCGACCACGAGGAGAACGACCAGGAAGACGAGCGACGCGAGCCCCAGCTTGTCGCGGACGAGGTCACCGAACAAACCGCCTCGGCGCACCGCGGAGAGTTCGTACGGCCGCCCCTCGATGGAGTGCTCGGCCTCGAGCGCGTGCTCTTCCTCGACATGACTCGCGGTGTATTCGTCGGGAGCGGTCATGAGAGCTTCACCCTTGGGTCCAGGGCCTTGTAGGCCACGTCGACGATGATGTTGATGATGACCACCATCACGGCGACCACGAACACGATCGCTTGGATGAGGAAGAAGTCCTGATTGGCGATGGCGGTCTTGGCCATGAAGCCGAGGCCCGGCCAGTTGAAGACGGATTCGACCACCACCGTGTAGCCGGCGATCGCACGGATGACCTCCCACCCGAGGAGCGTCACGTACGGAATGCCGGCGTTCTTCAAGGCGTGCACGCCGAGCACACGTCGTTGCGACAAGCCCTTGGCCCGGGCGACCTTCACGTACTGCGAGTTCAGTTCGTCGATCATCGCCGAGCGCACCACCATCGACAGCCGACCGATGGCGGGCAGGGCGAGACAGATGGCCGGGAGGACGAGGTTGGTCTGCCAGGGCCCGGGGCCGGTCTGGAACCAGTGGAGCTTGACGGTGAAGCCGATGATCAGCACGTAGCCGAGGAAGAACTGGGGCACCGAGAGCCCGATGAGGCTCAGCGTGGTGAGGAAGCGGTCGAGCACGCCACCGGGACGACGGCTGGCGACGACGCCGAGCGGGATGCTGAACACGACGGCCAACACCATGCCGAAGGCGACGAGTTGGAGCGTCCGGGGGAGGTAGTCGAACACGACGTGCAGCGCCGGTTGCCCGCGCACGTAGGTGCTCTCCCCGAGATTCAGGCGCAGGAGGTCGCCCAGGAAGCGGACGAACTGGGTGATCAGCGGGTCATTCAGGCCGAGCGACGCGCGCCGTGCGGCACGTTCCTCGGGCGTCGCCGAGAGCGGCAACATGAACTTGACCGGATCGCCGACCATTCGGGTGATGACGAACACGAAGATGGTCACGCCGAAGATGACGACGAGGCCCTGCAGCAAGCGGCGAACGAGGTAACGCCCCATGTGGGTGAAGTGTCCTTCCCGAGTCTTCGAGTGGCGGATGTTTCGTAGCGAGGGAGAAGGGCCGCCGGTGACACCGGCGACCCTTCCACCCTAGAACTGGTTCGCAGAGCGAGCCAGGGTCACGCCGTGACGCTCATCTCCTTGACGAGGATCTTGGAGTCGACCCGCGGCGTCCACTGCATCCGCGTGCTGAGGCCGTAGAGGTCCTGGTTGTTCACCAGGAAGGTGAAGTAGGCCTCGTCATAGCCGATCTTGACGGCCTGCTCGTAGATGGTCTGGCGCTTGGCCGGGTCGAGCTCGGTGCGGCCCTGGTCGACGAGTGCGGCCAGTTGCTCGTTGGAGTTCGACGAGCCGATGCCGGCCGACGAGTAGTAGGTCGCGAGCTGACGGGACGGGTCAAGGATGTCGTTCGAGCTCGACACGAAGATCGCGTCGGCCCGGTTGTCCCGGTTGAACAGGATGTCGAGGTAGGCACCGAACTCGGGCGACTGGAGGTCGACCTTGAGACCGGCCTCGGTCCAGTAGCCGGCAACGGCTTCGACGAGCTCCTTGTCGTTCAGCCAGCGACCGGACGATTCACCCACGAGGGTGATCGTCTGACCGGCGACACCGGCGGCCTCGATGAGGCGCTTGGCCTCGGCGGGGTCGTACGGGAACGCTTCGAGGCTGGAGTTGAATCCGAGGATCGACGAGCTCAGCACCTGACCGGCGTCCGGAGCGGCGTAACCGCCGTACACCTTGTCGGCGATCGCCTGCTTGTCGACCGCCAGGTTCAGCGCCTTGCGGACGTTGGGATCGGCGGTGATGCCCTCATCGGCATCGAGGATGAGCACGGGGTGCTCCTGGCCCTGCACCTTGGCCGAAGCGGGCGCCTGATCGACGTCCTGCGGGGGAAGGTTGGTGATGAGGTCGTACTTGCCGGACTTGAGGCCGGCCAGACGGGTGCCGCCCTCGGAGACGAACTCATAGGTGACCTTCGAGATCGCCGGTGCGTCGCCCCAGTACTTGTCGTTCGCGGCGAGCACGATGTTCGAGCCGGTCTCGCGGCTGACGAACGTGTACGGCCCGGTGCCGTTGGGTGCATCCGAGAGATCGGCAGAGTCCTTCGCGGACGCAGCGATCATCTTCAGCCAGTACATGCGCGCCGGGAGCACGCCGTCGGGGCCGTCGGTCATGATCCGCACGGTGAGGTCGTCGACCTTCTCAGCGCCGGTGAGGGTCCCGAAGAAGCCGTCGTTGTCGGTCTTGCCGTCCTTCACCAGGCCGACCATGCGATCGACACTGGCGATCACGGAATCAGCGTTGAACGGCGAGCCGTCGTGGAAGGTGACACCGTCGTGGAGCTTGAACTCCCACGTCGTGTCGTCGATCTGCGTCGGCAACTCCGTTGCCAGACCGGGCTCGAGTTCACCGGTCGCCGTACGGGCGAGCAGTGTCTCGTAGATGTTGTCGTTGATGGCGCGCTCGCCACCATCGTCGACGAGCATGGGATCCAGGCTCGTCGGTTCGGACCCGAGTGCAATGGTGATGTCGGCGCCGGTGGCGGTGCCGCCGCCGGTGGTCTCGGTGCTGCCATTGCTGGTGGTGCTCGACGCGCTGTCGCTGCCGCAGGCAGCCGCAACGAGTGTGAACGCCAGCAGTGCGCCGAGTACCCCGACACGCTTGCTCCTTGTGGACATTGACCCTCCCCTTGTACCCCACCCCACGGGCGGTTGCGCATACTTTATACAATAGACACGAGGGGTCAATCCCCTGGAGCGAATTTCCGCGCGAAAGAATGGTGACCGCCATGAACGAATCGACCTCCACTCCTGCCCCCACGGCACCGTCCACCGGGCTGCGCCACGCCATCACGCACCTTCCGCTACGTCACGCAGTGCTCGAAGAAATCCGTCATCGGATCACCGAAGGGCAGTATGAGCAGGGAACACGGTTGTTCGAGGACCAGATCGCCGCCGAACTCGGCGTGTCGCGGAACCCGGTTCGCGAGGCGCTCCAGGCGCTGGCGTCCGAAGGATTCGTCGACCTCGAACCCCGCCGGGGAGCTCGAGTCGCCGACGTGACAACCGAGCGCGCCGGCGAGCTTTTCGAGGTTCGCGGCGCATTGGAGGGTCTCATGGCCCGCCTGGCGGCCCAACGTCGAACCGAAGACGACCTCGCTGCACTGCAGTCACTGGTCAGCGAAGGACAGCGATGCGTCGCCGAGGGCGAGCGCGCGGCGCTGCCCGCGCTCAACACCCGATTCCACGAATGTCTCGGCGCGACGGCCCGCAATCAACTGCTCACCCACACCATCCAGCAACTCTCACACGTGATCCAGTGGGTGTACGCGGGCAGCATCGGTCGGCGCGGTGCCGACTCGTGGGCCGAGCACGCGGCGATCGTGGATGCCATCGCCCGAGGCGACGCCGACGCTGCCGAGCACAACGCTGCGCGGCACATCGCGAACGCGCGCGACGCCTATGTGACGATGCCCGACTGACGTCGGATCTCAGAAGCCTCGTACGGCTCCGCCGTCGACCCGAACGGTCGATCCGGTGACGAACGACGCCCGTTCGCTGCAGAGGAACACCACGACATCGGCCAACTCCTGTGCGCGACCGACTCGACCCATCGGGATGCCGGCGACGTGGTCGCGGTGCACCTCGTCGGCGGATCGGCCCTCGTGTTCTGCCCTCGCGGCCTCGAAACGCGCCAAGGCCGGGGTGTCGAACTGGCCGGTGATCACCACGTTGCACGTGACGTCCGGCGCCAGTTCGAGCGCGAGCGAACGAGCTGCTGCGGCGACGCCGCTACGGAACACCGAGCTCAGCGCAAGGTCAGGGCTGGCCTCGACCACCGAACGAGCGGTGAGGAACACCAGTCGACCGTGCCCGTTCGCCGCCACGAGTGGGGCGGCCGCGCGGCTCACCTCGAGCGCCGGGCGCAGCATCGACGCGTACGCACTGTCGTCGAAGCCGTCAGTGGCAAGGATCGGCCCCGGCTTGCCGCCGCCGGTGTTGACCACGACGATGTCGAGCCCTCCGAGCGCATCGGCCGCCTCGTGGACAAGGCGTGCACCGGTCCCGACTGCGGTGAGGTCCCCGACGAGTCCCACTGTCGCGCCGATGGCGGCCGCGGTCTCGGCGGCGCGATCGGCGTGGCGGCTGACGACGGCAACACTCGCGCCCTCGACGACGAGTCCGGCGGCCACTGCTCGACCGAGACCAGAGGACGAACCGAGCACCAGCGCCCGGCGACCGTGAAGTTCGAGATCCATGGGTCAGCTCCCCAGCCAGATCGTGCGCGAAGTGGTGTAGAAGTCCATCACCGTGGGACCCAGCTGTTCCTTGTGCGTCGCCGTGCCGCTCTGCTTGATACCGCCGAACGGGGCGTTGAACGCCGCGCCGACCGTGGGTCGGTTGATGCGCACCATGCCGGCTTGGACCTCCGCGGCGAACCGCTGCGCTGCAGTGAGGTCGCGAGTGCAGATCGCTGCGGACAATCCGTAGACGACCGAGTTCGCCGACTCGATGGCATCGTCGACACCATCGATGCGTTCGATCCCGATGACCGGGCCGAACACTTCCTCCTGCGAGATCGCATGGTGGCGCTGGGCATCGATCAGCACCGTCGGCTCGAAGAACCAGCCGCCGTCGAGATCCGCGCCCGAGGCGCGGCGGCCGCCGCATGCGACGTGCGCTCCCTCGGAAATTGCCGCGGCAACCACGCGTTCCATCGTCGCGACCGCGTGCTCGTCGACGAGCGGACCCATCGTGACGCCGTCGACGTCACCCGGGCCGAGGACGTACCGCCCGGCGAGCGCGAGCACCTTCTCCACCAGTTCGTCGTGGACACGGTGATCGACGAGGATTCTGCCGGCCCCGGTGCACGCCTGCCCGCTCAACGAGAAGCTGGAACGAGCGACGATGGCCGCCGCCGCATCGAGATCGGCGTCGGCGAGCACGACGACGGGGTTCTTGCCGCCGAGCTCCAGCTGCACCCTGCGGCCGAGCCCGACCGCGGCGTGGATCTTGCGGCCCGTCGCATTCGAACCCGTGAAGGTGATGGCAGCGACGCGCTCATCGGCGACGAGCAGCGCTCCAGCGCCGAAGCCGTGCACCACGTTGAGCACGCCGGGCGGGAGACCGGCATCGGTGAAGGCAGCCGCGAGCCGATCGCCCATGTGAGGGGTCATCGGTGACGGCTTGAAGACGACGGTGTTGCCGGCCGCGAGTGCGGGCCCGATCTTGCGGCTCGCCATGTTGAGCGGGAAGTTCCACGGTGTGATCACACCCACCACGCCCAGCGGGTCGCGGGTGGAGTAGACGAGCGGCGTGTCGTCGCTGGGGAACGTGGCGCCGGTCAGGCGATACGCCTCCCCGGCATAGAGCTCGAGGTTGCGCGGCGTGCGACCCGACTCGTTCTTCGCGTCGGCGAGCGGCTTGCCTTCCTCGCGGACCATCTCAGCGGCGATCATCCCGGCGCGCTCCTCGAGGAGTCGCGCGGCGCGAGTGAGGACTTCGGCGCGTTGTGTCGGCGTGGTGCGCCGCCAAGCCGCTGCCGCGTCAGCTGCAACCCCGACGGCATCGGCGACGTCGGTCGCCGTCGACTCCGGAGCGGTCGACACGAGGCGATCCGCATGGGCAGGGTCGAAGCGATCGAATCGACCACCATCGGATGCGTCGAGGAACTTGTCACCGACGCGGTTGCGCACCACGAACGGTGCGGGCGTGAGCGAGGAGGTCACGCTCACTCCCCCGTCGGGGACGGGGCGCGCCAGTTGTCCCACTTGGAGAAGTCGGCGGTCTTGCCGAGGTGCTCGACCAGCGCAGTGATGCCGGCCTGGCAGCACTCGATGTCCTCCCTGGTGTGTCCGCCGGACACGCCGATGCCGCCGACGACCTCACCGTCGATCTCGATCGGCCAACCGCCGACGAAGATCGAGAAGCGTCCGCCGTGCATGTTCATGATGCCGAACGCCTCCTGCCCGGGTTGCGCGTTGGTGTAGGTGTGCGTCGGGCGGCGGTGGCACGCAGCCGTGAAAGCCTTGTTGATCGCGATCTCGACGCTCGTCGGCTTTGCAGTGTCAGGGCGCTTGACGACGATGGGCCATCCGGCCGAGTCGACGACGGCGATGACGGATCCCACGTTGAGCTCGCGCGCCTTGGCGAGCGCCGCATCGACGGCGAGTTCCGCTTCCTCCATGGTGAGGCGATTGACCTGCAGCATCAGTGTTCCTTTCAGGGGTGGATTCAGAGAGCCAGATGTCGCTCGTAGGCGAGGCCGGCGGCGACCACATCTTGCAACGCGACGCCTTGGGTCTCGAACAACACAGGAGCGTTGCCCGCGCGATCGACGGGGACGGTGCCCGCGGCGAGGTCGCGCAGCTCGATCGCACGTTCCCACGTGAACCGTCCGTCGCTCGCGGCCCGGATGAGGTCGCCGCACTCCACCCGACTGCCGACGACGTCGTCACACACCACGGCGGCACACCGCTCGACGACATCCGAGCCGATTTCGCAGCGGTCGTACTTCGTCGCGCCGACGGCGCAGATCAGGGCACGGTCGCTGATGGCCTCGACGGGGAACAAGGGCTCGGTGCTCTGGGTGACGGTCACGATGACGTCGGCACCGCGGACCGCGTCGACGGGACTGGCGGAGGCCACGGCAGGGATGCCGGCGGAGAGCGCTCGCTCGACCATGTCGGCAGCCGCCTCGGGTCGCACGTCGTACACCGTCACTCGCTCGAGTTCGGGCAGTTCCGCAGCGAGCATCTCGAGGTGGTACCACCCCTGTCGACCGGCCCCGATGAGCGCAGCGGTCGTGCAGTCGGTCGCGGCGAGCGCACGAATGGCGATCGCGCACGCGGCCGGCGTGCGGAAACGGGTGAGCGCGTCACCATCGAGGGTGCACAGCAGCTTGCCGTCGAGATCGAAGAGGATGTTGAGGAACGTGAACACGCCGTTCTTGGTGGCGTAGACCTTGCCGCCGGAGTACGGCGGAACGACTGCCGCCATCGCGCTCGCCATGCCGCCGCCGGCGCTGGATCGGACCCGTTGCGTGCTGTCTGCCTCGCCCCGACCCCATGCCGCGAACGCCTCGCCCACGGCGAGCGTCACCGACGGCAGGTCGAGGAGTTCCAGGATGTGGTCGTCGTGGAGGTGCAACACGAGGTCCTTTTCAGGGATCGGAATGCGTGTGGCGCACGGTTGGTGTGTCCCATCATCGCGATTGCATACTGTATGCGAGATGACGGCCGCTTCGCTCCCTCCGACCCGTGACGGTCTCCGATTCGGCGTGCACACGCCGTTGCAGGACACCCGCGCCGACGCCGTCCGGGCTCTCTGGCGCCGCATCGAAGCCATCGGTGACCAGGGCCACGGCGGCTGCTTCGACTGGATCTCGGTGTGGGACCACTTCGGTTCGCTCACCGGAACCACCGCCAATCTGGAGGCAGTGGCGATGCACGCCGCGCTCGCCTGCACCACGGAGCGGGTGCGCTGCGCCTGCCTGGTGTACTCCGTGGGCTACCGCGACGCCCTGCAACTCGCCAGCGCGATCGCGACGATCGACCAGCTCTCCGGCGGCCGTGCGACGCTCGGCCTCGGTGCCGGCTACCTCCAACGCGACTACCGGATGACCGGCCGCGCCCTCCCCAGTCCGGGCCAACGATCAGGCCACCTCGGTGAGACCCTGCGCGCCGTCCGCCGTCTGCTCGACGGGGAGACGGTCACCACCGACGGCAGGCACGTTCGACTCGTGGAGGCATCGTGTGCTCCACCGCCGGTACAGGCACACATCCCGATCATCGTTGGCGGAGGTGGTGAGCGATCGACCATTCCGCTCGCCGCCCAGGTCGCCGACGGATGGAACGTCCCGATGGCGACACCCGACGACCTGGCACGCAAGGTGACCATCCTTCGCGAACACGAGCACATCGCCGGGCGACCGGGCGGCGCCGTGGAGACCACGGTGAGCATCGGTCTCTGCTTGGACGAAACGCAGCTCCCGGCCCGCTTCGGACCACGGTGGGAGGCCCTCCGGCCGGCCGTGTGCACCGGCAGCACCGAGCAGGTCGTGGATCTCGTGGGGCGCTACCGCGACGCGGGCGTGGATCGAGTGGTCCTGTCGCTGCGCGCACCGTTCGACGCTGCGATCGAGGCGGACCTGGAGCGGTTCGCCGCCGAGGTCGCCCCTCACTTTCGCCCGGG
This sequence comes from Acidimicrobiales bacterium, assembly GCA_038234785.1. Classification (GTDB taxonomy): domain Bacteria; phylum Actinomycetota; class Acidimicrobiia; order Acidimicrobiales; family Ilumatobacteraceae; genus UBA668. The sequence goes on from JBBQTC010000005.1 coordinate 23,572, forward strand.
CCCGACGTCCGAGGAAGCCACCCGATGACGTCGCCCGCCACGACCTCGGTCACTGCGCCCGGGCGCGCCCACTGGGGTGCGTTCGCGCTGATCTGCCTCGCCTACGTGGTCACCACCACCGGCGAGCAGATCCTGTCGCCGGTGTTCCCCACCGCGCAGGACGATCTCGGCCTGTCGGTCGGACAGGGCGGCATCGCGTTCGCACTGCTCACCGTGAGCATCGCGATCATGAACCTCGCCGGCGGTGCCGCGCTGCGACGGGTTCGGCCGGTCACGGTCATCAGGTGGTCGTGCCTCATCGGAGCGTCGGGCGCAGTCGTCACGGCCGCGGCACCGGGCTACGCCGTGCTGCTCGTCGGCCAGATCCTGCTCGGCGCAGGAGCCGGGCTGTTCTTCCCCGCCGGCCTGCAGTCCGTCGGCATCGCTGCCGGCCCCTCGCGCCGTGGCTTCGCGATGGGGCTGTACGGGGTCGCGTTCAGCGTCGGCCTCACCCTCGCCGCGGTGCTCGGCAGCGTCGGCGCCAGCCACGGTTGGCGGGTTCCGTTCTGGGTGGCCGCAGTGCTGTTCCTCGTGTCGGCTTTCGCCTCGTCGTTCCTGCACATCCCGCCGCCGACGTCGACCGGGCATCGCGACCGGGTCAGCCTGCGAGCAGTGATGAGCCTGCCGACCGCCGTCGGCACGGTGCTCGCCGTGTGCCAGTACGGCGCGGTGCCGTTCCTCACCACGTTCGCCGTGGACGAGTGGGGCATCTCGGCCTCCTCGGCCGCCACGGTGCTCATCGTCGGGCGCGTGCTCTCGATCGGCGCCAAGGTCGCCGGAGGTGCGAGCGCCGACCGGGTCGGGGCGCGGACGAGCGCGAGGCGCACCGCGGTGGTGCTGACCGCGACAGGGCTCGCGTGGGTCCTGCTCCCGGGTGGATGGGCCACCTACGCGCTCGCTGCCGGCTTCGCCGCGATGGTGAGTTCACTCGGCCCGGTGGCCAACACGCTCGCCGTCGAGGAGTTCGGGCAGAACGGAATGGCGCTGGGCATGTATCGCAGCGTGCAGATCGCGCTGGGCGCGCTCGCGAGCGCCATCGTCGGGCTCGTCGCCGATCGAGTCGGGTTGCGGCCGACGCTGGCGGTCGCGGTGTTGGTGCCGCTGGTGCTGCTGTGGATCTGTCGCGACCGCCCGGCCGAGAGCATCGAGGCCCGCGATCAAGGCGGAACAGCGCCCTGAGCGAGAGTCGTAGGGTGTTGCGAAGTGGGGCAGCGACGCCCCCGACCCCGATATCGAAGGAGTACACCCATGCGTTCACGACGATTTCGACGAGCAACCTTTGCTGCGGTTCTCACGATCGGACTTCCGGTAGCGATCAACGTGGGCGGATCCGCCTCCGCCTCGCACGACGACTCCGGTCGTCACAGCGGCAACACGCGTGTGTTCGTGATCATGCTCGAGAACCACTCGCAGTCGAGCGTGATCGATGACGTCAATGCGCCGTACATCACCCAGCTCGCGCACGCCAACGGGATGGCGACGAACTACTACGGCGTGACCCATCCGAGCATGCCGAACTACATCGCCGCGATCGCCGGCGACAACTTCGGCGTCCAGGACGATCATGACGAGAACATCGTCAACCTCGATCGGCCGAACCTGGTGGATCAGCTGGAGTCGCACCACCTCTCGTGGGGCGCTTACATGGAGACCCTGCCCGCCGACAAGACCGCGCGGTTCGGACCGAACGTCGGTGGGACCGACGTCGCGCTGTACGCCAAGAAGCACAACCCGTTCGTGCTCTTCGACGACATCGTCAACAACCCGGCGCGCATGTCCAACATCAAGGACTACTCGGCGCTCGCTACCGACCTGAACTCCCGCAACGCGCCTGATTTCGTGTGGATCAGCCCCAACCAGTGCAACGACATGCACGGCGGCGTCTACGTGGCGGTGCCCGACCACCCCGAGACCCCGTGCCCGTACGGATCGGCCAAGGACGACGCCAACGACGCCGCACTGAAGCAGAAGGCCGACGCGTTCGTCGAGACGGCAGTGACGACGATCATGAACTCCAAGGCATGGACGAAGAACAGCCTGATCTTCATCGTCACCGACGAGAACGACTACACCGGCAATCCCACCAATGGCGGGTGGGAATCGGCCGATGGGTGCTGTGACTCGCCCTACGTCGCGGCCGCCGACGCGCGCGTCAGCCCCGCCTGGCCGGGCGGAACCTACGGCGGCGGGCTCATCCCGGCGATCGTGGTCTCCGGGCACAACCACCACTCCCGCGTCAGCGACACGCCGTACAACCACTACTCGCTGCTGGCGACGATCGAAACGGTGTGGCACCTGGGATACCTGGGCCACGCCGGCGACAGGGCCGGCGGTGTGGTGCCGATGCTCGACCTGATCGGCTGAGGTTCCACGACCAGCGGTGGACAGGGCGCCGTGCTCGGCGCCCTGTCCGCTGCGAACCGCCAACCACCGCGCTCAGATCCCGAGCGCGAGCCCGACGGTTCGTGGATCTGCCGCGGCCTGCCATGCTTCGCCCGGCGGCGGCACCCGAATGATCTGTTGCGCCGAGCGGCATCCCCACCGCGACGCCTTGACGACGCGGCCGGCGACGTCGAACGTGTCGGCGTCGGCGATGCCGAGCTCGAAGCGCACGCCATCGTCGTCGGGCAGCCACTCCCACAGCGGCGCGGCGACCAGCACACCGGGGCGCTCCTCACCGGCGAGCAACCTCGCCACCGACTGTGCGTTCCACGGCAGTTGGTTGGCGCCGCCGGGCGTGCCCCCGACGAAGCGAACTGCACCCTCGACGTCGGACAATGCCCACGCGTGCAACGTGGTCACGGGACGGCGGCCCGCAACAGGGAAGTTGGGGTGGCCTTCCTCCGGCGTGAAGCCGCGGCCGGCGCGATTGGCCAACGGGAGTTGGAACGTCGGCTCGACGATGCCGCTACCGAAGCGCGGGTACGAGTTCGAATGCACGACCACCGCCACATTGCCGTCGTCGTCGGCCGCGGAGACGATCGAGGTGCCGCTGGGGTCGCCGAGCGTTCGCCGTTGATGGTCGATCGCAGCCATGACCGCGAGATGGAGACCGGCGGGCGTCGCCTCGCCCTGCGAGTAGCGCGAGATGGCGTCGAGCAAGCTCGGACCGTGCGTCGGCGCCGGCGTCGACCACAGCCGACGCCCGTCGACGGTGACCTCGGCGCAGGGCAGCCACTCTGCGGTGGCGTGGACGAAGTCCGATCGGCGCAGAGCCCCGCCGCGCGACTCGACGGCCCGCTCGATCGCATCGCCCACCGGCCCTTCGAGCAGCGCCCCGCCGCGCAGCACCCATTCCTCCAATGCGGCCGCGAGCCCGGGCAGCCGGACAACGGCGCCCGGCGCGATCGCCGCACCGTTGGGGAAGTAGACGCAGCCTTCGGGATGCATCTCGGCGACCAGCGCGAGCGCCTGCTCGGACAGCTTCGTGCAGACCGCTGACCAGGGGAACCCGTCGAGTGCGAGGCGTTGCGCTGGTGCGGCCAATCGAGTACGGGGCAGTCGACCCAGCGCGGCGAGCGCCGCATAGCCTGCCGCGGCGGCCGGCGGACCGACGCTGTCTGCGCCGACGTCGCGCCACCGTCCGGAGCGGGCCACTGCCGCATGACCCGCCGCGGCACCGCCCACCGCGACCAGTGCCTCCGGGACAGCGGCACCCGCCCGCAGCACGATTGCGATGAGGTCTCCCCCGAGCCCGCACTTCGGCGGCAGCAGCACCGACTCGGCGAGCGCCGCGGTGACGACCGCATCGAACGCGTTCCCACCATCGGCCAGCACGGTTGCTGCGGCGAGCGCAGCCTGCGGCGCGGCGGCCGCGACGACACCGTGCGCCCCGCGAGCAGTGACCTGCTCGGCCATGGTGGCCACTTCGGGCGACAGGCGCTCCCTGCTCATCGACCGTGCGAATCGCTCAGCGAGGAATTTCTCCGGAGATCTTGCGCGCTCGTCATGTTCGTATACAATATACGAATCGTCCCACCGACGTCCACGTCGAAGAAAGGTAGTGCTCCGATGGTCGAGTTGCTGTCCAAGTCCGATTTCCGAGTCGCCCTCGAGAATGCGATCAAGGGCCGCGAGGCCAAGAACGCATCGTTCTCCCAGGCCTGGGCCAACGGCGAACTCAGCCGCGAGCACTTCGCCCGGTGGGCCGAGAACCACTACCACTACGTGGGTCCCTTCGCCGACTACCTCGGGTACATCTACTCCAACACTCCCGACACCGCGACCGATGCCAAGGACTTCCTGCTCCAGAACATGTACGAAGAGGAACTGTCCGACGTCCGCCACACCGACCTCCTGATCCGATTCGCCGAGGCGTGCGGCACGACCCGCGAGCGCGTGATGGACGTCGACAACGCGACTGCCGTCACCCGCGGCCTGCAGGGTTGGTGCTACGCCATCTCGATGCGCGAGCACTTCGCTGTCGCCACGGCGGCGCTGGTCGTGGGCCTCGAGTCGCAAGTCCCCTCGATCTACCGGCGTCAGTACCCGGTGCTGATCGAGAAGTACGGCTTCACCGAGGAAGAGGCCGAGTTCTTCGACCTCCACATCACCTCCGACGAGATCCACGGCGAGCGCGGCTACCAGATCGTCCTCGAGCACGCCACGACCCCCGAGCTCCAGCAGCGTTGCCTTCAGCTCGTGCGTCACGGCGCGGAGGCCCGCTTCAGCTACACCAAGGCGCTCTACGACACCTACGTGAAGCCCGAAGCCGACGTGGCGAATCCCGAGCCGGCGCTCGCCTGAGTTCCTGATGCCGACCATTCGGTTCTCCACCAGCAACCGGGAGGTCCAGTTCCCGGATGGCGACGAGGTGAACGTGCTCCGAGTCGCCATCCGGAACGAGATCCCACTGCCGTTCAAGTGCGCCAGTGGGAATTGCGGGACGGATCGCATTCGTATCGAGGAAGGCGCAGAGCATTGCGTCACGGCCCGACGCCGCGAGCGCGAGCGGCTCGGCGACCTCATCGATGACGGCTACCGACTCGCCTGCCAGCTGTACGTCAACGGCGACATCACCGTCGCCTGGGACCCCGACCAGACCGCCCTCACCGGGGGCCGCGCCTACGAGCGTCTGAAGCAGGTCTGGCTTGCGAAGGACGACTCTGCATGACCGAGTGGTTCGATGTCGGCTCGCGTGCCGACCTCACGAAAGCGCGCAACAAGCTCGTCGTCGATGTGAACGGCACCGATGTGTTGGTACTCGCACACGGCGACGGGCTGTACGCGCTGGCCAACATCTGCATCCATCGCGACCGTGAACTGTCCAAGGGCGTCGTGCTCAACGGCAAGCTCGTCTGCCCTGGTCACCAGTGGGCCTTCGCACTCGACACCGGTTACGAAGCGGTGAAGGACGAGTGCCAGCCCACGTTCCCGATCCGCGAGGTCGGCGACCGTCTCGAGGTCGGGATCGAAACCGACGCGACGGGCGTCTCCGTCCACGCTCGCGCGGCCGGCGACGCCGACCACGACGGCTGATCTCCGCGCCGCCACCGCGCCGCCACCTCGGCGTCCCCCATCCCTCGCCGACCGCGGCGTCCCCCATCCCGACCCCCATCCGAGTGGGTACTCGCACCCCGAGGTGCGAGTACCCACTCGCACGCGCGCCCGCGGACTCGGACCGGCGTCGTGACACTCGGACCGGCGGCGTCTCCTTCATGGAAGCTTCATGCCGGCGCTCCTCGACGCTTCATGGGGCCGTTGTTCAATGCACTCATCGCAAAGAACGACTCAAGGAGATGAGCACGATGCGCACACTTCACAAGGGATTGATCATCGGTGGGGCCACGTTGGCAGTACTGATTCCCGCAGGACTGGTCGCCGCCGACCAGGTCGGCCCCGGCAACATGCACGGACGCGGCAATGGCACCATGAACCAGGACTGCGACCACGACCAGATCCAGGCCCGAGACGGCACCGGAGTCATGCACGACGCGAACAGCGCAACGGCAACTGCCAACAGGACCGCCAACGGCATGGGCGCCCAGCACCGTTCGGGTGCCATGGACGGCAGTGGTCCCCGTGCCGACCGCCCCATGGACGGCACCGGAAACCAGGCACGCTCGGGCGGATGAATCCCTCCCAGGCCAGCGCAGGAGCGCCGTCCCGACCGGACGGCGCTCCGGCGCGTCAGAATGACCACATGGCGCGAGCTCCCCTGGTCCTGGTGGTCGACGACGAGGGGCCGATTCGGGAAATCGTTCGCCGTTACCTGACCGCCGAGGGGATCGACGTGGTCGAGGCCGAGGACGGACCCGGAGCCATGGATCGGTTCGTCGAGCACCAACCCGACGTCGTGCTGCTCGACGTCATGCTCCCTGGGTTCGACGGCATCGAGGTGCTGCGCAGAATCCGGGCGACCAGCGATGCCTACGTGTTGATGCTCACGGCGCGCACCGAGGAGACGGACCGCATCATCGGGTTGTCCGTCGGCGCCGACGACTACATCACCAAGCCGTTCAGCGCTCGCGAGCTGACGGCACGAGTCAAGGCCGTGCTTCGTCGCCCGCACATGATTGGCTCGACGGCGACACGCCAGGAGTTCGGACGGCTCTCCATCGACGAGGAACGGCGCGAGGTGCGAGTCGATGACCGGATGGTCGACCTCAGCGCACTCGAGTTCGACCTGTTGACGACGCTCAGCATGAAACCTGGTCAGGTGCTCAGCCGCCGCCAGCTGCTCGAACGAGTCTGGGGGTTCGACTACTTCGGCGACGAGCGCGTGGTCGATGTACACATCCGCAACCTCCGCCGCGCGCTCGGCGACAGCGTCGATGCCCCGGTCTGGATCGCGACCGTGCGCGGCGTCGGCTACAAGTTCCTCGAGGCGACGCGATGAAGCACGCGTCCATCCACACCCGCCTCCTCGTCTCGTTCGCGCTGGTGGTCGCCACGGGGGCAGCGACCTTCTACGTCGCCGCCCGATTCCTCGTGCCTCGATTCTTCGACGAGCGCATGGGCAGCGGCGGGATGGGCATGGGGAACGGCAACCTGTCGAACCAGCACGACGCACTCGTATCGGCGGTGAACACGTCGATGCTGATTGCACTCGCCGCAACGCTGGTGAGCTCGACCTTGATCGCCGTCGTGATGAGTCGACGGACGCTCCGCAGCGTCGGTGAGCTCCGCGCCGGAACCGGGCGTCTCGCCGCAGGGCACTACGACACTCGCATCGATCGTCCGGGCGAGGCCGAACTTGCGGAGCTCGCCGACGACATCAACCACCTGGCTGCGACGCTCTCCGAAACAGAGCAACGACGGGCAGCGCTGATCGGCGACGTCGCTCATGAGATGCGCACGCCACTGACAACGATCAGCGGGACGCTCGAGGGCTACGACGACGGCCTCTTCACCGCAACAGAACTTTCGTCGACGGTCCACGTCGAGGTCGACCGTTTGCACCGTCTTGCGAGTGACCTTGCATCGGTCTCGCGGGCCGAGGAGGGGCGCCTCGATCTGGACCGGCACGTGAGCGATCTCGATGAGGTCGTGACCACCGTGGTGGACCGCCTCCGGCCGCGTTTCGTCGCCGCCGACGTGACGCTGACCCACCAGGCAACCGGTCCGCTGCCGGCACGGTTCGACCGCGAACGGATGGTGCAGGTCGTCTCGAACCTCCTCACCAACGCGCTGGCGTACACGCCGGCGGGCGGCTCGGTCGAGGTTCGAACCTCCACGACCGAAGCCGCCGTGCACGTCAGCGTCACCGACACCGGACGTGGTCTGGAACGTCCTGACCTCGAGCGCGTCTTCGAGCGGTTCTATCGCGTGCACCGCGACGATCACAGCGGCGGCACGGGGATCGGTCTCACCATCAGCCGCGCGATCGTCCACGCCCACGGCGGGGAGCTCACCGCAACGTCAGCCGGGCATGACCGTGGCACGACGTTCGCGCTGACGCTGCCCGCCTGACATCGATACGTCGGATACCGTCGACACATGACACCCGACGAGATTGCGGCTCTCGTGCACGTTCGCAGGGCGCGTGATCGCATCGATCGCGACTACGCCCAGCCGCTCGACGTCACTGCCATGGCCCGAACCGCACTCATGTCACCCGCACACTTCTCGCGCAAGTTCCGCGCCGCGTACGGGGAGACCCCGTACTCGTACCTGATGACCCGTCGCATCGAACGGGCGAAGGCGTTGCTTCGTCAGGGTTGCTCGGTCACCGACGCGTGCGTCGCGGTCGGGTGCACCTCGCTCGGCTCGTTCAGCGCCCGCTTCACCGAGATCGTCGGTGTCACACCCTCGCACTACCGCCGGCGCGACCACTCCGACCACGAGGTCGTTCCGTCGTGCGTGAGCAAGGTCGTGACGCGCCCCCAGCGCACCGCCGTCGGCGTCTGACGCACCGACGAACAAAGCAGGATCGAAGAAGCATCGCGCTCGAAGGATTTCGTACGGTGCTTCCCATGACCACCACCGTTTCCGCCATGTTCATTCCGGTCCACGATCCCGATGAGGCCCTGGGGTTCTATCGAGACGCACTCGGCCTCGACGTCCGCAACGATGTTGCTGCCGACGGCTTCCGTTGGGTCACCGTCGGGTCTCCTGGACAGAACGTCGACATCGTGCTCTTCCAGCCGCACGGAGGTCGCTCGCAGGCCGAGGGCGACGCCTTGCTCACGCTCGTGACACAGGGTTCGCTGCAGGCCGCGATCTTTCGTTCCGACGACCTCGACGCCACGTTCGAGAAGGTCAAGGCCTCCGGCGCGGAGGTCCTCCAGGAACCGGTCTCCCAACCCTGGGGCGCGCGCGACTGCGCGTTTCGCGACCCCTCGGGCAACCTCGTTCGCATCGCCCAGGCCTGACGGTGCGCACTGCGGTCGCAGATGACCGCTGCCGGTCTGCTCAGCTAGGGGAATGCAGTTCGGCATCTTCTACGAACATCAGCTCCCCAAGCCATGGAGCGACGACGACGAGTTCTGCCTCCTTCGCGACGCACTCGATCAGGTCGAGCTCGCGGACCGGCTGGGCTTCGACTACGCATGGGAGGTCGAGCATCACTTCCTCGACGAGTACTCGCACTCGTCAGCGCCGGAGGTGTTCCTCGCCGCGGCGGCCGCTCGCACGAAGCGAATTCGGCTCGGGCACGGCATCCGCCAGGTGATCCCGAACTACAACCATCCCGCCCGCACTGCAGAGGGGCTGGCGACGCTGGACCTCATCTCCGATGGCCGGGTCGACTTCGGGATCGGAGAGGGCGCTACCCGGCTGGAGCTGCACGGCTTCGGCATCCCTGCCAAACAGAAGCGGGCGATGGCGCTCGAGGCCGCCGAGCAGATCGCCAACATGATGGTGCTCGACCCCTACCCCGGATACACGTCGGACACGTTCTCGATGCCGTGCCGGAACGTGCTGCCCAAGCCCCGGCAGAAGCCGCACCCCCCGATGTGGATGGCGTGCACGAATCGCGACACCATCAAGGTCGCTGCTCGCAACGGACTGGGCGCCCTCGCGTTCAGCTTCGTCGATCCCGACGAGGCGAAGTCGTGGGTCGACGTCTACTACGACATCATCCGCAGCGAGGAGTGCGTGCCGATCGGCCATGCGGTGAACCCCAACATCGCGCTCGTCACCGGGTTCTCCCTCCACGACGATCGAGCCGAGGCGATCCGTCGCGGCCAGGAAGGCTTCGAGTTCTTCGGCTATGCCCTGAACGCGCTCGTTGCCCACGATCAGGTGCCCGGCCGAACCGACCTCTGGGGCGAGTTCCAGGCCCGCCGCTCCCCCGACAGCGTCGATCTCAAGATCGCCGCCGCGGCCGAGCACGACGACACGTACGCGAGCTGCATCGGCACGCCAGCCGACGCAACTCGTTACCTGCACCAGATGCGTGAGGTCGGCGTCGACCAGGTGATCTTCATCCAGCAAGCCGGCAGGAACCGGCACGCCGACATCTGTGCGTCACTCGAACTGTTCGCAGCCGAGGTGCTCCCAGAGTTCGCCGACGACGCGGACCGTCGTCGTCGCAAAGCTGACGAGTTGGCACCGTTCGTCGAGGCCGCACTGGCTCGCAAGACGTGGATGCAACCGCTCGCCGATGCGGAGATCCCGATCGTTCCGGCATCGGTCGCAAAGGCACAGACGTCCGGCAGCCTCGCCTGATCTGGTCGGGGTCCGCGAAGCCGAGGACCTCTCAGCCGTGGCCGGCGTCGACGACGCAGAAGCGGTTGCCCTCGGTGTCGGCGAGCACGACGAAATCCGGGTCGGGCGGATAGTCCCAGGGCACGCGGCTGGCACCCAGACTCACGAGGCGTTCCATCTCTGCACGTTGCTCAGCGGCGCTGTCGACGACGAGATCGATGTGCACTCGCGGCGGATCCTGTATCGGCACGCTCGATCGGTGCAACGCAACGCGGGTGCCCTCCCGCGACGGAGGCACGAGGATGGTGAACTCGTCCTCGGCGTCAGCGAACTGCACGGGTTCGTACTGCAGCACCTCCGACCAGAACGCCACGGCGCGCTTGACGTCGTGCGCACCCATCACCACTGTCCCCAGTCGAATCATGGTGCGAGGCGATCCTTCACCTCGGCGAGCACGACGGGCTCGGGATGCTCGGGCCACGTTGCGGTGAGCCCTATCGACGGGCGTCCTCCCGACGCGAGACGTCGGAACACGGTGAGCTCGAAGCGATCGTTGCGAAGCACCGCCTTGGTCTCGTCCTCCTCCTCGAAGTGGAAGCCGTCGACCGGCACTCGCTCCTGTGTCCACCCTCCGCCGTGGATACGTACCGGGCTGGGGGCGATGAACCAGCGACCGTCGACAACCGCCATGCCGAGGGCTTCCCCCTGGCCGGTCATCGCCACTGCAGCAAGCATGAGCACGTACCGCGGATCGTGCAGTCCGTCGTACACCCAACGGGGGCCGAGCACGGAGTGGTGCATCTCGACGATGAGCGCCTCGTCGGCGCCGTGGAGCGGCTCGTCCCGGTAGGTGAGCGGCACCTGGTGCACCGTGCCGCCGGCGGCGATGAGGTGGGTCTCCATGCCGACGCGCCCGTCGGGGTCGTCGAATCGGTACGCGCCGATCACGTCGATGGGGACGTCGGCTGCCGGACCCCAGGCTTGGGTCGGAGCCCATTGCGTGATGAGCTCAGCCTTGGTGGGGGTGATCGTGGCGAGATGGAAGAGGGCCATGACCGCGCAGCCTAGGCACCGCTGCGCTGCGAGCTTGTCCGTCGACTGGAACAACTTCGTCGTCATCATGGGCACTCCCTCCGACGCTGAGTGGGCCGTGACCAGACTGGCGGTCGAACAGGTGTTGACGCGCAAGCGGGCTACGTTCGCGCCATGGCGCCGAAGATCCCGCTTCCGATCACGAAGAAGAAGATGGCGGCCGGCGCGATCATCGTCGTGCAACAGATTCTTGCGAACGAGGAGGTCCGCAAGCGCCTCGCCCAGGCCCCGCGTTACGTCATGGATTGGGCCGCGGAGCGACAGCGTGACATCAAGCGTCGCAAGGCCGGCGTGACCGACCGCCTCGGCCTCAAGGGGCTCAGCCGCCGCATCGACTCCGTGGAATCAGTCGTCGAGCGGGCGTTCCCGCAGCCGACCGAGCCCGGCCGCGCCGAACTCGAACAGGCCATCGAGCAACTCCGCATCGCGCTCGCCGTCGCCAGCCCGATGCCGTTGGTCCAGCGACGCAAAGCCCAGGCACGAATCGATCGACAACTCGACGGGCTGGAAGCGTCCCTGGTCGACGCAGTGCTGCTGAGCACCTGAGCAAGGAGTGGACGAATGCCCGAGACCGACGAGACCTTCGACGCAACTCGAACGACGCTGCAACGGGTGGCCGTGCACATCGTGGCCCGAGCACGGGTTCAGGCCAGCGGTCGTTTCTCGCTCCGGGTGACGCCCGGTGGATTCGGGACACCGGAGTTCGGAGCCGACGCGAGACGGGTTCGCGTCAGCGGTGATGTGTTGGTGGTGGAGTCCGATGCGTTCGGCGCGCCGTCCTCGGCCGCACATCCCATCGATGGGTCGACGCTCGCCACTCTGGCCCGAGCAGCCGATGTCGACCTCGGCGAGACGATCGACGTCGGTCACGACACCCCTCAGGTCGGCGACTCGTACGCCTCGTTGCGCGTCGACCCGCAGGCTGCGGCTGTGATCGGGAGTTGGTTCTCGGTCGTCAACTCGGCGCTCGACCATGTGGTCAGCACGATGCACGCCGCTGCCGAGCCGACGCCGGTACGCCTGTGGCCCGAGCACTTCGACGTCGCCACCGACGCAGCCGCACGCGACGGTGTACGGGTGAACCTGGGTGGCTCGCCGGGCGACGGGTTCTGCGCCGAGCCGTATCTCTACGTCGGCCCGTGGACGGCTGACCGGCCCGGCGCCACCGAGTTCTGGAACGCGCCGTTCGGAGCGTTCCTGCCCGCCGCCGCGATCAGTGGCGATCTGCTCGAAGGGGCCATCGCGTTCCTGTCCGAGGGCTACCGGTTCTTGGCGGACTGAGGCTCGAAGCGGCGCGTCGATCAGGTCCAGCTGCGGAGGAACTCAGGCGGCATCCTTTCACCAGGCCTGACGCGCCGCATTCGGTGCTCGGTGCCCTGCCGCCGAGGCACGAGCCTCAACGTTGCATACGCGTGCGGGGAGTCAGCACGCAGAACTCGTTGTCATCGGGATCGGCCATGACCACCCAGGTCACATCCCCCTGACCGATGTCGACGCGGGTCGCGCCGAGACCGATCAGGCGATCGACCTCCGTCGCCTGCTCGTCGCCGGCGAGCGGAGCGATGTCGAGGTGGAGTCGGTTCTTGGCGAGCTTGGGGATGAGGGGCGGACCGCTCCAGGAGATGACCGGCCCACCACCGCCCGGTGGGCGAATCGCGGTCTCCTCGTCCTGATCCCAGACCAAGGGCCACCCCAGGACCTCGCTCCAGAAGTGGCCGACCCGGCGCGTTCCGTCGCAGTTGATCGCTCCGAGACGTCCGCACCCGGCGAGGAACGAGTTTCCCGGTCCGATGATGCACAGCTCGTTGCCCTCGGGGTCGGCCAGCACGACGTGGTCCTCCTCGGGGCTCTGACCGATGTCGATGTGCCGACCGCCGAGCTCGAGCAACATCGCGACGGTTTCGGCTTGATCGTCGAGGGACGTCGTCGTCAGATCGAGGTGGTTGCGGTTCTGGCCCACCTTGGCTGCTGCGACACGCTCGAAGAGGATCCCGAACGACGTGCCGTCGGTGGGCACGAGGCCGACCTCGTCAACGGTCTCCTCGATCTCCCAACGCAGCGCCTCAGCCCAGAATCGGGCGAGACGGAGCGGGTCGTATGCATCGAGAACAAGTGAGACGAGCCGTGACGTCATGCGATCAGTCTCGCCGATCGGCAACCACCTGTTGCGCCGTCGTCGCCAATCGGGACTTGACATATATACATATATAGATATATGTTCTGGCGATGCCACGGGCTGCAACCACCACCAACGTGTTCAACGCCGTGGGCGACGAGTCGCGGCGGGAGATCCTCGATGTGCTGTCTCGAGGCGAGGCGAGCGTCGGCGAGCTCGTCGACCATCTGGGCATCGCGCAGCCGCACATCTCGCGCCACCTGAAGGTCCTCCGCGAGGTCGATGTCGTGCGGTGCCGTACGGCCGGACGGCACCGGATGTATCGCCTGCACGGTCCGGGGCTCTCGCCCCTGCAGTCGTGGATCAGCGAGCTCACCGCCACGGTGAACGAGCGCTACGACCGACTCGACGACCACCTCCACGAGCTCCTCCGCACCGCATCCGACGAAACGAGATCATCATGACCACCCGCCACGGATCGGCGACGGTGACGCTGCCCTCCGACACCGAGATCCTGATCACCCGGTCCTTCGAGGCACCACGCGCACTCGTCTGGGATGCGCTCACCACACCCCGGCACCTGCTGCAGTGGTGGGGCCCCTCCTGGTGTCCGTTGGTCGCCTGCGAGATCGACTTCCGGCCGGGCGGGTCGTGGCGATACATCGCCCGCGACACGAACGGCAACGAGATGGCGTGGCGCGGTGCATACCGCGAGATCGTCGCCCCGGAGCGAATCGTGACCACGGAAATGTTCGAGGGCTTCCCCGATGCCGAGTCCGTCAACGTGATGACCCTCACGGAAGCCGAGGGCGTCACCACGCTGTGCACGCTCGTCCAGCACACCAGCAACGCGCACCGCGACGGGCACGTCGACTCCGGCATGGAGGGCGGAATGCAGGAGACGTTCGACCGGCTCGACGATCTGCTCGACCTCGCCGACACGCCCGGCGGGCGATTTCGACGCATCTCCGGTGCGTTCACCGAACGAGTCGAGCAGGTGTCTGCGGACGCGTGGTCGAACCCGGCGCCGTGTGTGGGTTGGACGGCGCGCGATGTCGTCGGGCACCTCGTCGCCTGGGTGCCCCAGGTGATCGGCAAAGCCGGTATCGACTTCGCTACCGTGTCGGTCGACGACGACCCGGTCGGTGCGTGGCGAGATCTCGCCGACACGCTGCAACGATCGCTCGACGACCCCGCCGTCGCTTCGCTCGAGTTCGACGCAGGGCCTCCTGGCCGGCTCACCGTCGAGCGGGCGATCGACATGCTCGTCACCGGCGACGTGCTCATCCACACCTGGGACCTGGCTCGCGCCACCGGTCTCGACGAGCGACTCGATGCTTCGCTGGTCCACGCGATGCTCGAAGGAATGCAACCGCTCGACGAGATGCTCCGCTCGAGCGGACACTACGGGCCGAAGGTGGCCACACCTGCAGGAGCCGACGAGCAGACTCAGCTGATCGCGTTCACAGGACGAGATCCGTCGGCCTGAAGTCGGGTTGACGTTCATCTTGGTGGCGTTCGACCCATTCGTCGACGAGCACCCAGAGGTGGTCGAGCCACTCGATGCGTGCGGGATCGTCGAGCGGGATCTCCGCTTTCGGCACCCGCCACGCAGCGACGCGAACCGGGTCGCGGAGCGGCACCGCCCTCGCGAGTTCGGCGAAGGAGGCGTACTCGTCCAGCCCGCAGTGTGCGATCACGACGACATCGGCGGGGATGGTGTCGACCAGCGCAAGAACACCGCTGGGCCGAGGGGGCAGGACATGACGAAGTGAAGCCAGCCGATCCGCTCGATCAGGGTGTGCAACCGACAGTCGCTCAATGGCGCGGAGGAGGCGCTCGGGGCGGAAGAGTCGGCCCTCGGGGAAGATGACGACTGCGGTCGATGCATCGACGCCCCGACCGAGCTCGCGGACGATGGCAACAGCGTCCGCGCCGTTGTCACGTGGGATGAACACCGACCCGGTCCTCGGGTAGATGAGGTCGAACCCCGGGTCGGCGAGGAGTTCCGTCATGATCACACCACGTGATCGGAACCCGAGCCGATGGGTGAGCAGCGACGGCAACGAGGCATCGAGGATGTTGACGTGCCGACACAAGACGATGATCGGACCCGTTTGGAAGGCTGCGATCGAGTGGTCGTCGACATCGACCCGAAGCCCCAGTAGGTGTTCAGCACGTCGAGCCAGCAAGGCGACGGACCAGCGCTGCAGCCGTTCGTGGCGAGCGATCGACGCCGGGCGATCGAGCCGAGTACCGAAGCCAGCGATGATCCAGTACGGCCCGGCGAGCAGGATCTCGATGCTGTCGTTGATCCCGTACTGCAGGAGGAAGAGCGCCACTCGAACGGTGGGCATCCGGCGCCGACCCCGGGCCAGATCAGCCACGGCAGCGACGACGACGATGACCGGGCTGGCGAGCACGCCGATGACGGTGGCGCCGAGCATCAGCGGGATGGTGCGCGTTCGGCGCCCCCAACGCGAAGCGAATGGCTCGGCGACCGTCATGGGTTGTCGCCCGAGGCGAGATCGGCGGCAAGTGCCTGCAGCCGCTCGAGCCGTTCGGCGGGCATCGGGGTCGAGGACTCGGCCAATGCTGACTTCAGACGCCGGTAGTCGTCGGCGGTCAATCCGCAGCGACGGCAGGCCTCGAGGTGGTGCGACACCTTCGCGGCAGCGACCGAGTCGAGCCCCCCGTCGAGGAAGGTCTGGATCTGTCGGCCGACCTCGATGCAACGCGCGCCCCCTTTGCGTCGGAACATGTCGAGTACGTCGCGTGGGTTCATCGGTGGTCGCTCCGGAAGTCGGGATGGTGCACGAGGTGGGCTCGCATGCGGTGGCGGGCGCGATGGAGACGACTCATCACCGTGCCGACGGGAATCCCGAGCGCAGCCGCGGCTTCGTCGTAGGTCAGACCGTCGATGTCGACGAGTTGCACCACGTCGAGATGTCGCGCAGAGAGTCGACCCAGTGCATCGACGATCCAGGGGGCGGGGGCGCGACCGACGGCCAGATCCTCCGCGCTGGGAGCGGCCGGGTTGCGCCGGTCCGCTTCGCCGGCAGTGTCGGTGGAATCGTGGAGCAGAGCTGGTCGCTGACGACGGTTGCGATTGATGTTGGTGTTGCGCATGATCGTCAGCAACCATGCCCGGGGGTAGGTTCCATCGAACGTGGCGAGTCCTCGGAAGGCCCGGATGAGCGTGTCCTGAACGAGATCCTCCGCGTCCTGAGAGTTCCGGCACAGCGAATTGGCAGCTCGGAACAGGACAGGCAGGTGCGGGTCGATGAACGCCTCGAACGACTCCACCGGTCGGGGCGGGTGAGCGTTCGCATCGTCCTTCTGTGACTCGTCGGCCATTGCGCTCAAGTCTCCCCCTTCCCGTGGAAGACCCGGCCAGCGAGCGCATCATTCCATCTCATTTTCGAATGATGTCGATGGAAGGTGGCTCAGCTGTCGACGGGTTCTGTGGACGTTCGCCCAACGTGGGCGACCGAAACGAAGGAGTGTTCATGACCACGACCGTCACAGCCCAGCCCGTCGCAGCCCGACCCGCCAACGCCGTCGTGGTGCGCGGAGCGGTCGCAGGAATGATCGCCAGTGCGTCGATGGCAATGTTCGCCATGGTCGCGTCGGTCACCTACCAGCACCACGGCTTCTTCACCCCGCTGTTCCACATCTCGGCACTGGTGGGATCGCCGGATGCGATGGTGCGCTCCATCGCCGAGGCGATGTCCGGCAACAGGTTCTGGTTCTCCGGAGGCGCCGCGCTGCTGGGACTGTTGATCCACATGATCACCGGCGCCATGTTCGGCATCGGATTCGCGTTGCTCTCTCGACGGATCGCGCGGGCCGCGCTCGTGCCGGCAGGCATCGGCTACGGCCTTGTCGTGTTCCTCTTCTCGGCGTTCGTCGGGTTGCCGATGGCCGCAAAGGTGACCGGCTCGGGGAGCACGATCTCCGACATGGCCACCATGGTCGGATGGGGCACGTTCGTGCTCGAGCACATGATGTTCGGCCTCGTGCTCGGTGTCCTCACCGTGCGAAGCCGATCGGGTGTCTCCGAGGCCGCCGCCGTTCGCGGCGCTGGATCGGCGATGCTGTCGAGATGAGCTCCGACCACGCCGCACCACGCAGGCGAATCGTGCGCCTCTCCGGCGTCTACGACGCCGACAGCACGATCCGCGGCGAGGTGGGGTACTGGGTCGGTGCCCGTCTCGGTCGGCGACATTGCTCGCTGTGCGAGATCACACACGGACCTGTTCGCGCACGACCCGAGTGGAAGGCGTGCCGAGCCGGGTTGCCGGTGCCGTTCGACACCTTCCACCGCAACGACCAACCCGATACGGTCCGGACGGCGGCCGCAGGTCAGGCTCCCGTGGTCGTTGCCGAGACCGACACCGGTCTTGTTCTGCTCCTCGGCCCCACCGACCTTGATGCGTGCGGTGGCTCGATCGACCTACTCGTCGACGCGATCGAGCGAGCCGCAGTTCGCCTCGATCTCACGTGGGTGGCGTCGTGAGCACGCCCGACGTCGTCGTGTACACCCGCCCGGGGTGTCCGTACTGCTTCGCCCTGCGCTTGCGCCTGCGGCGCAGCAAGCTGGGGTTCCGCGAGGTCAACATCTGGAAGGACCCCGATGCGGCGGCGTTCGTGAGATCGGTCGCGAACGGCAACGAGACCGTGCCGACCGTCACCGTCGGCGACGTGAGCGTCGTCAACCCGAGCGCGCGCCGTGTCCGCGCGCTCGTGGCCGAGTCGAGTGCCGCCGGCAGTGGAACGACCCAGTGACCCTCGTCGTCGGCGATCCACTGCCGGATCTCGAACTGGTCGACCACGAGGGTCGACCATGGCGCACCGTCACGATGCGGGGGCGGCCGCTCGTGCTGCTCCTGCATCGACACCTTGCTTGACTGCCGTGCCAGGAGCACGTGATCGCCGTGCGCGATCACCTCGACCGGTTCGGTGACGCCAGGATCGCCGTCGTCACGTTCGCCGCGCGAGACCGCCTCGCCGACTATCGGACGCACCTTCGAGTTCCGTTCGACGTCGTCACCGACACCGACCGCGTGCTGTACCGATTGCTCGGGGCCGAACGAGGGACCAACCGGCAGGTGTGGTCGATGGGGACACTTCGGATGTACGCCCGGCTCATTCGTGCCGGCCGTCGGCTCCACCGGCCGACCGAGGACATTCACCAACTCGGCGCCGACGCGGTCGTCGGCCGCGACGGTGCGCTCCGCTACCTGTCGTTGCCCTCGACGCCGGACGCCCGCCCACCGATCAGCGACCTGATCGACGCGCTCGACTGACCACCGACTCGATGGAGGTCAGCTCTGCTGCAGGCCGAACTTCGGGTAGGTGTTCTCCACCATCGTCGTATAGGTCCACACTCGGTAGTAGTAGTTGCTGACCCGCACGAGGAAGTCACGCATGCCCTTTGGCCACGCGCCCGTGAACAGGACCGCGAACCAACCGACGATGGCCACCACACCGGCACCGATGAAGAAGACCATCAACACGAGGTAGTGAGGAATGGCCTTGATCACGTTCAGCGCCGCCGAACGCGGCACGGACTCCGGCACCGTCGGCAGATTGAGCCGAACCTGCGGATAGGCGTTGTTGTCATCCGTCGTGGTCGCGAAGTCGAACGGCGGGTAGGTCTCGGAGTACCCGAGCAGGAAGCCGGTGGCGCGCATGTTGTACCGCTCGTACATCGCCATCACACCGAACATGCCGGGGTGCAGCTTGCCGGTGAAGATCAACATCACCCAGTAGACGAGGAACACGACTTGGGACAGGATCTGCAGGCCGTACAGGACGATGGCGTGCGGGATGTAGAGGACCCAGTTCACGAGTGGCCGCCACCGCGCCACTTCGTATGGTGAATCGACGATCAGGTACGGCTGATTGCTGTTGACAGTCACTTGTTCCATGAAAGACCTCCCCAGGGCGCGCGTTGGCACGCCCTGGCAGCATCGCCTACTTCCGGCTCGAGCGCCAGGGTCCTCTGACCGAGTGCGTCACCGTCGGTCCGAGTGCGTCACCGTCGGTCCGAGTGCGTCGACGTCGGTCCGAGTGCGTCGACGCCATGCGATTGGGTACTCCCATCCCGGCGTGGGAGTACCCACTCGCATGGTGCACGAAAGGCTCGGGTGGCACCATTCCGCGCCCATGGGCTCGCAACGGGTCGTACCTGGCACCATTTCGCGCCCTTGGGCGCGAAAACGGGCGGCGGCTCGACGGGCCCGGGGCGCCGACGAGGGTCAGTACTCACCTTTGATGACGAAGTACGAACCTCGGATGGTTCCGGCCAGTTTGGACTTCTGCCGTGCGAACTTGAATCGCGAAGCGAGCTCTTCGGGGACTTCCATCCCGTCCGAGAGCTTGAACCCGACGGCCCGCTTCTGAGGACCGTCGATGGTGTACATCACGTTGATCGACAGGCCGCTCTCGTAGAAGACGTAGGCCATCCGGATGTTCTCGACCTGGAAGGCCGTCGCCTCGAGCGGGCGGGACGAGATGACGATGTCGCGCTCCTCCTTCAGGATGCGGTGCACCCAGTCGACGGTCTTCTTCGCCTTGCCGGCCGGTTCGACGGAGAACGCGTGGTCGTACTTGTTCTTGAAGTAACGAGCCTCGTTGGCCCGAAGGCCCGCGAGCGCCGCCGCGACAGGTGACGACTCGAGACCGGAAGTCGAGACGTTGACGAAATCCACTGGATCAGACACAGGCAGAAGAATAGCTGCGTGAAATCGGCGGACGATCGACGGATTGACTCTTGAACGTAGTGATCACTGCGACTACGGTTCACAGTGATCACTACAAATGCCCAGGAGGCACCCATGACGGAAGAAGTCGTAGAGCCGGCCGAGTTGGTGGACGCGCTCCTCGAGGCATTCGCCGCGATGGACTTCGAGGCTGCGCTCGCCCTCCTGTCCGACGATGTCGAATACACGAACATCCCGATCGGTACGGTTCGCGGTCGCTCAGGAGTGCGCCAGGTGCTCGGGCCGTTCTTCGCACCGATCCACGAGAACGAGTTCCTGGTCTCGCGACGAGCAGCGACGGGTCCGATCGTGTTCTTCGAGCGCCTCGATCGCCATCGACTCGATCACGGATGGCGCGAGCTTCCCGTCAACAGCGTCTTCGAAGTGCACGACGGACTGATCACCGTCTGGCGCGACTACTTCGACTTGACGGCCGCGGCCAAGATCCACGACCCGAGTGCGACATGAGCCTTTCGGCGGGGGAGGCGTCCGACCTGTTCCGACGCGACCCGGACCGGTACCTCGACATCGGCGCCGGTGCCGGCGAGGTTGCGTATCGTCGGGTGGGCAACGGGCCCGACGTGTTGTTCGTCCACGGCTGGCCCGTCAGCAGCGCCACGTTCCGCACGCTGCTCCCCCACCTGAGCGACCACGTCACGTGTCACCTCATCGATCTCCCCGGAGCCGGGTCCAGTCGGTTCACGGCGGACACCGCACTCTCCATCGAGAATCACATCCACGGCGTTCGCCGCGCGCTCGACCTGCTCGAACTGAACGATGTCGCCGTGGTGGGACATGACAGCGGCGGGATGATCGCCCGCCATGCCGTCGCCGGCGATCCGCGCCTGCGAGCACTCGGGTTGATCGACACCGAGCAATCAACCGGGCTCAGCTGGAAGTTCAAGACCTTCCTCGCCGGTCGGCGGATCCCTGGCTTCGGGCCAGCGCTCGGCTGGCTCGCCGGAAAGCCACGCCTGCGCCGCAACCCGTTCGTCCTCGGCGATGCGTTCCTCGATCGGTCGCTGCTCGAGGGCGAGTTCGACGAGTTCTTCCTCCAACCTCTGCATCAGTCCCGCGAGCATCGCGACGCCGCCATCCGGTTGCTGAAGACCTTCGACTACCAGCTCGTGCGAGATCTGGGAGGACTCCATCAGCGAATCGACGTTCCGGTGCAACTGGTCTGGGGCGAGCAGGATCGCTTCTTCCCCCTCGACTGGGCCCGCGAGATGGTCGCCGACTTCCCCGACGCCCGACTCGCGGTGATCCCGAACGCCGGTCTGTTCGCGCACGAGGAACGCCCGGAGGAGGTCGCCGCAGCGCTGCTCCCCGTGCTGACCGCGTCACGTTGAGTCTCGGCCCGTCGACGCTCGGTTCACCATCGGCGCTGGCGTGGGCACCCGGTTGGCGCGCTTGGTAGAACTGCCGGGATGGTGACGCCGCCGACCCCGATCGCCCTTCCCACGGACGACGTGAACCTCGAGCCGCCGGATCGCGCCGAGGTGCAGGGACTCGCGTCGGCGGTCACTGGTGTCCTCATCGGAGACTCGGGTGTCGGCTTGACCGACCTGCAGCAGGTGGTCCTGGCCGCGGTGTTCGAGTCGTTGACCGGGCATCGGCCCGCACTCGTCGCTCCGGCCGGCGACTCCGATCCGTTGGACGTGATGCGCCGCCGCAACATTGCGTTCCGGACCCGAATCGTGCAGCAGATGATCCTCGGGGCGTTGGTCGTCCGACCGCCGTCCCCTCATGTCGTGATGCGGATCCGCGAGGCCAGTCGACGGCTCGGCGTCGAGGAGGGGATGATCGACGTGACTGCGGCGTTCGCCGAGAACCAGTTCGAACTGGCTGCGGCCGACTTCGACCGCAACGGCTACACCGCCGACTGGGACGACTCGCGTGCCGCCGTGCTCCATGCGACCGATACCGGCACCACTCCCTGGCAGCAGGATCCGTCCGATCCCGATCTGGCGAACCGATGGCGTTCCCTCGAGCATCTCGATGAGGGTTCCCTGGGTTTGGCGGTCAGCCGGTTCTATCGAGCTCGCGGCTTCAGCTACCCGGGAACGGAGGGCTCGGTGTCGCCGCTGCTGGCTCAGCACGATTGGGTCCATGTCATCGCCGACTACGGAGCGACGATCGACAACGAATTGGAAGTGTTCGCGTTCATCGCCAGGGCGAACGACGATCCGCGCGGTTTCAGCTTCCTGGCGATGGTCGTCAGCCTGTTCGAAACGGGGATGTTGGCGACCGGAGCCGGCTTGTTCGAACCCGACGCCGGGCACCTCCAGTTGGCGGGCATGCCGGAGCGGATCGGTGATGCGATGCGGCGCGGCGCGCTGTGCCGCGGCAGCATCGACTTCCTGGGCCTCGATTGGTTCGAGCTCGCGCACCGGGAACTCGGTGAACTGCGAGCAGAGTTCGGGATCGTGCCAAAGCGTGACGGCATCGGATCACCTGGCCCGTTCGATCCGGGTGGCATCACTTCGAGCCAGTGGGAGAGCGGCCACGCGCGTGCCCGCCAACTCGGAATCCCCTACGAGGCCTGGGGCGCCGCACCGGCCTGAGCACTCGGGCCGTGCGAGGATCTCGCTATGAACAGCAAGGACACGCCTTTCGTCCGAACGCCCGACGAGAACTTCGCCGATCTCGTCGAGTTCCCGTTCGAGCCCCACTATCTCGACGTGGATGGCATGCGGATGCACTACCTGGACGAAGGACCCGCCGACGGGCCTGTCGCGCTGATGCTCCACGGCATGCCGACGTGGAGCTACCTGTACCGCTCGATCATTCCGCCGATGGTGGCGGCCGGATATCGCTGCATCGCGCCCGACCACATCGGTTTCGGTCGCAGCGACAAGCCGACCGACCCCGAGTGGTACGACATCGCCCGCCACAGTGCCAACCTGTCGCAGTTGATCGAGGCCCTCGATCTCCGCGACATCACGATCTTCGTCCAGGACTGGGGCGGTCCGATCGGGCTCGCACAGGTCGCCGCGATGCCCGAACGATTCGCCCGGCTGGTCATCATGAACACCTGGTTGCATCACGACGGCTACGAGTACACGGCCGCGATCCAGAACTGGATCGGCCAGAACCAAAGAGGTGGACTGTTCAGAGAGCACGTGCCGGAGCGCTTCGGTTGGGGGACGCTGATGGCGATCGGCACCCGACGCGCCACGCCTCAGGATGCGGTGATGCCGATCCTGCAGGGGCAATCGGCCGTGTTGTCGCCGGCGGCGGAGGATGTCAGGCGCGCCTACGACGCCCCCTTCGCAGGCCTCGGCGAGGACGGCGTCGCCGGACCACGCCAGTTCCCGCTGTGCATACCGTTCAACGACCATGCCCGCGGCAGCGGCGACGAGCAGGCCGCTCACTTCGTCGCGCTCAACGAGACTCGGCTTCCCGTGCACTTCGTGTGGGGCCTGGCCGACGACGTGTTCAACGGCGACTGGGGTCGTCGCTGGCACTCTCTCATCCCCCACGCCACCTGGGATGCCTTCGATGACGCCTCCCACTTCCTGCAGGACACACATGGCGACCGGATCGCCCGCATCGTGCTCACCCGCGCGGCGCGCACATCTGCCTGATCCTGCATCGGACGAACGGCGTGAGCCGGGCACTCTCGAACATGCTCGTCAAGGTCCTCCTCGGTGTCTTCGACCCCGCCCCTGATTCGCTTGCCGTGCCGTGGGCCTATCTCACGACCATGACGCTCGTCGTGCTGGCTGCCACGGGCATCGCCGCAGCGGTGGCCATCCGAAGCTCCCGCACCCCTCACATCGAACTTCTCCGAACGATCTGAACTCTCGGGATACAGAGCCGTTGGCGAGCGGACGGAAGCGATGATGACCGTCAGCTGCGAGAATCTTCCGCATGTACCGGTTTGGGGCCTGCGAGGTCGATCCGGCGCGCCGGGAGATCCGCAGTGGCGGCATCGCCGTGCACCTGGAGCCGCAAGCGTTCGACCTCCTCGTCCACCTCATCGAACAACGTGACCGAGTCATCACGAAGATGGAACTGCTCGACGGGGTGTGGGGGCACCGCTTCGTGTCGGAGGCGAACCTCACCACGCGCATCAAGGAGATCCGGCGCGCGGTCGGGGACGATGGCGTCGCGCAGCACACGATCCGCAACCTCCGCGGGCGCGGATATCGCTTCGTGGCCGAATTGGCGAACGCAGACGGGGGCGGGATCCTGCGCGCCAGTTCGGTCCAGCTCATCGGACGTGACGGCGACGAGGCGGCGGTCCAGGCGGCGCTCGGATCACAACCGCTCGTCACCATCACCGGCCCGGGTGGGGTCGGCAAGACCGCCCTCGCTCGCCGCATGCTGGCAGACCCGACAGTTCGAGGGGTCGATGGCGGCCACTTCGTCGAACTGGGCGCGCTGGAAGCCGAGGCTGACGTGTTGTCGGCAGTCGCGCTCGCGCTCTCCGTCGCGGTCGACACCGCCCGACCCGCGACCACGCTCGCGGCGATCGGGCGGCTGGACGCGCTGATCGTGTTCGACAACTGTGAACACGTCGTCGACAGCGCCGCGGCCCTGATCGAACGACTGATCGCACTGCCCGATCGGGTCGTTCGCATCCTCGCCACGAGTCGTTCCCGACTGGCCATCGGTGGCGAGTGGGTCCACCATCTCGCACCATTGGAGCCGGCCGCAGCCGTGATGCTGTTCGACCGACGCGCGAGCGCCGCGTGGCGCGGGTGGGACCTCGACGCCACCGACCACTCCAGAGTCGACGCGATGTTGGCCGGGCTCGACCGTCTCCCGCTGACCATCGAGATGGCAGCAGCCCGTCTCGGCTCGATGACCTTCGACGACATCGAAGATGCGCTCGTCACCGGTGCGCCGGTGCTGCAGGTTTCACACCGTGGAAGCGGTCACCGGCATCGAAGCCTGGGATCCTTGGTCGCCTGGTCGATCGGCCTCCTCACCGACGAGCAACGTCGGGCGTTCGAGGACTGCTCCGTGTTCGCCGGCACCTTCACGGTCGATGACGCGGCCGCGGCGCTCGACACGGGCTCGACGACGGCGGTTCGACTCGCCGAACTGGTGGAACGTTCGCTCCTGGCAGCGGACCTGACCGCCCCGGCCGCGGGCTACCGGATGCTCCGCACGGTTCGATCGTCCTCGGCCGAGGGGTTCGAGGCATCCGGTCGTGCCGACGAGGTGCGCGCCCGCCATGCGGCCCACTTCGCCGCGGTCGCGGCCGACGCAGATCGTCGTATCCGTTGCATCGACGAACTGTCCGGACGGCGCTCGATGGAAAGGATCGCGCCGGAACTCCGGATCGCCCACCGCTGGGCACGAGACCACGACCCGGCACTCGCCGACGCAATGTGCACGTCGCTGTTCTTGTTCAGCTATTCGTCGTTCTGGAACGAACCGGCCGAATGGGCTCACGCGCTCATCCTGTCCGAACCACCGGTGCCGACACCGGGGGCGTACTTGCTCGAGGCCGGCGCGGAGGCGAACCGGGGCGACCTCGATGACGCGACGAGGCACGCTCGAGCACCATTGGCATCGCCGGACCGACATGTCCAGGCCACCGCGTGGGAGATCATCGCTGACATCGCGATCTACGCCGGGGACTACGCCGGGACCATCGAAGCCACCGACGCACTCCGCCGACTGGCGATCGGGGTCGATGACCCGCATCTTCACATCGTTGCGGAAGTGGACCGTGCGCTGGCCGAGGCGTTTCTCGGCGAGCCGCGCGACGGGCTCGGCCTCCTCGACGAGGTCGACACGAGACGTTGCTCGCCGTCGGACGCCGGCTGGCTGATCTACACACGAGGCGAGTTGCTGAGCGCGCTCGGAGACTCAGCGGCCATCGACGCGTACACCTCAGCGATCGGGTTGGCCGACGAAGTGGGCAACCAATTCGTCGCCTCCGTCGCAGCCATGTCACTCGCCACCGAACTGGTGAGGTGGGGTGAACGAGATCGGGCCCTCGACGAATACGCGGAGTGCCTGCGCGGGTACCTGCGCCACGGCAACCTGGCGCATGCATTGACCGCTCTCAGAAACCTCATCGAGCCGCTGCACGACAGCGGTGACACGCCAGCAGCAGTGACGTTGGCCGCAGCAACATCCGCCGACGGTCGCCGCGTCAGCTATGGAACCGAAGCCGAACGCATGCCGGCCGTGATCGAACGGATCAAGAACTCGGTGGACAGCGAGGAGTTCGAGCGGTGGTGGTCGGCCGGTGCTGCTCTCGAGCTGGACGAGGCGATTCGCCTCGCAGCCGAATCCCTCGATCGCCGCGAGCCACCCACTGCGAAGCACTGATCCTCAGACAATCCTCAGGCAGCCCACGAGCACGGGCGCCTCGAACGTGATCCCATCGATGCATGGACATCACCACCCGTACCCCATGGCCCGCCAAGCGCACCACCGTCGTCACTGACGCCGGACTCGAGACCTGGCTCCTGTTCGACCGAGGCGTGGATCTGCCCGCCTTCGCCGCATACCCGCTGGCCGCGACCGCCGCCGGTCGAGCATTGCTCACCGAGTACCTGCAGCACTATGCGGACATTGCCGCCTCGGTCGGCGCCGCCGTCGAGCTGGAGGCACCCACATGGCGGGCGAACCCGGACTGGGCGAAGGTGCTGGGGCACGACCTCGACACGCTCGGCGCCTTCATCGACGACTGTGTGGAGGTGGTCGCCGGCCTGCGCACCACGTGGCAGGGCTACCAGGCGTTCCTGATCGGCGGCACCGTCGGCCCGCGTGGCGATGGCTACCGCGTCGACACCTCGATGAGCGTCGACCAGGCAGCTGACTACCACGCGTTCCAGGTCACCCGGATGGCCAATGCCGGCGTGGACGTCGTCACCGCACTCACGATGGGATACGTCGGAGAGGCGGCAGGGGTCGCCCTCGCGGCGAAGGCAGCTGGGGTTCCGTCCGTCGTGTCGTTCACCGTCGAGACAGACGGACGGCTGCCTTCCGGTCTCGGCCTCGGCGAGGCGATCGAGGCGACGGACGCTGCGACCGGCGCCGCTCCGTTGCACTACATGATCAACTGCGCACACCCGACGCACTTCGACCATGTGCTCGATCCTGCTGCGCCATGGGCTGGGCGGATCGGTGGCATCCGCGCGAACGCCTCCACCCTCAGCCACGCCGAACTCGACGAGATGGTCGAGCTCGATGCCGGTGATCCGGTGGATCTGGCGAATCGGTACGTGGCACTGCGCGATCAGTTGCCCGGTCTGCACGTCGTGGGTGGCTGCTGCGGCACCGACCACCGTCACGTCGCAGCTATCGCATCCGCCTGGACGGGCGACTGAGCACAGAGTCGGACGACGCAGCCGGTTCCCTGACCCGGTGCAGCAACGCCCCCGGCCGAAGGTTCTGCGCCGATCGAGGTTGGGTGCGTCCATCCGCGCGAGTCCTCGCCGAATCTGCTCCAAGCTGTCGGTGACGCGCAAACGGCCCCGTCCCCAAGGAGGAGGGACGGGGCCGTTGCGTGGGAAGTCAGGCCGTGACGGGGCGACGGCGACGGCTGATGACCGTCGCGCCCGCACCGAGGACCAGCAGACCGCCGGCGATGAGTGCCATGTCGATGCTGCTCGCGCCAGTCGCGGGCATCTCACCCACCGGGGCAGCCGCAGCCGGGGGCAGGAGCACGCCGTCGATCACGTGGATGATGCCGTTGCAGGCCTGGATGTCGGTCGCCGTGACCTTCACCGAGTCGTTGAGGATCACTGAGCCGTCGACGACCTTGATCGAGATCTTGGCGCCGTTCAGGGTGGTCGCCTCGCTCAGGGTCACCACGGTCGCGGCGGGAACCTCACCGGCAATCACGTGATACGTGAGCACGCTGGTCAGCAGCTCCTTGTCCGCGAGCAGCTGGTCGGCCGTCATCCCGAGGGCGGTCAGTGCAGCCGCGAACGCGTCGTTGGTCGGGGCCAGCACCGTGGTCTTGGGGTCGTCGCACGAGTCGAAGGGGCCCACGAGATCGGCAGCAGTGAGGGCTGCCACGAGCGTGGAGAACTGCGGGTCACCGGACGCGATCTCCGCGATCGTCTGATCGGGTGCGGCGTTCGCGACGGGGGCGAATGCAAATGCGCCGACGGCGAGGGCGGCGGCCACGGTTGCGAGGGTCTTTTTCATCGGAAGCTCTCTCCTGGGTCGTCGTGATCGACTCGTTGCCGATCAGCGTTGCCGAGTGTTCGGAGCCACCGCCCTTCCGGATTGTTTTAGTGCTAAGAATTTTCGGCGAACCAGTTGGCATGGAAACCGATCGGAACCCGGCCGGCCATCTGGATGCGAGCCACCGGTTCAGCTGCGATGTCCTGGGCGTCGAGAATGACGAGTTCCGATCGCTCGGAGACGCGGTCGGTCACGAAGGTCATCAGCCAGCCGTCGTCCTCGGCGGTTCCTTCCGGGTCGGGAACGAACACGTGCTCTCCGCTGACCTCCGTGTCGGCGTAGTAGTGCGACGCGCGTTCCCCGGTCGAGAAGTCGTACTTCACCACGCCTTCGAAGTCGAACTCGAAGTCCCACGTGCGTTGAGGACAGTTGTACGCAAATCGAGAGGGCCGGCCGATGAAACGCTCGTTGATGCGAGGGAACTCTCCGGCGAGGTCGTCGGTCTGCTCGTCCCTGACGAGGCCCGTCGACAGATCGATGACCCATCGCCACGGCATCGGCTCGCGGGCGGCGCCCGGATTCTCGAACTGAAAACCACCGGGCATGTCCTCCATACGAGGGGCGCGGATCTCGATGCTGTTGCCGGACTCCCACGCGTTCCAGAAGTGGACGACGTAGCAGTTCGGCATCTCGAACCACCGGATGTCGGCATTGCTGCCACCACGGGGGAGGACACCGATCCGGCTGCCGTTGTCCGGTCGCCAGTTCATCGGGTCTCTCCCCGCGAACATCTCCGGCAGGTCGAAGACCGCCGGTGTGTCGAAGAAGACCGCGTAGTGCTCGGTGATCACGAAGTCGTGGATCATCACCGGTGCCGGCAGGTCGAGGTCGGCGCTGTGGATCAGCTCCCCTGCCGCGTTCACCTCGTGATAGCGGAGGTACGGCGCGACAGGGCTGTAGCCGAAGAACAGCATGTCGCCGGACACGGGGTCCACCTTCGGGTGCGCCGTCATCGGACCGCGCAGCTTGCCACCGAACGTCCACTCGCCGATCGTGCGCAGGTCCCGGTCGAACTCGGTGGGCGGGCATGCCTCGAGCAGGGCGAACTGACGGCCGGCGTGGCGAACGGTGGCCGTGTTGCCGGTGTTCTTCAACATTCCGCCGTCGGCCAACACATCCGGCTCCGGGATGCGGAAGTTGCTCATGCCGCCGTAGCAGGCATGGCCGCGGGCGCGTTCGGCGAGCAACCCGCACGACTCCAACCAGCGGTTGCGATAGCTCGCTGCGCCGTCTCGCAGGTAGACCGCGTGGAGCATGCCGTCGCCGTCGAAGGGGTGATACGCCCCGAGTGGCGCGAACTGCGGGTTCGGCCCGGTGCGTACGAACATTCCGGACAACCCCGCCGGGATCTCGCCGATCACCTTCAGGTCGTGATCGTCACGCTCCTCCTGCACCGGAGCCATGAGCCCCTCGAGAAATGGTGTGCGCCAGGTGTCGAGCTCGGTCATGCCAATGCCCCCTCGTCGAGATGGTTGCGGGCAGCGTAGTCAGCGCATGGAAATCGGCTGACGACTGCTCTTCGCGGCGTGGCGCTTGACATTCAACCGTATGGTTGAATATAGTGGCGATCGTGTCAACGCTGATGGAGACCACGGAGGTCACGACCTTCCGAGCACTGGGCGATCCCGTGCGTTCGGGAATCGTGGAGTACCTGAGTGCGACGGACGGTGCGACCGTCAACGAACTTGCGGCGCTGTTCCCGATCTCCTTGCAGGCGGTGTCCAAGCACATCAAGGTCCTCCAGGCCGCCGGACTGGTGAGCCAGCGCCGCGAGGGCCGCGAGCGGCCGGTGCGCCTCGAGCAGCAACAGGTGGCCTCGGCCGGTGGATGGCTCGATGCACGGCTGCGGCAACTGGAACGCCGATACGAACGTCTCGATCAGGTCCTCGCCGACCTCCAGGAAGGAACACCCACATGACCACCTCCAATCCCACCGTCCACGCCCGAGCGGGCGACATGTCACTGTCGTTCTCCCGCGAGTTCGACGCGCCCGCGGCACTCGTGTTCCGCGCCCACACCGAGCCTGACCTCTTCGTCCGCTGGATGGGTCCGAACGGCACCACCTGCAACGTGCAGCGCTTCGATGCCACGACCGCCGGCGCGTTTCACTACTCGATCCTCGGTGGCGGACAGGCGTACACGTTCTTCGGTTCCTACCATCACGTCGCGGCTCCCGACCGGATCGTGCACACCTGGGAGTTCGAAGGCGACCCGGGCCGCACCACCCTGGAGACACTCCGCTTCGTCGACCTCGAAGGTGGCCGTTGTCGGCTCGAGGGGGTGTCGATCTACACCTCGGTCGACCACTGCACCGAGATGCTCGAATTCGACGAGACCGGCGACGGCATGGACGAGAACTTCCAGCGGCTCGACGAGGTCCTGTCACAGCTGACGTGATCGCGCCGAGGCGCCACAGCCCCAGCAGGTTGTCGAAATCCGCACCGCTCGTTCGTCGCACTACAAAGGGCGGCCGACCGTAACGCCCAGAGCCACAGGAGAATCACCAGAGATGAAGTACCTGATCTTCGTGATCGACGAGACCACCGGCTCGGCAACCCCCGCCGAGATGACGGACATCGACGCGTTCAACCAACGGCTCGTGTCCGATGGCCATTGGATCCTTGCCGGCGGCCTCGCGTCGCCGGGCGCAGCCACTC
The DNA here is from genome assembly GCA_038234785.1 of Acidimicrobiales bacterium. GTDB lineage: Bacteria > Actinomycetota > Acidimicrobiia > Acidimicrobiales > Ilumatobacteraceae > UBA668. The sequence goes on from JBBQTC010000005.1 coordinate 54,495, forward strand.
TCATCGACGGCCGCGGCGAACGACCGGTGTTCATGGACGGCCCGTTCATCGAGTCGAAGGAGTACTACGCGGGCTTCTGGGTCATCGATGCACCAGATCCGGAAGCGGCCCGCGAACTCGCGGCCGCGGGCTCGAAGAGCTGCAATCGGAAGGTCGAGCTGCGCCCGTTCTTGGGCGAGTGATACCCAGGCGGTCGGCGCTGCTGGCTCAGGCGTGGACAGCGGCGGCCGACCAGCACACCGGTGCTGTCCGGCCGGCGAGGTCCCTGGGGTTGTCTCAGAACTCGAAGACGAGGCGAGCCGGCACCTTGCCCGAGAGAACCTCGGCCATGGCTTCGTTGACCTCCTCGATCTTGCGGGTCTCGGAGATCACCTTCGTCCTGCCGGCCGCGTGGAGCGCGAACACCTCGGCGAGGTCTTGGCGGGTTCCCACGATCGATCCGATGATGGAGATGCCCTTGATGACTGTGTCGAAGATGGGGATGCTCATCGTTGCCTCGGCCGGCAAGGCAACACAGATCAGTCGTCCACCGCGCCGCAACGAGGCGAAGGCCTGTTCGAACACCTTTGTCGACGCGGCGAGGACAAGGGCGACATCGGCGCCTCCGAGCTGTTGGATCGCCTCCACCGGATCGACCTCGGCCGCGTTCACGGTGCGGTCGGCGCCGAGCTGGGTTGCGAGATCGAGCTTCTCCGTCTCGATGTCGACGGCGATCACGATGCCGCCCATGATGCGTGCGTATTGGACGGCGAGGTGGCCGAGGCCGCCGATGCCGAAGACGGCGACATTCTCGGTGGGGACGATCTTTGCGACCTTGAGCGCCTTGTAGGTGGTCAGGCCGGCGCAGGAGAGCGGAGCAGCGTCGACCGACGAGATCCCTTCGGGGACCGCGACGACGTACTTGGCGCTCGCAACGGCGTAGTCGGAGAAGGCACCATCGATCGAATATCCGCTGTCCTGCTGACTCTCGCAGAGGGTCTCGCGTCCGTCGATGCAGTATCGACACTCGCCACAGGCATCTCCGAGCCAGGCGATGGCGACGCGGTCTCCCACGGCGCGGTTGGTGACTCCGGCGCCCAACTTCTCGACGCGGCCGATGCCTTCGTGGCCGGGTACGAACGGGAGGGTGGGTTTGAACGGCCAGTCGCCGTTGGCCGCGTGGATGTCGGTGTGGCACAGCCCGCACGCCTCGATACGGACCAGGACTTGACCGGGGCCGGGTTCGGGCACACCGCGTTCCACGATGGTGAGCCGTTCAGTGAACTTGGTGACCAGCGCTGACGTCATGGGGAGGACCCTTTCGTTGGTTGTGATGAGACGGGAGGACTACTTGGGGGCGTCGACGACGAGTACGGCGAAGTCCGCCTTCTCGAGCAGATGTCGTTCGACGGAACCGGACGCCAGGTGGCTGAGCCATCCTCGGGTGTCGGCGCCGATCACCACGACGTCCGCATGGTGCTGATGCGCGGCGCGCACGATGGCGGTGGTGGCATCGCCCACATCGCCGAGTGCGGTCGCCTGAGCCAGACCCCCGTTGCGAGCGAGCGTTGCGGCTTCGCCCGAAGCTCGCGCGACGGCCGCCTCGACCAACTCTCTCGGGGCGCTGTCGACCCCGATGCGTTCGGTCCATCTCGACGCTCCGGCGATCGGCCAGACGTCGGCCCAGCTCATCTCGGTGTCCGGCCCCGGGCCGACGTTGATCGCCAGGTAGACCGCGTGCTCACCGAACAGTCGGTGCGCGGTGGTCACGACGCGTTCCGAGATCGATGCTCCATCGACCGCGATCAGCACCGTCGGTCCGTTCGTCACCGAGCCCGCGGTCACGACGTCGTCGGGGTCAGAGGTCGCTTCGCCGACGCGGCGCCGGGTGCCCAGTACGCCGCCCGTGTCCATCCCTCGACCGGACAGGATCGTTTCGACCGAGACGATCTCGTCGGTTCCGGCCGGATGGCCGGGCGGGTAGTCGTCGACGAGGCTGTCGTCCGGTTCTCCGTAGATCATGAGTGTTCTCCTTGTTGAGGAATCGGTACGACCAAGGTTGCGATGGCGGAACCGAGCAACGATGCGGGTAACGACTTCGCGGCACCAGCCGTGACCAGTGCCCGATACACACCGCGCGCCGTGATCAACCTGGGCTCGCGGTCCATCACCACGGCCAGATCCCACCCGGTCTCGATGACCGACAACGCCGCGTCGCTCAGTCGCATCTCCGCGTCGAAGACCGGGAGCACCGGATAGTCATCTGGTGCGAGGACGGCGTCGGGGCCTGAACAACTGCGAACTGCGCTCGCCACCATCGCGGGAACCGTGACGTGGCGGATCACCTCACCATCGAGCAGACCACAGCTCACGAACGGGCCGATCATCATCAGCTCCCAGGGCACGTGCCACAGCGTGCCCGATGCCAGCACCACGACGTCCTCGGACGGAAGCGCAGCCACGGTCGGGACCGCCCTGTGAAATGACACGGCGCTCACGGGATCACCACGTCCGGATCCGGAGCAATGGCGCCGCCCAACCACGCTCCAAGGCGCCCTGACGTCGCGCCCTCGACACGGTCGGCGCGACTCTGCTGAACGAGCCGCTCGACCTCGTCGTCGTCGTGTTCGGCCAGCGCCACACGCCAACGATCGACGGCGTCGCGCCGCGCATCGTGGCCCATACCGGCACGTTCGAGTCCCAGTTCGACAGCGGAGGTCGGAGCCGCGTCGTCGAATGGGCCTCGGAACCAGACGGAACCTTCGAGGGCATCCGCGGAGAAGGCGGGTCCGCTCACTGCTTCCATCACGTCGCACCTCCTTGGCCAGCAGGCGCAACCAGGGTCCGGAGCAACGCGACGGAGAGCGGAACTTGCTCTCCGGATTTCAACATACCCCCACGTGGACGGCATTGCCAAGCGGGCACCGGTCACCCCGACCGACGACTCCCACCTCGGAGCGCTCACATCAGCAAAGGGTCACGAAAACTCGGCGTGACCAGCGGCCTTGGCCTCGCGGGTCATGAACGCACCCAGCTCCTGGATGGTGCTCATCAGTGGTGCGGGAAACACGACCGTGGTGTTCTTGTCCACACCGATGTCGACGAGGCTCTGCAGGGTTCGCAACTGCAGCGCGAGCGGGTGGGCCATCATCATGTCCGACGCTTCGCCCAGCGCTGCGGCGGCCAGCGCCTCACCCTCGGCAGCGATGATCTTGGCCCGCTTCTCACGTTCGGCCTCGGCCTGGCGGGCCATCGCTCGCTTCATGCTGTCGGGAAGCTGGATGTCCTTCAGTTCGACCAGCGTGACGACGACACCCCACTCCTCGGTGGCCACGTCGAGGATCTCGCGGATGTCGAGGTTGATCCGGTCGGTCTCGGCAAGCGTTTCGTCCAAGGTGTGCTGACCGACGACCTTGCGCAGGGTGGTCTGCGCGATCTGGTCGATCGCTGCGGCGACGTTCTCGATCGCGACCAACGACTTCGTCGCGTTGACCACCTTGTAGTACGCGACGGCGGATACGTCGACGCTGACGTTGTCGCGAGTGATGATGCCCTGGGACTGGATCGGCTTGGTCACGATTCGCATCGAGACACGATGGAGCACGTCGATCAGGGGGACGATCAGTGCGAGTCCGGGCTTCTTGACGGCGACGACCCGCCCGAGGCGAAACAGCACTCCTTCCTCGTATTGCTGGACGACTCGAAGCGACATCGACAGCGCGAGGAGTCCGAGTGCCACGACGATGGCGAGGATGACGATCACGGCGGTCATGGTGGGACTCCTTCTGGAGTGCGCCACCAGGGACCGGAGCAACGCGGGGGTCTGCCCCGAGAACGCTCTCGAGGTCTTGTGGCCAACCTACCCCCGAATCCGGGTCGGCATGGTCGAACGCCACACAGAGTTCCGCGCACTGGTAGCGTCGCAGCGACAACCGATGACGCGCTCCAGACCTTGGCGAGACTCGAAAGGTCCGGACGGCACCGATGGCACCCCGACGACAACGACGGTCAGCGCCCTTCCGATCGTCCTGCGGCGCGGCGGAGGTGCGGCGTGTCGTCCGGGACGAGTGATCGACGCCTGCGCATCCTCACCCAACTCGTCCGCGTCGGTCGTCCACCGTTGGAGACTCCACGATTGTGCGAGGTGTGCGCCGAGATGACGGCCACGAGCGGTGCAGGCATCATGCTCATCGCCGACGGCGCCTCACGCGGTTCCATCTGCACGACCGACAGCGTCAGCGAGATCATCGAAGACTTGCAGTTCACGTTGGGGGAAGGGCCCTGCATCGACGCCAGCCGATCGGGCCGGCCGGTCCTCGAGCCCGATCTCGTTGCGCCGGCCACGAACCGTTGGGTCGCATTCGCCCCGCCGGCCATCGCTGCCGGCGCCCAGGCGGTCTTCGGTTTCCCGATCCGCATCGGAGCAGCGAGCCTCGGCGCACTCAACCTGTACCGAGATCGACCGGGACCCCTCACCGACGAGCAACACGCCGATGCTCTGGTGCTCGCCGACGTCGCTGCCGAGCTCATCCTCCTCCTCCAGGCCGAGGCCCCGCCCGGAGAACTGGCGACGGAACTCGAGGCCGGCGCCAGGTTCAACTACGTCGTTCACCAGGCCTCCGGCATGATGTCGGCTCAGCTCGATGTTGCCATCGACCACGCAATGGACCGACTCCGAGCATTCGCGTTCGCCAGCGGGCGACCGCTCGCCGAGGTCGCCCGCAGCGTGGTCGACCGGACGTTGCGATTCGATCCCACCAGCGAGACGGGTATCGAACAATGACGGCCCATCGCACCGAGCGCGCACAGGTTCCGCATCGTCGAACCTATGCACAGTGCCGGTGCGAGGCGTATCATCGCCTCGCGGCGACGGCCTGTCCGATCGACCCCGCTCCCAACAGAGCGACACCTACCCGGCTGGAGCGCTCGTGACGTCCAAACAAACGATGCTCGGCGAGACCATGGTGCTCTTGGCGGACAATCTCGTCACCGACTTCGATGTCGTCGAACTCCTGACACTGCTCGCCGACCGGTGCGTGTCCATTCTCGGGGTGAGCGCAGCTGGCCTCATGCTCGCAGGACCCGATGGCACCCTGCACGTGATCGCCTCGTCGAGCGAACAGATGCACTTGCTCGAGCTCTTCGAGTTGCAGACCGCTGAAGGTCCGTGCCTCGAGTGCTTCCAGACCGGGACGGCGGTCACGCACAACGATCTGTCCAGCGCCACTGTCCGCTGGCCGAATTTCACACCGGAGGCGATCTCCAACGGGTTCCACTCCGTGCACGCGCTCCCGATGCGCTTGCGCGGGAACGTCGTCGGGGCACTGAACCTGTTCCAGACCGAGATGGAAGGAATCGACGGCGAAGGTGTCGAGGCCGCTCAAGCCTTCGCCGACATCGCCACCATCGCGATCCTGCAGTACCGAGCCACCCTCCGGTCCGACGAACTGATGGACCAGCTGAACACTGCGCTGAACACCCGGGTGGTGATCGAGCAGGCGAAGGGAATCATCGCCGAGCACGAGCAGCTCGAGATGGAGAACGCGTTCGCACTCCTGAGGGGACACGCCCGCAACAACAACCTGCGTCTTGCCGACGTTGCTGCCTCCGTGGTGAACGGCACGCTGAAATCGTCGGCACTCAGATCGACGCCGGCCGGCCGGCCGGGACGGGACCAACGCGATTGAACGCCACGAGGATCTGACAGTGGCGCCGTCCCCTGCGAGACTCCGCTGGTGAACCAACCAGTGAGTACGCCACCTGGATCGCTGGTCCTGGTCACGGGTTCGAGCGGCTACGTCGGTGGGCGCCTGGTGACGGTGTTGCTCGAACGTGGCTACCGGGTGCGGTGTCTGGTCCGCACCCCGGGAAAGGTGGCATTGGCACCGTGGCGCGAACACGTGGAGATCGTGCAGGGCGACGTCGGCGGCGAGTTGACCGACGCGATGGCGGGGGTCGACGCTGCCTTCTACCTGGTGCACTCGATCGGGTCATCGGTCGAATGGGCCGAGCACGATCGTGAGGTCGCCGCCAACTTTCGACGCGCCGCCGAGAACGCGGGGATTCGACGCATCATCTACCTCGGCGGGCTCGGCGACCATTCGTCCGGCGAGCTGAGCGAACACCTCGCGAGTCGCCAGGAAGTGGGCGCCGAGTTGGCCAAGGGCTCGGTGCCCGTCGTGGAGTTGCGCGCTGCGGTCATCATCGGTTCTGGATCGGCCAGCTTCGAGATGCTCCGTTACCTGGTCGAGGTGCTCCCCGCGATGGTGACGCCCCGCTGGGTGGACACCAGGTGTCAGCCGGTGGCGGTCCGTGACGTGTTGCACTACCTGGTGGAGTCGTTGACCGCGGATGTGACGGGCCGGATCCTCGATGTGGGCGGCCCGGAGGTCCTCACGTATCGGGACATGATGGCCCAGTACGCCGACGTCGCTGGATTGCGCAAGCGCCTCGTGGTGCGGGTGCCGTTGCTGACACCGGGGTTGTCGTCGAGATGGATCGGTCTGGTGACGCCCATCCCGCCGTCCTTGGCGCGGCCGTTGATCGAAAGCCTCGTGAACGACGTGGTGGTGACGGGCGACGCGGCCGCCGACGTGATGCCGACGACCCAGCTCGCCTACCGCGAAGCGGTCCGGCTGGCGCTCGGCCGATCGCTGAGCGGAGACGTCCCCACCAGTTGGGCACACGCCGAACTCGGTGGACGCCCACCGGCCGAGCCGCAGCCGACCGACCCGACCTGGGCGGGTGGAACGGTGAACCTGGACCGACGCGAACGCCATGTTGCTGCGTCGCCGGCGGAATCGTTCCAGGTGGTCTGCTCGATCGGTGGCCGACAGGGCTGGTACACGAGCGAGTGGTTGTGGATCGTGCGCGGCGTGCTCGACTCGTTGATCGGCGGCGTGGGCATGCGGCGCGGACGGCTCCACCCGCATCAGCTGTCCGTCGGCGACCCGCTCGACTTCTGGCGCGTCGAAGCGATCGACGCCGACCGGATGCTGCGCCTGCGCGCCGAGATGCTCCTGCCAGGCGATGCGTGGCTGGAGTGGCAGATCGAGCCGACGCCGACCGGCGCGACGATCACCCAGACCGCACGCTTCCACCCGCGTGGACTTTTGGGCCGCGCCTATTGGATCGCGGTTGCGCCGTTTCACCGGTTCGTCTTCCCCGGCCTCCTCGACGGCATCTGTCGTGACGCCGAACGGTTGCACGCCTTCGTGGTGGGAAGTGTTCCCGACGCACCGGGTCAGCGGACCGCAACAAGCCGCCAGGACTAGCGTCCCGATGATCGGGTGCCACGAGCTCCGGTGGATCGTCTCAGGCCACTTGGAGGACGAAGGTGAGGTCGACCGGGGCATCGGTGTGCGCGTAGATCACGAATGGGACGACGAGGTCGCCGTTCGGACTGCCGTTGATGACCGAGGTGTGCCCACACACCCCGATTCCCGTCAAGGCTCCACCACCCAGTGGGTCGGTGCCGTACTGAGCGTCGCCGCAGGCCTTGTCCATCCCGGTGGACTGCCACGTGAGGAATTCGGTGCCGGTGTTGATCAGCAGCACGATGGTGTCGCCGCGGCCCGCCAGATGTCCGCTGAAACCCTTGCTCGCGAAGGTGGCTGCGTCCACGATCGTCGGCGTCTGATCCGTGCTCACGATCACAGTGGTCACCAGCGGCTCGGCGTGGACGCGGTCGTGGACGCTGTCGTGGATGCGGTCGTGGAGGTGTCGCCCCCCGGGACCGGGATGAGCACTGCGTCCTGAGCGCCCGCATCGCGGCTGTCGAGCACCGCCAACTGCTCGGGCGCCAACTGGCTGCGTGCTGCTTCGATGAGGCGACGCGCGGTGTGAGTGCCTACTCCATCGCCGGCCGGCAGCGAGGACGGCGTGGCGCCAGGCATCGGTGTGTAGGTGACGCTGAACGCGTCGATGGCCTGCTGAACGGTGACGTCGCCGGCGCTGTTGCCAATGGTCTGGAGCAGCTCGTCAGATCGTGTCGTCGGTGTCCACTCCGGCGCCACCACGTCGTCGAGTTGCGCGAGCGCGCCGGCGCCGGTGGTGCTCGGCGTGCTGTTCCCGCCACCTGTGCACGCCGCCACGAGCACGACCACGCCGCCACGAGCACGACCACGACCGCGAGCACGGTCTCGGACCGAGCTCGGCGGTGCGCTCGCATTGCCTACAGCTTGCCGATGACCGTCGTCGCGAACGCGATGACCTCTGCCTTGACCGCCGCATCGTCGCCGGGGAAGATGCCCGAGATCAACAGCTCCTGGTTGCCCAGGTCGATGTGGAGCTGGGAGCCGAACGAGTAGTACCAGGCCCCGGAGCCGAGACCGTCGATCTTCTCGATGTCGGGGAAGACAACCTTCTCGTTGTCGTAGGTCTCGTACTCGCCGTCGAGGCTGATCGACACCTGGGTCAGGACGCCGCTGTCGCCGGTATTGGTCATCCCGGTGATTTCGTAGTCGCAACCGCCGTTGTCGGGGTTGATGACGCCTTCGGCGACGGTGCCACCGAAGACCGCAGCCACGTCGGCCGTGGTGACGATCGAGCACGGGTCGACGTTGCCCGGGGCAACGACCGGAGTCGTGCCGGCATCGGCCGAGGTGGAGGTCGGTGTGCCGGCGGTGTCGGCGGTGTCGGCGGGCGACGACGACGTCGAGTCCCCCGCTGCCGTCGATGCGGTCGTGGTGGACGTCGCCTTCGAACTACCACTGCTCGAGCACGCACTGAGGGCACAAATGCAGAGACCGAGAAGAATGCGTCGCATTCGCGGGAGTGTATGGCCCCCGGATCGAGCGGAACGTCATCAGAGGTACCGCGAATGCCGGGTACGCCGACGGCAACGCACCGGGCCGTTCACCTCTGCCCACCCCTCGACCGCGTGAGGTGACCCGACGGGCCGGCCAAGGATGGTTCAGTCGTACTCGCCGGTGAGACGATCTCGCTGACCGCCCGCTCCTACCTCCCGGAGCAAGCGGCCGACGGCTCTCCTGCCGCTACCGTACCGATGCGTGAGGGTTGGCTCGAGGGTGCATGTCGATGGCCGAGGCGGACGTCGGCCCGAAACCGAGACCATCCCAGTGGCACCAACGTGAGCCGCTCCTACGAAGAACTCGCCCGGGCGACGACACCGATGGGAGATGTCGTCCTCCGACGACGCCTCGAGCCGACGCTGCAGATCGACGTCTTCGAAGTCATGCTCGATGGGGACGGACTGATGTCCAGCCTCTTCACCGACGGAGAGGACGCGCTTGCCCGACTCGGCCTCGCCGCCGTGACGAACGACCCGATCGATGTCCTCGTCGGAGGACTCGGCCTCGGCCACACTGCCCGAACCGCACTACGCGACCCACGCGTCGGATCAGTGCACGTGATCGACGCGCTCGAGGCCGTCATCTACTGGCACCGACGACACCTCACCCCACTCGGCCCCGAACTCACCAGCGATTCTCGCTGCCACTTCGTTCACGGCGACTTCTTCGCCCTCATCGACCGTGAACCGCCGATGCTCCCCGACGCCGCCCCGCGACAGTTCGACGCCATCCTCGTCGACATCGACCACTCTCCACGGCACCTCCTCGATCCGCGCCACGCATGGCTCTACACACCCCGCGGGCTACGACGGCTCGCCATGCACCTTCGGCCGGGTGGCGTGTTCGCGTTGTGGTCCAACGACCCACCGGACGACGACTTCCTCGCCAGCTGCCGCCAAGAGTTCGCAACGGTCGCGGCACAGGTCGTCAGCTTCCCCAACTTTCTCATCGGTGGTGACTCGCACAGCACGATCTATGTCACCACCACGCCGAGCACCTGATCCGGCTCGGTGGATCGGCCCGATGCTGGTCCGCCGCTCTCAGCCTTGATCGAGAGTCTCGACGAAGCGAGCGAGTTCGGAGGGGTCGATGTGGCTGACGGAGCCGTCGTCGGGAAAGCTGCCACTCTGCACATCGGCGCGGAACGCGGCAAGTGCCCGCACCCGTTCCTCGGCGATGCGACGCTGCAACGACGCCACGTCCCCGTACGCGCGGGCGTGCCGCGGCATGCGCGAACTCTCGCCGACGATGTCGGACTGAAACAGGAACATCACGTCGGCGTCTCGACCGGACCCGAGCGAGATGGTGGCCATGCTGGTCCGGGGGGTGATCTGGGCCAGTACTTGCGCCGGGATCAGCTCGCACTCGACCGCGAACGCACCGGCCTCCTCGAGGTCCTGGAACTGTCGCCACAGGGCGGTGGCCTCCGCCGCGTTACGACCGACCGGGCGCACACCACCCAACTGGTTCGATCGCTTGGGGACGAACCCGAGGTGACCCATCACCGGTATCCCCTCGGCGGCGAGGAGGCGAACGGCGTCGAGGCGACGAGCGGTGATGACCGCGTCGGCGCCAGCGCTGAGCGAACGGAACGCGGTCGCAAGGAGATCGTCGAGAGTGACTTCGCCCCCGAAGTCGATGGCGGCGGTGACGAACAGCCGACTCGATCCTCGGCGCACGTCGGGAACCGCCGCGGCGAGACAGACGACCATCTCGATGTCGGCCGCTGCTGCGGCTTCGGCCTCCTGTTGGGTGCCGGCCGTCACCTGCGTGAACTGACGACCAGTGCCCTTGAGCCCGGCGATGGACGCGACGGTGACCGTGCGGTCGGCATCGCGTCCGTTGAAGTCCAAGATCCTGGTCATCGCTGCGAGACGCTACTCGGGCGTTGCCGATCGCCGTCTCCGGCGGAGTCGGCCCGGGTCGCTGTCGTTTTCCGTCGACACCTACGGTGACGATTGTGGAACAACTCAACGAACTCGGCTTCTACGGCTTGGCCGGCGCTCCCCGCTCGCCCGCCGACCTGCTCGACGAATGTCGAGACGGCGAGGCACTCGGATTCGGCTCGGTGTTCCTCAGCGAACGCTTCAACATCAAGGAGGCGGTGACGCTCTCGGGGGCAGCCGCTGCGGTCACCGAGACGCTCGGCATCACCACCGGCGTCACCAATCACAACACACGCCATCCCATCGTCACCGCCAGTTACGCGACGACGATGCATCGACTCACCGGCGGCCGGTTCGCGCTCGGTCTGGGTCGCGGGATGGACCGCATGTTCGATGCGTTCGGCATCCCCCGAATCACCACCGCACAGATGGAGGACTTCGCCGGGCTCATGCGACGCCTGTGGCACGGCGAGGTGGTCGTCGGGCACGACGGTCCGGCCGGGAAGTGGCCGGTGTTGGCACTCGACCCCGAGTTCCGGGAGGACATCCCACTGCTGATGAGCGCGTTCGGACCACAGAGCCTTGGTCTCGCCGGGCGGGCGTTCGATGCCGTGCTGCTGCACACGTTCTTCACCGACGCCACGCTCCAACGGTGCGCCCAGACCGTCCGGTCGAGTGCCGGGCAAGCCGGCCGTGATCCGGATGCGGTGCGGGTGTGGAGCTGTTTCGCCGTGGTGGGGCGACTGGTTGCCGCACGACGTTCGGCTGAAGAAGACCGTGGGGCGGATGGCCACCTATCTCCAGGCGTACAGCGATCTCATGGTGCGCACCAATGAGTGGGATCCGACGGTGCTGCAGCGGTTCCGTTCCGACCCGTTCGTCGCCGGCTTCCGTGGCGCGCTCGACCAGAAGGCCACCACCGCCGAACTGGAACACGTCGCCACGCTGATTCCCGATGAATGGCTCGCCCCCGCGGCCACTGGCAACCCCGACGAGTGCGCTGCCGCCGTGCTGCGCCAGTTCGACCTGGGCGCCGACAGCGTCATCCTGCATGGCGCCTCACCCACCGAACTGGAACCCGTGGTCGAGGCCTACCGTCGCATTCGGCCCAAGGGCCGGTTCGATCACGTCGCCGCCAATCCCGGGCTCGCCTGACGATTTCGTCAGTCTCGAGTAGGAATCAGTACCACTTCTGAGCCACTCTTGCGTCATGTTCCTGGCGCTGAAGGAGATGCAGCGGGCGAAGCTCCGCTTCGGTCTGCTCGCCGGTGCTGTGGGGCTGCTCGTGTTCCTCATCCTCTTTCAGCAGGCGCTGCTCGGTGGACTCATCAATCAGTTCATCGGTGCGCTGAAGAACCAGTCGGCCGATGTGCTGGTGTACAACGATCAGGCTCGCAAGAACCTCGAAGGATCCATCATCCTGCCCGACCAGTTGGCACAGGTGGCTGCCATCGACGGCGTGGCCGACGCGGCACCCCTCGGCGAAGCCACGTTCACGGTCACCGCCGGCGGCGAGGAGCGCGACGCCGTCCTGTTCGGGTACGAACTCGGTCGTCCGGGCGAGCCCACCTCGCTCATCAAGGGTCGACTCGCCGAGCAGAGCGGCGAGGCGGTCGCCAGCGAGAAGGACCGCGCCGACGGCTTCGACATCGGCGATGTGGTGCAGGTGCAGCCCGACGGCGTGAAGATCACCGTGGTGGGCATCGCCCGCGACATCAACTACTCGGTGTCGCCCGTGCTGTTCGTCGACTTTCCCACCTTCGAAGCGGCCAAGCGCACCCGCAACCCGGAGGCCACCACCATCCTCGCGTCGGTCATCGCCGTGAAGGTGACGCCGGGGTCGTCGCCCGACAAGGTGGCGTCGGCGATCAACGCGCAGGTCGACGGTGTGGAGGCGCTGACCCGTCAGCAAGCCGTCGACGGGTCGCCCGGCGTGAGCAGCGTGCGCTCCAGCTTCGCCATCATCCTCGGCCTCTTCTACCTGGTGGTGCCGCTCGTCACCGGACTCTTCTTCCTCATCATCACGTTCCAGAAGGCGTCGGCGCTCACATTGCTGCGTGCGATCGGTGCGTCGTCGCGCACGCTCGTGAGGAGCCTGCTCATCCAAGTGGTGGCGGTGATGATCCTGGGATCGGTGATCGCATTCGGCCTCTACGCCGCAGCGCTGCAGAGCGTGAAGAACCTCGGAGTCCGAGTCGAGGTGCAACCCTTCCTTCTCACCACGGTTGTGGTGCTGGTGCTCGCGCTCATCACCTCGGCGATCGCGATCCGTCGCGTGTTGCGGCTCGATCCGCTGTCGGCCACCACCGGTGCGGGGGTGCAGGTATGAACCTTCCGGTGCTCGAACTCCGCCGGCAGCCGAGCCGGTTCATCGTCGCCACTGTCGTGCTCGCGTTTCTGGCCACGCTGCTGATGTTCCTCGGCGGTCTGCTCGACGGCCTGTACCTCGGCTCGACCGGCGCGATCCGTGCGCAGCAGGCCGACGTCATCGTCTACTCGGCGAGTGCGCGCGACTCGTTCCTGCGCAGCCGCATCACGGCCGACGAACGCGCCCAGGTCGAGGCGGCTCGAGGTGTGGAACAAGTGGGCGGCATCGGCTTCGTCCTCCTCGGTGCGCAGATCCCGGGCGAGACCGAGATCGCGAACGTGGCCGTCGCCGGGTACGAGACGCCGCCCAAGGGTGTGCCGGCGCCACCCGCGGACGGGCAGGGCATCGCCGACTCCCGCCTCGAGGACGCCGGTGCCTCCAAGGGCGACGTCATCCTGGTCGGCCCTCAGCAGACCCCCATCGAGATCGTCGGCTTCGTCGACGACACCAGCTACCTCCTCCAGAGCTCGGTGTGGGTGAACCTGTCGACGTGGCGGGCGGTGCAGAACGCGAACCGTCCCGACGCCACCGTCAGCAACGACATCGTGCAGGCGTTGGTGGTGTCGGGCAGCGGCGACCTGATCACGTCCATCGACACTGCGACCGCCGGGGCCACCAAGACCTTGAAGCGCGACGACGCCGTTCTCGCCCTCCCCGGCGTGAAGCAGCAGCGCGACACCTTCAACCAGATCATCTACTCCACGCTGGTCGTCGTCCTCGCGGTCGTCGGGCTCTTCTTCAGCCTGCTCACCCTCGAGCGGCTGGGCCTGTACGGCGTCCTGAAGGCCATCGGCGCCTCCACCCGGCGACTGTTCGCGGGCGTCGTGCTGCAGGCGGTCATCGTCGCCGTCATCGCGTTCGTCGTCGGGTCGTTGCTGGCCATCGGCGCGGCGGCCGCACTCCCCGCATCCGTGCCCCTGCAACTCACGCCGGCACGATTCCTGTCCACTTTCATCGGCCTGCTGGTGGCCGCGGTGCTCGGCAGCGCGGTGTCGCTGCGCAAGGTCACCAAGGTCGATCCGGCTTCAGCGATCGGGAACGCATCATGACCACTCATCATCGGAAGAAGGTGCAGCAATGACGGTGCTCGACATGCGCGACGTCCGCAAGGTGTACCGCAGCGGCGACCTCGAGATCGTGGCGCTCGACCATGCCACGGTGCAGGTCGACCACGGTGAGATCGTGGCGCTGCTGGGCCCATCGGGTTCGGGCAAGACCACGCTGTTGTCCATCGCCGGGGGGCTGCTGACGCCGACCGAGGGCACGGTGGTCGTCGGTGGCCACGACATCTCGGAGTACAACGCCAAGCAACTCACCGAGTTCCGTCGGGAGAACGTCGGGTTCGTCTTCCAGTCGGTCAACCTGGTTCCGTTCCTCACCGCCGAGGAGAACCTGTTGGTGGTCGATGAGTTGGGCGGCAACAAGGGGGGCAAAGCGGCCAAGGGACGCGCTCGGGACCTGCTCGAGGAACTGGGACTCGGACATCGCGTGAAGAACCTTCCCGGTCAGCTCAGTGGTGGGGAGCGCCAGCGCGTCGCCATCGGGCGGGCGCTGTTCAACAACCCGAAGCTGGTGCTGTTCGACGAGCCCACCTCAGCCCTCGACACCAAGATCGGCGAGCAGGTGATGGAGCTCATCCGGTCCGAGATGAAGGCCCGCGACACGGCCGCCATCATCGTCACCCACGACACCCGCATGACCCACTACGCGGATCGCACCGTGCACATCGTCGACGGTCGACTCGACGCCGGCGCCGTCATGGCCTGATCGCCTCCGGCGCGGTCCACGAGTTACCGGAGCGGTCCGCCCGCGTGGTGTCGGTTCTCACAATTCGCCGTCGCACCTGAGTGGTAAGTTCGGCACCGTCGGCGTGGAGCGTCGCGAGGAGCGGAGCGGGGTTGTGCAGGCAGATTCGATCGCATTCTCTCCGTCTGAGTTGCGGGTGCTGTGCGGGATGCTCGCGCTGCCGAGTCCGTGGGAGGCCGGCGACGCACACTCCGATGCGTCCCTTGCCGAGGCGACAGCGCAGTTGCGTCAGCGAGGTGCCGTCCACTCGAGCGAGGACGAGGTGGCGATCCCCGTGGCCGAGTTGCTGCGCCACACGGCTCGGCCGGTCGTCGACATCGACCTGCGGTTCGCCGGCCCTCGCCGACCGGGGAACCCGCGAAGGATACGGATGCGCGGCGACGGGCTCGCGATGGTGGAGACCGTGAGCGACGAGACGTCGATGCGCTTCACACCGTTCGGGAGCGCCGATCTGCTCCGTCGGTTGGCCGAGCGGTGCGGACTCGACGTCCGACCCCGCCCCAGCGGTCCGGGCTTCACCGCGTCGCTGTCGGTGCTCGACGCCTGCAAGGACGCCGCAGAAGCCGACGGAGCCGCGGCAGCGGCCGCCGCACTCCGCGATGGTGGCGTGGCAGCTGCCGACGCCGACGCGTTCGCAGCGGCGCTCACCTCGATCGAGCAAACCGTCGCCGTGCGGCTGACGATTCGTGTGGGGCGGATTCGTGAAGGCATCGAACTGTTCTGGCTCGATGCGCCCGGTGGGCGGTGGGCCCTGCCGTCGATCCTGTCGCCCTTCGCGTCATCGGCGGCAGATGTCGCCGCGTCCAGCGACAGCGGTCCCGGTCCGTGGACGGTCGATCCGATCACGACCATGCTGACCGTTTCTCCGACCGACGCCAGCGAACTGCTTGCGGCGGTACACGCGGCCCTCTCCTCGGGGACAACGTCGACGGCGTCATCCAGTTCTTGACGTGCCGCTCGGCCGTACCACCACGTTTGATATGTTTGCTCCGTCACGGACGGAAGCCGTTCCGGATTCTCACGAGGAGACGAACGATGCCCACCATCGGCGGCGAGCTGGACCAGCTCGCTTCACTCAAGTCCACCTTCGATCGTCAATCCGGTCAGGTGGCTGATCTGCTCACGAGTACACGGAGCCAGCTCGGCAACACGTACTGGGAGGGCCCCGCCGCCTCGCGATTTCGGGAGGCGTGGCAGAGCGAGTTCGAGCCCATGCTGCAGAAGCTCCAGCAGCAGATGGGCGAGGCGGGCGCCGAGGTCGCTCGCCGGCGTGAGGCGCTGATGAAGGCCGGGTCCTAGCATCGCCATGGCCGACTATCTCGAACTGGCGGCAGCGGCTCAGCTCCTCCGGGCCAGGGCCGACGACCTCGAACGAGTCCGCAGCGTGCTCAAGAACAACGCGGAAGTGGCTCGATGGCGATGCGCAAAGGCCGACCGTTACCGCAGCGCCGTCGAGTCCCGAGGATTGGAGATATTCGCCCTGCAGAGCCTCATGGCCGACCTGGCCAACAGCTTGTCGATGTCGTCGTCGGTCCTGTTCGTGGAGCAGCAGGCGTCTCAGTCCGTCATCGACAACTCGAAATGACCGCGACCAAGATCGTCATCGACACCGACGAGATCCGGCGCCTCGGGCAGTTCACGGCCGGAGCGCTCGATCAACTGGCCGACGTCCGCCTCGATCTCGTTCGGGTCGCCGGGCTCCTGGGTGCCGACCCTCGCTCCAGCACTGCGATGCGGCTCGTCGCCGACGTCGGACAGTTGGGAGCGGTGCTCGTCCAGGATCGTCAGGCGCTCCTCGCAGAGGTCTCGGCGCTCGAAGCGAGCGAGGGCGCGGTCGGTGCTGACGCGGCGTTCGCCGCCGGCCTCGCGGGAACTTCGGCCATCGGTGCCACAGGGCTCGCCGCGATCCTACGTGGGACCGGCGGGGTCTCCGCTGCAGACGTGGCCGAGACACCTGCACCATGGAACATCGCATGGGCGAGTCCAGGCGGAGACGTCAATCCGTCGGGGGGGTTCACGACCTCACAGTGGCACGACAACAACTCCACCGGTGACAGCACCAGCGGTACGTTCGGGAACGGAACGTTCGGTGGTGGCGGCACGGCCGGTTACGAGGCCCATTCGAATGCCGAGACTCACGCGAACTCGGGCGACGGCTCCGCATCGGCGGGCGGCAGCGTCGATGCCGGAGTCTCGGCGTGGGCCAGCGGATACCTCTACGGGCCTGGCGCGCGGATCGGCGGGAGCGGCAGCGTCCACGCCGGGGAGAGCGCCCAGGTCGAGGGCAACGTCCAGGCCAAGGACGGCAACCTCAGCGGCAGTGGGTCGGTGAGCGCCGAGATGTCGGCGGGCGCGAACGCACAGGCCAACGTCGACGCCGGTCCCGGCTCGGCGTTCGTGGCAGGCGACGCGGAGGCCGCGGCGCGCGCCCACGCCGGCGCTCAGGGTTCCATCGGCACCGACGGAATCTCCGGCGGGGCCAACGCGGGTGCCTACGAGGGTGCAACCGCCGGAGTTGCTGCGGGGGCCAGCGGCCCGGGCGGAGCGAACGTCGGCGTCGGCGGGCGAGTCGGGGTCGGTCTCGGGGTCGAGGCCAGCGTCGACGGCAGCGCGACCTGGGACAAGGTCGGATTCAGTGTCGACATCGGCGCCGCATTGGGCATCGGCGTCGGATTCAGCCTCGACGTGAGCTTCTCGCCCTCGGGCATCATGGACGGCATCGGCGACTTCTTCGACGACCCGGGCGGAGCCATCGGCTCCGCATTCAGCGACTTGGGCGACATGGCCAGCGGAGTGGTGAACTTCATGGCCGACCCGATCGGCTCGATCGGCCACGCCTTCGATGGTCCCCCACCGCCTCCGCCACCGCCACCGCCCCCGCAGCAGTTCGTCGGCGAGTTCGCGCACAACCCTCCACCGTCACCGCAAGGATCGCTCGCCGACGGAACGCTGATGTTCACCAAGCCCGACGACCAGCCGTACTACCCACCCGTTCGCTGAAGGGGATCCCATGGATCTGTCATTCCCGGGACCCACGTTTCCGGCTCCGCCCTCACTGTCGCTTCGATGCCCCGACGGCTGGGAACCCGTGTTCCTCGCCAACGCACTCATCGCCGCACGCGACGGCGAATCACCAGAGGGCTTTCAGGTCAACATGGTCGTCGTCACGACGCGTCTTGTCGACGACACGCTCGGCTTGAACGGTCTCGTCGACGACATGCACGCACGCACCATCGCCGACATGGCCGGGCAACTGCAGCAGACGTCGACGTCGACGCTGGCCCAACGTGAAGCGCGGTTGAGCGTCTGGCTGCTCGAGCCGGCGGGCTCACCGTTCCCCCTCTTCCAGGTGGAGGCGGTCTTGCTCGTGAAGTCCTCGAATGATCGCATCAGCCATCTGGTGCAGATGCACGGCACCGCACCGGCGGGCTACGCCGAGCACTACGGCGGCGTGTTCCGAGCGATCTTCGACACCTTGGCGATCGCCTGACGCCTCGGTTGTCGGCGCCTCAGTGCGACGACAATGCGACTTGGACGTAGTCGACCTCGCCGCGTCGCACCAGGTAGCCGCGTCCCGTCGGGAATCGACGGCTCGACTTCTTGGGGAGACGAGCGCCGACGAGCTCACCGTCGAGCTCCAGATCGGGGGTGAGCATCATGGCGTGCTTGGCCTTGCGGAGGTCGGTGAGCCAACCGCCGAACGACCGGTGAACGGTATGGGTCTGCGCTGCGGCGACGAGGATCAGTCCGCAGTCCCGTCCCCGGCGCAGCAGCGCGGCGAGTGCCTGGGTGCCACCGGTGTCGGCGAGCTCGTCGCCATCGTCGATCATCACCAGCCACGGCGCCGCGCCGTCACCCTGGCGTGTCGTCGCCATCTCGGCCAAGCGTCGGGCCAACTCGTCGCACGCGTCGGTACCGGAGGCGGTCTCGGTCCACCCCGACATTGCCGTCAGGCGTGTACGTCGCGGCGCGAGCAGATATGCGTCGATCCCTGGGTTCGCCGACAGCAGTCCGTCCGCGAGTACGGCGAGCGCGTTGGTGCGCCCGGAGCGGTCCGGTCCGAACACCGCGAACGTCCCGACATCGCTGAAGTCGACGACCGCGACGCCATCGCTGGCTCCACTGATGCCGAATGGGACGGCCAACGTGTCGGCCGGGGCCCGAGCTCCGGCGGCCGTCAGGTCGGCGACGGTGATCGACTCGCTGAAGGCCTGGACGGGGATCGGCAGTCCGGGCTCGAACGGAGGGAGACCGGTACGTATCTCGGCTGCGCGCGCAGTGACGGCCGCGTTGAACCCAGCGCCGGATGCGTCGCCACCCAGTACCGCGAGCTGCACCTCGCGGCCACCGTCCACGAAGCCGCGCCCGGCAGGGATGGTGGAGTTGCCGAGTGCCGTGGGAAGGCCGAGCGATGCGTATTCATCGGCATCACCCATTCGGAGCACCAGGCGCCCGGGAACCACCGACGACAGCGCGGTGGGGATGGCACCACGTCGATCGGCCGTGATCACCAGGTGCAATCCGACGCTGCGACCTTCTGCCACGAGTCGGCCGATGCGGTCGAGCAGCTCACCGTGATCGACGCTGAGGTAGGTGCTGTATAGCGCGCCGTACCCATCGATCAGGACGACCACGTACGGCAGGCGATGCCCTCCGGACCGGAACTCGGACAGCGACGACGCACCCGCATCACCGATGAGGACCCGACGCTCACGGACAATGCGTTCGAGCAGGGTCACCAGACGCTCGACGCGCTCAGGGTCATCGGCGGTGACGATGCCACCGCAATGAGGCAGGACGGTCAGGGGGATCAGTCCTCGGCTCGCGAAGTCCAGTCCGTAGACGTGCAGATCGGTCGGCGCCAAACTCGACGCGAGCGCGACCACGAGACTGCGGAGTGCAGTCGTCTTGCCGGCACCACTCGCCCCGTAGACGAGGAGATGTCCCATGGCACCGAGGTCGACGGCCCAGCCGTCCTGCGCCTGACGGTCGGGGAGATCCACCAATCCGACGAGGGCTCGGAGCTCGGTCGTTGCCTGGCCTCGCGACGGCGGCGGTCGGAGCGCAGCGAGATCGAGGAGATCCGGGAGCGGATCGAGCCATGGGTGGGGCTGGGCCGGGATCCCGTCGAGGCGGTCAGCATCGACGATCGCCTCGACCAGACGCTGAAGATCGGTCGGCCAGTCATCCTGGCCGTCGCCGTTGTCGGCCTTCGGTCTGGTTCGATCGACCAGGCCGCAGGACAGTTCGTACAGCTCCGCGGTCGTCTCGGTGCGAGTCGGGCCATGGCTCGATCGGGCGTTGGCGTAGGCGCTCTGGACCTGCTGCACGTCTTGTCCGGAGCGGATGTACACCCGGCCGGGGAGTGACTTGGAGATGCGAGCGGCGTCGGGTCGGTCGATGACGTCGTTGGAGTCGCTCTCGTCAGCGATGCGCAGGGCGATGCGCAGGTTGGTGTTGGCGCGGATGTTGTCGTCGACCACGCCACTGGGACGTTGCGTCGCGAGCATCAGGTGCACCCCGAGCGACCGGCCTCGTTGCGCGATGTCGATGACGCCCGCGACGAAGGCCGGAACTTCCTTCTTGAGGAAGGCGAACTCGTCGAACACGAGGAACAGGTTGGCGGGCGCGTGCTGTGGCAGCCGGCGTTCCAAGTCGATGAGGTCCTTTGCCCCGTGCTCGCGCAGGATCTCCTCCCGGCGTCGCAACTCTGCGTTGAGCGACACCAGCGCACGCTCGGCCAGATGGGCGTCGAGGTCGGTGAAGAAGCCGACGGTGTGGGGCAGGGCCACGCAATCCTTGAACGCCGCGCCACCCTTGTAGTCGATGAGCACGAAGGTGAGAACGTTCGCCGGATAGGTGGCGGCGAGCGAGGCGACGAGGCTCTGGAGGAACTCGCTCTTCCCCGATCCCGTGGTGCCCGCCGCGAGGGCGTGGGGACCATCGCGACGCAGGTCGATGGAGACAGGACCGGCGCTCCCGATCCCGATCGGTGCGCCGAGATCGCCGCCTCGTCGGCCCATCGACCTCCAGCGCTGCTGCACGCTCACCGCGGACGGTTCGTTCATGTCGAGCAGATCGAGCAGGAGCACCCGCCGAGGCAGTTCGCCAGTGGCGGAGGCCGCGCTGACATCTCGCACCGGCGCGAGCAACCGAGCGGTCTCCACCGCACGGTCGAGCGGCACCCCGTCGGGCAGCACCGCTTGCACGGTGTCACCTGAAGCGGTCACGGTGACGTCGGCTCCGGAGCCTCCCGGAATCGCGACCCGCATGATCGCCCGACACTCTCCGGGGAGGTGTTCGACGCTGGGTGCCCCGACCACGAACACGACGCCGAAGGCCGGCCCGTCGGCGAGGACTCGCGCCAGCGCGGGCCGTGGCACCGGGATGTCGCCGGGGATCACCACGAACACCGTCGGGGTGTATCCGTCGTCGTTGGACCCCGGGCGGCGCTCGGCCTGGATGCGCCGGCTGGTGATGAGATCGTCGATCGCCCCGAACAGCGCCCGCACTTCGTCCGGGCGGGCCGCGACCGTTCGGGCATCCGGAAGGCCGGCGACCAACGTCTCGGTGTGCGGGAGCCAGTGCACCCATCGCCAGGCGTCGAGGGAACTCTCCGGCACGAGCGCCACGATCCCGACCTCACGAGGCGAGTGCAGGATGGCGGCCTGCAGCACCAGCCATCGCAGCAATGCCTCACGCTCACCCTGCTCGCCGGCGATGCCCACGACGCCCATCGAGCGCAGGTCGACGTCGACCGGCACATCCGGATCGAGGGCGACGGATTCCTCGAGCGCATGGAGCGCGGCGATGTCCTCCGGCGGAGCGACCCCCGGGTCCTGCGAGGTCCTCACATCGATGTGCAGGCGACTCGGCAGGTGCGCGGTGCCCAAGCGAAGTACGAGAGCATCGCTGTCGCGCAGGCGTCGCTCCCACACACTGGATGCTTGACGGCGAACGCGATCGAGGAGATCGGCCGGATCGGGGGCTTCGGCGCGCCGAGCGTGGACGAGACGCTCGTGAACCTCCTTGACCCGGTCATCGAGCGATGCGGCGTCCTCTCGGAAACGCTTCAGGTCTCCGGCATAGCTCCGTCGACCCGAGCGGCGGTCCTCGATGAGGGTGGCTCCCACCATCACCGGACCCATGAAGGCGAACAACAACATCACCGGCCCGAGGAACAACGACATCACGGCACCGGTGGCGATCGGCACCACCGCAGCGGTCAGCGGCATCTTGCGCTTCGGAGGCTGCACGGGTGGGCTGGGGAAGACGATCGTCTCGCTGACCGGTGGACGGGTGACGCGAGGTGGTCGGTTGAAAGCCAGCGTGGCGCCATCGGCGGTGATCGCAGTGGTACGCACCGCGGCTTCGGAGGTGACCACGGTCAGCAGACTGCGACCGACGGCGATCACCTGGCCGGCGCGAAGGGTGTGGGTGTCCGACAGGGGTCGGCCGTCGACGATGGTTCCGTTGGTCGAGCCGAGGTCGCTCACCGCGACCTCGCCCTCGCCCACGCCGAGATGGATGTGCCGCCGCGACATCTCTGGATCGTGGAGCGTGATGTCGGCCGTGGCGTCGCGCCCGACCACGTACGAGCCGGGGACGAGTGGGAATGCCACACCAGCGGATGGGCCGCCAACGACGTGCAGCACGTACTGCACCGTCGATGTGGGCGGGGCCATGGCCGCCGACGGCTGGGCGACGTACTCGGTGAGGTCGCCCCACCGGAGGTCGAGCTCGGCGACGGGCGCGGCGCCGCGAATGAGGGCGCCGGTGCGCACCACCCGCAGCGCTCCGTCGCCCGGGCCGGGAACGCAGCGTGCGATGGCTCGCGCCAACTCGTCACGGGTGGCTTCGCCATCGACGACGATCGCGACATCCGTCGGCACCGACGGTCCCCCGGCCACGGTCGGGCCGACGCGAACAGAGACCACGAGCTCCACGATCAATCCTTCGGTTCTGGTGTGTCGTTCCGGGATGGTGTGTCGTTCCGGGACGAGGCGACGGCGAACGCCGGGAGATCCTCAGCGAGTCGCGTGCGCCGGACCGATGGGGAGCGCGCGGTCACGGCCCGGCGCTGACGACGATCGTCTTGGTGATCGCGTCAACGCCGTTGAAGCCCTTGGCGATCACGTAGTAGGTCACCTTGTTGTTGCCGTTCGAACATCCGGTGTACGGCAGGGTGAGCGATCCGTTGGGGGGCAGGCCCTCTTGATACGCGCCCGGGCTGTCGATACCGATGGTCACCGATGCCGCCTGCGTGGTTTTCCACGTGAGGGTGACTTCGGTGGTGGGGGTGCCGCCGCACGGCGCAGTTGCAGGGTTCGAGGAGATCGACGTGACGCCGAGGACGGCCACGGTGGTCGCCGGCTTGGGTGTCGTCGGCGGTGCGGTCGCCTTCGATGTCTGCACCGGCGGAGGGGCGACGGCCGGCGCGGTCGTGGCGGGCACCGAAGGCAATGTCGTGGCCGCCACTGCGGTGGTCGAGGTTCCTTCGACGGTGGTCGTCGTGGTGGTCGTCGCACCGGTGGTCGTCGTCGACAGCGCGCCGGTCGTGGACGTCGCCGGGCTGGTCGTCGAGGCGGATGAGTCCTTGCGGTTCGCCAGGTAGGCGACGGTGCCGACGGCAACCAGGGCGACGAGCGCGAGCGCCAGCACCGCCGCCCGACGCTTGTGGCCGGTGTCGTTCGCGGTGGGTGTCACCTCGACTTCCGAT
Source organism: Acidimicrobiales bacterium (assembly GCA_038234785.1). GTDB lineage: Bacteria > Actinomycetota > Acidimicrobiia > Acidimicrobiales > Ilumatobacteraceae > UBA668. Next base: position 78,066 of record JBBQTC010000005.1, read on the forward strand.
GTGGGCAGCGCGCGAACACCTCCGACGATCGTCGAGTCAGTCACACTCGCCGCCGCACCTGCGGAGGGAGGTGGAGGAGGAGGAGCGGCCATGTTCGCCCGGCCGGCCGGGGGGCCGGGCGGGGGTGGTGGACTTGCAAGGCCCGAGGCGGCCGCACCGGCTACACCGGCCGCACCTGCGGCACCGGCGGCACCGGCGACGATCGGCTGTCGCGCCACCGTGGCGTCGGTGACCGGAGCAGGACTCGACGGCGAGGGCGGCGGAGGTGGGATCGTCGGATCGACCGGCGAGGTGGAGAGCACCACCATCTCGGTGACCGGTTCTCCGAGCGCTCGCTGAACAGACTGCAGCGCAGCGCCGAGTGCCTCCGCGGACGCGAACCGCTGTGTCGGATCCTTGGCCATCCCCTTGCTCAGGATCTCCTGAAGTGCGCCAGAGACATCCGATCGGCTGATCGGCGGAGGCGATTCATGCATCACCCGTTGCACGATGGTGGCCAATGGGACCCCGGTCTCGGCTCCGAACGGCGGGTGACCGGCGAGCAGATGGTGCAGTGTCGAGCACAGGCCGTAGATGTCGGCCGCCGCGGTGATCTGGCCACCCGACAAGGTCTCGGGTGGCGCGTGGTGCAGCGTGTAGGACCCTCGCGTGGTCGTGGAAGGGGCTTGCCCACCCACGGTCGAGATCCCGAAGTCGGTCAACGCCGGTTCACCGAACGCGGTGATCAGCACGTTGTCGGGCTTCACGTCCCGGTGCAGGATCCCGGCCGTGTGCGCGGTCGCGGCGGCGCCGCTCAACTTCACGCCGATGCGGAGCACCTCGGCGACCGGCATGGGTCCGCCGGATCGGATGCGCTCGGCGAGCGATCCGCCGGGACACAACTCGGTGGCGAGAAAGGGGCGACCGTCCTGTGTGACTCCGGAGTCGAGGATGGTCACGATGTTCGGATGGGCGGACACGCGCCCTGCGGCCGAGCACTCGCGCACGAATCGACGTCGGACATCTTCGTCTCGAGGGTCGACCTCCAGCACCTTGACGGCGACGTCGCGATCGAAGGCTTCTTGATGGGCGCGATAGACCGACGACGAGCCACCCCGACCGAGCAGTTCGGTGATCGCATACCCCTCGGCGATCACCGAGCGCTGATTCATCGGCGCAGTGTAGCGGTGTTGCGGAGGCCGCACGGCTGAAGGGGCGGCGGCCTTCCGAGTCCCGTCTCGGACCGGTTCCCGGCGCCTCGGGGCGGTGCGCGTGGACTCAGACCGGCTGGTCGGCCACCACCGGCTCCAGTGCCGGCGTGGTCCGCTTCGCCCACGCGGGCAGGCGGCGCAGCACAGGCTGCTCGAGGAGCCTGAAGCTCAGCTCGGCGGTCACCAGCGTGAGCACGAGGGAGATCGCCGCCACTGTCGCTCCGCCATGACCGACCGCGTGGCTGACCGCCGCCGCCATTGGTCCGTGCAGGAGGTAGACCGCGTAGGAGCGGGTGCCGAGCCACACGACGGGTCTCAGGTCGAGCACCCGCCGGCCGAGCGATTCAGCGGGGGCCGTGATGGCCAGCAGCGTCATCAGGGCAGCGACCAGTGCAACGAAGGTCATCCCGGGCCCGAGCATCCAACCGGGACGATCGGCCGGGTCGGCGCGACTGCCGAACACGGCGGCGGCCACGAACACACCCGTGGCCGGGAGGAACAGATACCCGAAGCGCCTGGCCGATTGCAGTACCTCGGGCCGGCGGTGCAGCACGAGCGCCATCACGGCGCCGATCAGCAGCGCGTCAGCCCGGAAGTGGGTCTGTACGTAGAGCGGCACCTCGCTCGAGCCGTTCGCCCATGCGACGGTGCGCCACAGCGCCAACGCGATCGCAGTCACAGCAGCGATCGTGGCGATGATGTCGTCGCGCCGGCGACCCTGTGCACGTCGACCGACCAGGGCCAACATCGCCACGAGGAGCAATGGCCACACCATGTAGAACTGCTCCTCGACCGACAGCGACCAGAGCGGGCCCCAGCCCTCCGGAATCGGCCCGGCGCCGTGCCACCAGTTGAAGAAGTAGCCGACGACGCTGCCGGTGTGTATCAGCTGGGGACGCCACTGCTCGCCGGTCCATGCCCCGAGCACCAGCAGGAAGGCGAGCGTCAGCATCAGGGCCGGCAGGAGCCGGAACGCACGGCGAAGGTAGAACGAGCCGATGCGGACCTTGCCCGTCGTGTCGTGCTCGACCAGCAGCAGCGAGGTGATGAGGAAGCCGCTCAGGACGAAGAACAGGGTGACGCCGATGTAGCCGCCGCGGAGGCTGCTCAGGCGACCGTCGACCTTGTGACGGTAGTTGTGGACGACGACCAAGGCCACTGCAAGGGCGCGCAGACCGTCGAGACCCGCGAGGCGTCGAGGCGCTGCCGCGTCGCCGGATCCGTGGACTCCCGTTCCCACCGGTGGTGACGCTACCTGCGCGTACCCCCGCCGCGGTCGCGGTCACCGACGGTGCCGAACCTTTGCGGTCAGACCAGGCGCCGCCAGAACGGATGAACCCGGTCGGGGTGGGCGGCGAACCGGTGGATGACCTGGACGACGGTCCACATCGGGGCGAGGATCAGCACGACGCGGACCGCGGGGATGTCGTGCTCGGCGATCGCCAGGGTGACCATCGCCGCGAGCCACAGCACCATCATCGGGAGCGAGATGTGGCGGTTCTCCCGCACCGACACGGGGTGGGCGAACTGCACTCGCGACAGCGTGAGCACGCAGAAGACGACACAGATGACGAGGTTGATCCATTGGTTGGCATCAATGAGGAACAGCGTGGGGATGATCATGTTGAACTCGGCCGGGAAGCCGTTGAACCAACCGTCTTCGGTCTCCTGATCGGTGCGTGCCATCCACAGCGCGCCGACGAAGAGCATCGCGAAACCGACCGGACCGACGGTGTTGTCGGGGAGGAAGTCGAAGCGGTAGAGGAACGCCACCGGGACGATGGTGCAGGTGAAGTAGTCGATGATCAGGTCGAGGGAGTTGCCGTCGAGTGTGGGGATACGGTTCCGCACATCCAGCTTCCGTGCCAGCGGGCCGTCGACGCCGTCGAGGACCAGCGCGGCCACGAGCCACAGGATCGCTCCCCGGGCGTCGCCCTCGATGACCGAGTTGAGCCCCGCATAGCCGACGATGACGCCCAGCGCGGTGAAGGCGTGGACCGCCCACGCCGCCTGGATCTGACGGGAGGTGAACTCGGGTGACGTCGACGAATGCTCAGTACTCATGGGCATGGTGGACAGTACCCACCTGCGGGCCGCGCCCAAACCTGTGCACGCGCGTGGTCGACGGGCTCCGTTTGGATGTCGTTCGACAGGGGTACCCGTTCGACACTGGAGGTAACGAAATGGCTCACGATGCTGTTGTGGAGAACGCGGGTGCGGTTCATCGGCGCGACGCCGCGAGGATCGTGCGGTTCTTGGTCGCCGTCGCGGTCGTGGTCGCGCTGGTCCTCGTCGGGTTCGACAACCGCAGCAAGGTCCGAATCGGCTATGTCGTCGGAGAGGCTCAAGCACCCGTGTGGGTGGTGGTCGTCGGCGCGGCACTGGCCGGCATGGTCGTCGCCGCCCTCGCCGGACGCAGCCGCCGCTGAGAACGCCGCGGCCGCTGGCTCGGAGTGTCCCCGGCGTCATCGAGTTGTGCGCGCCGCGCGAGACTTCGGCGCGTGACACCGTTGGAGCTCGCCTGGTTCGCACCCAGTTGCGTGGGAGAAACTGCCCGCCTCGGAGTCGATGACCCGAATCGACGAGCGACGTTCGCCTACAACCGAGAGGTCATCACCCGCGCCGAGCATGCCGGGTTCGACAACGTGTTGATCCCCAGCTCGTTCGTACCGGGCCTGGACCCCTGGACGCTCGCCTCCGCAATGACGTCCTCGTTGACCCGGATCCGGTTGCTCCCCGCGGTGCGCGTCGGCGAGTTCGATCCGCCGATGTTCGCACGCGCCGCGAAGAACTTGCAGCACATGCTCGACGGCCGTTTGACGATCAACATCATCTCCAGCGAGATGGCCGGCGAAACGCTGGGGTCAGCAGAGCGCTATCGGCGCACCGCGGAGGCGATGTCGCTGCTCCGATCATTCTGGTCGGAGGATTCGGTCAGCCACGACGGCGAGTTCTGGCGGTACGACGGGTTGTCGACCGCACCGACGCGCACCCGCACGCCGCCGCCCATGTACTTCGGCGGCACGTCGGAGGCCGCCCGCGACACCGCCGCCCAGCACGCCGACTGCTACCTGATGTGGATCGAGGGCGTCGATGCAGTCGGACAACTCGTCTTGGAGATGCGCGAACGTGCCGCGGCATACGGCCGGACCCTGCGCTTCGGACTGCGTACGCACGTGATCGCACGCGAGACCGAGGCCGAGGCGCGCGGCGCTGCTGCGGAGCTGATCAGCGAGCTGGAGCCCGCGATCGGCCGGCGACTCAAGGAAGCCGCCCATGACCACATGTCCGAAGGGGTACGTCGCCAGGACGCCCTGCGCGCATCGGCCGCCGATGACGGCTTCGCCGAGGAGGCACTGTGGACCGGCATCGGGGTCGCCCGAAGCGGCGTGGGTGCAGCGATCACGGGCAGCACCGCGCAGGTCGTGGCCAAGATCCGCGCATATCAGGCCCTCGGCATCGACGCGTTCATCCTCTCCGGTTACCCGCTCGACGACGAGGCCGAGCGAGTCGGCAGGACCGTGCTTCCGCACCTGCGAACACGACCCGAGACGTAGGTTCCAGTTCCTGCGACGAGGGCATCCCGTCGACAGCACCACGGGAGTCACATCAGTCTGGTTCGAGGGAGGCCAGCAGGATCGCGAGGGAGTCGTGCGAGGTCGGCCCCCTGAGCGGGACTGAGTGCTTCGAGGATCGACGCTTCGTTGTCCAGGTGTACAGGCATCAACTCGTCGACGAGCGCACGGCCGGCACCCGTGAGCACGACGATGCGACCGCGCTAGTCGGTGGTCGACGCTCTCCGGCCCACGAGCGCCTGCGCTTCGAGACGATCGATTCGTTTCGTGGTGGCCCCGGTGATGATCAGCATGGAATGGGCCAGCTCACCCGGACTCAGCTCGTGGGGCGGATCCTGACGGCCGAGCGCGGCGAGCAGGTCGAAGTCACCCGTCGCACGACCCGCGACTGCGAACGGCGGACGCGGTCGTGCGCCGCGGGCGAAGCGATCCTGCTCGCCGAGACCTGAAGCCCCGGCCTGACCAACTGCACGACGCGAGACGTCCGGTGATCAGTCGGTGGTGGGTTCACCGATGTCTTCGTTCCACAGCGCCGGCTCGGCCACGATGAACTCGTCCATCATCGCCACGCACTCCGGATCGTCGAGCACCACCACCTCGACACCGCGAGAGATGAGCAGCTCCTCCTCGCCCATGAACGTGCGGTGCTCGCCGATCACCACGCGCGGGATGCCGTAGAGGAGGATCGCTCCGGTGCACATCGAGCACGGCGAGAGCGTGGTGTACATCGTCGAGGCCGCGTACACCTCGGCGGGCAGGCGACCGGCACGCTCCAGTGCGTCGGTCTCGCCATGGCGGATCGCGGACCCCATCTGGACGCGCCGGTTGTGCCCGGCGCCGAGCACGGTGCCGTCGTTCGCCACCAGCGCGGCGCCGATGGGGATGCCACCCTCGGCCCGACCCTCACGGGCGTGCGCCTTGGCGACCTCGAGATGCGCTCGATCGTCCATCCCGGCATCCTCGCGCAGCACGCTTCGACCCGGCTGCACGGATGTGCTCGCCACGATCGATGCTCGACCCGTGCCCTGTTCGATCTCGGCGGCGATGCTGCCGGCGGTTGGGTCGTCGTCGGTTCGAAGGACGCCGACGAACGTGACCACGCCGAACACCGGGTCGACGACGGTGTACGAGCGCACCGCCGACACCAGATCCTTTGACAACGAGTCGACCTCTCCGAACGCGAAGCCCGTCCAGCCTCGGGGCGGCTGGACCGTCGTTCAGTCGAAGCGGTAGCGGAGCTGGTCGCCACTCTCGTCGACCGTGGCCTCGCCGCAGAGGCGCAGGTGCTCGAGATGGGCGTAGGTCTCGCTCTCGGCCATCGAGCCCCACGACCGCTCCTGGAACAACACCTGCATGTACTCGTGCACGGTGCCGCTGCCGAGTTCACCGCTTGCCGCTCGCAGCTTGTCGAGACGCTCGTGGTGGTGACGCTCGATCGCGGTCGCCCGACCAGCGAGGTCGGCGAACTCGAGGCCGTGCGCGGGCAGCACCGTCCGCACCCCGTCGAACGTCTTCATCCGTTCCAGGCTGTCGAAGAAGTCCTTCAGCGGATCGACGGTGGTGCCCAGCCCCGAGATGTGCGGGGTGATCGTGGGCAGGACGTGGTCGCCGCTGATCATCACTCCCCCGGCCGGGTCGTACAAGCAGAGATGGTCGATCGTGTGACCGGGGGTGTGGACCGCGACCCATTCGCGACCACCGAGCTCGATCACCTGGGCGTCCTCCACCCGGCGAGTGGGGCTCGGCGTCCCCACGAAGCGACCTGCCGCCTTGCGCATCGCCCAGTACCGCAGGCGTCGGGAGCGCGGCATCGAGTACGGATCACCACCCCAGGGTGTGTGCTTGGCGAGTGGTCCTTCCGACAGCGTCCGGCCCTGGAGCGACTCGATCTGTGCCTTCGCCGACCCGTCGGTCACCTCCAGCTCGTCGGCGCGCTCTTGATCCTCGGCGTCCGGGTCGAGGAACGTGCGGAACGTGCGGTGCGTGATCACGTCGGCCCCGTAGCGCTTGCGGAACTGGCCTGCCTGCCCGAAATGATCGGGGTGGGAATGGGTGACGACCACCGAGTGCACACGCTCGATCGGCAGGCCGCCCGCCTTCATGATCCGCTGCAGCGTGCGAAACGTCGTCGGTCCGGGCAACCCCGGATCGACCAGCGCAAGGCCCCGAGCGTCCTCCATGGCGTAGCAGTTCACGTGGCCGAGGCCCGGCAGCGAGATCGGCAGCTGCAGCCGCAGGATGCCGGGCGCCACCTCCTCCACCCCCTCCCGCGGCGGCTGCCGTTCCTCACGGACAGGCCTCGGGGCATGATGGTCGTGCTCGGTCACCCCTGTAGTCGTAGCGGAGGTGAGCCCGACAGCCGAAGTCGCACGGCGAAACGGCCCGTTGTCCGCATGTCGTGGATGCCCGATATGTTCTCCCGCGTCGGGCCACGACCGTGGTCTCCGACGGATCGAAGCGCTCGCTTCCATGAACGGAGCCCGCCCATGCGGTGCGGCACCGAAGCTCCTCATGCACGGAGGCGACCCATGTCGAAAGCCGTTCGTCCCTGTCGATCCATCGCGGCCACGCCGGCCGTCGGCTCCACGCAGGAGGTCGGGTGATGGCGCTGTGCGACTGGGAGGACGAATGGGAGGACGACTGGGAGGTGAGCCTCGAACCGCTCGGCGTCGACGGGAACGGGCTGCTCATGGAGCGAACGACGATGGGCGACCAGGAGGTCATCATCCGACGCGACGACGTGCCCGAGACCGACATCACCGTGGTTCGAGGCGTTCGCTGCACCACGGCTTTGCGGACGGTCATCGACTGTGCGCCCGACATGACCCAACTGGACCTGCTCGACACGCTGTACGACTGCCTCGAGCGCAACCTCTTCACGGTCGCAGAGGCATGGGAGCGGATCGACGAGCCCGACATGACGGGTCGGCGCGGTGCGGAGATGCTGCGACGGTTGCTGCCGCCAGTGGAAAGGTGATCGGGCAGCCGCCGCCGCCCGATGTGGGTCAGTCCAGCCGGGCGAGACCGTCCAGGATGAGGTCGAGCACCAACTCGAAGCTGCTCGCCGTGTCGCCATCGAGGTGCTGGCGGATGTGGGTGATGGTGTGCGGGGACTCGTCCTCGGAAAGGCCCGTCATGAACGAGCGGGCAACATCCTGGGCGTCGCTGCCGGTCGTCATGACGTAGGCCATCGCCTGTTCCTGGAGGGTGTAGCCGATCACGTGGTTGTTGACGGCGTGGAACGCCAGGTGCGCCACCCGGGGCGACAGGTCGGTGGCCGCGAGAGCCGCAAGGTGGTTCTCCATGTGCCGAACGCGGGCCGGGCCGGGGAGCTGGCGCAGCCACAGCGACGCGGCCCACGGATGCCGGACCAGCGCCGCCCGCGTGTCGACGGCGAGGGCGCGCACGGCGGCGAGTGGTTCGACAGCGGGGTCGGGGTCGGGGATCTCGGCGGCCACGGCGTCGACCATCATCGTCAGCACCTCGACCTTGCCGGCGACGTGGTTGTACAGCGACATCACCTCGTAGCCGAGCGCGGCGGCGAGCTTGCGCATCGACAGGCCGTCGACGCCGCGCTCGTCGGCGAAGGCGATCCCGCCGGCGATGATCGCATCGCGATCGAGGGGTGCACGGTCGCTGGTCGCGGTGGTCACGGTTGACAACGTACACTGTACGCGCTACAACGTACAGTGTACGTCCACACCAGCCCGGAGATCCCGATGCCTCCCCACACGACCCCCGATCACACACCACAGCCCGCCGGCGCGGAGCCGGTCCCGACCACGATGACGGCGCTCACGGCACGCACCTACGGCGGCCCGGACGTGTTGGCGCCGGAGGAGCTCTCGGTCCCGACGCCCACCGACGGCGAGCTGCTGGTCGAGGTGCGGGCGTCCTCGCTGAACGCGCTCGATTGGCACTTCCTCACCGGGACGCCGTACTTCATGCGCCTGATGTCCGGTCTGCGGAGGCCCAAGCGGATCGTGCGCGGCGCGGACCTCGCCGGCGTGGTCGTCGGAGTCGGTGCCGGCGTCACCAGGTTCCGTGTCGGCGATGCCGTGTTCGGTGAGGGCCCCGGCGGCGGTTGTGGTCAGTACCTCACCGTGAAGGAAGGCAACGTCGCGAAGATCCCGGACGGCGTGACCTTCGAATCCGCTGCCGCCACACCAGTCGCCGGGCTGACCGCCCTGCAGGGTCTCCGCACCCACGGCGCCCTCCAGCCGGGTGACCGTGTGCTGATCAACGGCGCGGCCGGCGGGGTGGGCACGATGGCGGTCCAGATCGCCACGGCACTCGGTGGCGAGGTGACGGCCGTGTGCAGCACCCGCAACGTCGAGATGGTGCGCGCGCTGGGCGCCGACGAAGTGATCGACTACACCAGTGCGGACTTCCTCGCCGGTGGGGCGCGCTTCGACGTCATGCTCGACAACGTCGGCAACCGGCACCCACGCGAGGTCCGCGGCGTCATGCGCTCTGGTGGGCGATACGTGGCGATCAGCGGCCCGAAGGCCAACCGGTGGGTCGACCCACTGCCCTACCTCCTGCGCGCCCGGATGGCGTTCGTGCGCGCCGACGCCTCCTTCCACAACTTCACCACGGCACCGAACGACGACGACCTGACGTACCTCGGCGAGCTCCTTGCGTCGGGCCGGCTCGTCCCCCAGATCGATCGCGTGATCGGTCTCGACGGCGTGGCCGACGCCCTCGCCGAGATCGGCTCAGGTCACGCACGGGCCAAGATCGTCGTCGTGCCGACGCGCTGAGCCGCTCCGGGCGCCACGAGCGCCGTCGTCCTCCGCCGGAGCCGGCGTTCACGCGGCCTGGAGCGCGGGGAGCACCTCGGCCACCATCGCCGTTCGCGAACGCTCGGCCTCGGCTCGGTCGGCATCGATCGAGGCGCCGACCACGATGAACCGGTCGATCCCGAGCGACGCCAAGCCGTGCAGCCGCTCGATGCAGTGAGCGGGCGGTCCGACGATCCCGAAGCGGTCGATGAAGTCGTCGTCCAGGCTGGTGGCCTGGCCGGACGCCGATTGGGTGTGGTGGTTCGCTTCGGGTGCTGCTCGTGGACGATCATCCCGTCTACCGCGATGGCCTCGAACTCCTCGCCCGTGAGCGCCGAAACGGGGAGATCGCCGCCGCGCTCCTTCTCAGCGAACGCTCGGTCCGCAACTACGTGTCGAACATCCTCACCAAGCTCGACGCAGATGACCGCGCCCAAGTCATCACGGTTGCGCGTGATGCCGGACTCGGCCTACCGCCCATCCGGGCGGTCTGAAACGAGCGCGCTCTCGACCACATCTCCGCTGACCGAGATCGATCAGAGGCTGGCTTCGATGGCGGCAACGAGCGCCGGATCCTCCGGGGTGACCATCGGCGAGAACCGGGTGATGGTCCCATCGGCGGTGATGAGGAACTTCTCGAAGTTCCACCGGATGTCACCACTGTGTCCTTCAGCGTCGGCCACGGCGGTGAGGTCGGTGTAGATCGGGTGGCGGTCGTCCCCATTGACCTCGATCTTCTCCATCATCGGGAAGGTGACGCCGTAGGTGGTCGAGCAGAACGTCTCGATCTCCTCAGCCGTGCCCGGCTCCTGGGCACCGAACTGGTTGCACGGGAATCCGACGACGGTGAAACCTCGGTCGGCATAGGTGGACTGCAGCTGCTCCAGCCCGGTGTACTGCGGGGTCAGCCCACACTTCGAGGCGACGTTGACGGCGAGGATCGTACGGCTGCCCAACGAGGCGAGCGACGTCGGTTGGCCCTGCAGGGTGTGGATGGGTTCATCGAGGATCGTCATGGCCGGCAAGCCTTACCGATCCAGCGGCGAGCTGTCGGGTCGAGCGCGATCGGGTGGGAGTGGTGCGGCGTCGACTCCCGGTCGGACTCGGGGTCGCAGCGCACACAGTCTCCAACTGGCGGATCGGGCCCGGCGGCCGATTTGGTCGTGGCGTTGATCCGATTCGGCGAGCCCTGCCGTTGGTCGAGCGATGAGATCACGACATCAGCGTCACGAGCTGGTCGAGCGCAGCTCCCCAGCCATCGGCGAAGCCCATGTCGGCGTGCTGCTTGCAGGCCTCCTCGCGCGCGTGCATCGCGATCGCCCGGTAGTGCGTGCCTCCGTCGGGCGTGGCTTCGATCTCGATCCGTGCGGTGAAGCCGAGATCACCAGCGCCGTTGCTCGGTGCGGCGGGACGGAACTCCGCAGTCATCACGCTGGTGAACACGAGCAGCTGGTTCGGTTCCACCTGGAGGTAGCAACCGGCGTTCGGGTAGCGCTCGCCGTCGGGAGATTCCATCGTGGTGACACAACCGCCGCCAGGTCGTACGTCGAGCTCGCACGCCACCGTCTTCCACGGTGCCGGCGTGAACCACTGCATCATCAGCTCGGGTTCGGTCCACGCCGCCCACACCCGGTCGGGCGGTACGGGGATGGTGCGCTCCAGCACGAGGTCGAGGGCAGGGTCTGGGGTGTAGG
>JBBQTC010000006.1:0-88205 GCA_038234785.1 Acidimicrobiales bacterium
TGAACAATCTGGCCAAGCGAATCAAGCGCGTCGCGTTCGGGATCGTGAACTTCCGACACCACCGCGTCCGGTGCCTGCTCTACGCCGGCCGCCCCGACTGGACCCTCCTACCAACGATCCAACCCTGAAACGCGGAGAGCCCTTGAAGGGGCGGCGAACGCCGAGGGCGATATGACTCCTACCATCGCACCACCGACGCTGGCCGTGACGAGAACGAGGGAGACGCGAATATTCTTGTATCTCATGGTAACTCTCCTTGTAGCTTTCCGTATCGGAGCTGGATGAGTTCGAGGAGAAGCGCCTCGTTCTCGAACACAAAGGCTGACTCTGCATTGCGAAAGAGTTCGATGTAGGTCGCTTCGTAGTTCGTCTCGACTCGACATTGAGCATCGGCAAGAGCAACAGCAAATTCGGTTGCCGGCGATGCAGACTCGCCTTGCGTCGCAGGGTTGCGAGTGGCAGCCGCAAGTTGAACCGCATCGCTGATCGTCTGGACGTCGTAGCCTTTGAGACGCATGCACGCCGACCAAGCCCCGGCGAGAGCAGCAACCTGTGGGGCGGCGCTGAACGCGGAGTAGAAGTCGATTCGCTTCGCCTCAAGCTCCTCGCGGCGGCGCTCGTAGAGCAACGAGTCGACGAACAGCGCCGAAGTCGTTCTCGCGCGACATGCCCCAACGATGTCGTCAAACGCCGTCATCTGGCTTTTCGACAACGCTGCGCGGTACTCACCGACCGGATCATCAGCTTGAAGCTGCGGCAGCGAGTCGGAGAACCCGTATCCATCTCTCCGTGCCTGGCTGATTGGTAGAAGCCGGAGAATCGGCTTCACATCGGCCAAAATCAGGGAAGAAGTCGGCTCTGTAGCCGGCCAAGAGAAGCCGGACTCCTGGACGCACGAGCGCATGCGTTCAAAGCCAGCGTGCTCAAGCTCGAACGCGCCCGATGACCCGCCATACAGCGACGAGTCGATCACAGAGACATTGTCGTCGGGCGTGAACCTTGCTTGTATCTCACGCCGGTGGCTACCACCGAAGTCGATGGTGACAGTCGGCGTCGTAGAGCATCCAGAAGTCAAAATCACACCAGATAGGGCGGCGGTGACAAGCGTTGCCTTCGCAACTGCGAACATCCACATCGGGCTTCGGCAAATCGGCGACCACACAGTCATTCAGTGTCGCCATTGCGTGAACTGTTCCGCCCCCAAGCGGCCAGCCCCGCCCTCCAACGGTCGGATGTCTTGTGAGTTGCGTGCCTCGGTTTGGACACGACGCGCATGGACGCCGGTCGATCGGCGAGAAGTTGGCAACGTTCGCCGTTGCTCCCGGGTTGCTCCCGATCGTGAGATCCGAGTCCGGCCGAATGGACCCTCTGAGCAGGTACGACTCGACTCACGGCACCCCGATCTGCAAATCCCTCCCGTTCCGCCAAGGGTGTTCGTGGACGTTCACCGACGTCCACCGATGTACAAAGTTGTCCGTTCGCGAGCGCGGCGGGTCGACCACGAAGCTCAGCTCGGCACGAGCGGGTCACGGAAGGTCGATGCGGACGTAGCCGTCGGCGCCTAGCAGCACCACGAAGCGTGCCGGGTGCAGGACCGAGGGGTAGTTGAAGCCAGGCAGGTCGTAGCGGTCGACCGAGCCGTCAGGTCGACCCTCGTACAGCACAGGCGGCACGTCGGGCGCGCCGATCCCGTCGTACTGCCACAGCAACACGCCGCCGTCGTCGGTGGGCACCAGCATCGGCATGTCACGCCCGCCGATGGTGCTGTCGAGAACCCAACGCCGCTCCCCGCCGACATCTCGGCGGACGACGGTCGCGGTGCCATCACCGGCGTACTCGATCCAAGCCTCGGTCGCCGCAGGCGGCAGCGCGACGCCGGTCGCGGACGCCCAGCCGATGATGAGCGGGTCGGACGTCGCCGGCTGACGTTCGCCATGGCCACAGCAGCCCACCTGCACGAGTCCGTCCGCTGTGGCGACCACCGTCGAATCACCCGACGTGTCGAGCAACACGCCCGACGACGCCACCGTCTCCCCGGCACGTGGGCCGGAGGTGGCGACAGCGATCGCACCACCGGAGTCCGCGGATGTTCGACTGCTCAGTGCGAGGTACAGGACATCGTCGGGCCCGAACGACAGTGGGCGTGCCACCCACTGCGGATCGACCCTGACGTCGACCGTCGCGCCGTTATCGACGAATGTGAGCACGTGGTCATTCGTTCGGAAGGTGGCCAGTCGGCCCGACTCCGTGGCGAGCACCACCGTGCAGTCGCCTGCGCTGGAACAACCAGGATCGGGGAGGTCGAGTGGTTCGAAGGACAGTCGCGGATCGACCACCGCGGCGCCGAATGCGGCGCAAGCCGGTTCGATCTTCGGGCTCGTCTCACCCGCGCCGCAGCTGATGCCGGTGCCCGAGTCGAGGAACGTCCACACGCCGGCGACGTCCTGGAGCCAGATCGGTTGGTTCTCGTAACAGGGCTGCCCCACCGTCGGGCACGTGCTCTGGTCGGCGATCGCCACGACCTGGGCGAAACCGCCGCGACAGGCGTCGATGGTCAACCCGGTGAACGGCGCTGGAGGACGGGAGGGGAACAGTGCTGACACCGCAGCCAGCAACGTCGCCTCGTCGCACGACGCGGTGACCGGCACCACCGTGCCGGCCGTCGACCCGGTGACCGTCGACCCGGTGACCGTCGACTGGGTGGAGGCCGACTGGGTGGACGCCGTGGGTTGCGTCGGCGGCGTGGTGGCGGGCACCACCCTGCTCACCGAGTCGTCGCGGACGACGAGGACGGTGATCAGCAATGCCGCAGCTGCCACCAGCGACCAGCCGACGGCCCACCAGCCGCGACGGCTCGGCGGAGCGCTCGCGCGGCGACCGGTGTCGCCCACGATCGCGGCGAGACCTGCGTCCACGTCGATCACAGTGCGTACGTCGGCACGGACGTCGCGCGCCGCGCGTGCGGCGATTTCGTCGATCGATGCCATCACTCGATCACCTCCTGTGCACCCAACGATGCAGCCAACGAACTACGGGCCGAGAACAGCGTGGACTTCACGGTGCCGACGCTGATCTCCAACACCTGGGCGATCTCCTCCAGAGGCAGATCGTCCACATAGCGCAACGCCGTCACGGCGCGCTGGCGTTCGGGAAGCGACCGCACCAGCACCCAGAACCGGTCATCGACGCCGAAGCCCTCGGAAGCAGTGGTCGCAGCAACCGCGAGCGTCAACGTTCGTTGCTCGGTCGCGTGCCGGCGATGCGAGTCGATCGCCAGGTTGACCGTCGCCCGTCGGACCCACGCGCCCGGCCGATCCAGAGCCGACACCTTCGGCCACTCACGGTACGCACGCAGCAGCGCTTCCTGCGCCAGCTCCGCTCCGACTTCGCGGCTGCCGCACATGGAGGCCGCAAGCGCAACCATCCTGGGGAACTCCCGGCGGTACACCGCCTCGAAGTCGGACGTCCCCGTCGCCCGGTTGCCCCGCTGCATCACGTTCACAGTCCAACACACGCACCCGCCACCCGAAAGGTTCAGTACGTGGACAAGAAGCTTCGAGTGCTCAGAGGACGAGCACAGCACATGGCAGCCGCTCGACGGCCGCACCACTTGCTCACTGGGTTCGTCCCCGCTCAGGCAGAAGCGGACGCAATCACCGAGGCGAGGAAGGCGACGGTGGCTTCCTGCGTCGGCGTGATGTCCGTGTGGTACCCGATGTTGAAGGTGCGCGATCCGGCGAACGCGTACGGGGTGTCGCCGCACTGGTAGATGATCGCCGCATCGGCACCGTCCACCGCGACCTCCGTCGCCTCCCCGGCGTTGCCGGATGAGCACTTCTGCCCCCCGAACTGGGTGACATCGGAGTCGTACACGGCGCGTGCCGCAGTGGGGCTAGCAAAGGTGAACACCGTCGCGCCTCCGAGGAAGGTGCCGTCGGTCGAGGCCAGCGGGCACCACACCTGACTGGTCGCAGTGGGCTTGATGAGCGAACGATCGCTCGGCCCGGCAACGATGTCTGCGCCCACGGCAGCGCGTGCCGCGGCAGAGCCGACCCACGAGCACGCCGGATCCGAGACCACAGTGGTGGCGACCGCCGCCGTCGCGCCGGTTCGTGTCGAGCCTGGGTCGTCGGAGCAGGCTCCACCGGCGAAGCAAACCATGGACAAGAGCACCGTCATCGAGACCTGCGTTGCTCAGGTCACCATCGGGACGATCAGTGCCCTCGTCAGCTCGGCGCCGCTGTTCACCGTCGGGTCACCTTCGCCGTAGCTGGGGTGGAGACCGTCGGGAAGCAATCGCGCCGCGTCGCCGGTGGCGGCGATGTACGCGGCGATGTCGACGATGGTCACTTCGTCGGGCCGCTGCGCCTGCAGATCGTGGAGCAGCGACGTCCACACCGCGAAACGCTCGGGATGAGAGGAGTTCGGATCCTCGGGCAGCGTCAACCACAGCACCTTCCGAGCACCCGTGGCCGCGACGATCGTGTCGTTGAGGGCCACCATCTCCGACAGAAGCCACGCGCGGTACGTCGGGTCGGTGACGTTCATCCAGGTGTTGCCGAGTGCGGGCACCTTGCGATCGGCGACGTCACGCGTGCCCGACCACACCACCGCCGCGTCGAGGCCGCCGAACCGGGCGGCCACGTCGGCGATGGCCGTCGTCCAGTCGCAGTCGGCTGCTGGCTCGTAGACCGTTGCGCCTGCGGTCGCCCGCATCGCGCCCGCCCGCCCGGTGGGGCAGCCGAGCGTGGTGTAGGAGGTGGCCACTTGGATCTCGGTGAAACCGCCTCGTGCTGCTCCGAGGCCGAGGTCGAGTGCCTTGGAATCGCCGAAGAACCCGACCCGAACCGGTGGCGGTGCGAGCGTCGTCGAGGTGATCGTCGTCGACGGAGCGGTGGGGACCGTGGTGGTGGAGGCGAGCGTCGGCGTGTCGATCGTGGTCGAGGCGTTGGCGGCGACGACCGAGTTGAAGTCGGCGGCGGCGGCTTCGAAGTCGGTGCCGGGCGCGGCCTCGGAGACACCGACTGCGCCGACGAACAGCACCAGTGCCGCCGCAGCACCAGCGGCTACGGCGATCCGCCGTCCCTTCACCGCTCCCGAGCGCACCGGACGTTCGAGCCACCGCTCCGACAGCAGGGCGAGCGCGAGCGTCGCCGCGATGGTGGCCCAGGGCACGAGCGCGTCGGCCATCCCGGCCCTTCGGAACGTCTGCAACAACGGCCAGTGGAACAGGTACACCGCATACGAGATCTGCCCGAGGCGAGCCATCGGGAACCAGTCCAGCAGGCGACCCAGGCGCGGAACCCCGGAGACGGCCACGATCACCGCGGTCGCGACTGCGGCGCAGACGAGCATCCCGCCATGGCGGAACCACGGGTCGCTGACGTCGAGCCGCAGGACGACCCAGGCGAGCATCGCGACACCGGCGACCGACACGGCTCCGGCGACGCGTTGCGCTGCCCGTCCTGACCACCGCCGACGCCGCAAGGTCAGCGCGGCAAGTGCCCCGACGAGCATCTCACCGGCTCGGGTGAACGTCGAGTAGTACGACAGCACCGGCGAGTCCGACGCCGCCCAGATCGCAAGGATGCTGCCGAGGAGGCCGAGGCTGACGGCGGTGACCATCCATCGTCGACGGCGGCAGAGCATGAGGGTGAGGGGCAGGATGAGATACAGCTGCTCCTCGATCGCCAGCGACCAGTAGTGGAGCACCGGCGAGGCGGCAGCGTCGACCCCGTACCGCTGCCGAGCGAGGACGTGTCCCCAGTTCGCGAGCTGGGCGAGGGCGAAATGGAGATCCCGACGGAAGTCGGCCGTCAACCACCCGGCGAGCGACCAACCGATCGCGATCGCGGCCAGCGTGGCCAACGACACGGGCATCAGACGGCGTGCTCGACGGGCCGAGAACCGACGCAACGACAGCGAGCCGGTCGTCTCGACCTCGCGCACGATGATCGACGAGATCAGGAACCCTGACAGGGCGAAGAAGATCGACACGCCGATGAAGCCGCCCGGCACCTGCGCCGGCCAGATGTGGAAGCACACGACCGCCAAGACGGCCAGCCCTCGCAACCCGTCGAGCCCGGCGATGCGATCGATGCCTCGTGACGGCACCACGTCCCTCCCCGTTCACCGTTGGTCCCGGCGAACCTTAGCCAGCACGCCATCGACGATGTCGGCGCGGAGAATTCTGCAAGTCGGCTGTAGGTGGGCGTCAAGCGGCCGGGCGCACCGTGGGCCACATGGAACGGATCGTCGTCGACACCTACGGGATCATCATCGTCTGAGCGACGACACGGTCGACCGGGCGTAGGGTGCGGTGTGCGGGCGACCGTCTGCCCGAGAACCCGAGGAGTGCCCGTGAGCGATGTCTCTGCCACCATGCGTCAGCTGCGATCGCTGGTCACTGCCGACGGTCAGCTGGAGTTGTCCATCGCCGAGGTGCCGACCCCGGTGCCGGCAGAGCACGAGGTGCTGGTCCGCGTCGAGGCCGCCCCGATCAACCCGAGCGACCTCGGACTGCTCCTCGCCGCCGCCGATCTCCGTGAGGCGACGTCGTCCGGGACACCGGATGCTCCCGTCGTCACCGCACCGATTCCCGCTGCACTGCTGCCCGGCATGCGCGCTCGGATCGGCGAATCGATGCCGGTCGGCAACGAGTGCTGCGGCACCGTGGTCGCTGCCGGCTCGTCACCCGAAGCGCAGGCGATGCTCGGCAAGCTCGTCGCAATGGCCGGCGGCGCCAGCTACGCCGAGTATCGCAACGTGCCGACGATGTTGTGCATGGTGCTCAAGGCCGGCACCAAGCCCGCCGAGGGCGCGTCCTGCTTCGTCAACCCACTGACGGCACTGGGCATGGTGGAGACGATGCGGATGGAGGGTCACACGGCGCTCGTCCACACCGCCGCGGCGTCGAACCTCGGCCAGATGCTGAACCGCATCTGCCTCGCCGACGACGTCCCGCTGGTCAGCATCGTGCGACGCCCGGACCAAGCCGCCATCCTCACCGGCCAGGGCGCGGTGCATGTGTGCGACTCGAGCGCGCCCACGTTCCTCGACGATCTCACTGCCGCACTCGTGGCCACGGGCGCCACCATCGCCTTCGACGCGATCGGCGGCGGACCGCTGGCCGGCCAGATCCTCGGGTGCATGGAGGCAGCCGCCAACGCGACGGCGACCGAATACAGCCGATACGGGAGCACGACCCACAAGCAGGTGTACATCTACGGTGGCCTCGACCGCGGCCCGACCGAGCTCACCCGCAACTTCGGGATGGCCTGGGGCCTCGGCGGCTGGCTGCTCACGCCATTCCTGGGCAAGGTCGGACTCGAGACGATGATGCGCCTTCGCGACCGCGTCGTCGACGAGCTCACCACCACCTTCGCCAGCCACTACACCGACGAGATCTCGCTGGCGGGTGCGCTCGACCTCGGTGTCATGCGTACCTACGCCAAGCAGGCCACCGGCCAGAAGTTCCTCATCCGCCCCACTGCATGAACGAACCCGCCACCTGCAGCTCGGGTATCCGGGCCGCCCACTGATCGAATTCGTCACGGAGGCGGTGCCGTGTCGGCTCGTCGACGAACGCGGCATCGATGGCGTGCACGGTGCATCGCCAGATCTCAGGAAGCGTCAGTCCGAGCTCGCCTTCGCACGTGACGAGCTCCTCGGACAAGGTGACGTCGGAGATCGTCAGGTCATCGGTGTTGATCGTCACCGGCACGCCGCGACGGATCAGCGCGGGCAGTGGGTGGTCGGCGAAACGAGCGACGGTGCCCGCCTGCACGTTGCTGGTCGGGCAGAGATCGAGCGTGACACCACGGTCGATCAGGGCCTGCATCACCGATTCGCTCGCCAACGCGGACGCGCCGTGGGCGATGCGATCCGGCTCGAGCTCCAGCGCCCTCGCCACCAACGAACCGTCGTCGAGCAACTCGCCGGCATGCACCGTGAGGCCGAGACCGCCGGCGCGCGCCACGTCGAACGCTGCTCGATGGACCGTCGGATCCGGATCCGCCGCCTCGTAGCCGGCAAGGTCGAAACCGGTGACACCCAGGCCGTGATGGGCGACCGCAGCAGCGGCGACCTCAGCCGTCGCCGCCGGACTGTCGGCGCGGATCGCGACGACGGTCAATCGGACGTCGATGCCGCACCGCCGAGCAGCGGCGTCCGCCGCAGTGGCGACGGCCTCGATCACGTCGTGCAATGAGAGTCCCTCGCGCCGATGGAAGGACGGCGCCCACTTGATCTCCACGTATCGCACACGGTCGGCGGCCTTGTCCTCGACGAGTTCGGTGGTGATGCGAACGAGCGCGTCCCGATGTTGCATGAGCGCGATCGGCAACTCGAACGCCTTGAGCAGTTCGGCCTGCGATCCGGGTCGGGGAGGCGCGACGAGTGCGTCGAACATGCCGTGCCAGGTCGTGGGCGCGTCGATTCCGTACCGACGGGCGAGTTCGATGGCGGTGGCAGGACGAAGCCCGCCGTCGAGGTGCAGATGCAGCTCCGCCTTCGGCATCGCCTCGATCAGGCGACGAATCGCACTCGATGTGGCTTCCATCGCGTCAGTCTGGCCGACGGTCGGCCGTCTCGCCTCTGTTTCCGTCCGCACAACATCTCGTCAACGCAATGCGATCTGGTCGCTGATGGTGGAACGATTGATGGTGGTGTTGTCGGTCGTGGCGCTGGGACGCGCTCGACGGGTGTGATCCGACGCAACCGGACGGCGAGGAATCGTTGATGCCCAGCTCATCGTCACGTTTCCATCAAGAACCACCGCTTTCCTGCCGATGACTTCGCCATGCGATCGCAGCAGACGATCACGGCAGGGCTCGCGCCCATGACCGCTTCTCATGCCGAGGTACCTCGTTGAACACGTTCGAGGCTCCTCCTCGGTCGCCGCGCGCCAACCACATGCCCGACCCGTTCAGTCCCCGGCTGCCCTCGGCCACTCGGACCCGCACCGCGGCCACGGTGTCGGACTCGACAATGGTCGCAATCATCGAGTCGCACAGTCCGCAGCCCTCACGACCCATCGGCGTGCCGGCCAGCGGGGCGGACCACTTCACTCCTATCAGGCGACGTCAGGCCACGAGCGGGTTCCGGCTGTTCCGCCGACTGCTCGCCGCCGTCATCGTGGTCGGCAGCGTCGCCGGTGGCGTCTTCGTCTACCGCACCTACATCGACACCGCACCGCCGCACCCGAAGGACTGGGACCCTCGGGTGGCGGGATTGGTGGCGTTCGTGGAGAGCGAGCGCGGTCTCGTGTTCCAGCATCCGATCTACCTGGACTTCCTCGACGACACTGCGTACGCGGCCACCATCACGCCGGACGTCACGTCGCTCGACGATGCGAGCGTCGAGGACGCGTCGGTCGAGTCGGACCTTCTCGACGCATTCACCCTGACCGCCGGGTACGACGCGGTGGCCGGACAGCAGACCTTCGACTCGGTGAGCACGCTCGGCGTCTACACGCCGTCGACCGATCGGATCACGCTGCGGGGAACTCAGTTGACCCCCTCGCTGAAGGTCGTCGTCGTCCACGAGTTGACGCACGCCCTGCAGCAGCAGTACTTCGGGCTCCACCTCGACGGCGGCGACGACCTCGCCGTGCGCAGCATCGCCGAAGCCGATGCGATGCGCGTGGAGAGCGTTTATCTGGCCAGCCTCACACCCGACGAGCAGGCAGCGGTCGCCTCCGAGAACGCCGCTCGGCCGAGCATCCTCGGCGCGCTCGCGACGCTGCCCTGGCCGGTCGTCGAACTGCACTACGCCCCATATCGACTCGGCCCGACGCTGCTCACCACCGTCTACGCGCGATCCGGCAATGCCGGGGTCGATGCGTTGCTCCGCAACCCTCCTCCCGAAGAAGTCCTCATCAGCCCCTGGAAGTACCAGATGGGTGAGACGGACGTGCAGATCTCCGTGGACGCACCCAAGGAGGCCTCCGTCGTGCAGGGCTCACGGCCACTGTCCATGATGCGGATCCTCGTGATGCTCGACGCCTGGCTGCCGTGGACGATGGCGCGCGGCGCCCTCGACGGATGGGCCGGCGGCGCGTACGTGACCTACCACCGCGGCGGTGCCAAGGGTGCGCTGTGCTTCACCGCGACCGCCGTGTTCGACAGCGGTACCGACCAGTTCCTCAACGCGCTCACGTGGTGGGCGGCGGCGGCGGGAACGACAGCAGCGCCAACGGTGAACGGCAACAGCGTCACCTTCCAGTCGTGTGCCCGCGGCCTGCGGGCGATCGCCCCGCCGGTGCCCGTGATCGGTCCCGGTGCAGAGATCGGACTCGAGTACGCGTCCATTCCCGACGGCGCGATTCTCACCACGCAGGCATCCGCAATGCCGTTCCTCTGCACGGCACGGGCGATGATCGACGATCCCACGGCGGCGCCGCTCCTGGCGTCGTTCGGCCGCACCCCCGACCAGCAGGCCGAGGTCGACCGAATCCGACTCGCGGCGGCGGGCAACTGCAGCTTCTGACGCACACAGCCAGGAGCCCTACGATCGGGGCATGAGCACCGGATCGATGACCCTTCAAGAACGCGACGACTTCCTACGAGGTGTCCACGTCGGCATCCTCGCGGTCGACGAGCCCGGTCGGGGTCCGCTGGCGATGCCCATCTGGTACATCTGCCGCGACGGCGCAATCGAGATCGGTATGGACGGCGACTCGCTGAAGGCCCGACTCCTCCGTGCGGCTGGGCGCGCGACGCTCACCGTGCAGGACGAGGCACCGCCGTACAAGTACGTGTGCGTCGAGGGGCCGGTCGAGATCCGAGCCGAGGCAGGCGACACGCTGGAGATGGCAAGTCGCTACCTCGGCGCTGAGCTGGGTGAGTGGTACGCGACGACCAACCCCTCGACGGCCGCCTCGGTCGTCGCGATCCTGCAGCCCGAGCACTGGCGCACGTTCGACTTCGGCAAGACACTCGGCTGAGGCGTATCCCCATGACCGAACGACTGACCCACACCGGCGAGACCACGGAGCTGTTGGGCACGCTCATCCGCAACGCCTGCGTCAACGACGGCACTCCGGACTCCGGCGGTGAGCGACGAAACGCCGACACGTTGCAGACCTACCTCGAGGGCGCCGGACTGGATGTGCAGCAGTTCACCGCGCGCGGCGACCGAACCTCGGTGGTGGCGCGCATCGAGGGCACCGACCCGACCGCACCGAAGTTGTGCCTCATGGGGCACACCGATGTTGTTCCCGTCAGCCGTGACGGATGGAGTCGCGACCCGTTCGGCGGTGAGGTCGTCGACGGTGAGATCTGGGGACGGGGCGCGGTCGACATGCTCAACATCACGGCGTCGATGGCAGTCGGGTTCAGGGAGCTCGCTCGGACGGGTTTCCGGCCCAAGGGCGACATCATCTACTTCGGGGTCGCCGACGAAGAAGCCGGCGGCGTGTGGGGCGCGAAGTGGATGGTGGACAACCATTGGGACGCGATCCAGTGCGACTACGTGCTCACCGAGATGGGCGGCTGGTCCCACGGCGGCGGACGGCACGTGGGCATCAGCGTGGGCGAGAAGGGTCTCGCCTGGCGGCGGCTGAAGGTGAAGGGAACGCCCGGCCACGGGTCCATGCCCTACGGCGCCGACAACGCACTGCTGAAGGCCGCCGAGGTGGTCCGTCGCCTCGGCCAGTACCAACCAGGTGCCAAACTCGACGAGCTCTGGGCGGCCGGGGTGATGGCCGCAAGTCTCCCCGACGACGTGAAGGCGGGCCTGCTCGACCCTGCGCGCCTGGAGGCGACGCTGGCGTCGCTGCCGGTCCCCACCGCCAAGGTGCTACACGCCTGCACGCATACGACGATCTCGCCGAACGTCGTGCATGGTGGCGTCAAGACCAATGTGATCCCGGACTCGGTCGAGATCGATGTCGACATCCGCACGCTGCCCGGCGACGATCGCGATCGGGTCGCCGCCTATCTCCGCGAGGCCTTGGGCGACCTCGCCGGCGACGTCGAGATCACGTCGATCTTCGACGACACGTCGTCGATCTCACCGATGCACAACCAGATGTGGAACATCCTCCAGGACCGCACCCGAGTGGTGTATCCCGACGCCGACCTCCTCCCGGAGCTCATCGTCGGCGGCACCGACAGCCGGTTCTTCCGCACGAAGGGCACCGTTGCGTACGGCACCGGCCTGTTCAGTCCGGGTGTGAGCTTCGAACAGTTCGCCAGTCGGTTCCACGGCCACGACGAGCGGATCGACATCGAGAGCCTCGGCCTGTCGACCGACTACTGGATCGGCATCTGTCATGACCTGTCCGACTGACCGTCAATCGGCGCGGTGGCGGGTCGACTTCTGGACAGGAATCGTGCCTCGTCGGCATCTGGGCACGAATATTCCCGGAGTGCGAGAAGGATCCTCCCCAGATCGGGGCGGGGTCGGGACCAGGTCGAGGGGGCGGCGGCAGGCAGGCGCGGTCAGCCCTTGCGCAAGCGATCGATCTGCCGGCGATCACGCTTGGTCGGGCGGCCCGCACCGCGCTCGCGGCGGAAGATCGGAGTGTCGTCCGCCGGTGCGACGGGCGGCGAATGGTCGATGAGGCACTCGGCAGCGATCGGTGCGCCGACCCGCTTGTGGATCACGCTCACCACTTCGACGACCCGCTGACGCTGGGCGATGCGCGCCTCGATCCGGTCGCCGACCTTCACGGCCGAGGCCGCCTTCGCCGGTGCGTTGTTCAGCAGTACGTGGCCGGATCGGCACAGTTCGGTCGCCGCCGACCGCGTCGGCGTGAGACGCACGGCCCAGAGCCAGATGTCGAGACGGACGGTGTCGATGCGACCATCGTCGCATGCCGGCGCGGCCGAAACCGTCCGGGTGAGGGCCCGAGTCTGGGAAGATGTCGCCCGTGACCGACCCGCTCCCCAAGGAACACTGGCTGCTCGAAGTCGTCGACGCGATGCCCGACGGTGTCGTCATCGTCGACCTCGACGGCATGATGATGCTGGTCAACAGGGAGATGGAGCGCCTCATCGGCTTCACGCGCGAGGAGATGCTCGGCAATCCGGTGGAGATGCTCCTGCCCGCAGAGCTCGATCGTTCACACCGTGCGCATCGTGAGGACTACGCACGCAACCCGCACCGACGTTCGATGGGCGCCGGCCTCTCCCTCGCCGCTCGCCGCAAGGACGGCAGCGTGTTCCCGGTGGAGGTCTCACTGGCACCATCCGAGATCGAGTCGCAGGAGGTGGTGATCGCCTCGGTCCGCGACGTCACGTCCAGCCGGCAGGCCGAATCGGATCTTGCGGCGGCTCGCCAGCGCGTGCTGCTCGCCGAGGACCACGAACGCATCGCCCGCGACCTGCACGACACCGTCATCCAGCGCTTGTTCGCCTCCGGACTTTCGCTGCAGAGCGTGCTGCCAACGGTGCCCGAGACCTCGAAGGTGAAGATCGAGCGGATCATCGACGACCAGGACGACGCCATCCGCGAGTTGCGGACAGCCATCTTCGGGCTCGCCAGCAAACGCAGCACCGGCCGCACGGTGCGCGTGGTCGTCAACGACCTCGTCGACGAGGCGGCACGGGTGTTGGGCTTCCGCCCGACGCTGCACTTCAGCGGCGTGCTCGACACCATCGATGAACCGACCACGGCCGAGGTGGCCGCCGTCGTTCGCGAGTCCCTGAGCAACGTCGCCCGCCACGCTCGAGCCCGGAAGGTGGAGGTCACCCTCCGCCACGCCGATGACGAACTCTCGCTGGTGGTCAGCGACGACGGTGAGGGCATTCCCGGCAGCCATCGGCTGGGCAGTGGCTTGTTGAACATGCACGACCGCGCCGAGCGCATGGGCGGTAGTTGCTCGGTGACGTCCGGCGAGAGCACCGGTACGACCGTGCGGTGGCAGATCCCGGTGGTCGACTGACTCAGTCGTCCGACGGTGTGCGGCCGACGCCGGCCTTCACCGCGAACACTGCGGCCTCGGTTCGGCGGCTCATGCCCAATTTCATCAGCATGTTGGACACGTAGTTCTTCACCGTCTTCTCGGCGAGGTGCAACGCGGTACCGATCTGGCGATTGGTGGCGCCCTCGGCGATGAGGTCGAGGATCTTTCGCTCCTGAGGCGTGAGCTTGGCGAGTCGCTCGTCCTCCTCGGAGGGGTGGCGCAACCGGTGCAGCACCTTGCTGGTGACGGTCGGATCGAGCAGTGACTCGCCGCGGGCCACGCGGCGGATCGCGGTGACGAGATCGTTCCCGCGGATCTGCTTGAGCACGTAGCCCGAGGCGCCGGCCATGATCGCCTCGAAGAGCGCATCGTCGTCGCTGAACGACGTGAGCATCAGGCACGCCAGTTCCGGGAGTTGGCTACGGACCTCGCGGCACACCTCCACGCCGCTGCCATCGGGCAGCCGGACGTCGAGCACCGCCACATCGGGTCGGACGGCGGGAATGCGCTGCACCGCCTCGGCGGCGGTGCCGGCTTCGCCCACGACCTCCAGCCCGGGTTCGGCTTCGATCAGCTCGCGCACACCGCGACGCACGATCTCGTGGTCGTCGAGCAGGAAGACGGTGATGGGTTTCGGGGACTCATCCATGCGGCACAGGCAATCACACCGGGGTAGCACCTGTCAGGGACCTTGGTCACATTGTCACAAGGTCACAATGTCGCCGAGGCCGCGTAAACTCGCGATCGTGCTGCAGATCCAACCCCCTCCCGTACTCCCCCAGGCCAACGACGCCTGCTGGTGCGGCAGTGGCCGCAAGTACAAGCGCTGCCACAAACCGCTGGAAGGCAGGGTCCTTCAGGGCGAGATCAGCCCGATGAGACCCGTCCCCGGCCACATCGGCCGGCCACCGTACGCGGCGACCGGCGAAGCGCCCCGGTGGGCCGAGCCACGCGTCAAGAGCCCGGAGATCATCGAGCGGATGCGCCATGCGTGCACGATGGCCGCCGAGATCCTGCGCCTCTCCGGGGAGATCGTGCGCCCCGGCATCACCACCGACGAGATCGACGTGTTCGTCCACGAGGCCACCATTGAACGCGGCGCGTATCCGAGCCCGCTCAACTACCACGGCTACCCGAAGAGCGTCTGCACGAGCGTCAACGAGGTCATCTGCCACGGCATCCCCGACAGCCGGGTTCTGCAGGACGGCGACATCGTCAACCTCGACGTCACCTGCTTCGTCGGCGGCGTCCACGGCGACACCAACGCCACGTTCTTCGTCGGCAACGTCGATCCGGCCAGCCGCGAGCTCGTGAAGGTCACCGAGGAATGCATGTGGCACGGCATCGAGGCCGTGCAGCCGGGTCGGCCGCTCAGCGACATCGGCCGCGCCATCGAGAACCACGCCAAGAAGCACAAGCTCGGTGTGGTCAAGGCGTTCATCGGTCATGGCATCGGCGAGCAGTTCCACACCGACATCCAAGTGCTGCACTACTACGACGAGCGGGCGAACATGATCATGCGACCGGGCATGACCTTCACCATCGAGCCGATGATCACCCTGGGCGGGTGGCAGCACAAGATGGCGTTCGACGACGACTGGACCGCGGTCACCGCCGACGGCAAGCGCACCGCCCAGTTCGAGCACACCATGCTCGTCACCGACGACGGCGTCGACGTGCTCACCGCACCGGGCGGCGTGTCACCCTCGGCTCCTTGGCGGCGCTGAGTCCACGCTGACCGCCGCGCCGACGTACACCGTCGGCCGATGCGGGAAGCGCGACGCGGTGGCCAGAGCGACGGTCAGCGCGACCACGCACATGACGAACATCGTGCCGACCCCGTGGGCATCATCGTCGACGACCAGCGCGAGTACGAGGCTCGCGGCGATGCTGCCGACGTAACGCGCCGCGGAGAGCACGCCCGACGCCAGCCCGATACGGGCGACGGGTGCCGATTCGAGGCCTGCCGTGGTGATGCCCGGAATCGCCAGGCCCAGGCCGAGCCCGAACAACAACAGCACCACGAGCAGCAACGTCGACGCTGGATCATCGCCGAACACCGCGGTCGCTGCGACCGCCACCGCCGCGACCGCGAGTCCGGCGACGACCGGCGAACGGCGGCCGTGGAGGTCGCCCCATCGCCCGCCGACCGGGCTCATCACGATCTGGCCGAGCGTCAGCAGCGACAGGGCCAACCCGATGGAACCCGAACCCCAGCCGCGGGCATCGAGCAGGAGCGGTGTCACCAGCAGCAGCGAGTACTGGGCGAGCACGGCCAGCGACTGCGTCCCGAGTGCGGAGGCGAAGACCGGGTTCACCAACCGCGGTCGATCGTCGTCGGGCGAGACCTTCGCGGTCGCGGATCGCGCCGGCGAGATCGGCACGGTTCTCCGCAGCACGTACAGGATCGCGAGGACCAGCGGGATGTTGATGCCGAAGATCGCCCGCCACCCGAGGGTGGCGATCAACAGCCCACCGATGACCGGCCCCAACCCCGCGCCGACGCCGATGACCGAGTTCTGCAGGCCGAAGGCGCGACCGCGCTCCTCGGGCGTGGTGATCATCCGCAGCGTGGCCTGCACGCTGGGAGTGATGGCAGAGGCGAACACGGCCTGCACCGCTCGACAGACGACCAGCATCACGAACGTGGTCGACAACATGCTCGCCGTGGAGAACACGCCGAAGCCGATCACCGCGATCGTGCCGAGACGTCGCGCACCGATGGCGTCACCGAGACGACCTGACAGCGGTTGACCGACGAGCATCGCCGCCAGGTAGACCGTGACGAGGAGACCGGCGTGGCCCTTCTCGATGTGGAACTCCTTGGCCAGACGCGGCAAGGCGACGGCGATCATCGTGGAGTTGAGCGGTACGAGCACCGCGGCGAATGCCACCCCGGTGATCGTGAACGTGGAGACGCCCTCTCGGGGTTCGCTCATTCGAGGATCGTCACCAGCCCTGCGCTGCCGTCGACCCGCACAAGCATGCCGTCCTTGATCCGCTTGGTGCAGTCGACCGTGCCGACGACGGAGGGGAAGCCCATCTCACGCGAGACGATGGCTGCGTGGGAGGCGAAGCTGCCGTGATCGGTCACGATCGCGCCGACGAGGTGCAGCATCGAGTTGAACGCCTCACCGGTGGTCGGTGCCACCAGTACGTCGCCCTCTTCGAGCAGGAAGAGGTCGTCGACGGAACGCACGAGACGGGCCCGACCCTCGTACACACCGGCAGAGCCCGGGATCCCGCCGATGGTCATCGCATCGCCTTGGCCGGTCTCGAGCTGGCCGAGGATGCCTTCGATGGTGAAGCCCACGGCGCTCATCACCCGGGCGAGCTGCGGCGGGAGGCCGTCGGCCGATGGCGGGTGGGGCGGCGGGTCGCCGAGATAGCGCGGCGGACCGTCGAGTGTGCGTTGGACGCGGTCCGCGGCCCGGCCCGACAGATCGGCGGCGGAGGGCGACGCTGCCCCGGCGAACATGCCGTCGATCTCGTCGAGTCCCGCATCGAGCAGGTCGGCGGCCTGTTGCACTCGGCCGGTCGCCTGCAGGCGGCGGCCGAACTCCAGCAACGCAAGCCTGAGGAGGCCGGTGGCCGAGATGTCGCTGTAGATGCCGCGCTCGTCGCGCAACCGGTAGACCAGCCGTGCCTCTGTGAGCAGGTCGTCGAACTCGTCGCGGTGCTCCTCGGGGGTGGCCGCCCGCAGGTCTGCGGCGAACGCGTCGGATCGGCGCAGGCTTCCATGGGCGTCGGTCGACAGTGCCGCACGCAGCCGGCCGATGATGCTGTCCGGGCGTTCGCCGATGGTGGGGTTGGTGACGTCGAAACCCTCCAGGACGCGGAAATGGACGTTCGCCACGTACTCGTCGACCTCGGGCACCGCGACGCAGATGGCAGCGAGAATGTCACCGGCCGGCGCGTCGTCGTCGAGCAACGCCTTCGCGCCGGGGTCGGCGCGCAGGGCGCCCAGCGCTGCCTGCATCTCCGGCGGTGAGACGCTCGAGATGGGCGAGTGCCCGTCGAGCACCGCGAACAGACTCGTCGGGGGGCGGTGGGTCCAGCCCGCGGCGTGCAGCATGAAGTCGCCCACCGGGACGAGCGCATGGGAGTTGAACCGGTGGTGCTGGTACACCATCGCCTCGAGGTGCTCGGCACAGGCATGGATGTGCGCCTGCAGCGCGGCGTCATCGAGGTCGCTCAGGTCCTGCGCCAGTTCGCGATGGCGGCGCTGCGCGGCCGGCTTGATCTCGTCGTCCCAGCTGCGGATCGCCTCGCGCCAGATCCGGCCGTCGAATGCCTCCGCTGCCACCGCGGCGCGGCGACCGAACTCGGCGCCGATCCACGCCGGATCCTTCGGGCCGTCAGGCCCCGGCAGGTCGAACGGCTGTGGCTGGTGGTACGTGAAGCCGTTGACGACCCCCATCGCCAACCGGTCGAGCAGGATGCCGTAGATCGCGAAGGCCTCCTCGAACCCGCGGTTGAAGCCGACCGGATAGACCTGCTGCATCATCATCGACTGTGACACCGGGTTGTGAGCGCTGTCCTGCATCCACGGCCCAGGCCCCGGCGGCACCCACGCGGTCGCTGAGCTGTTGTCCGTCATGTCCATGGTGATCCCCCGATCGGCCCCGGCGACGACCGGCGCGGAAGGTGAACACTAGTTGAACGAGAGGTGAACAGAATCGGGAGGCGTGCCAACATGCCTCGGTGCCGATCCTGCGCGACGACCTCGAACGACAGATCGTCCGCCTGGCCATTCCCGCGCTCGGCACGCTGGCCGTCGAGCCGGTCTACGTGCTGGTCGACACCGCCATCGTCGGGCGCCTGGGCACGCCGCAGTTGGCGGGAATGGCGATCGCCAGCGTGGTCCTGCTCAACGTCATCGGGATCCTGGCGTTCCTCGAGTACATCACGCCCGACATCGCCTTCGCCGTCGGCGCCGGCCTCGACGACGACGCCCGACGTACCGCCGCCCATGGCGCCTGGCTGAGCGGGTTCGTCGGGGTCCCGACGGCGATCGTGCTGGCGATCACGGCCCGGCCGATCTGCTGGCTGATCGGTGGCCGGGGCGACGTGCTCGACCACGCCACGACCTACCTGTCGATCAGCGCGCTCGGGCTGCCGTTCGTGCTGTTCGCGTTCTTGGGCCACGGTGTCCTCCGTGGGTACAACGACCTGAGGACGCCGCTGAAGATCGTCGTGGTCGCGAACGTCGCCAACCTCGTGTTCGAGCTGATCGCCGTCTACGGGTTGCACATGGGCGTCGCCGGATCGGCGGGCACCACGGTCGTCGTGCAGATCGGTGCCGCCGGCGCGTTCCTGTGGGCGATCCGGCGCCACATGACTCCGGTCCGGCCGGGGTGGAGGCACTACCGGCCGCTGGTCGTGATGGGCGCTCACGTCGCCGTGCGATCGGTCGCGATGAACACCGTCTGGAACGTGTCGACGGTGATCGCCGCCCACCTCGATGCGCCGACACTGGCCGCCAATCAAGTGGTGACCCAGCTGTTCATGTTCTTCGCACTGCTCCTCGACGCGCTCGCCGTGCCGTTGCACTCGTTGGTCGCGGGCGCACTCGGGTCTGGCCACCCGGACGAGGCGGCCCACATCGGGCGGATCAGTGTTCGGCTGTCGTTGTGGGCGTCGCTCGGCCTCGCCGCCCTGCTGGCCGCGATCACACCGATCCTCCCGTACCTGTTCACCAACGACCCGGCCGTGCGGTCTCGGTTGATCGGAGCTCTGCTGGTGCTCGCGGTGATGCAGATCCCCGGCGCCATGGCGTTCGCGCTCGACGGTGCGCTCATCGGCGCCCACGACATGGCGTGGCTGGGGCGTCAGGCGGTGCGCAACCTGGTCGCGTTCGCACCGCTGGCCGTCGCCACCGTGATCTGGCCGCGGCTGGGTCTGGCCGGACTCTGGGGTGCGCAGATGTGTTGGATGGTGATGCGGGCAGCGATGAACTGGCGCCGCTGGCACCGACTGTCCTCGCGCCAGTTCGCACTCAGATGAGTGGGATCGACCCGAGCAGTCGAGGATTCAGGCGCACCGCCGAGGCGGAGAGCCCACTGCCCGCGGCGTGATCGTGCACCCACTCGTTCGCTGCATCGCATGCCAACACGCCCAGGACGCGCTCGGGCTCGTCGGTGACGCAGGTGATGACCGGCACGCCGGGCAGCCAGGCACCGGCGACGTCGTGCACCGCCTCGATCGTTCGAGTCTGGTTGGCCACGAGGATCTTGGGAACCAGCCGCTGACTCGCCCAGCGCTGCAACTGCGGCGAGAGCCGATCGAGCGCGACCCTCGGCGCAGCGAACTGCTGCTTGGCGAAGCGGACCGGCCGCTGCCCCCAGTGGCACACACCTGGATCGATCAGCCCCGACGTCACCAGCGGAGGACCGTCGACATCGTCGCCGACCGCACCGATGAGCCCGTAGTACTGATCGCGGAAGTCGGCAGTGAAGCCGGCGATGTCGCCGAGCGTGGGGCCGCTGTTCGCCGGAATGGACCGCCCGGTGAGCAACCCGGACCACGCCGACGGCATGTCGATCGGGACCACCGGCTCGAACTCCGGGCCGAAGGACCGTCGCACCTCTGCCTGCTTCGCGCCGACCTCCCAGACGCCCGCCCACACCCGCACGTTGGCATCGAACATCCGCGTCGGCGACCACCACATCCAGCGCAGCGCGGCGAGCCCGTCCACTGCGGACCGGATCGCGCCGGCATCGCGCGCTGACAGGATCGACTGCGGCAGCACGAGTCCGACGCGCCCGCCGGGTCGCGTCAGTCGCAGCGCGAGCGCGAGGAACTCCGCCGCCGCATCGGCGTAAGGCCCGCCGCCGAATTGGGAGCGACCGCCACGTGACGTCGAGGCCGCCATCTGGTTCAGGAACGGCGGGTTGCCGACCACGACGTCGAAGCGTTCGTCGCCCCAGTCGCGACGCAGGGAGTCGTCGTGGATGAACCCGATGTCGTGCGCCAACACGGTCTCGGGGTCGATGTCGATGCCGACCTGTTCGGGCAACCCGGTGGCGCGGAGGAAGCGACCGTCGCCACACGCGGGGTCGAGCACCCGGACCGCCCCGGGGAACACCGCTTCGCGTACGACCGCGTCGACCAGCGCGGGAGGCGTGTACCAGGCGCCCAACTGCTTGCGTCGGCGCCGTTGGGGTTCACTCACCTCACCAGCGTAGGGTCTGCCCCCGTGACCGCCTCGGAACCCCTGGGTACGACCGACCGCTACCTCACCTTCGGTCGGCCGGAGTGGGCCGCGCTGCGGGCATCGACGCCCCTCACCCTGCTCGAGGACGACCTCGAGCGACTGCGAGGCATCAACGAACGCATCGACCTCGACGAGGTGGCCGCCGTCTACCTGCCGCTCACCCGACTGCTCAACCTGTACGTCGCGGCCACCCAGAACCTGCACAAGGCGTCCGCCGCGTTCCTGGGCACCCTCGCCCCGAAGGTGCCGTACGTCATCGGCGTCGCCGGAAGTGTCGCCGTCGGGAAGAGCACCTTCGCCCGCATCCTGCAGGAGTTGCTCGCCCGCTGGCCCGACCACCCGAAGGTCGACCTCGTCACGACCGACGGCTTCCTGTACCCGAACAGCGTGCTCGAGCAGCGTGGGATCATGAACCGCAAGGGCTTCCCCGAGAGCTACGACACGCGCCGCCTCCTGCAGTTCCTGCGCGAGGTCAAGAGCGGGGCTCCCGAGGTGGACGCGCCGGTCTACAGCCACGTGGTCTACGACATCATCGACGGCGAGCGGGTCACCGTGCAGCAGCCCGACATCCTGATCCTCGAGGGGCTCAACGTGCTGCAGGTCGGTTCGACCGGCGATGCCGCGAACCCCGAGTTCGTCAGCGACTACTTCGACTTCTCGATCTACATCGATGCCGACGAGCGCGACATCGAGGCGTTCTACGTCCAGCGATTCCTCACCCTGTGCGAGACCGTCTTCCAGAACCCGGACAGCTTCTTCCAGCACTACGCGCACCTCACACGCGACGAGGCGACCGAGACGGCCCGCTTCATCTGGCGCGAGATCAACGGCAAGAACCTGCGGGAGAACATCGCCCCCACCAAGGGCCGAGCCGGCCTGCTCCTGCGCAAGGCAGCCGATCATCGCGTCACCGACGTCTGGCTCCGGCGACTCTGATGCGCGCACGCGCGCTGCTGGTCGCGATCGCGGCCACGATGATCCTCGCCGCCTGCGGAGGCGACGCCGCCGAGGTGGTGCACCTGTACGACCGCACGCCGGTACCTGCGGTGCCCGATCGGACAGCGGCGATCGCGACCCCGCTCACCGACGGCCAGTACTGGGCGCCGACCGCGACCGCCGCGACCGGCGGCGCCATCACGTTCACCCTCACCCAGGCGTTCTTCGGGCCCACGTGCGAGGCCGAGCTCGGAGCGTCGGGGTGCCCTGACGGCCTGGGCACCGTCGATCAGCCGCAGGCCACGATCACGGTGCAGATCGCTGACCTGCAATCGGTGAGCGTTGCCGGGACGAACCGACAGAACTACGCGGTCACCGGCGAGGAGCTGGTGGGCCTGCTCGTGGGCGGGACGCCTGCCGGCGAGGCACCGCCGGACTTCGCGTACTCGCCGTACCCCTTCGTCCTCACCGTGAGGGAAGGAGTCGTCGAGGTGGCCCGGCAGATCTGGACCGCCTGAGGAGCGTTCAGTCGGTGAGCAGCCACGCCGGAAGGTCGGCGATGGACTCCAGCTCGACGAAGTGCTCGTCGTGGTCGACGTGCTCGAGCTCCCACAGCAACGGATACGGGATGTGCACAGCCGTGCCGCCGAGGGCCATCACCGGCAGGATGTCGCTGCGGACGCTGTTGCCGACCATGCAGAACCGTTCGGGTGTCACTCCCAGGTCGCGCAGCACCCGTTGATAGGTCGCCGGGTCCTTCTCGAGCAGGATCTCGACGTGCTCGAAGTGGTGGGCGAGGCCGCTCGTCTCCACCTTGAACGTCTGGTGGATGAGGTCACCCTTGGTGATCAGGACGAGGTGGTAGTCGCGACCGATCGCGGCGAGCGACTCGGGCACGTGCTCCAGCAGCCGGACCGGCTCGGTGAGTTGCGCTCGCACCATGTCGACCAGTTGACCGACGACCGAGGTCGGCACCCGTCCCTCGGTGATCGAGATCGCCGCCTCGACGGCGGAGAGCCCGAAGGCCTTCACTCCGTAGCCGAAGGTGTGCAGGTTCTTGCGTTCCACGGCGGTGAGGGCCGCTTTCACGTCGATGCCCTCCGCGGCGTACGGCGAGACGACGTCGACGAAGTGCTGCTCGCCGATATGAAAGCTGTCCTCGCTGTGCCAGAGGGTGTCGTCGGCATCGATGCCGACGACGTCGAAGGCCTTCATCCGTGCATCACCGATGCAGCGCGTTGAGGTAGTTGTAGACCGTGATCCGGCTGACGCCCATCGCGTCGGCCACGTCCTCGACGGCTCGCCGCAAGGTGAACGCCCCTCGTTCGTCGAGCAACCGGATCGCGCGTTGCTTGTCCTCACGGGACAGCGTCGGCAGGGGTGCGCCGAGCTCGCGTTCTACCGACTCGATCAACCGGTCGAGCGCGCCGTGCAGTGGCGCGGGTCGCACCGCGGCGAGCACCGTGCCCTCCCACTTGAGGGGCAGATCGCCAGGCTCGCGTTCGTCGGCGGCCACCATCGACGCACCCAGTGCTTCGACGATCGGCTTCATCGCCAGCACGAGGGGATGGCGAGGCAGCTTGCTCACGCGGCACCGGCGAGACGTTCGGCGTGCATGCTGACATGGGACGCACCGTTGGCGAACGCCTCTGCGAAGATGGCGCCCGACACCAGCGCGACCTGCTCCTGGGTCACCGTGCACGACGACCCGAACGGCCCGAATTCGACCGTGACGCCGAGCGCCTCGGCGGCTGCCACCGCGGCCCGGACGTGCGGTCCGGGGTTGCCCTCGTGAAAGGGTTCGATGGTGAACTCCAGCAGCAGCACGCTGCGATGGTAGCCAGCGATCATCACCTGGTGCGCCCCAACCCTGGGCGATCGGCCGACCACCGGGGTCGACTTCAGCCCTCGGGCATGGAGAAGGTGTACATCCGCTCGGCGTCGATCCGTGCGTACTGCACGCCACTGTCGAGGAACTGCTCCCACTCCGCGCCATATCGGGGAACGTAGATGCTCAACAGGTGCGACCGAAAGGACGCGTGTTCGGGTGCGGCGATGCCGAACGGGACGGCGCGGCCGTGGACGGTGACGGACAGGTGCTCGCCCGGGAGGTGGCTGGCGCTCACCCACGGCGAGCGGCGAATGTGGGTGAAGCGCGTCGAGTCGGGCGCCGACCCGAAGTACCACTCACCCCGGAAGAACATCCCATCGACGGGTCCGGCGATCGGATGGCCCGTCGCGGTCACCGTCGCCAGGACGAGCAACTGCATGTCGGGCAACATCTCGGCGAGCTCCTCGGCCCGCAGCCGGCGATCTTGGGTGATCACCCGACGCAGGTGCTCGCCGGCGCGGGCGTAGCTGTCGTCGAGCAGCGTCTGCAGGCGGGCGAGGTCCTCTCCTGTTTCGTGCATCCTGGCGTTCTAGCCGGTTCAACGAGCGCCCATGACCCGCTGCAAGTCGTTGCTGCGGGCGATGCAGTCGCCGCCGGCCGCGTCGAACGCCTGATTGAGCTTGCCGAGTGCGTTGCGGAACGTCGTGTTCCAATCGTTCTCGAACTGATCTCGCGCCGGCCCCACCCAGGTGGTGCCACCGAGGGCACTGCTGACGGCGCTGATGACGCCTTCGATGCTGGTGATCTGCTGACGCAGCGAGCGGCCGAGCGAGGCAAGCTGCTCGGGATTTGCGCCGTACATGGTCATGGGAGTGTCCTTCCTGAGCCCGCACCGTGCGCGCTCACCGATGCTGGGCACACCGACACGACGCGATCGGCAACATCCGGTGCGCGGCGCCCCGCGAAATCGGCGTGGAAACAGGGGACGCCGGTGCTTCTGGGGCGGGTCGTTCCCGGGAAACCGAGAACGATCCTGCCCAGAAGCCGACGTGGGAAGGATCCTGACCAGAAGCCGAGGGAGGCGGTGCGGACTCAGGGGAGATCGAGCAATGGCAGCAGCAGGGTGACGTTGTCGGGGACGAACCGCTCGGTCGCCATCAGCCGGCCAAGCGCCGAGGCGTCCACCCATCGGACCTCGGTGATCTCGCCGTCGGTAAACGAGAACGGTCCGTCGTGGCGGCAGACGAACCCACATCCGACGAGCGCCACCTGGTCGTCCTCGAACGCTCCGCGGCCGAGCGGTTCGAGCTCCCCGTCGACCCCGAGCTCTTCGGACAACTCACGATGCGCAGCGTCCTCGTAGGACTCACCCGCGGCGACCACGCCCCCGGCGGCCAGATCCCACAAGCCGGGCCACACGTCCTTGGTGTCCGCACGGCGATGTACCAGCAGCCGGCCGTCGCTGCCGAGCACCGCGATCGCGACCGCCCGATGACGAAGACGATCACGGCGCATCTCGCGACGCGTCACTGTTGCGATGACCACGTCGAGCTCGTCGACCACGTCGACCAACTCGTCGCCAGGTGAACCGTCCATGCCGACGTGCCTAGCATGCCCACATGGAACTCGACACCCTCCGCGACGAAGCCCGTGACCTCCTTCCCGAGACCGTGGCGTTGCGCCGCACCCTCCACCAGTGGCCCGAACTGGGCAACGACCTGCCGGTGACGAAGGAGAACGTGTTGGCCGCGCTGGAGGGGCTGCCGCTGAACATCACGCTCCACGAGACGACCAGCGGCATCGCCGCACTGCTCGACGGCGGCGCTCCCGGCCCGACCGTGCTGCTCCGCGGCGACATGGATGCGCTGCCGATGCACGAGGACACCGGTCTCGAGTTCGAGTCGAAGCAGTCGAACACCATGCACGCGTGCGGCCACGACACGCACACCGCCATGCTCGTCGGTGCCGCCAAGCTCCTGTCCGCTCGCCGCGACCAACTCCCCGGTCGCGTGCTGTTCATGTTCCAACCCGGCGAGGAGGGTCACGCCGGAGCGAAGTTCATGCTCGAAGAGGGCCTGCTCGACGTGCCACCGATGGCCGACGGCACGCTCTCTCCGATCACCGGTGCCTACGCACTCCACGTCACGACGAACCTGCCCAGCGGCTGGATCGCTGCGAAAGGCGGAGCGATGATGGCGAGCGCTGACACGATGCACATCACCGTCACCGGCCGCGGCGGTCACGCCAGCGCACCGCACTACGCACTCGATCCGATCCCGATCGCCTGCGAGATCGTGCAGGCCCTGCAGATGATGATCACCCGCACGGTGGACGTGTTCGATCCCTCGGTGGTGACCGTCGGTCGGATCAGCGCAGGCACGACGAACAACGTGATCCCCGAGTTCGCCGAGATCGAGGGCACGATCCGGGCGGTCAGCGAGCGCACGCGGAGCAAGGTCTGCGACGGCATCCGCCGTGTCGCCGAAGGTGTCGCCGCGGCACACGACGCGCAGGTGTCGGTCGAGTTCCGTGACGGCTACCCGGTCACCGTCAACAACCCGGGCGCGGCCGACTTCGGCCTCGATGTGGCGCGCGAACTCCTGGGCGACGCGTCGGTGGTGCGGATGCCCAACCCGGTGATGGGCGCAGAGGACTTCAGCTACGTGCTCAACGAAGTGCCGGGTTCGATGCTCTTCCTCGGTGGCACGCCACACGACCGCGACCTGTCGAAGGCCGCGCCGAATCACTCGAACCGCGTGTACTTCGACGAGAACGCGATGGTCGACGGCATGGCCGTGTACACCGCCCTCGCCATGCGTCACCTCGGTGGCCTGCCCACCTGACCGAAGTCGCCGGCCGCGCACCGGAGGCGGACCGTCACCAGCTGGAACGGCTGCATGGTGAGGGCGACGATGCCGTCGGCCGTGTCGAGCGGTGTGTGCTGCTCCTCCAACAGGTTGCACAGCGCCGCGTCGGTGATCCGGCCGCGGGTGCCGACGGTGATCGGCGCCCGATCGCCGCACATCTCGGCGAGCCGCACGATCAGGTCACCCGACCCATCGTCGGCCCGCTTCACGGCGCTGATCTCGACGCCCTGACCTCGCAGCGTCACCACCGGGCGCGGGTCGTCCACCGCCGAACCGGGTTCGACCAAGCGCAGCGGGTTGTTGAGACGCTCCGCCTCACGCACCACCTGCGACAACCCGGCGTCGTGGGGCAGCACGCTGACCGTCACCCGGTGATGACCATGGTCCTGGATGGGGTCGGGATACTTCGCGGCTCGTAGCAGCGACACGCTCACGCCACCGTCCTGCAGACCATGGCCGTAGCGGCCGTCGTTGAGCACGGCCACGCCGAAGTTCGGCTCGCTGACGTCGACGTAGCGGTGCGCACACACCTCGAACTTGGCGGCGTCCCAGGAGTTGCTCGCGTGCGTGGGGCGCATCACGTGACCGAACTGGATGTCGCAGGCAGCCTCGCGGGCGTGGACCGCGAGGGGCACGTGCAGCGAGAGCAGTTGCTCGTCCTCGCGCCAATCGATGTCGAAGCTCATGTCGACCCGGGCACTGCCCGCCCGCACCGTCGTGTGCTGGATGATCGACGAGCGGCCGAAGCGACGAACGACCTCGAGCGTCGCGACAAGCGGTCCGGCGTCGACGACGCGGACGGACTCGACCCCGCCGATCGGCTCACCGAGACCCCGCGTCCACGCCTCGACGTCCCACGCGTCGTACTCGACGGGATGATCCGGCGCGAGTTCGAGTCGGACGGCCTCGCCGACGGGCAGCACCTCTCGTCCGGCCGCCACGGCGATGATCGACGTGATCGAGCCATCGAGATCCCAGGTGAGCGCGACGAGCTCGTTGGCGAAGGAGTGCTCGGTGACCGTGACCCGGTCGTCCACCGGTGTCGCATCGAGCGGTGACAGACCGCAGGCGACCGCTTTGATGTACCCGGCGTGCCGGCCGTCGTGGAGCACCTGCGCATGTTCCGGGTGGACCGTGGCGCGATCGAGGACCGCCACCTCGGTCCGCTCGTAGGTCGCGGCGTTGGCCACGAACGGTCGGGGCGACGCGACACGGGTGAGTGCGGCGGCGATCGATGCCTCCAGTCGTTCGATGACCTGCGCGTGCGCGGCCTCGGTGTCCTCGTAGACCCAGGTGATGCTGGAGCCCGGGATGATGTCGTGGAACTGCTGCAACAGCACCTCTTTCCACAATGCGTCGAGCTCGGCGGCGA
This sequence comes from Acidimicrobiales bacterium, assembly GCA_038234785.1. Lineage (GTDB taxonomy): Bacteria > Actinomycetota > Acidimicrobiia > Acidimicrobiales > Ilumatobacteraceae > UBA668. The sequence continues at coordinate 28,132 of JBBQTC010000006.1, forward strand.
CCTCGGCGGGCACGTCGCCGCCCGAGGCCCACCAGAGCTCGGCCTCTCGGAGCAGCACTTCGCACCGGCGGTTGCCGACCTTGGTCTTCGCTTGGCTGGTGAGCGTGCCGCGGTGCATCTCGAAGTACAGCTCGCCGTTCCACACGGGCACGGGTGCGCCGTCGTCGATCTCCGCCTCGACGTGATCGAAGAACTCGTCGGTGGTGCCGAGCAGCAACCGCGGGGCGCCGTCGAGATCGGCGAGTCGCCGCGACCGCTCGATCATTTCGCGCGTCGGTCCACCGCCGCCGTTACCGTGCCCGAAGGGCAGCAGCGACCAGTCGCTCCAGCCGTGCTCCTTGAAGTTCTGCTCGGAGAACACCATCTCCTCGCTCGATACGACCGCGTTGTAGGTGTCCACGGGCGGGAAGTGGGTCAGCACCTGCGAGCCGTCGAGGCCCTCCCAGAGAAACGTGCTGTGCGGGAACCGGTTCTGCTTGTTCCAGCTCAGCTTCTGGGTGATGAAGCGGTCGCAGCCGCCGGCGCGGAAGATCTGCGGCAGCGAGGCGGGATAGCCGAAGACGTCCGGGATCCAGACCTCCTTGCACCGTGCACCGAACCGGCTCTCGAAGTAGCGCTGCCCGTGCACGAGCTGACGCACGATGCTCTCGCCGCTCGGCAGGTTCATGTCGGCCTCGACCCACATGCCACCGACGGGTTGCCACTGGCCGCCGGCCACTCGTTCGCGAATCCGTTCGAAGAGTGACGGGTACTTCGTCTCCATCCAGTCGTACTGCGCCGCCTGCGAGCAGACGAACCGGTACTCGGGGTACGCGTCCATCATCCGTGTTGCGGAGGCGAAGGTGCGGGCGCACTTGCGGACCGTCTCTCGCAGCGGCCAGAGCCAGGCGGTGTCGATGTGTGCATGTCCGACACCGATCACCGAGTGCGCGCCGTCACGCGCGTGCAGGGCGAGCGCGGGTGCAAGGGCGGCGCGAGCAGCGGACGCGGTGTGGCCGATCGCCGTGAGGTCGAGGAGGTTGAACGCTGCCTCGATCTCGCGCAGCAGCCGTTGACGACGCTTGTCCGTGGCGGGAAGGGCGCTCATCAGACCGAGCAGCACCTCCACGTCGAGGAGCAGGTGGAAGACCGCGTCATCCCGCACCGCGAGCGACGCCTGACGGAGCTTGTAGATCGGTTGATCGCCGGCCGTGCTCCGCGAGCCGAGGTGACCGTAGCGACGTCCGGTCATCGGGAACGCGGGGTTCGAGGCGGCTTCCACGATGATGTCGAGCGGGCCCGCCGGCGCGGTGGGGAGGGAGAGCGCGGTGCGACGAGGATGAATGCCTTGCACGGGCGAGCCGTCTGCCGCCCAGACCAATCCCTCGGCCTGGAAGCCAGCCGAGTCCGGGTGGAACCCGAGGTCGATGACGGCCTCGAGCCGATCGCCGACCCACGTGGCCGGGACATCGGCCGTGAAGCGGAGCCAGGTGGTGCCCCACGGTCGGCTCCAGGGTGATCCGATCGCGAACGGGCGCGCGTCCGTCGCCAGTGCGGCCATGGCCTCGTCGAATCCGACGGGCTCACCGGGCACGTCCCAGGCCTCCACCTGCATCGGGACGCTTGCGGTGTACATCGCCGGCATCACCCGCTCGGAGAGCTCCCTGCGGATCCGCCGTTCCACCAACACCGCGTCGTCGTGCATGGTGCAGAGAGTACGGTGCGCGTATGGGCCCGTCCGAACGACCGAGTGATCCGGCCGCGTGGGATCGCTTGCGCGAGATCTGCGACTCGCTGCCCGAGACCAGTGTGAAGACCAGCCATGGCGAGCTGGCCTGGAGCGTCGGCACCGGCACCAAGGGTCGGCAGTTCGCCACCACGTGGGACCATCATCACGACGACCGCAACGCCGTGGTGTTCGCGGCGCCGCCCGGCGCGCAGGAACAGCTGATCGCCGCCGATCCGACTCGCTACTTCCGGCCGCCGTACGTCGGAGGACGAGGATGGGTCGGCGCCTACCTCGACCTGCTCCCCGTGGACTGGGACGTGATCGAGTTGCATCTCGCCGACGCACACGCCGTCATGGCTCCGGGCGGCCCGGCTCGTCCACCTCGGGGCTAACGTCGACCGCGATGGAGCAGCAGCCCGACACACGTCCACTGAGCGGTGTCCGAGTGCTGGATCTCACCCGCGTCCTCGCCGGTCCGCACGCCGCACGCATGCTGTGCGACCTCGGTGCCGAGGTGATCAAGGTCGAGCCCCCGGAGGGCGACATCACCCGCACCACCTGGCCGCGTGTCAACAGCATCGCCAGCTACTTCGCCCAGCAGAACACCGGAAAGCGATGCGTCAGCATCGACATGGATCACGAGGTCGGGCGCGAGCTCGTCCGACGCCTTGCCGACCAGTGCGACGTCGTGCTGGAGAACTTCCGCCCGGGCGTCATGGACCGGCTGGGCCTCGGCGCCGATGTGCTGCGCGAACGCAATCCGCGGATCATCTTCGCCTCCGCCAGCGGCTACGGGCAGACTGGGCCGTGGGTCCACCGACGGGCCTACGCCCCGGTCGTCGGAGCCGAGAGCGGGTTCACGATGGCGCAGGGTGACGCCCGTGGTGGGCTCTACGCGAACGACGCGCACAGCCATGCCGACGTCTACACCGCGCTGGAGCTCGGCGCGGCAGTGCTGGCTGCGCTCTACCAACGCGAGCGCACCGGTCGCGGTGACCGCATCGACGTCTCGATGGCCCAGACGATGCTCTACGTCAACGAGCACGCGCACGATCACCTGTGGGACGACGATGTTCCCGACGGGGTCATCCGTAGCTTCCGACCGATGGACTATCCAGTGCTCACGGCCGCCAACGGCGACTCGGTCATCATCAGCGGCCACCCCGCCGAGAACAAGACGTTCGACTTCTACATGATGTCGATCGATCGAGCGGACCTCATCGATGATCCACGGTTCGCCGACACGGCCGGACGGCTGGAGCACCTGCCGAGCATCTTCGCCGCGATCGACGAGTGGGCGTCGGGGATGCCCGATGCCGATGCGATCGAGGAGGCGATGGCACGGAATCGTCTCGCCGTCGGAAAGCTCCGCTCCGTGCACGACGTGTGCGACACCGATTGGGCGCGCGAGCGCGAGGTCGTCGTCGAGGTACCCGATCGCGGCGACGGCACCATTCGCATCCCCAACGCACCGTGGCGCTTCGACGGCTCCGAGATCCGCACCGGCGGCGAACCCCGCTACCGAGGCGAGGACAACCGTTCGGTGTTGACCGAACTCCTCGGGCTCTCCGACGCCGACGTCGACGGGTACGAGGCACAGGGCGTGCTCACCAGTCGACTGCCAAAATCGCGGGGCTGACGGCGTGGTCCTGCGCTGTCCGGTCGTCCCGATGAAGGCCGCGATGGGAGCACTGCCTCCCGAGTCGCAGGATCACGAGTGGGCGTACGAGATCAAGTGGGACGGGTACCGCACCCTGGCCTTCATCGATGCCGGCTCGGTGCGACTGCAGAGCAGCAACTCGCTCGACGTCACCGCCAAGTATCCGGAACTGGGCGACCTCCCCGGCGCCGTCAACGCAGGTGGGGCGATCCTCGATGGCGAACTGGTCGTGCTCGACGACACGGGTCGTCCCAGCTTCGAAGGGATCCAGCGCCACGAGACGCAGGCGGCGTTCTACGTCTTCGACGTGCTCCAGATCGACGGCACCGACACGATCGGCCTGCCGTACGAGGCGCGGCGCGCGCTGGTGTCGCAACTGGTGGAGGCGGGACCGAACTGGATGGTGCCCGCCCACCAGATCGGCGACGGCGCGGACCTGCTGGCCGTCACGGCCGCGCAAGGGCTGGAGGGAGTGATGGCCAAGCGGCTCGGGTCGCCGTACCAGCCGGGCAAACGGACGCCCAACTGGCGCAAGGTGAAGAACCGGCTGCAGGTGGAGGTGACCATCGGCGGGTTCAACACCGGGTCCGGCAACCGTTCATCCACGTTCGGCGCACTGCTGGTCGGACGGCCCCATCCCGACGGATCGCTCGCCTTCGCGGGCGGCGTGGGGACCGGGTTCACGCAGAAGACGTTGGAGGAACTCACCACGGTCCTGCGCGAACGGGTCCAGCGCGAGTGCCCGTTCCAGGTCGTGCCACCCCGCAGCGCGACCGGCCCGGCCACCTGGGTCCGCCCCGATCTCCGCGCCCTCGTCGAGATCGCCGAGTTCACCAACGACGGACTCGTCCGCCACGCCAGCTTCCTCCGCCTCCTCCCCTGACCAGGGTGGTCCGAGTGGGTCGCTGCCGGTCCGAGTGGGTCGCTGCCGGTCCGAGTGGGTCGCACCCGGTCCGAGTGGGTAGGCGCCATGCGAGTGGGTACTCGCATCCCGGGGTGGGAGTACCCACTCGCATGAGACCCGGGCACTCGGACCGGGGACGTGGCACTCGGACCGACGCCCAGCCACTCGCACCCGGGGTGGCAGGCTGGGTGGGTGATCACTCGAACTGACGCACTGGCACTCGATGCGGCGGACCCGCTGGCTGCGTTTCGCGACCGGTTCCACATCCCCGACCCGTCGGTCATCTACCTCGACGGGAACTCGCTGGGCATGCCCCCGAAGCGGACGCTGGAGCGGATCACCGAGGTGTACCGGGACGACTGGGCGACCGGTCTGATCCGTTCGTGGGACCACTGGATCGACATGCCCCAACGGGTCGGCGACACGCTCGCTCCCTTGATCGGGGCAGGCGACGGAGAGGTCGTTCTGCACGACAACACCACCCTCAACGTCTACCAACTCGTGCACGCGGCCATCGGACTGCGACCGGACCGCCGCGTCATCGCGATCGGCGCCGACGACTTCCCCACCGACCGCTACATCGTCGACGGCATCGCCGATGCCACCGGTCACGAGGTGCGACACGGCTTCGAGCGGCTCGACGACGTCGCGGTGATGGTTCGTTCGGTCGTCGACTACCGCACGGCCGCGTTGGTCGACGTCGCGAGTGAGACGGCGCGAGCCCATGCCGCAGGTGCCCTGGTCGTGTGGGACCTGTCGCACGCGGCGGGCGCGATCGAGATCGATCTGCGCGCCTGCGGGGTGCAACTCGCCGTCGGGTGCAGCTACAAGTTCCTCAACGGCGGCCCCGGCGCCCCGGCGTGGACCTATGTCGCCCGCGAACTCCACGACACGATTCGCCAACCGATCTGGGGATGGTTCGCCACCGAGAACCAGTTCGCGATGGGGCCGACGTTCACACCGCGAGCGGACATCGCCCGCATGCTGCTGGGTACTCCGTCGATCCTCGCGCTCGTCGCCGCAGAGGTGGGGATCTCCCTCTCCGCCGAAGCGGGGATGCACGCGATCCACACCAAGGGCACCACGCTGACCGGACTCGCCATCGAGCTCTGCGACCAGTTCGGACTCGACACCCCGACTCCTCGCGACCCGACTCGGCGCGGCAACCATGTCGCGCTGGCTCATCCGGACGCGAGGACGCTCGTACGCGATCTATCGGCCCAGGGGATCATCTTCGACTTCCGCGAACCGAACATCATCCGCGCCGGCTGCTCCCCGCTGACCACGCGCTTCGTCGACGTCTTCGACGGCATCACCGCCGTCGCGAATCGCTAGTCGGCAAGCGCGGGATGATCGCGGTACTGGTCGAGTGATTCGGGGTTGGCCAACGCCTCGGTGTTGCGCACCTCCCGTCCGTTGACGACATCGGCGACGGCGAGCTCGCTGATCTTGTTGCTCCGCGTACGCGGCACGTCGGTCACCTGCGCGATGCGGGCAGGCACGTGGCGCGGCGACGCATTCGTGCGCAGCACCCGACGGATGGTCGCCTGCAACTCCTCAGTGAGGGTGACACCGTCGGCGAGTCGCACGAACAGCACGATGCGGGTGTCGTTGTCGAACTCCTGCCCCACGGCGACCGCCTCCACGATGCCCGGCAGATGCTCGACCTGCGCGTAGATCTCCGCTGTGCCGATGCGAACTCCGCCCGCGTTGAGGGTGGCGTCGCTGCGACCGTGGATCACCACCCCACCATGATCGGTCCACGAGGCGAAGTCGCCGTGCGCCCAGACACCGGGGAAGCGATCGAAGTAGGCGGCGTGGAACTTGCTGCCGTCGAGGTCGCCCCAGAACCCCACTGGCACACTCGGGAACGGCGCGGTGCAGACGAGTTCGCCCTTGACACCGGGTTCGGTGACCGGTGATCCGTCGACGTCGAACACCTCGACGGCCATTCCCAACGCCGGACCCTGGATCTCGCCCGCGTACACGGGACGGGTGGGGTCGCCGCCGACGAAACAACCGCACAGGTCGGTCCCACCGCTGATCGACGACAGGTGAAGATCGGACTTCAGGGCGTCGTACACCCAGCGGAAGCTCTCGTCGCTGAGGGGCGAGCCGGTACTGCAGACCGTTCGCAGCGCGGACAGGTCGTGGGCGTCGATCGGCCGCACGCCGGCCTTGTTCACGGAGTCGACGTACTTCGCCGAGACACCCATCAGCGTGAGTCGCTCGGACTGGGCGACGTCGAACAGAACGGTCGGCGAGGGGTGGAACGGATTGCCGTCGAACAACACGATCGTGGCGCCACTGGCCAGCACCGACACCAGCCAGTTCCACATCATCCACCCGCAGGTGGTGAAGTACATCACCCGGTCACCGACACGGATGTCGCAGTGGAGTTGGTGCTCCTTGAGGTGCATCAGGAGCACACCCAGCGCGCGGTGGGTGATGCACTTCGGCTTCCCGGTGGTGCCCGACGAATAGAGGATGTACACGGGGTGGTCGCCGGGCAATCGGAGGAACTCGAGCGGCACGCCACGGTTGGGCTCGAGGTAGTCGCCCCACACGACTGCGTCGGGAATCCCGACGATCGACGGCGCGTGCGAGAGCACGCCGACCACCACCACTCGACGGACCGACGGAAGTTGCGACGCGGCGTCGGCGATCCGGTCGAGGCAACTGAACTCCTTGCCGCCGTAGCGGTACCCGTCGGCGGCCACGAGCACGGTGGGTCGGGTCTGCCCGAAACGGTCGACGACGCCGGCGACGCCGAAGTCGCTGGAGGTGGACGTGAACGTCGCGCCGATCGCGTTGGCAGCGAGAAAGGTGATGATCGTCTCGGCGACGTGCGGCATGTACGCGGCGACGCGGTCGCCCGGTTGTACGCCGTCGGCTGCCAACGCGGCCGCCAGCGCGGCCACCTCGGCCCGCAACTGCGCCCACGTGTAACTGCGGTGGTCGCCGTGCTCGGTGATGGCCACGATCGCTTCGGTGGCGGCGCCGGGTCGATCGGCGAGCGCATTCTCCGCGTAGCTGACCGACGAGTTCGGGAAGAACCGTGCTCCGCGGACCGAACCGTCGCCCGGGTCGAACGCGATGTCGCCGGGGTCACCGATCACCCCGGTGTCGTCCCACAGTCGCCGCCAGAACTCACCCGGATCTCGCACCGACCAGTCGTGGAGGGTGGCCGGGTCCACGACCTCGGGGTGGTCGAGCGCCACCCGGTCCAGGAACTGCCACATGTGCGTCGAGGCGATGCGCTCGGCGCTCGGTTGCCACAGCGGCGTCGACACAGTCAGCTCACCTCCGCACGGCGAGTCCGCGGACCTGCATGCGCGACCCTGCTGGGGACGGGGTGGCCGACGAATCCCTCCACGAGCAGCGCCGCCTCGATGAGCGCCTCGACCCCCAACCCCCCGGTGCTGATCCCGAGGTCGTCGCAGAGGGCGACGACTTCCTCGGTGGCCACGTTGCCGGCCGCGCCGGCGGCGAACGGCGACCCGCCGAGCCCGCCGACGGACGTGTCGAATCGGCGGACGCCGGCCTGCAGGCCGGCGTACAGGTTGAGCAGTCCGGTGCCGCGGGTCTCGTGCAGATGCAGACCGACATCGGTGCCGGTGACACTGAGCACCTCGTCGATGCGCCGTGGCGTGGCCATTCCCGTGGTGTCGGCGAGCGTGATGGCCGAGGCTCCCGCGGCGCGGAGTCGCTCGGCGAGGAGCGCGACCGACGAGGGCGCGATCTCGCCCTCGTACGGCGAACCGAAGGCGCATGAAATGACGGCATCGACGCCGACGCCGGCGGCCCGAGCGACGACGCAGATCTGCGCGATCTGTTCGACCGACTCGTCGATGGTCATGTGCACGTTGCGCTGGTTGTAGGTGGCCGACGCGCTGATCGTGACGGTGAGCTCGTCGACGCCTGCGGCGAGCGCCATCTCGGCGCCTCGCAGGTTGGGCACGAGCGCGGCGCGCACGACACCGTCGGGCATTCCGACCGCCTCGACCACGTCGGCAGCACCGGCCATCGCCGGGACCGCGGTCGGGCTGACGAACGCCGCGACCTCGAGGTGGGTCACGCCTGCGACCAGCAGCGCATCGATGAGGTCGACCCGTTGGTCGACGGTGAGCGGAGCCTCACCCTGCAGGCCGTCGCGGGCCCCCACCTCGCGGATGGTGATGCGATCGGGCAGGGAGCTCACGGCCCCGACGCTAGCCATGCCCGCTCGCCGGGGCGACCACCGGCGGATACCGTGCGGACATGGAACTCGGACTTCGTGGACGAAGAGCACTGGTCACCGGCGCATCCAGCGGGTTGGGGTTGGGTGCGGCCAGAGCGCTCGCCGCGGAAGGCGCCGACGTGGTGCTCGTCGCCCGTTCGCGCGAGAAGCTGGCCGCCGCGCAGGCCTCTGTGCCTCGCTCGCAGACGCTCGTCGCCGACGTCAGCGACACCGACCAGGTGGCCGACATGGTCGCTCGCGCCACGGAGCTCCTCGGCGGCATCGACATCCTCATCGCCAACGCGGGCGGGCCGCCTGCCGGCAACTTCGAGAGCACCGACCTCGATGCGTACCTGCCCGCGCTGCACCTCAACCTGCTGTCCACCGTGGCGATGTGCAAGGCCGCCGTGCCGCCGACGTGCGAAAGGGGCTGGGGTCGAGTGGTCGCCATCACGTCGGTGTCGGTGCGCCAGCCGATCGCACAACTGATCCTCTCCAACACCGCGCGGGCCGGCCTGACAGGCTTCTTGAAGACGCTCGCGCTCGAGGTCGCAGCGCAGGGTGTCACGGTGAACTCGCTGCAGCCCGGTCTGCACCGCACCGAACGTTCGGTTGGGCTGTACGCGAACCCTGAGGCGGTCGCCCAAGGCATTCCCGCCAAGAAGCTCGGCGACCCCGACGACTTCGGCCGCATCGCCGCGTTCCTGTGCAGTGACGCCGCGCAGTTCATCACCGGCTCGGCGATCCCCGTCGACGGTGGTGCATACCAGGGCCTGCAGTAGCGACGGCTATCCGGTGCCCACCGCGTGCAGCGCGGCCAGCGCCATCTCGTGCAGCAGTGGCGCGAGCGTGCGCCGGTTCACCTTGCCGACGTAGGGCGTCGAGTTGATCAGCCCGATCGCCGCCTGTACCGCCGCAACCAGTCGGGCGCGCCCGGCGCGCGGGTACCGCCGTCGCATCACGTCGACCCATACGTCGACGTACTGGCGCTGGAGCAGACGCACCCGGTGCGCCTGCTCGGTGTCGAGATGATGCAACTCGCGCGCGTGAACGACGATGAGGTCGGGGTGATCGAGCGCGAACGACACCTGCTCGTGCACCAACGCAACGAGTGCGGCGTCTGCTCCGGCGGCCCCGTCGACGCAGGCTCGGCCACCCTCCAGGAGTCGCTCGCTGACGTCGGTCAGCATGGCCGCCAGGAGCGCCTGCTTCCCGGCGAAGTGCCAGTAGATGGCCGGTCCGCTGACGCCGACGGCCGCACCGATCTCGTCGATGCCGGTCGCCCCGTACCCGCGCTCCGCGAAGAGTCGGGCCGCCGCATTCAGGATCTGGTCGGGGCGTGAGGGCACCGGCTCACCAGCTGCCCGAGCTGCCACCGCCACCACCGCCGCCCACGCTGCCGCCGGAGAAGCCGCCACCGAATCCGCCGCCACCCGACCCGCTCGACTGTGGCGGTGTGCGGGTGGAGTTCCACAGGCCGGCGTTGGCGTAGAGCAACAGCGGAGTGGTGCTGGCGAACGCGTCGGCCGGGGGAACCGCGCTCGCGGACACTGCCCGACCCCACGCATCGGCCGCACCGAGGGCGACCGCCCACGCCGAGTACTCGCGCAGCAGACCATGACTCCACGCCCAGTCGACGTGCGTGCCCTCGCTGGCCTCGAGGAACCTCCGGAACGACTCGGCGCGCAGGGCCATGGCGCTACCGATCGCACTTCGCACCGGCAGCAGTCCGCGATAGGCGGCGCCGGCCACGACGGCCGGAATGGCGATCCCGAACGCCAGCGCGATCGGCCACGAGTGCAGCCAGCCGCGCCAGATGCCGATTCCCACCACGACCGCGAGCACCACGACCGTGATCCCGACCACGGGTGGGAACTGCGCGATGGTGCCCGGCGGGAACTTCTTCCACCACGCCGATTCGGCGGCCATCACCTTCTGCTCCGCCTCGATCTCCTTCCACAGCGTCGACAGACGCGGCTGATAGGTGCCCAGCGCGAGCTCGGCTTCACCGTCGAAGAGGGTCTCGAAGCGTTGCCGGGTGATCGGGGGCGCCTCGGCGAGGTGAGGGCCGGGAACGAGCACCTGAGAGGACTTCTCGCCACGCAACTCGACGACCTGCTGGGCGATCTGATCGGAGAACCATGCCGAGACGGTGCCGCTGCTGATCGCCTCGTCGAGCAACAGCGCCCCCTGCCACGGACGGATCCCACGCGGGGGCTCGAATTCGGTGGTGGCCATCGCGGCCAGTGCCTTGTCGGTGACCAGACGTGTCGGCCCGGTGTCGCCACCTGCGTAGGCAGCATCGGCCGGCCCGACCCCGCTGACCTCGTTGCGCCCGAGTCGACGGGCGAGCGCGTACCCGCCCACACCTGCGGCCAGTCCGAGTCCGCCCACGCCGAGCGCCAGCGGCACCGGGTTCGACTGGCGTCGCGGTGGGACCGCCGGCACCGGCACATCGGCCGGGGTGGACAGCTGGGCGATGGTGCCGCCGACGGTGACACCGTCGGCGGCCTTCAGCGGCTCGAACACGACCCGGTACACGTCACCGTCGCGCACGAGATCGCATCCGCCGCTCGTGCCCCGTGCGCCGACGTTGCACAGCGGGTCGGTGAGATCGAAGCCCGCCAGCACGACTTCGAACCGACCGGTCTCGAACTCCTCACCGGCATCGATGATGTCGAGCGCGAGCTGCCCGGTCGAGAGCCGGGCCTCGGGAAGTGTGTAGGTGAGGACGTAGCGATGCTGACCGTCGATCGTGGTGCCCGGATCACCGATGCGGATGCGCGTCTGGTTGCCCTCGTTGCTCACCGACACCGCGTCGGGGGCATCGGGTGACGACGCGGTCACGTCGGTCGGGACCCCGAAGTCGTTGCGGATCACTCGCTCGTACCCATGCTTGGAGTTGTTCCCAAAGTCCTGGTCGACCACTTCACGGATGCGGACGCCATCGCCTTCCGGCGTGACCAGGACCTGCTTGGCGTCGAAGCGCTCGTCGTGGACCCCGCCCCCGAGCACGCCTGCCAGCACCAGCACCGGCCCGACGAGCATCGCCCCACCCACGGCGAGATGGCGGACGGTGGTCACGGGGTTCAGCACGAACCGAACGGTACCGCAGGCGGCCCGAACAACCCCTCACCCCCTAACGATCGTTCAATGATCCGTGGTACGTTGAACGCTCGTTAAGGAACCAGGGGGCGACCATGATCGACTTCAGCGACGAGCACGATGCCTTCCGGACGGTGGTGCGCGACTTCGCCCGTCGCGAACTGGCCCCCAGGGTCGACGAGTGGGAGCTCGCAGGACACTTGCCGCTCGATGCGGTCGGGGCGATGGCCGATCTCGGTCTGTTCGGCATCGTCTTTCCCGAGGAGTGGGGCGGCAGCGGCGGCGACTTCACCTCGCTGTGCATCGCCATCGAAGAACTCGGCCAGGTGAGCCAGAGCCTCGGCATCACCCTCTCCGCCGGGGTGGGTCTCGGGACAAATCCGATCCACTCGTTCGGCTCACCCGATCAGAAGTCGCAGTGGTTGCCCGATCTGGTGGCCGGGCGCCGGCTCGGCGCCTTCGGGCTCACCGAGCCCGACGCCGGCAGCGACGCCGGAGCCACCCGCACCAGCGCCGTGCTCGACACGACGACCGGCGAGTGGGTGCTCAACGGCAGCAAGGCGTTCATCACCAACTGCGGCACCACCATCACGTCGCTGGTCACGGTCACCGCTCGCACCGGCGTCGGCGAGATCTCGTCGTTCATCGTCCCCGCCGGCACGCCCGGCATGATCATCGAACCGGCCTACCGCAAGCTCGGCTGGCACGCCAGCGACACCCACGGCATCACGCTCGACGACTGCCGGGTACCCGCAGATCACATGCTCGGCGCGCAGGGCAGCGGGCTGCGCAACTTCCTCACCATCCTCGACGACGGACGCATCGCGATCAGCGCACTCGCCGTCGGCTGCGCGCAGGCCTGCCTCGACCTCGCGGTCGACCATGCCAAGGAGCGTCATGCGTTCGGCGGTCCGATCGGGCGGTTCCAGGGCCTGGCGTTCCAACTGGCCGATCTCGCCGTCGCCGTCGAGAACAGCCGCAACCTCACCTACGGTGCCGCACTGCTGAAGGACCGAGGCAAGCCGTTCCGCCAGGCCGCGTCCATGGCCAAGCTCTACAGCACCGAGACCGCCGTGACCGCGACTCGGGTGGCGACGCAGGTGTTCGGCGGGATGGGCTTCATGGAGGAGTCGCCCGTGGCCCGTTTCTACCGCGACGCCAAGATCCTCGAGATCGGTGAAGGGACGAGCGAGATCCAACGGCTGGTCATCTCTCGTGGCCTCGGGCTGCCAGTGGGATGATGCACCAGTGACCGAACACGACGACCTCATCGCCCGTACCGACCGGGCGCTGGCGGGAAACCTCCACCGCGAGGCCGAGAAGCTCGCCCGACAGGGGAAGCTCTTCGTGCGCGATCGCCTGGCATTGCTGTTCGACGAGGGCTCGTTCGTGGAGGACGGACTGCTGGCGAACACGATGGCCGCTGATCTCCCCGCCGACGGCGTGGTCACCGGGCAGGGCAGGGTCGACGGCCGACCCGCCCTCGTCGTCGCCAACGATCCCACCGTGAAGGCCGGGTCGTGGGGCGCGCGCACCGTCGAGAAGATCATCCGGGTCACCGAATACGCGCTGCGACACGAGCTCCCGATCTTCTGGTTCATCGACTCGGCAGGCGCTCGCATCACCGACCAGGTCGACCTCTTTCCCGGCCGGCGCGGCGCGGGACGGATCTTCAGCAACCAGGTGAAGCTCTCGGGGAAGGTGCCCCAGATCTGCTGCCTCTTCGGCCCATCGGCCGCAGGTGGCGCGTACATCCCGGCGTTCTGCGACGTGGTGATCATGGTCGAGGGCAATGCCTCGATGTACCTCGGGTCGCCGCGCATGGCCGAGGAGGTGATCGGCGAGAAGGTCACCCTGGAGGAGATGGGCGGAGCGCGCATGCACGCCACGGTCTCCGGCTGCGGCGACAACCTGGCCGTCGACGACGCCGACGCGATCGAGCAGGCACGTGAGCTGTTCCGTTACCTGCCCGAGCGCTGGCGCGACTGGCCGGCACCGATCGAGCCGGACGAGCCGTTGCGCACCCTCACCCGCGCCGAGCTGCCCGCCACCGAGGCGGCCGGGTACGACATGCACAAGGTGATCGAGTGCCTGATCGACGCCCATTCGTTCTTCGAGCTCAAGCCGCTGTTCGCGCCCGAGCTCACCACGGGCTTCGGGCGCCTCGACGGTCATGTCATCGGCGTCGTGGCCAACAACCCGATGCACAAGGGCGGCGTCCTGTTCGGCGACTCGGCCGACAAGGCGGCACGGTTCGTGTGGATGTGCGACGCCTACAACATCCCGATCGTCTTCCTCGCCGACGTCCCGGGATTCATGATCGGCACCCAGGTCGAGCGAGCCGGCATCATCCGCCACGGGGCGAAGATGATCACGGCCATCACCGAGGCCACCGTCCCCAAGATCTGTGTCGTCGTGCGCAAGGCCTACGGCGCAGGGCTGTACGCCATGGCCGGCCCGGCGTTCGACCCCATCGCCACCATCGCCTTGCCGACGGCGAAGATCGCAGTGATGGGCCCGGAAGCGGCGGTGAACGCCGTGTACGCGAACAAGATCATGGCGATCGACGACCTCGAGGAGCGAGCGGCCTTTGTCGCGGAGCGACGTGAAGAGTACGAGGCCGACGTCGATCTCTACCGGTTGGCGAGCGAGTTGGTGATCGACGCCGTGGTGCCGTTCGAGGCGCTGCGGCGCGAACTCGTGGTGCGGTTCGCCACAGCGGATCCGGTCGACCGCACCGCGGTGGCCAAGCACCACGCGATCTACATGGGGTGACCTCATCCGAGATGTTGGGAATATACCCCTAGGGGTATAGGTTGCATCTGTCCGACACGACCCACACCGGGTCCTGCGATCGAAGGAGCTTTCGATGACCTTGTTGCACGCAGACGATCAAGACACCTTCCAGACCGAGGTCCTCGAGTCCTCGGTCCCCGTGATGGTGGACTTCTGGGCCGCCTGGTGCGGCCCGTGTCGCGCCGTCGCCCCCGAAGTGGAGGCCCTCGCCGCCCAGTACGGCAGCGCCATCAAGGTCGTGAAGGTCGACGTCGACGCCAACCCGGCCGTCGCCGCCCGCTACGGCATCCGCGGCATCCCCACCATCGGCCTGTTCCAGGCCGGCGAACTCACCCAGCAGGTCGTCGGTGCCCGCCCTCGCCATGCCATCGAGAGCGAGCTGGGGTTGACCCGGTTCGCCCCCGAGGCCAAGGTCTGAGGATGAACTCGATCGAGATCACCACCTCCCTGTCCATGGCCGACGCCGAAACCGCGGTGCGGGCCGGTCTGGCCGCCCAGGGTTTCGGGGTGATCACCGAGATCGACATGGCTGCCACGCTCCACGCCAAGCTCGGCGTGGAGCGGCGGCCGCTCAAGATCCTCGGCGCCTGCAATCCCGGCTTCGCCAACAAGGCACTCGAGTTCGACGAGTCGATCAGTCTTCTGTTGCCGTGCAACGTCGTGCTCAGCGACACCGGCGAGGGAGTACGGATCACCGCCGTCGACCCTCGCGAACTCGTCGACGATCCCGACTTCCAGCCGCTGGCCCAAGAGGCCGCCGACAGCCTGATCGCGGCGCTTTCCGCGGTCCCCACCACCTCGTCGCTCTGACTCACGCCGAGCGGTAGCGCACCCGCTCTCGATCGGCCTGCAACTCCAGTCGCCGACGTAACACTGGATTCTCCGAGGACTGACTCCGGTGGCAGGCGATCGCATCGAGTTGCACGGCCCGTTCGACCACCAGATCCGCACAGCTCTCGCCGCCGAGCGCGCCGAACGGCACGCCGAACTCGGCGCGCAGCATGCGAGCCACGTCGGGATCGACACCCCACTCCAGCGTCGCCAGGCTCCGCCGCGTCGCGATCCGGAAGGCGGCCTCGGTCACCGCACGATGGTCGGGGTGCCCGGTCACCCCACCCGGCTCGAACACGACGAGCATCGTCGCGTCGCCGACGTGCACGTCGAGCGCAGCGTCCAAATCCTCGGGGGGCACGTCGGCCACTCGGCCGTCGGGCAGGTCGAGCAGGGTCACCCCCGTCAGCCCCAGTGTTGCGCCGGCGTCGAGCAGTTCGAGCCGGCGCTGCTCTCCCAGGTCGATCGCCGCACCCAACGTGCTCGACTCGCCGTGAGTGCAGCAGACGAGGTCGACCCTCATACCTGCCGACGTCAACGAGTGCAGTACCGCGCCGAGGCCGAAGCTCTCGTCGTCGGGGTGTGCGACGACGACCAGCGCCCGGCGATGTGCGTCCCATTCGTGCATCGCCATCAGTCTCGCTCGTCGAGCACTGCCACGTCGCGCGTCACCTCTCGCGATCACGCCATGTGTTCGACAGCTCGACCGAGAACCAGCGACGGCGGCGGTGGCGGTGGCGAAGTGCACGCCGAACCGTGAAGGCCTCGTTCGTGAGACCGGCACTCGAGAAGCCGGGGCTGACGCTCGCCGTGACGTCGATCAGGCCGGTAGCGCCGGCCTCCTGCGGAAGCGACGGCCAGCACGAGATAGATCCACGGCACCGCACGCCGTGGTGCGCAACTGTGAAGGCGATATCACAGCGCGATCAGCGCGAGGGCCGGCAGCAGGGTCCACGCTCCGAGCTGTGGAGCTGGAGTGTCGAGCAGCTCGCGCTGTGAAACACCGATCACGTTTGCGGCCGCGACGATGGGGACCGCCAGGAGCAACAGATACGAGCGTCAGACCGATTTCGGGTGTCGACCTCGGTGAGGTGCCCCCTTGACCCCTGACGCCGGGCCGGCGGCCAGGGGCGGCTGTGAGCACCTGCCCGTCGGCCTGCCGACAATCGACGAGTTGCGCGAGACGAGTCCCCGGGCTCTCGGCGCGCTCCATCTACCGGCGGTCGAGGGCATCCGGATTCGACCGGCGACCCGCAAAGCGAGCCGATACGATTCCAGCCCGCGTGCCGACCCGACAACGCAGGGGCTTTCTCCCACGTTTCGTACCGGTCCCGCCCCTCTAGCTCAATGGCAGAGCAGTGGACTTTTAATCCATTGGTTCAGGGTTCGAGTCCCTGGGGGGGCACAAATTCTCACCGAGCGGATCGCAGCGACGACACCGTCGACCGCCATCACCACGATCGAGACGACGGTCGTGCCGTCGTCGTCGAACTCTCCACGTCGCCGATGGATCGCGACGCATCACCCGCGTCGGGGTCGAAGGGACGACAACCGTCGTCGCCGGCACGGGCAAGCAGGCGCCAGCCGACTCTGCGCCAGGTGACGGCGGACCTGCGACGGCGTCTCCGCTCGGCAGTCCATCCCAACTGCTGATCGATTCGACTGGCAACTTGCTCATCGCAGACGTTTCTGCGCATCGCGTTCTCCGGGTGGCACCGGACGGCACGATCACCACGATTGCTGGTGGTGGAACGACGAGTCTGAGCCCATCGGGCGAGCACTATGCGCCCGATGGCACCCTGGCGACGGATCTCACCCTCGCAGGGCCGTCGGGGTTGGCCATCGATGGCAAGGGAAACCTCTACGTGTCGGATGGCCTCAACCATGCGGTGTTCCGTTTCGGTGCCGCCGGCCGTATGACGTTGGTGATCGCGGATCAAAAGGGTGCCCAGACAGCGGGCTTGCCCGCGAGCCAGACCCGCGCGACCAACGTCGGCCCGCTCGCCGTCGATGCTCACGGCAACTTGTTGTATGTCGAATCCTCGGTGCTGCGCTCGATCGCCGGCGCGGGCAGTTGACAAGATCTCGCCGCTTCGCCCAAGGGTGAAGCGGAACCTCTTTCGAGTCCCTGGGGGGCACTCAACTCGCGTAGAGCACCATCGCCTGACGGGTGTCGAGGTACTCCTCGAGGCGGGTGATCCGGCCGTCGGCGACCCAGAAGCGGATCATCGCCGGCATCTGCAACGGACCGCCCTTCGTCTCGCCGACCAGCACGTGTTGCTGCACGAAACCACCCGGCGCGACGAACCGACGGATCTCGGTGTACTGCAGCCCCTGCGCCCGCCGGTGCAGGTCGTGGAGGGTGAGGACGTTGTCGTTGACGGACTGGTCGACCTGGTCGAAGTTGTGCCAGATCGTCGCGTCGGGCGCGTAGACCTCGCGCACAGCGGCCTCGTCGCCGGCGGTGATCGCGGCCAGCAACCGCTCGGCGACGTCGTGCATCTCGGTCTCGGTGAGTTCTGCCATACGCGGACAGTACCCCGCTCGAAATGGCACACTCACCCTGTGCACGAACACGGACACACACACGGGCACGCGTCGGCGAGAGCTGGGGCCCGCCACGCCGGCCGTCTGCGCGCCGCGTTCGTTCTCATCGTCGCCTTTCTTGTGGTCCAGGTCGTCGTCGGCATCGCCACCCATTCGCTGGCGCTGCAGTCCGACGCGGGACACATGGCCACCGACGCGCTCGGGCTCGGGATGGCACTGGCGGCCATCGGCGCCGCGAACCGGGCAACCCATGCCGATCACCGAACGTTCGGCCTCTATCGACTCGAGATCCTCGCCGCCCTCGCGAACGCGGCGCTGCTCTTCGCGGTCGCAGGCTATGTGCTCCTCGAGGCCGGCATCCGGCTCAACGATCCGGCCTCGGTGAACTCCGGCCCGGTACTGGTGGTGGGCGTCCTCGGCCTTGCCGTCAACGTGGCCGCGTTCCTGCTGCTGCGTGCCGGTGCCGCCGAAAGCCTGAACGTCCGTGGCGCATATCTCGAGGTCGTCAGCGACATGCTCGGGTCGGTAGGCGTGATCGTCGCCGCGTTGGTGTTGTGGCTCACCGACTGGCACTGGGTCGACCCGGTGATCGGCGCGGCCATCGGGCTGTTCATCCTCCCCCGCGCCTTCCGCCTCGGGCGAGACGCGCTCAGAGTGCTGGTGCAGGCCGCTCCGGCGGAGCTCGTCGTCGACGAGATCGACGGCGCGCTGCGAGCCATCGCGGGTGTCACCGACGTGCACGACCTTCACGTGTGGACCCTCACCAGCGACATGAACGTGCTCACCGCACATCTCGCCGTCGGCGACGAGACACCGACCCTCGACGTCCTCGCTGCGGCGCAGACCGTGCTGGCCGATCGTTTCCGCCTCACCCACGCCACCCTGCAGGTCGAGCGCGGCGACGACGAACGGTGCCACGACCTCTCCTGGTGACGAGCGGACGCTGCGGCGCGAGACTGTCGCCGTGACCACCCAGCACCTCCTCGTCGAGCGCGACGGCAACTTCATCACGATCACCCTCAACCGGCCCGAGAAGCGCAACGCGCTGGCGCTCGACGTGATGTTGGAACTCACGCAGGCAATGCGCGACG
Source organism: Acidimicrobiales bacterium (assembly GCA_038234785.1). Lineage (GTDB taxonomy): Bacteria > Actinomycetota > Acidimicrobiia > Acidimicrobiales > Ilumatobacteraceae > UBA668. The sequence goes on from JBBQTC010000006.1 coordinate 46,993, forward strand.
TCGGAGCGACCGACGCGACCGGCGTGATCCTCGCCGCCAACGGTCCTGTCTTCTCCGCCGGACACAACTTCGGCGACATGCTCGGCACGAGCGTCGACGACGCCCGCCACCTGTTCGACGTGTGCACCGAGATGATGGACACCGTCCAGTCGATCCCGCAGGTGGTCATCGCCCGCGTCCACGCGCTCGCCACCGCCGCCGGCTGCCAGCTGGTCGCCACGTGCGACCTCGCCGTCGCCGCCGAGAGCGCCGGCTTCGCGATCCCCGGCGGCAAGGGCGGGCTGTTCTGCCACACGCCGCTCGTCGCCGTGGCGCGGAACGTCGGTCGCAAGCACGCGATGGAGATGGCGCTCACCGGCGACGCGATCGACGCCGCGACCGCGGCCGCCTGGGGACTCGTCAACCGCGCCGTGCCCGACGCCGAGCTCGTCACCGCCACCCACGACCTGCTCACCCGCGCCACGCGCGGCAGCGTGCGCAGCAAGGCGCTCGGCAAGCAGGGCTTCTATGCCCAGGTCGGCCTCGACCAGTCGCTCGCCTACGAGTTCGCGGTCGACCTGATGGCCCGCGCCGCCACCACGCCTGACGCGCAGGAGGGCATCGCCGCCTTCCTCGAGAAGCGCCGCCCGACCTTCACCGAACCCGCCTGACGCCCTCGGTTTCTGGTCAGCCATCTTCCCAACGGGGTTTCTGGGTCGGATCGCCCCCGGCTTCCGGGAACGATCCGGACCAGTACGGAGTCACAAGTGCAGTTCGAGGAGACTCGCAGGTTGTGAACTGGTACCCCCTAGGGGTACTATCAGCGGCATGGAACGGACACCGGGGTACGTCGACCAGAAGCCGCAGGTCCTCGCCCGGCTGCGCCGGATCGAGGGCCAGGTGCGCGGTCTGCAGCGGATGATCGACGACGACACCTACTGCATCGACGTGCTCACCCAGGTCGCAGCCGTCACCAAGGCGCTCCAGGGCGTGGGACTGCACCTGCTCGACGAGCACTTGCAGCACTGCGTCGCCGGTGCCGCCGCCGATGGGGAGCAGACCGAAGCCCTCGTCAAGGAAGCCACCAAAGCAGTCGAACGGTTGCTGCGGTCCTGAGGGCCGCAGTCGAGAAAGGACACCACAATGAGCGAACTCACCTTCAACGTCCCCGGCATGACCTGCGGCCACTGCGAAGCAGCGGTCAAGGGAGAGGTCGGCAAGGTCGCCGGCGTCAACGACGTCAACGTCGACCTCACCACCAAGATCGTCACCGTCCAGGGCGACGGTCTCGACACCGCAGCCATCGTTGCCGCCATCGACGAGGCCGGCTTCGAGGTCGTGGCCTGACATGACCTCCGTGTGGGCCCGACTCGGCGCCTTCCTGGTGGTGCTGCTCGGCACGTTCGGCACCGCCTACAGCCTGGGCGAGAAGCTGCCCGGGCACAGCCACGCGGGCCACGCCCACACGCACGGCGCGGCGATGCTGATGCCACCCGGCTACGAATCCGGCGGCTACCAGCTCGTCACCGACGGCATCAGCGGCGGCGGAGGCTCGCCGCGAACCGCCACGTTCCACCTCTCCACCGCGGGTGCCAACGTCACCTCGTTCGACGAAGTGCACGGCGCACTGCTCCACACGGTGGTCATCCGTCCCGACCTCAGCGGCTTCCAGCACGTGCATCCGGTGATCGCCGCCGACGGCACGTGGGATGTCACCGTCGACGAGCCCGGAGCATGGCATGTGGTCTTCGAGGCGACTCCCACCGGCGCCAGCATGCCGGTGGTCGTCAGCGCGAACCTCGACGACGAAGTCCCGGTCGACACCATCGCGCTGCCGGACCCGGCCGACGACGTCACCGTGAACGGACTCCACGTCACCCGTGCGGGCCTGACGTTCACCGCGACGATGCCCGACGGCTCGCCCGTCGACGGCCTCGAGCCCTACCTGGGCCAGGCCGCACACCTCGTCGCGATCCGCCAAGGCGATCTCGCCTACGTCCACCTTCATCCGATGACCTCGCCGTCGGGCACCTTCGCCTTCGGGACGACGCTGCCGCAAGCGGGCACGTATCGAGTGTTCCTCCAATTCGGGTACCGCGGCGACGTGGTCACCGTCCCATTCACGGTGGTGCAGACATGAGCACGGAACTGACCGCACCGGTCGAACAGGTCGACCTCGAGCTCACCGGCATGACGTGCGCGGCGTGCGCCAACCGCATCGAGAAGAAGCTCAACAAGCTCGACGGTGTCACCGCCACGGTGAACTACGCGACCGAGAAGGCGAACATCACCTATGCCGCCGGACGGACGAGCACGGATCAACTGGTCGAAGCCGTCGAGTCCATCGGCTACGGCGCATCGCTGCCGTCCCAACTCGACGACGGCGCGCCCGATCCCGCCGACGCCCGCATCGCCGACCTCCGTCACCGACTCGTGCTGGCGATCGCGCTCGGTTCCCCCGTGATGCTCATGTCGATGGTTCCCGCGCTGCAGTTCCGGGGCTGGCAATGGCTGGCGCTGGTGCTGGCCACTCCGGTGGCCGCATGGTCGGCGCTGCCGTTCCACCGGGTCGCGTGGCGCAATGCCACCCAGGCCGAGGCGAACATGGACACGCTGGTGTCGCTCGGTGTCATCGCCAGTTACGGGTGGAGCCTGTACGCACTGCTCGCCACTCCCGCAGGCGACCTCGGCATGAAGATGCAGATGTCGCTGGTGCCCGCCCGCGGCGACAGCCACCACCTCTACTTCGAGGTCGCCAGCACCACGGTCGCACTGATCCTCGCCGGCCGCTACTTCGAGGTGCGCGCCAAACGGCGCGCCGGCGGCGCGCTCAAGGCGCTGCTCGCCCTCGGTGCCGACACGGCGAACGTGCTCCAGGCCGACGGCAGCGAGATCAACCGGCCCGTCAGCGCCCTGCGCGTCGGCGACCGCTTCGTGGTGCGACCCGGCGATCGCGTGGCCACCGACGGCGAGGTGGAGGAGGGCACATCGGCCATCGACATGTCGCTCGTCACCGGCGAGAGCGTGCCGGTGGAGGTCGGGCCGGGAAGCCCGGTCACCGGCGCCACCATCAACGCCAACGGGCGGCTCGTCGTGCGCGCCACTCGCGTCGGCGCCGACACCGCCCTCGCCCAGATGGCTCGCCTCGTCGAGGCCGCGCAGACCGGGAAGGCCCCCGTCCAGCGACTGGCCGATCGCATCGCCGGCGTGTTCGTGCCGATCGTGATCATCCTCTCCTCGGCGACGCTCGGCTTCTGGTTCGCCCGCACCAACAGCCTCACCGAGGCGATGGGCCCGGCGGTCGCCGTCCTGATCATCGCCTGCCCGTGCGCACTCGGCTTGGCCACCCCCACCGCGCTGCTCGTGGGCACCGGACGAGGCGCGCAACTCGGCATCCTCATCAAGGGCCCGGAGATCCTGGAGAACACCCATCGCGTCGACACGATCGTGCTCGACAAGACCGGCACCGTCACCACCGGCCAGATGTCCGTCGTCGCCGTTCACCCACTCGATGGTGAGACCGACGACGACCTCCTGCGCCTTGCGGCCGCAGTGGAGCGCGCCAGCGAGCACCCCATCGCCAAGGCGATCGTGCGGGCGGCCGACGAGCGGACGCTCGACGCGGTACCCGCTGTCGACTTCAGCGCCCAGGCCGGCGTCGGTGCCACGGCGACCGTCGCCGGACAGCAGGTCCGCGTCGGTCGAGCCGATCCTGCCGACGTGCCCACCGAGAGCGCAGCACGCACGGTCGTTGCCGTGTGGGTCGACGATCGGCTGCGGGGCACGATCGCCGTCGCCGACACCGTGAAGCCCACCAGCCGCGCGGCCATCGAACGCCTCCGCGGCCTCGGCCTGCGCCCGATGCTGCTCACCGGCGACAACGAGGCCACCGCGCGAGCAGTGGCCGACGAGGTCGGGATCGATGCTGCCGACGTCATGGCCGGCGTGCTGCCGGACCAGAAGGTCGCCGAGGTCCAGCGCCTGCAGGCGAGCGGTCGGGTGGTGGCGATGGTCGGCGACGGAGTCAACGATGCCGCCGCACTGGCCCAGGCCGACCTGGGCATCGCGATGGGCTCGGGCACCGACGTGGCCATCGAGGCCAGCGACCTCACCCTGGTGCGAGCCGATCTCGCCAGCGCGGCCGACGCCATCCAGCTCAGCCGCCGCACGCTCGGCGTCATCAAGGGCAACCTGTTCTGGGCATTCGCCTACAACGTGGCCGCGATCCCGCTCGCCATGTCCTGGCTCCTGTCACCCGTGGTCGCCAGCGCGGCGATGGCGTTCAGCAGCGTGTTCGTGGTGAGCAACAGCCTGCGTCTGCGCCGCTTCCGACCCGGCGTCTGAACGACGTCACGCCACGAGGGATCGAACGCCACCCTGGCGTGCCGCCGTCGGCTGTGGTAGTTGAGCAGGATGGCTGACGCAGCGAACGCGGTCTCCGTACTCTTCGTGTGCCTCGGCAACCATTGCCGCTCGCCTGCCGCGCACGCGGTTGCCGACTCGATGCTGGCCGGGCGGGCATTCGCCCGGTTCGACTCCGCAGGGACGAGCACCGCGCACATCGGGCACGGCCCCCACGCGATGAGCGCGGCCGAAGGCGCCCATCGCGGCTACCGCGTCGATCATCGCAGTCGCCAGATCCACCCCGACGACTTCGAGCGCTTCGACCTCATCATCGCCATGGACCGCGACAACGTGGAGGACCTCGAACGGCTTCGAGGCGGCGTCGATGTGCGCACCGGCCCGTACCGCGAGGTCGAGCCCGTGCAGGTCCAACTGCTGCGCCGGTGGGATCCGTACGGCATGCCCGGCGACGAGGAACTGGCCGACCCGTGGGGCAAACGGCCCGATGCGTATCGAGCGATGTACGACGTGCTCGAACGAACCGTGCCGGCCCTCCTGCAGCACCTGGAGTGGCTGCACCGCGAGGGCGGCTGACGTTCACGCGGCTGACGTTCACGCGGCGAGGTCGGCGCGCGCCGCCTCGCGGAGTCGGCGAACCATCGAGTCCCGATGCGTCGTCACCGACCGCAGACTCACCTTCAACGCGGCGGCGACCTCTGCCATCGACAGTCCGTGGACCAGCAGTTGCACCATCGCCAGATCGCGTTCGGGCAGCGACCTGGCTCTCGCCAGGGCGACCAGGTCGGCGAGCTCCTGCAACGGGTCGACGGACGATTCGGTGGGCGCCGGCAGGTCGAGCAGGGCCGGCTCCGTCGGTTCTTGCACGCCTCGGCGGCGAGACGGTCGCACGAACGCCTGGTACTCGGCATCGCGCAGCAGGCGGGCAGCAAGGTGCGTGCCGCGAGCCTCGACCGGGAACGTCCGGATCACCGACCACGCCGCCGACACCAGTTCGTCAAGCGCCTCCGGCGAGCCGTCGGGCCGATGTGCCCAGCGACGGGCCCTCGACGTGAGCCCGGGAAGGAGGCGCTGCAGTGTCACCCTCGCTGCGAGCTCGTCGGTTCGGGCGGCGATCAGCAGTTGGGCCAACACGGCGTCACCATCGCAGCCCGCCGAGCCGTCCGCATCGGCGGCGCCGGTCTCGGCGGCGGCGATCCTCGCCTCGCGGCTCGCCCAGAAGCCGGTGGCGGCGACGATGTCGTCGAGGTCCGCGAACTCGATGCCCAACCCCCATCCTCGTGCTCGGCGGACGACCGCCGGACGGTGGGCGAGCACCTGCCACTCACGATGCAGGCGAGCGAGCAGGGTTCGTGCGGGTGGGCTGGACGGGTAGCGGCGAGCTGTGCGCGATGTCATGCCGGGATGATCCGAGCGAACCCTCATCGCGGGTCTCACCCGAGGTCTCATCGCGCCGCTCACCTGGGAAAACTTCGGCTCCACGGTCGAAAGTTCTGCCGATCCCAATGAGCCGACGCTCTCAGTGTGAGCGATGGAACAGATCTCGCCCGCCCCTCCACAACCCGTGCAGCCCTCGCCGACCGCGGTACCCGAGTGGCAGTGCACGTGGCGTTCGGGCCCCGACGCGGGCGGCACGCATCCGCTGCCCGTCGGACGGCACCTCGTCGGGCGGGCCGTCACCACCGACGTGCGCTGCGACGACCGATTGCTGGAGCCGCATCACCTGATCGTCGAAGTGGGCGATGACGGCGTCGTCGTCATCACGCAGCTGACCGGACGGGCTCCGGTACGGGTGAACGGCGTCGCCATCGATGAAATCACCAGGATCGGTGACGGCGACAGCATCGAGATCGGCTCGAGCGTCCTCCAACTCCACCGCCGGGCATCATCGGCGGGCGCCGCGGTCGTCCACGACGGCTCGCTGATTCGTAGCCCGCGGGCACGTTCGGCGTGGACACCCGCCGACCTGACACCCCCGGCGGCCCGATCACCACAGACGGATCGGCCCGGAGGTCTGGTGCCGGCGATGCTCGGCCTCGGCGGCGCCGGGCTCATCGCCCTCGTCCTGCGCCAGCCCATGTTCCTGCTGTTCGGCGCGCTCGGAGGACTCGTCGCGGTCGGGAGTTGGAGCACACAGTGGCTGGCCTCGCGACGACGCGCCAAGCGGGACCGCGAGACGTCGATCGCGGAGCATTCCGCCTACGCGGCCGCACTCTGCGCCGACCGGTCGGCGTTCGAGCATCACCACCGCCACCGAGTGCCGACGCTCACCTCCGCCCGCCACGACATCTGCGCGCCCACCACGGCGTTGTGGGCACGCCGAGGGAACCATCCCGACGCGTTCGTGGTGTCGGTGGGCATCGGCGATCAGCCATGGCGTCTGGCACCGCCGCGCCACGCGTACGACACGGCGGAGCTCACCATGGTCGGCGACCTGCCCGTCCCCGTCGACCTCGGGGCCGGCGCTCGTCTCGCCGTCAACGGCCCGGCCGCGATGGCGACGGTCCGATCGCTCGTCGTACAGCTCGCCGCATCGTGTGGACCGGCCGACCTTCGGATCGTGATCGTCACCGACGACCCGCGATCGTGGGACTCCCTGCGACCGCTGCCGCATCTCGCGCTGCCCGACGGCTCCCCGGCCGTGGTCGGCGAACACGAGGTGGCCGACACGTTGGAGCAGCTGGCGACCGCAGTTCCGGCACACCTGGTCGTGGTGACCGACAGCCACCGCGCGCTCGCCACCCGCACCGGACCGCTCCGGCGGGCACTCGGGGGCGAGCCCAGTGACGGGAGGGATTGCGGATTGATTGCGGCACTGCCGACGGACGCCGGCGTCCCGCACCTGTGCACGGGTGTGCTCACCACCGGCCGCGGCCCGATCGGGAGGTGGGTCGAGGACACCACCACCACCCTGCTGCCGGTCCCGGTGCGGGTGGTCGGGCTCGGTGAACGATCGGCAGCCCAGTGCGCGGTAGCGCTCCGCGACCTCACCGATCCGGAGGATCCGCTGACCAGCTCCGGCCGCATTCCACGCGCCGTCACGTTGGGTTCGCTGCTCGACCCCTCGGGCAAGGTGCCCGGACCTGATGCGATCGCTGCGGTCTGGGAGCAGGTTGGCGTGGACCCGACGCCGAACACTCCGTTCGGGATGGCCGCCGACGGCATCGTCGACCTCGACCTGTGTCGCGACGGTCCTCACGGGCTCATCGCCGGCACGACCGGATCGGGCAAGAGTGAGCTCTTGCGGACACTGGTCGCCGGGATGGCGGCGCGGACGGACCCTGCGCACCTCACGTTCGTGCTCGTCGACTACAAGGGTGGTGCGACGTTCGACGCGTGCAGCGAGCTGCCGCACGTCGTGGGAGTCGTCACCGACCTCGACGACCACCTCGCCGATCGGGCACTGCGCAGTCTGCACGCGGAACTCCGCCGCCGCGAAGCGATCCTGCGTGAGCACGGCGCGTCCGACCTCAGCGCATTGCGGGCGATCGCGCCGAGCGTCCTCATGCCTCGTCTGGTGGTCGTCATCGACGAGTTCGCCGCACTCGTGGCCGAGCAGCCGGCGTTCCTGCATGCGCTCGTCGGCATCGCCCAACGTGGCCGCAGTCTCGGCGTGCACCTCCTCCTCGCGACGCAGCGGCCAAACGGCGTCATCAGCGACGACATCCGGGCCAACACCAACCTTCGGCTCGCGCTACGACTCCACGACGTCGCCGACGCGATCGACGTGGTCGGTGACCGGGGCCCGGCGCAGCTGCCGCGGGGACTCCCGGGACGAGCGGTGCTCCGCCTCGGAGCGGACGAACACCTCACGTTCCAGACGGCGCACTGCACCGCGACCGAGGACGGAAAGGGCTCCGAGCTGAGTCAGCTGGTTCGAGCGGTTCGAGAGGCGGCGTTGTTGTCGGGTTCACCGACGCCACCGCCGCCCTGGCTCCCACCACTCACGAACCGACTCACACCGGAGGAGCTCCCGGCGGGTGCACTCGGGTGGTGTGACGACCCGGACCGGCAGCGGTTCGTGCCGCTCAAATGGGACCCGGAGGACGGTTGGATGATCGTGGCGGGCAGCGCCGGAGCGGGCGTCGGGGCAAACCTGCAGACCCTGGCGCTCCACGCGCTGACCTTGCCCGACGTCCACGTGTACGTGCTGCACGCCAGGAGCGCCGAGCGCTTCGCAGGGATCGCCGATCACCCACGCGGCGAGGTGGTCCACCTGCACGAGCGTGAGCGGGTGGTTCGCCTCCTCCATCTGCTGGGCGACCGCGGCCCCGCCCAGGACGCGCCGATCGTGTTCGTGGTCGACCACCTCGACACGATCCGTCGTGCCCTCGACGGGATCGACACCGCGGGGGAGCACGAGACGCTCGACGACCTGCTGACGGACGCGACCCGAATTGGTCTCACCGTGGTCGCCGGGGTCGAGCAGCCGAGCGCGCTGCCGGCCGCATTTCTCTCCCGATGCCCGAACCGGTGGGTGATGCACCTGCACGATCCGCACGACGGGGGAGCGCTCGGGGTCGCGGCCGTCGCCGTGCCGCCCCCGGTTCCCGGCCGCATCCGCGTGGCCGCGACCGCGCTCACCGGGCAGATCGTCGAACCCCGCCTCCGACCATCCGATCATCACGGCGAGTGCACCGAAAGGCGAACGCTGCCGCGCATCGATGTCCTGCCGGCATCCGCAATACTCCCATCCGACATTCGGGGGTTCCACCGCGCGGCGACCACGCACGTTCCGCTCGGCATCGACTTCACCACCGGGACACCGTTCGTCCTCGAGGTGGCCGACGGAGATCACGTCCTGGTGCTCGGCGGAGCCCGCACCGGACGAAGCACGACCCTGGCCCGATTCACCGAGGCGTGGCGCGACGCGCACCCGCTCGGCAGGATCATCGCCTTCCTTCCTCGTCGCTCACCGCTCGATCGGCACCACGCCCACGTGATCCACCGCGGAAACCTCGACGACGACTGGCGGCGATCACTGGCAGCTGTCGCCGACGTGCCCACGCTGTTGGTGGTCGACGACGCGGAGCTGGTGGACGACCCCGGTGGTGCGCTCGCCGCATTCGCCGGGTCCGCAGATCCACATCGGACCGTGGTCGCGGCAGCTCACCCGGACGCGCTCCGCCAGACGTACGGCCACTGGACCGCGGTGCTGCGGCGGAGTCGCCTCGGCGTGATCAGCACCGGCGGTGCCGACACCGACGGTGATCTGCTCGGCATCGTGCTGCCACGACGGACGCCCATCGCTCCCCGGCCCGGGTTGGTCTGGATCGCCGACAACGGGACGCGGCACCTCGTCCAGATCGCCGGTGCGTCGAGCTCGATCAGTCCCGGGGCAGATTGCGCATCGCCCACACCGCCGCCTGGGTGCGATCACTCACTCCGAGCCGTTGGAACAGGCGCCCACAGTGTGCCTTCACGGTTCGCTCGCTGATGCCCAGCTCGGTCCCGATCGCAGCGTTGGACTGGCCGTCGACGATGAGGCTCAGGATCTGCCGCTCCCGCGGCGTCAACCGCACTGCGGCACTCACGCTCATCGTGGCTCCCCCGCGCAGCAGCCCGGCAGCGACGGACGGACTGAGTGGGGCCCCACCCTGGACGACGGCGCGGATCCCCGCGACGAGCACTTCGGGTTCGACATCCTTCACCAGATAGCCCGACGCACCGGCGGCGAGCGCACTCGTCACCTGGGTGGGCTCGTGAAAGGTGGTGAGCACGACGACGTGCGTGTCCGGGCAGCGCTCCTTGACCAGCGACAGCGCCTCCAGACCGTCCATCACCGGCATCGACAGGTCCATCAACACGACGTCGGGCCGGAGCTGCTCGGCCATCGCCACCGCTTCCTCGCCGTTCACTGCCGCACCGACGACCTCGAGGTCGGGGTACGACGACAGCAGCTGCGACAGGCCGGTGCGGACCATCACGTGGTCGTCGGCGATCAGGATCGAGATCATCGTTGACCCACCAGTTCGAGGCGAACGCTGGTGCCGTCGCCGGGGACCGAGTCGATCGTGAGATCGGCACCCACATCGTCGGCCAGGTCGCGGATCAATTGCAGGCCGAGGTGACCCTCGCTGCGACTTCCTGCGGCCGAGGCTTGGGTGAACCCGCGACCGTCGTCGCGCACCTCGAGGTGCAGGCTGCCGAAGTGGTGGCGGAATCGCACCGTGACGTGCTCCGCGTCGGCGTGCGAGGCGATGTTGCGCAGCGACTCGCGTGTGACCCGCAGGACCAGCAGTTCGTCCATCGGCGCCAGCTTGGCGTGCTCGATGTCGACGGTGACTTCGACGCCCTCGGCCTCCAATGCGTCGACGAGGTCCGCGAGACCGTGCTCCCAGCCGTCGGCCGGCACCTCGACGGGGTAGATCGAGTTGAGGACGCTCCGGAGCTGACGAACCGTCGTGCGCGTGGAGCCGGCGAGCGTGTGGAGGCGTTCCCGCAAGTTCTCGGGCGCCGAGTCGGCGGTCGCATCGAGCGAGAAGGTGATCCCGATCAGGTCCTGCACCGCGCCGTCGTGGACCTCGGCGGCGATGCGTCGCCGCTCCGCGTCCGATGCCCGGATCACCCGGCCCAGGAGGCGCTCGCGCTCACGCTGGGAACGCGAGAGTCGGCGGGCGAGCAGGATCGTGAGCGGCACCTGCGCCAGCGTCAACAGGGCCAAGCCGCCGATGATCAGCGGCATGTACGTGCGGCGTAGGTCGGCCACGCGATCAGTCACCATCGAGTAGTGGAAGTAGCTCTCGACCAGGACCGGTTCGCCGTCGGTGGTCGTGGCGCTGATGTAGACCTCGAGCAGCTTGTCGCTGCCGTCGGCGATCTCCTCGAAGTTCTCCTCTTTCTGGAGGTCGCTGACGTGGACGATCGACCCGCCGGAGTCGAACAGCGCGAACTCGTCGTCCTCGAGCAGGAACGCCCTTCCGATCAATTCCTTCTCGTCGGACCAGACGACCTTCTGATCGCTCGACCAGACCTTCAGGCGCACCACGTCACCGAACGTGATGAACGACTGCACACGTTCGTCCAATGCGGCTTTCGCGTCGGCGTCACCCCGCATCAGCGCGGGTGTCAGGAACGGCGAGAGCGACACCCGTGCGGCCAGCTCACCGGCCGAACCGGCTTCGCTCAGGGCCTCGTCCTCGGCCGCGCGGTTGGTGGCCCACACCAGACCGAAGGCGATGGCGAGAAAGACCGCGAGCGATCCCACGACTGACAGCGCGATCGGAACGCGCAACGACCGTGTGAGTCCGTTCGTCGAATTTCCCGTCGTGCGAGCCGGCTTTCTAGCCATCTCCACGTCACGACTATAGAGAGCGCGCGCCATCCCGTGCCCGAATTCGTTGCTCCGATCTTGACGAGTCCCTGAGCCGACGGGGCAGTAGCGTCCTCGCCATGGACGGACAAGATCCTCAGCTTCCCCCGCCTCCGACGGCCGAGGCACCCGTGTTCCCGGGCGACGCACCGGAATCAGTCGTCATCACCGAGCAGCCCAAGCGGCGCCGCACCGGACTCATCGCGGCAGCGGTGGTCATGGTCGTGGGCGGGCTCGTCGCCGGCGGTGTGCTCCTCGCCCAGCGCGGCGACGACGCGCCGACGTTCTCCCTGGAGGAGGCGATCAAGAACTCCGCCGATCAGACGTCGTCGGAGTTCACCATCACGACCACGTCGCTGGGCCAGACGTTCACCATCGACGCCGCGGTCGACCGCACCGCGAACCTGATGCACATGAACATGGACCTCGGCCCCATGCTTGGCTCCGACACCGCCATCGAGGCCATCGCCGACATCGGGGCGAAGACCATCTACCTCAAGTCCGACGTGTTCAAGGGAATGGGCGCCACCGTCGACACCGACTGGATCAAGATGGACCAGGCCTCCGCCGACAAGACGGGGCAGGACGCCGGACTGTTCGATCAGTTCGACCTCAGCGGCACGGTCGACACCGCAGAACTCTTCAGTCAGGCCTCCGACATCAAGGAGATCGGTGACGACGAGGTCAACGGCGAGAAGGTCCGTCACTACGAGGTCACCGTGCCCGGCAGCAACGTCCTCGAGGCGACTCCCCAACTGCAGGGCCAACTCGACCAGCTCGACGCGACGATGCCCGACGAGATCGTCTACGACGTCTACGTCAACGAGGCGAACGAGTTCCGCCGCACGACATCCGAGATGGATCTCGGCGCCAGCAAGACCAAGGTGGACATCGTCGTGACGTCCATCAACGAGCCGGTCTCGATCGAGGTCCCCGCCGCCGAGGACGTCACCGACATCGCCGATCTGTTGTGAGACGACCCGCCCGGGTGGGCGACCCCCGATCGAGGGGGCCGCGCCACTAGGCTCGCACCCCGATGCAGCGGACGACCCCCACCTCACGAATGTTCACGCGCTTGATCGCGCCGATCACCGCCGGTGCCATCTTCATGGCTGCCTGTGGAGGATCCGGCTCGAGTGCGCCCTCCAGCAGCATCTCCGTCACGCCACGCATCGTCATCACGTCGGTGAAGGGCGACACGACCAGTCAACTGCTGGCCGCGATCTACGCCCGCGTGCTCGACGATGCCGGGTTCCGTGTGTCACGCAAGGATCCCGTCGACATGGACCGCGCCGCGTACTACGCCGCCATCCAGGCCGGCGAGTTCCAGCTGATCCCCGACTTCACCGGTGACCTGCTCGAGTTCGTGTACAGCCAGCCCGGCGCCGGCACGGCACCGACCACGCTGGTCCCCAATGCCCCCGCTTCCACCGAGGCGCCCATCACCATTCCGACGACCACCACCATCAGCACCGACACCACCCTCACCGGTGACACCGGTGTGAGCACGACGAGCACCGCAGCAACGACCACCGCACCGGCCACCACCGTCCTCGAGAGCACGACCACCACCGCGGCACCGGTGATCGGCAACGGGCGGTCGGTCACCGAACAGCTCGTCGCCATCCGCGCCGCCCTGCCCGCCAGCCTCGCCGTCAACGACGCGTCGATCGCCGAGGCAAAGCAGGTCGTGGCGTGCACTCCGGCAGCCATGAAGGCCAACTCCAACAGCCAGCTGATCACGCTCACGAACCTGGCGTCGATCGCACCGAACATCCGTCTCGGCGGCTCGGGGGCATTCATGGCCGACCAGGAGTCAGGCCTCGGCGCGCTGCAGAACTACTACGGCGGTGAGTTCAAGGACACGGTCACCGTGGAGGACGCCGACCTCGCCGACGCGATCGACAACGATCTCGCCGACTGCTTCGCGCTCGACTCGATGAACTCGGTCATCGCCACCAAGCAGCTCACGATCATGGTCGACGACAAGGTGATGGTCCCCAGCAACGCGGCGATGGCGCTGCTCGCCTCCTCGATCGCGACGTCCGATCTCGTCGCCGCCCTCGACACGCTGAACTCCGCGCTCACGACGGCCCGCCTCAACCAGATGCTCAACGAGGTCACCACAAACGGCACCGACCCCACCGTCGTCGCCAACGCGTTCATGGACACACTCTGATGGCGCATCCCGCGTGCCGAGCGAAGCGTTCGGTCAGGCCCGCGTGATCAACGTCGTCGACCTCACCAAGCGCTTCGGATCGAAGGTCGCTGTCGATCATCTCGAGTTCGCCGTCCGGCCGGGAGTGGTCACCGGGTTCCTCGGTCCCAACGGATCAGGCAAGAGCACGACGATGCGGTGCATGCTCGACCTCGATCGTCCCGACACCGGCACCACCTCGTTCGACGGACAGCGGTATCGAGATCTGCCACATCCCCTCAACGTCGTGGGTGCCCTGCTCGATGCCGGTTACGTGCACCCTGGGCGCAGCGGCCGCAACCACCTCCGCTGGCTCGCGGCGAGCAACGGGATCACCCGTCGCAGGGTCGACGAGGTGCTCGAACTCGTGGGGCTCACGTCCGTCGCCGGTGCGAGGCTGCGGAGCTACTCGTTGGGCATGCGCCAGCGCCTCGGTCTCGCGGGAGTGCTGCTCGGAGATCCTGGCACCGTGATCCTCGACGAACCGGCCAATGGCCTCGACCCGGAGGGCATCCGTTGGATCCGCGACGTGCTCGTCCACCTCGCCGGCCAGGGTCGCACCGTGCTCGTGAGCAGCCACCAGCTCAGCGAGATGGCCTTGATCGCACAGGACCTCGTCGTCATCGGCCAGGGCCAGCTGATCGAGCAGTCCACGGTCACGTCGTTCATCGAGCGGTTCGCCGACCGATGGGTTCGGTTGCAGAGCCCGGCGGCGACGCAGTTGATCCCCGCGCTCACGGCGGCCGGCGCGACCGTCACACAACTCGGCGACACCACGCTCGAGGCACGCGGTGTCGAATGCGCGACCGTCGGCGAACTCGCTGCCGCCCAGGGCCTCGTGCTGCACGAGCTCTCGCCGCAAACCGGCTCCTTGGAGGACGCGTTCTTGAAGGCCACGGCGGAGTCCCAGGAGTACCGCTCGGGCGCGATCGCGGGGCCGACATGATCAACCTCCTCCGTGCCGAATGGATCAAGCTCCGCACGGTCACCATGAACTGGGTGCTCGCCGGCATCGCCGTCGCGTTCCCATTGTTGATCGTCCTCCTCAACGCGTTCTTCCGCGGCGACGAGGCGGACTTCACGAGTCGGCAACTGCTCGATGTCATCACCGGCAGCTCGTTCATCCCGTCGCTGCTGATCGGCGCGATCGCGATCACCGTCGTCACCTCCGAGTTCGCGTTCGGCACCATTCGACCCACCTTCGCGGCCACGCCACGGCGGCTTCGGGTCGTCGCCGCGAAGGGTGTCGTGGTCGTCGTGTTCGGGCTGCTCCTTCAGGGGTTCGTGGTGGTGGTCGGAACGTTCGTCGGCAGTGCGATCGCCAGCGGCCAGGGTGCCCACATCGACCTCGGTGAGGTCGACACCGCAGTCCCCGCGCTCATCGGCACGGTGCTGTTGGCCGGCCTGATGGCGCTCATGGGGCTCGGCCTGGGGATGCTCATTCGCAGCACCCCTGCCGCGATCGCCGTGTTCATCCTCTGGCCGCTGCTCGCCGAGGCGCTCGTCGGCGGGCTGCTCTCGCTGATCTTCAAGGGTTCACAACCGGCGGACTGGCTGCCGTTCCGCGTCGGCTTCCGTCTGCCCCAGATCGACCTGTACAGCGACGGGCCAGGTCGGCTCGTGTCGGGCCTCTACTTCGGTGTGGTCGGGCTGGCGGTCGCCGCGCTGGGCGCGTGGACCGTCAACCGCCGCGACGCCTGACGCACGAACCGAGGGTCAGCGAGCGCGCAGTTCGAGGGCGTCGCGTTTGATGATCGTGTAGTGCCGCTCGTGCTGGTCGATCCACCCGAGGCGGATGAAGCTGGCGATCGCCTTGTTGACCCGCTCACGCGAGGCACCCACCATCCCGGCGAGCTCCTCCTGTGTGATGGGGAGCACGAACTCGTCGAGACCGCCGGAGAGCTCCAGCAACCGCTTCGCGGTTCGACCGGTGACATCGAGGAACACGCTGTCGGCGAGTGCTTCGTCCATCACCCGCAGACGACGGGCGAGCAAGCGGGTGACGCCCCACAGAAGCGCCGGGTCGCTGCGAAACGCCTTCACCACCGGGTCGAACGGGATCGCCAGCACGACCGACGGCTCGAGCGCCCGGGCCATCGCAGAGCGCGAGCCGTCGTCGAGCAACGACATCTCGCCGAACAGGTCACCCGAGTCCATCAACGCCACGACGGTCTCGCGATGGTCGATCGGGTTGGCGATCGCGATGGCGATGCGCCCGCTCACGACCAGGTACAGCGAATCGGCGACGTCGCCTTCTCGGAAGAGCACATCACCACGGATCAACGGGAGTTCGGCGCCTGCTGACGCCATTTCGCGTACCACCGCCGCAGGCGCGTCGGCGAAGAAATCGGTTCGTGCGAGAAGTTCTTCGTGAGCCATGTCCGCGGGAACGGTACTACCCTCGCCGGGGTGTCGTCGCAGCAACCGGAGATCGTGTGGACCATCGTCGTCGCCGGTGGCACCGGCACACGGTTCGGCGGGGCCAAGCAGTACGAAACACTGGGCGACCAGCGGGTGCTCGACCATTCGGTCGATGTCGCTCGGCGGGCCGGTGCCGGTGTCGTCGTGGTCGTCCCCGAGGTCGATGCCGTACGCGAATCGGGCGTCGCCGGCGGTGCCACCCGCAGTGCGTCCGTGCGCGCCGGGCTGGCCCATGTGCCGACCGAGGCGACGATCATCCTGGTGCACGACGCGGCCCGCCCGTTCGCCGACGATGCACTGTTCCGGCGAGTCGTCGAGGCTGTCGTCGACGGAGCCGATGCAGCGGTGCCGGGGGTGCCGGTGACCGACACCATCAAACAGATCGACCCCACGGGCGCCGTGCTCCACACACCTCAGCGCTCGACGCTCACCGCGGTGCAGACGCCGCAGGGCTTCCGAGCCGACGCTCTTCGCGCCGCGCACGCGTCGGACGGCGACGCCACCGACGACGCCGGCTTGGTGGAATCGGCGGGAGGTCGCGTCGTTGTGGTCGAGGGCGATCCGCTCAACCGCAAGATCACCGACCCCGACGACCTTCGGTGGGCGCGCGAGCGACTCACCGGGACTGGAGCCTCCGCGACCTCCACCGGCAACATGCGTGTCGGGCAGGGATTCGACATCCATCGCTTCAGCGACGACCCCGGCCGCGCGCTGGTCCTGGGCGGCGTGCGCTTCGAGGGTGCGCGAGGGCTGCACGGACACAGCGACGCCGACGTGATCGCCCACGCGGTCACCGATGCGCTCCTCGGCGCCGCTGGATTGGGCGACATCGGCGAGCATTTCCCCGACACCGACCCGCGCTGGAGCGGGGTCGATTCCCTCGTGCTGCTTCGTCACACCGTCGCCCTCCTGAAGGAATCCGGGTGGCGCGTCGGTAACGTCGACTGCTCCGTGGTGTGCGAGACACCGAAGCTGGCGCCCCACCGGGCAGCCATGCAGCAGCGCCTCGGCGACGCGGCGGGCGCACCGGTCACCGTCAAAGGTCGGCGCGCGGAAGGACTCGGCGCCCTCGGGCGCCAGGAGGGCATCGCCTGCTGGGCGGTCGCCGTGATCATCGAGGAGCACAGGCCATGAAACCCAAGAAGCCAGCGCAGGGCGGGCCCCGTGGCGCCCGCACCTCGGGCACGGGCAAGGTCCGCAGCTCCGGGGCCGGCGGCGCCAAGTCCGCCGGGTCGAGGTCCACCGGATCCACGACGGGCGGTTCCAAGGGGGGTGGGCCGAAGGGCACCAGCTCACGCGGTGGCGCCGTCACCGGCGGACGCCAGTTCTCCTCTCGCGGTGCAGGACGAACCGGGAGGGTCGCCGAACCGGGCGAATCCAAGCGTCCCACCGAGAAGTCACTGGGCGGCGAACAGGTCGAAGGCCGCCAGGCGGTACGCGAGCTGCTGATCGCCGGCAAGCGGCGGGTGCGCGAGGTGTGGGTGTCGTCCGAGCTGGAGGAGAACGAGATCATCGGCGACATCGTCGAGATCGCCAAGAGCATGCGTGTGCAGGTCACCCAGGTGGCGCGCAAGCGTCTGGAGGCACAGGCTCGCAGCGAGGCACCCCAGGGTGTGCTCGCGTTCGCCGCACCGCTGGAGGAGACCGAGCTGGCGACGCTGCTGCAACGCAAACCCAACAACCCGCCGTTCCTCGTCGCTGTCGATGGTGTCACCGATCCGGGCAACCTCGGCGCCCTGCTGCGCTGCTGCGACGGTGCCGGCGTCCACGGGGTCGTGCTGCCCCGTCACCGGGCGGTGCACATCACGCCCACCGCAGCGAAGGCAGCCGCCGGGGCCGCAGAGCATGTCCCGCTGGCGATGGTGGGCGGGCTTCCGGCCGCCTTGGCTCGGATCAAGGAAGCGGGCATTTGGGTGGTCGGACTCGACGACGAGGCCGACCGCAGCCTGTTCGATCTCGGTGACCTCGCCGCAGAGGGCATCTGCCTCGTGCTCGGAGCGGAGGGCAACGGTCTGTCGCGACTCGTGCGTGAACGATGCGACATGATCGTCAGCATTCCCATGAGGGGCCGGCTCAGCTCACTGAACGTCAGTGCCGCCGCCGCGCTCGCCACCTATGAGGTCACCCGTCACCGACTCGGCTGAACCCACCGTCGATGTCCTCCTCGACGTTCACCTCGACTTCAGGGCACCGACGCAGCGGGCGAGGACGCGTCGGGTGACGACGCGTCGACGACGACGGTGTCGACCACCCCGCCGGGCGGGAGCGTCGGTGTCGCGACCGGCGCGCGGGGACAGGTGACCTTCACGATCTTCTGCGAGTCGAAGTTGAACGTGGAGCTCGCCGTCGTGCCGTAGGTCTTGATGAAGTCGGTCAGCGACGTGGTGTCCTCGACGCACGAGCGCTCGACCAGCGAGGCGCGCCGCACGATCCAGTCGTTCGCCAGCTGCACCCGTCCACCGTCGAGCAGCGCGACGACGCCCGGAAGCTGCACGGTGGCGCCCGGTGTGCCCGGCACGATCGAGAACCACAGCACCGCATCGCCGAGCAGGTCGGCTGCCACGGTGCAGTGGGCAAGAGCGGTGAGGTCCGAGCAAGTGATCTCGCCGGGAGTGCCGGCCTTGATGAGCATCGTCCGAGTCGCATCGAGCTGCAGCGCCATGTCCTCGGTGGTCACACCCTCGTGCAATTCGAAGCCGGGGGCGGGCGAGATGCCGTACACCCAGGAGACGAGATCGATCTGGTGCAGCGTCACGGATTCGGGTTGGGCGGGATCGGCCCCCGTCGCCCCGGTGGAGTCGCCGAGCACCGAGGTCAGCAACAGGGCAAGGCCGCCGAGCGCCAACAGGGCCAACCAGAACCGTGGGGAGAAGAACTGGCGCACCGCGCGAGCGTAGGTCAGCGGCGAGCGTCGGCGACTGCAGCAACCGCCGCCGTACGAGCCGCCTCGCCGACGGCCTCGATCACGTCCGGGGTGTGCGCGAGCCCGACGAAGAGCGCTTCGTACGCACCCGGCGCCAGCGCAACACCTTCGCGGAGCAGCGCGTGGAAGAACGCCGCATACATCCGCTCGTCCGTGGTCTTCGCCTGCTCGAAGTTCACCGGAGCGGCACCCGAGCCGAAGTACATCCCGACCAACGTGCCCACGACAGGGAAGGTCGCCGGAAGTCCGGCCGCGTTGCAAGCCACGGTGAGCACCAACGAGAGGTGCGCGGCCCGGGCCCGAAGCGTGTCGTAGGCCCCAGGGGTGAGCTCGTGCAGCGCGGCGAGGCCCGCTGCGGTGGCCAACGGGTTGCCGGCCAAGGTGCCGGCATGGAAGACGTTGCCCAGCGGCGTCAGGGTCTCCATGATGTCGCGACGACCGCCGACGGCACCGATCGGGACACCACCGCCGATGATCTTGCCGAACGTGGTGAGGTCAGGGCGGACGCCGTACTGCTCCTGCGCGCCGCCGGTGCCCAGACGGAACCCGGTGATGACCTCGTCGAACACGAGCAACGCCCCGACCCGGTCGCACTCGGCGCGAAGCCCTTCGAGGAAGCCGGGCTGCGGGGCGACGACGCCCATGTTGGCGGCGACGGGTTCCACGAACACCGCGGCAACCTGCTCGTCGAGTTGGGGCACCACGTTGTACGGAACGACCATCGTGCTCGCCACCGCGCTGGCGGGGACACCGGCGGTGCCCGGCAGGCCGAGAGTGGCCACACCGCTGCCGCCCGCAGCCAACAAGGCGTCGGTGGCACCGTGGAAGTTGCCGTGGAAGATGACGATGCGGTCCCGGCCGGTGAACCCGCGCGACAGCCGCACGGCGGTGCTCGTGGCCTCGGTTCCGGAGTTCATCAGCCGCACACGCTCGCAACTGGGAACCCGAGCGCTGATGGTCTCGGCGAGCAGCACCTCCCCGGGTGTGGGTGCGCCGTAGGAAGTTCCCTTGACTGCCGCAGCGGCGAGTGCGGCGGTGACGGCAGGATGGGCGTGCCCGAGGATGATCGCGCCGTAGCTCTGCACGAGATCGATGTATCGCGTGCCCTCGACGTCGACGACGTACGCGCCCTCGGCACGCTCCACGACGTACGGCGTGCCGCCGACGGCCTTGAACGCGCGGATGCTGCTGTTGACCCCGCCAGGAATCACCGCGCACGAGCGGGCGAAGAGCTCCTCGTTGGATCGGGGAAGGCCGCCTGGCAGGTCGGCCGGTGTCGCGCTCACGAAACCGACTCCGCGAACCAACGAGCCAGGTAGGTGAGGATGATGTCGGCCCCCGCCCGTTTGATCGCGGTGAGGTGCTCGGTGGCAACGGCGTCGTGGTCGATCCAACCGTTGGCCGCTGCGGCTTTCAACATCGCGTACTCACCGCTGACGTGGTACGCCGCCAGGGGCACGTTGACCGCGGCGCGCACCGCGGCGATGACGTCGAGGTACGCGAGCGCCGGCTTGACCATCACCATGTCGGCGCCCTCGGCCAGATCGGCTTCGACCTCGAGGATGGCCTCGCGGGCATTGCGCCAGTCCTGCTGGTACGCCTTGCGGTCGCCGCCACCGACGATGGCGCAATCCACCGCGTCGCGGAACGGGCCGTACTGCCCACTGGCGTACTTGGCCGAATAGGCGAGGATCGCCACGTTCGTGTGGCCGGCGCCGTCGAGCGCGGCGCGGATGGCGCCGACCTGTCCGTCCATCATGCCGCTCGGGGCCACGACGTGGGCACCGGCGTCGGCCTGGGCGATGGCGATCCGGCCGTAGATCTCGAGCGTCGCGTCGTTGTCGACCGACGTGCGGGGATCGCCCGCCGGACCGTCGAGAATCCCGCAGTGACCGTGGTCGGTGTACTCGTCGACGCACAGATCGGCCATGAGCACCACGCGATCGCCCACGTCAGCCGCAAGATCCGTCAAGGTTTTTTGCATGATTCCCTCAGGATCGAACGCTTGCGAGCCGATGGAATCCTTGATGGACGGCACGCCGAACAACATCACCGCCCGTACTCCGAGGTCGGCGAGCTGCCGTACTTCGTCGCGCACGCTCTGCCGGGTGTGCTGCACCACTCCGGGGAGCGAATGGATGGGCTGCGGGGTGTCGATCCCCTCGCGGACGAACAGGGGAGCCACCAGATGCCGGACGTCGAGCTGTGTCTCGGCGACGAGGTCGCGCATGGGAGCCGAACTTCGCAGCCGACGGGGCCGCGAGACGGGGAAGTTGCCGGTCACGATGACGCATCGTATTCGCATCGGGATCGGAATCTTCCGGTGAGCGTGCATCCCGATCAGGTGGCCGCCGATCGCCGCCGCGTCCCGACCGCCGAGCTCGACGCCATCGAGGCACGCCAGGCGGGCGACTTCGAACGCGCCGCCGGTCTGTTCTCGACCGCCGCCGATGAGTCGCCGGACCTCCAGAACCAACTGAACCTGCAGATCCGTCAGGCGTGCTGCCTGATCGCCGCCGAGCGGTTCGACGACGCAGCCGCGCTGGCCAGAGTCGTCGCCCAGCAGGCGCGTTCGGAGGCGTTCCTGCCGGAGCTCGCCGATGCACTGGGCTTGATCGTCGACGACCACACCCGCTCGCACCGGCTGGCCGAGGCGGCGCACGCGCTCTCGGAGGCGGCGTACATCCTCGACCGTCTGCCCAACGAGCCGGCGTACTACCAGGTGGTGCACAACATGGCCGTCACCTATGCCGGGTGCGGGTTCATCGAGGCAGCCCTCGACCTGTACGACCGGGCGCTGCGACTCGCCGACAACGACGCCGACAGCCAGTTCGCGTACGCCAGCATGTCCACCGCCTATCACTACGCCGCCCAGCGTGAGCCGGACTCGCAGGAGCAGTACCGGTTGCTGCACGATGGTTTGTACGCGGCGACCGCCGCGCTCGATCCCGAAGGCGGCACCGAGGTCATGGCGATGGGCTCGGCACTCGCCCACCGCTCGATGATGCTCGCCCAGATCGGTCACTACCACGCCGCAATCGACGATGCCCATCGTGCCCGCGCCATGGCGTCCGAGCACGGCATGAGCGAGGAGCTCGTGCTGTCGATGGCCGGCGAGGCACTCGCCGTCTGGGGTCTCAGCCGTGACACCGGTGTGATCACGATGATCGAGAGTGCGCTGGCCCTCGCCAAGGAACTCAACACCACCGAGTTCGTCGGGCCCCTGCTGGACCTCGAGGTCGAGGTGCTGTGGCAGATGGGTCGATACGAGGAGGGCCGCGCCGCGCTGGAGCGGAACTACCGCGATGCGAGCCGACGCCTGTACGACGAGCGGGCGGCGCGATGGGAGCACGTCCGTCTGGGCGTCGAGCACCTCCGTGTCGAAGCCATCAGCGAGAGCGACCCACTCACCGGTCTCCCCAACCGACGCCATCTGGCCCACCTGCTGCCGGACGCGATGGACGACTTCGCGCCGGTCTGCGTCGGGGTGATCGACCTCGACGGCTTCAAGCGGGTCAACGACGAATACGGCTACATGCAGGGCGACAGCGTGCTGCAGGAGGTCGCAGGAGTCCTCGAGCGTGTCTGTCGTCGTGGCGACTCCGTGGCTCGTCTGGGTGGCGACGAGTTCGTGATGGTGCTGCGCGAGACCTCGCCGGGGGATGCCCGCGCGGTGTTCGAGCGGGTTCGTCAGCTCATCGCCAATCGCACCTGGCACGGTGTGCCCGCCGACGTTCGCCTCACGGCGAGCGTGGGGGTCGCTGTCGGCAGCGCTTCGATCGATTCCGACCGAGTCCTGGCCGAGGCCACCGCCGCACTGCAGCACGCCAAGAAGAGCGGTCGCGACCGCATCACGATTCGGTAGGGTCTCCCCGACATGGCAGCACAGGCATGGTTCTCCTCCGGCGACGTCGATGTGGCCCCCGGCACCACCGCCGTGCTGCAGTTGACCGTCGTCAACCTCGCCGACACCACGGATTCGTTCGTGCTCACCCCGGTCGGAATGCCGGCAGGTTGGACCACGATCCGACCCGCCAACCTCACCCTGTTCGGCGGAACCCAGCAGGTCGTCGACATCGAGGTCGCACCACCGATGCTGCCCAGCACCACAGCCGGCCCCACCGCGCTGTCGGTGCGCATCGTGCCCCAGCACGACCCCGACAACCTCACCACCGCCGAGACCACGCTGGTCATCGGTGACAGCTACGACCGGCGACTGAACCTGCTGCAGCCGGCGATGCGCGGTCGTCGCACGGCGACCTACGAGATGATGCTGGAGAACCGGGGGAACACCTCGGCCAGCTGTCGACTGCACCTCGTCGACCCGTCCGGTCGCATCGAGGGCGACTTCGATCCCCCCGCCGCCGGCGTCGAACCCGGCGCCAGCACGCTGATTCGCATGAAGGTGCGTTCCAGCGGCATGCAGTGGGAACGCAACCCTCGCACCATTCCCTTCCGCGTCGACGCCGATCAACCGGGCAGCCCCACTGCGTCAGCCCCGGCCACGTTCGTGCAGACATCCGTGATCCCCGACCACCTCATCGGTCGCCTGGTTGGCGCTGCTGCGGTGGTCGGCCTGCTCGGGGTGTCGTGGTTCGGTCTGGTCAAGCCCGCCATCCGCCACGCTGCCGACGACGCCGTCGCCGAGGCCGTGGCCACTGCGACGACGCTCGAACGGGCCCCGATCGACTCGTCCACCGGCTCCACCATCGCGTCCACGGTGCCCGGCGATGCGGAGACCATCGTCAACGTGCCGCTGCCGGTGTCGGTCCCCCAAGGGCAGACCGGGGCGAACCAGTACACGGTGCCGGCCGGTTCGCGGCTGCGCGTCACCGACCTCATCGTGCAGAACCCCCAGAGTGATCAGGGGACGCTGACGGTCTCGCACAACGGCAAGACGCTGTTCACCTACCGGCTCGACAACATGTTCGGCGCCGACATCGACCAGCCGCTGGTGACTCCGCTCGAGTTGCTCGCCGGCGAGCAGCTCACGATCACGGTCACGTGCGAGGGCGTCGGCGACCTCACCGCTCCCGCCTGCGCACCCAACGTGCTGATCAGCGGCGTCCTGGTTCCCGGCTGATCCGGCGTCCTGGTTTCCGAGCTGTCGGGACTCAGGCGCCCGGCCAGCGGGCCGAGCCCACACCCGATGCCTTGCGGCGCACCACGACGGTGACGTCAGCGGCGGCGAACTCGCCGCCGGGTGTCTGTGCCACCACCGTGCGGGCACCCGCACGATCGTTGGGACGCACGAGCATCTCCGCGAGCAGGCCACCGGCCGCATCGGTGAGGACGACGATCGGGCGGCCCTGACCATCGGCCCACGACAGGGTGACGGCCGAGTTGGGGGCGAATCCTGCGCCGACCACCGTGAGCCGCGCGGGGGCGATCACGGTGGTGGTACTCACGGCGAGCTTGGGGTCGTAGTGCGCGGTGCCGCTGACGAGCATCGTCGTGTACGACCCATCGATGGTGGTGACCACCACGCTCGCAGTGCGCCGACCCGACGCCGTTGGTGAGAACACGACTTCGATGTTGCACGTTCCGGATGCGTCGATGCGCTTCGCGGTGCACTCGTCCTTGCCGATGAGGAAGTCGTCAGGGCTCGACCCCTGGATCTTCACCGACTTGACCTTCACCTGCGCGAACGCGACGTTGTAGACGGAGAACGACATCGGCTCGCCACGCTCACCGACGACGAGCGGCTGCGACTCGGCACCGCCGGGGCTGGGAGCCAGCGCCGGTTCGCCGCCGAAGCCAGAGAGCTGCGACGTGATCTCGACCGAACCGAATCCGTACTCGCTGACGCGGAGGGTGCCCTCGATCTTGCCCGCCACGCTGGGCAGGAGCATGAGGTTCACCGTGCACACGCCGCCGGGCGGCACCGGCACGGTGATCTGGTCGACGCACGTGCCGCCACTGATGAGGAAGTCGGGGTTGTCGACCTCGACCAAGGCCGGCACGAACGACGACGGTCCCTTGTTGGCGACGACGAGGTCCCACTCCGGGCCGGGGAAGCCCACGGCGACGGTGCCGACGTCGAGGTCGGCGAGTTCGAGCTCGGGCGGATGCTCGACGACGGCGACCTGACGGCCGCCTCCGGCCGGGCTGCCATAGGCGGCGCCGGCGAGCGTGTCGAACACGACGACGCGGCCGCTGGCCGAGACCTGGGGATGCGAGTTGGCGGCCGGCGCCGGGGTGACACCGTCGGGCAGCACCGAGACTCGTTGCACCGTGCCGGTGGCGGGGACCGAGACCACGATGTCGCCGTCGGTCGGTCCGCCCACGCCGCTGCTACGGGTAGGGAACAGGTTGGTCGCCCGGCTGACGTAAACGAGTTCCTCGCCGGTGCGGTTGAGCGTGGGCTGGCCGGCACCGAGGTTGGCCCCGACCGGCGGTGCGGCCGGATCACCGGGCTCGCGACTGCCGAGCTTCACGGTGCCGTCGGTGCGGTCGTACACGTAGACCTGCGGCACGCAGTCTGGTGTGCACGGCGGCAAGGTCGCGCCCGGCACCAGATCCATCGCCGACGACACGAACGCCACGAAACGACCGTCGCCGGACATCGCCGGGCCGTGGGCATCGGTGGAGAGGCTGCCCGGTGCGGACGACACTCGCCGGACGTTGGTGTTGCGATCGGGGTTGGAGCGGTCCCAGACGAACACGTGCGAGGTGGCGAAGCCGCCGGGCTGCGGGCCGGTTCCCCACTCGCCGAGCAGCGTCGAGGGATCGGCATCGGAGGTGAAGGCCAGCACCTGTCCGTCCTCGCTGAGGACGGGTTCGCGCAGGCCGACGTAGCGGAACGTGGAGTCGGGCGCATCCGCCGGCGTCCCTGCAACCGAGTTGGCGCGACCGGGATCGCCGAGGGCCACAGTGAGGTCGACGACGGTGATACCGGTGAGCTCCGGTGCCGACGTGCTGAATCGCTCGGTGTAGGCGATGGTGGCACCCTCACCCGAGATCGCCGGCGGGTAGAGCGGGCTCACGTCGTCGGCGGCGCTGGACGCGAAGCCGGTGCCGCGAGTGGTGGACACGAGTTCCCAGTCCCCCGCCTCGCCGCCGCACTCTGGCAGCTCGAGCTTGTAGGTGTCCCAGCGCTCGCCCGCATCGTCGTCGCGGAACAGGTCGTACGCGAACTCGGTGATCACGGCGACGCTGCATCCGTCGGCGCTGATCGCGGGCCACACGGAGTTGCCGGCGCGAATGCCCTCGACGGGCGCAGTGAGCTCGACCACTGTGTCGAGCATCCGGTCCTGCAGGAAGACGGTGCTGGTGCGGGTGTCGTCGGCCGTGGTGGGCGGCCCGGCGTAGACCACGTACCGACCGTCGGCGGACACCGACGGGGTCTGCGATGCAACGAATTCGACGGTGGCGGTGGGCACCGCGGGCACCGGATCGGGCGCGCGCCGTTCGGCGGCGACCTGGGAGATGCCCAGAGTCACCAGCATCGATGCTGCACCTCCCAGGAGAAGCCAGCGTCGAGACATCGACGTGACGCGCATGATCCTGTTCTTCAACTCCCGCCCGTTCATCGAGAACGTTGCCCTGAATGTTAGCCCGAGCCGGTCAGATGCCGTTCGAGCGCATCCACCAATCCTTGCAAGGAATGATCGGTCGCCACAAGGTCCACCTTGAGGCCAACTGCCGCCGCCGCGGCCGCGGTTTGTGGCCCGATCGCCACCACGAGCGACGGAGTGCTGGTCCCGAGCGTGTCCACCCACGCGCGCGCGGCCGATCCGCTCGCAAAGAAAACTGCGTCGGCGGCAAACGCAGCCAACTGTTCGCCCGCTGTCGGCCGGGCGGCCACGCTCCGGTAGGGCGCGACGACCGTGACCTGCCAGCCCAATTCGGCCAGTCCGTCGGCCATCGTCGGCACCGCGTCGAACGCCTGGACGACCAGCACCGACCCGATGATTCCCTGCGGCAGCGCGGGGAACTCGGCCAACAGGCCGGACGCGCTCTGCTCCACGGGGACCAGATCGACGTGGCATCCGGCGCGGTCGAGCACGCCGGCGGTGACCGACCCGACGCACGCAACGCGCAACGGCAGCACGCTCGGGTGCACCGAGAGGTAGCGGCGGGCTCCGTTGGGGGAGGAGACGACCAGCCAGTCGAACTCGGCCGGACGCAGATCGGCGAGGTGTGCCACCTCCACAGGATCGGTGACGATCTCGATCAGCGGCAGCTCGACCGGGACGGCACCGTGCGCCCGCAGCAGATCGCTCAGCCGGTCTGCCTGATCGGCCGAGCGGGTGACGACGACGCGCCGTCCAACGAGTGCGCCGGTGTGCTCGACCACGGTGTCAGTCGGCCCCGAGCGCTGACCGCAGATCGCGAGCCAGCGCCGCGGCCTGCGCGGCCCATGTCGGAGTGGCACCCTCGAGATCGACGGCTCGCTCCACGTGACGACCCGTCGACGGGTCGGCGAGGAACGCGAACACTCGGTCGCCGACGACGTGGGCGGCGACCGGCAGCGAACACCCGGTGCCCAACTCGGCCAGGAACGCTCGCTCGACACTCACCGCCACGCGTGTCGGTGAGTGGTCGACGGCCAACAGCAGCGACGCCACGTCGTCGTCACCGTCGCGACATTCGATGGCCACGCACCCCTGCCCCGGAGCCGGCACGAACCGATCGATCGGCAGCGCCTCGGCGACGCGGTCGGTGAGGTCGAGGATCTCCAACGCAGCGACGGCCATGACGAGTGCACCGTCGCCCGGCAGCTTGGACAGGCGGGTGTGGATGTTGCCGCGCAGCTCCACGAACCGGAGGTCGGGGCGCTGGGCGAACAGCTGGGCGCGCCGGCGCACCGAACCCGTGGCGACGGTCGCACCCGGCGCCAGATCGACGAGTGCACGACCGACGAGCGCATCGCGAGCGTCGCGGCGCGCGCAGAACGCGGCCAGCAGCAAGCCATCGGCGGTGATCGAGGGGAGGTCTTTCGCACTGTGCACGGCGAGGTCGGCGTGACCCTCGAGCACCGCGCGCTGCACCTCCTTCACGAACACACCCTGGCCACCGATGGTGTGCAACGGAAGATCGAGCCGTTGGTCGCCGAGCGTCTCCACGAACACCATCTCGACGTGCAGACCGGGGTACGCCGCCATGAGGGCGTCGGCGACCGCCGTCGCCTGCGCCGTCGCCTGGGCGCTCCCGCGTGTGGCCAGGCGGAGCGTGTGCATGTCGGTGGCTGGTCCCGGGTCGCCTCAGCCGAGGTCGAACAGGTCGCGCACGGCCGCCGCGTTGCGCTCGCCCTGGGGCGTGCCGGCATCGTCCTTGAGCCGAACGGAGGGCTGATGCAGCAGCTTGGCGACGATCCCCTTGGTGACCGCCTCCACGACGTCGCGCTGGGCGGGGTCGAGCGAGGCGAGGCGATTGGCGAAGCGCTCGAGCTCGGCGAGACGAACGGCATCGGCCTTCTCGTGCAGCTGGGCAACGAGGGGCGCGGCCTGCCGGGCGGTGACTTCGAGGCCGAATCGCTCGACCTCCTCGCCGACGATCGCGCGCACACGGTCGGCCTCGGCCTCGCGCTGAGCCAGACCACGAGCAGCCCAATCGCGGAGGTGGTCGAGGTTGAGGAGCGTGACGTCGTCGGCGGCCTCGACGTCGGGGGCGACGTCTCGCGGCACGGCGATGTCGACGATCAAGAGGGGCCGTTCGGCGTTCGTCCTGGCGGCGACGACGAGATCGTGGTCGATGATGACCGACCCGGCGCCGGTGCAGGTGAG
Organism: Acidimicrobiales bacterium; assembly: GCA_038234785.1. Classification (GTDB taxonomy): domain Bacteria; phylum Actinomycetota; class Acidimicrobiia; order Acidimicrobiales; family Ilumatobacteraceae; genus UBA668. The sequence goes on from JBBQTC010000006.1 coordinate 75,915, forward strand.
CAAAACATCGGTGTCGGCCAGCGCCACACCGAGCTGACTGAACGGCACGATCCGACCACCGACCCGCTGCGCCAGATGCTCGGCCCGGGTCTCGGTGCGGTTGGTGACCGTGATGTCGGTGGCGCCGGCGCCGACCAGGGCGATGGCAATGCCCTCACCCATCTCGCCGGCACCCACCACGAGCACGCGACGACCGGCGAGCGAACCGAGGTGCTCGTTGGCCATGTCGACCGCGGCGTGGCTGACGGAGGTGGTGTGCTTGCCGATCCCGGTCTCGGTACGGGCCCGCTTGCCGGTTTCGATGGCGTGACGGAAGAGCAGGTTCAGCGTGGCCTTTGCGCCACCCTCGACCTGCGCGGTCTCCCATGCGCCGCGGACCTGGCCGAGGATCTCGCTCTCGCCCAGCACCGCCGACTCGAGCCCGGACGCCACCTCGAACAGGTGACTGACCGCGGCATCGTCGTGCTGGCTGTACAGGTGCGGGTGCAGTTCGTCGGGCTGCAGGCCACCGAGCTCGCAGAAGAAGTCGCGGATGTCGGCATACGCACCGTGGAACCGCTCGGCAACGGCGTACACCTCGGTGCGGTTGCACGTGCTCAAGACTGCCGCCTCGCGGATGTTGGCGCGGTTGACGAGACCATTGATGACCTTGCCGAGGGCCTCGGGTGACACCGAGACGCGCTCGAGCAGGGAGATGGGGCCGGTGCGGTGGTTGACACCGATGACCACGATGCTCATGAGATCCCCACCCTACGCGCTCGCCGAACGGGCCGTGCCACCGGGGACGGCATGAATCGCGCCACCCGCACGACGCTGCTCGTGGTAGCTCAGGATCTGCAACTCGACCGCGAGGTCGACCTTGCGCACCTCGATCGCACGTGGGACCGACAGCACCACGGGAGCGAAGTTCAAGATGCTCGTGACACCGGCCTTGACCAGTCGCTCGGCGGCATCTTGGGCGGCCGCACCGGGCGTGGCGATGACGCCGATGTTGACCCGCTTGGTCTGGACGATCTGGGGCAGTTCGTCGATGTGGCGCACTCGCGAGCCGCCGAGCACCGAGCCGACCTTGGACTCATCGATGTCGACGATGCCGGCAACGGGGAAGCCCCGCTCACCGAATCCGCCGTAACCGGCGAGTGCCTGACCCAGGTTGCCGGCACCGACGATGACGACGGGCCAGTCGTGGGTGAGGCCGAGTTCGCGGCGGATCTGGTAGATGAGGTAGCCGACCTCGTACCCCACGCCTCTGGTGCCGTAGCTGCCCAAGTAGCTGAGGTCCTTGCGCACCTTCGCCGCGTTGACGCCGGCCAGTTCGGCGAGTCCCTCGGAGGAGATGCTCTCCACTCCCTCGTCTGCTTGCTCACCCAGGATCCGCAAGTACACGGGAAGCCGGGAAACGGTGGCATCGGGGATACGGCGACGATTGCGATCGGTCATACCGTCGCCAACGTTAGGCATTCGTGCACACGTTCACAAAGCCAGCAGGGTTGGAGTTCGGTGTGACCTTCGCCCGCACGACTTCTCTGGCGCGCCCTAACCTGCCACCGATGAATGCCGCGCTCGCAGCCGCCGCCACCCTCGTGGCCGTCGCGTTCTCGCTCAGCACGCTGGACCGCTGGCTCCGACGGCGGCGCCCGCACGAGCTGGCGTGGACGGTCTCCCTGGCGCTGTTCGCCGTCGGCTCTGCTGCGCTGTGGTGGGCCGAGTCGAACGGCTGGAGTCTCGGAGCGTTCCGCATCTTCTACATGGCCGGCGCCGTGCTCAACGTGCCGTGGCTGGCACTCGGAACCGTGTACCTCCTGGCCGGCACCGCCATCGGTGATCGTGTTCGCTGGTGGCTGGTGTTCCTGAGCGGTCTCACCATCGGCATCGTCGGCTTCGCTCCGACTCGCACCGGCGTGAGCGGCAGCGAACTCCCGACGGGCAAGGACGTGTTCGGTGTCGCAGCGCGTGTCCTCGCTGCGCTGGGATCGGGAGTGGCCGCGCTGGTCATCATCGTCGGGGCCGTGTGGAGTGCCGTACGCGTGTGGCGCGGCCGCAACCCCTCGCTGGGCGCGACCCGGCACGTGGCCGCACCGCGGCGGCTCGTCGCCGGCAATCTGCTCATCGCCGTGGGCACCCTGATCCTCAGCGCCAGCGGCACGCTCGCCGGACGACTCGGCAAGGACCGCGCGTTCGCGATCACACTGCTCGTCGGCATCAGCGTGCTGTTCGTCGGGTTCCTGGTTGCGTCGGCGCCGTCACGACGCGCCGATCCGGCCGCCGCACTCCGCTCCGTCGCCTGAGGCCAGCGGCCCGACCGTCTCAGATCAGGCTGCGGCGCAGGAGCTTGCCGCTGACGTTGCGCGGCAACTCGTCGACGAACAAGATCTTCGCCGGGCACTTGTAGCGGGCGAGGTGGTCGAGGCACCAGGACACCAACGTGTCCTCGTGTGCCGACGCCCCGGGTTCGAGCACCACGAACGCCTTCACGGCCTCGCCCGTGTGTGGGTGCGGGACACCGACGACACCGACCTCGTGCACGGCGGGGTGATCCATCAGCACGTCTTCGACCTCAGCCGGGTACACGTTGAAGCCACTGACGATGATGAGATCCTTGGCGCGGTCCACCAGATACAGGTAGCCGTCGTCGTCGGTCACCGCGATGTCGCCGGTGCGCAGCCAGCCATCGGCACTGAGCACCTTGGCCGTGGCCTCGGGTTCGTCGAGGTAGCCCTTGAAGACGTTGGGGCCCTTCACCCAGACCTCACCCGCATCGCCGCGCAGCGCGTCGTCGCCGTGTTCGTCGACCAGGCGCACCTCGATGCCCTGGAGCACCTTGCCCACCGAGCCGACCTTCTGCGCGAGCCCGGCCGAGGAGGTGACCACGGGCGACGCCTCGGTGAGCCCGTACCCCTCGAGCAGCGTGAGCCCGAAGCGTTCGTGCAGACGTCGCATGGACTCCTCGGGCATCTTCGCTGCGCCGGTCAGTGCGAGGCGCACGTTGGTAAAGCTGTCGGCCGGTGCCTCGTCGAAATGGCTGAACGCGAGCCACAACGGTGGCGCACCGGGAATGACCGTGACACCGCGGTCGCGGATGGTGTCGAGCGCGGTCGACGGATCGAAGCGCTGCACGAGCACGACGGTAGCGCCACGGTGGAGGCTGAGGCCGAGCACGACGTTGAGACCGAAGATGTGGAACATCGGCAAGACACCGAAGACCACATCGTCCTCGTCGATGCCTTCGTTGGCGGAGCGACCCTGCTCGATGTTGGCAAGCAGGTTGCCGTGGGAGAGCATCGCCGCGCGAGGTGCGCCGGCGGTGCCGCTCGTGAAGATGAGCGCCGCGAGATCGTCGGCATCGACGTCGATGGCATCGACGGGGTCGGCAGTCAGAAGACCGTCGAACGTCATGTCGGCGCCCGGCACCGAACCCGCTTCGGTGGCGACGACTGCCTGCACCGTGGGGAGCGCCGCGCGATCGATGTTCCCCCAGGCGGTGGCCGCCAACGGCTCGACGAACACCACCTTGGCGCCGACCGTGGCGAGTTCGCGTTGGATCTCCGGGGCGGGACTCGCCGGATTCAGCGGCACGGTGACCGCGCCGAGCCCGAGCGCGGCGAGATACCCGTCGACGAAGTAGCGCCCGTTGCTGCACAGCAGCGCCACTCGGTCGCCCTTCGTCACCCCGAGGCGGGCGAGGCCGCCGCGGAGGTGGGCGACCTGATCGCGGAGCGTCCCATAGGTGGTGGGGCGGCCGCGGCTGATGATGGCCACACGGTCCGCAGGATGCGGATCGATGATGTGCGCGAGATTCACGGAAGCAGCCCCCTCTTGCCGGAGGCGATGTTACCCACCGGTCACCCAGACATGCGCGTCCTGGTGACCGCGTGGCAGGTCAGACCAGTTCGCCGAAGCAGCCGACGATGCGACCAAGCCGGCCGTCGGCCCACGAACTTCACGGCTTCCGGCCAGCGATCTTCCCGGAATCCGGGAAGCATCCGGACCAGAACCCGGCCTGGGAAGGTTCCTGCCCAGAAGCCGTCAGAGGCGGACGAGGGAGATGATGCCGGCGGCGAGGATGGCGAGCAGCAGCAGGCCGAGGGTGAGCGTGGTCGCGGGGCGCATGACGCCAACGCTACCCAGCGCCGGCCCTGCTACCGCGGCGTCGGACCGCTGCGCATCGTGACGGGGCTGGTCGTGCCCGAGCGCGGTCCACGATCGCCCTCGGCCAGCGGCGTGAGCGTGACCTGTGAGCCCGTGCCGAGCTGCAGTTCGTCGGCCGCAGATCTGCGCTCGAGGACGAGGGCCAGCATGCCGTAGGGGTCGAGCACGAGGCCGACGGAGCCGCTGCCCAGCGGGCCGGAGTGCTCGACTCGTTCGACCACCCGGGTGATGTCGCCGGCGACGATCTGCAGTCGGGTTCCCAGTTCGGCGCCCCACGGCTGCAGGTCGTCGACGCCGAGGTTCAGCTGACACCCGCCGGTGTGATCGATCCACAGCACCTCGGCGACGACACCGATCGCGCCCGCATCGAGGTCGCGCGGGAGCGGCACCACGCCAGGGAGCAACAGGTCCGCGTCGACGAGGTCGCCGAGATCGGCGAGATCGACTCCGTTGCACAGGTGGGCGGCGACCGGCGCCAGCACGTCTCGCACGGGGAAGGCGCCGCCGGCGCTGCCCAGATGGAACTCGACGTCGGTGAGCAGCACCGCCCGCTCGGCACCGCCGGCCATCGCGACGGCCGGTGCGAGGAGCCCGTTGTCGGGACCGACCAGCACACCCTCACCGCCGGCCACTTCGATGGCCACCAGCGGACGCCCTGTACCGGCGCCCGCGTCGACCGACGCCAGGACGACCCCGGATGGCACGTATCCGATCGCTCGCGCGAGCGCGAGGCTGCCGGCCCGAACGTCGTACGGAGCGATCTGGTGGGTGAGGTCGACCACCGAAACGTGCGGTGCCATGTCGCGCACGATCGCTCGCACCACACCGGCCGACTCGTCGACGACGCCGAGGTCGCTCAGAAACGAGATCGTGTCGAAGTGCCGCCCCATGGGCGGTCAACATACCGGGGCGTCGCGACCTGACCTGAAAAATCGTAGAGGGCCGATGCCAACCCCCCGATGGCACCAGCCCTCTGCGGCGCAGCCCCTCACGGGGCGCGACACCCGGCCGACGAATCGTCCGGCGGTCTTTTACGACCGAGCCGAAGAGTAGGCACGCGCGCGGTCGTGAGAAAAGGGTCACACCTGAAAAATCTTTCGACGCGGACGCTCAGTTTCCGCGAGCGGGTGCTTCGGCAACCGCGTCGAGCGCCGATCAGTGCGCGCCGAGTTCGGTGCTGCGCGCCGTTGCGGTCATCACTGCTTCGAGAAATGCCGACCGCACGGCATGCTCCTCCAACACCCGCACACCCGCCGCTGTGGTGCCGCCGGGCGAGGTGACCATGGCCCGCAGCGCGGCCGGATCGCCGCGTTCGTCGAGCAGCGTCGCCGACCCGACGAGCAGTTGGGTGACGAGCGCGACGGAGTGGGCGCGGCTCAGTCCGGCCACGACACCGGCGTCGATGAGCGCCTCGGCGACGAGAAACACATAGGCAGGCCCACTTCCCGCCAGACCGGTGACCGCGTCGAGTTGCGCCTCGGGCACCCGGACGACGATGCCGACCGCGCCCAGGATCTGTTCGGCCCACTCGAGGTCGGCGTCGGAGGCGGTCGATCCGCCACTGATGGCCGCGGCGCCCTTGCCGACCAGTGCAGGGGTGTTGGGCATCGCACGGACGACCACCACCTCGGGACCGGCGGCCTCCTGCAGCGTGGCGATCGAGATCCCGGCCGCGATGCTGAGCACGCGCGTGGCACCAGCCGCGGCCGCAGCGCGACAGGCGGGGGCCACGTCGTAGGGCTTCACGGCGATCAACGCACCCTCACACGCGGGCACCTCATCGACGACTGCGACCCCGGGGAAGAGCTGCTGGAGCTCGGCGAGCCTGGCCGTCGACAACTCGACGATCGCGAGGTCGGTCGGCACCCAGCCGGCATGCAGCAAGCCGCCCACGAGTGCAGCGCCCATGTTGCCGCCGCCCACCACTGCCAGCCGATATGTCGTCATGGGGCAAGGTTACGCCGCCTCGACGTGCTGGTCGCGGGTGAGCGGTGCGACTTCCCCGACACCACCGCCCACCCGCACTTCCACTGGGCACCACCAATGGGCGGGATCGGCAGAATCAGCTGAACTTGCTCGCGAACGCGAGACGGATGAGGCCGGGGAACGTCTGCTCCACGTACTGGTACAGCGATCCGACGATGCGGTCGAGCTCGGCTTCGTTGAGCGCGCTCAGCGGGAGTTCGCCGCGCAGGAACAACGCATCCTCGACCCCGATCGCGAAGTGGGCGCCGACGAGTCGGTCGTTGCGGCGCAGCGCCATCTCGTACACCTCGGCGATGTGCTCCTGCGGCGCCGGCAACACGTACGCCTCGTAGCGCAGGGTGCGCTGACCGAGCGTGAACCAGATCGTGATGTGTTCCTTCTCCTCACCACGCAGTCGCACGTACCAACGCGGCTCGGCGGACTCGCCCGGCTCACCGCGGTCGACGGCCTCGAACAATTCGTTGTCCGCTGCGAAGCCCCCGAGCCAACCGGTGATCCGCGTCTCGTACTCGTGGAGCGTGGGCGGCAGGTGGTAGTCGGTCATCCGCAGGCGACCAGCTCGCGCGCACCGAGGTCGGTGTAGAGCCGACGCAACCGAGCGGCCGCGAAGCCCCACGTATATCGCTTCGCCCGCTCGGCGCCGCGCCGACCCAGGGCAGCGGCGTGCGCGGGGTGATCGATGATCTCGCGTAGGTAGTGCGCAAAGAGCGCCGGGTCCCGGTTGGGGACGAGGTAGCCGGTCTCGCCGTGATCCACGAGCGTCAGCAGACCGCCGACACCACTCGCGACCACCGGGATGCCGCAGGCGGACGCCTCGAGCGCGACGAGCCCGAAGCTCTCGCTGCGGCTGGGGACCACGACGACGTCGGCTGCCCGGTAGTACGTGCTGAGGATGTGGTGCGGCTGCGGTGGCACGAAGCGCACCTGGTCACGGACACCGAGCTCGTCGATCAGTTGGTGCAGGTGGCGGACCTCGTCGTCGCCCTCCTGGCCGCTCGCACCGCCGACGATGAGCAACAACGCGTCGGGCCGCCCGAGTCGGGCGAGCGCCTCGACCGCGACGTCGGGTGCCTTGAGCGGCTGGATGCGGCCGACGAAGAGCAGGACCGGGGCGTCGTCGGGCAGGTCGAGCGCGTGCCGCGCGCCGTGGCGTTCGCCGGGAGCGAAGAACGCGTGCTCGACGCCGGGGGCGACGATCTCGACACGGCCAAGCGGGTTGCCGTAGAGCCGGCGGAACTGATTCTCCTCCTCGCTGCAGCTGACGCAGATCGCGTCGGCGCAGCTGATGACGTCGTGCTCGGCCCGATGGCGCCACTCCGACTCGACGTCGCCGCCCTCGGCCTTCACCTTGGCCAAGGTATGGAAGGTGGACACGAAGGGGACGTCGAGCTCGTGCTTGATGCGATGCGCCACGAGCCCGCTGAGGAAGTAGTTGGCGTGGACCACGTCGGCGGGGGCGACGTTCTTCATGTGATCGATGACGGCGTCGCCGAACTCCTCGAGGATGCTCGGCAACCGCTCCTTGGGCAGGTCGAACGCGCCGGCGGTGATGTGCACCACTCGGTGACCGGGCTCGATCTGCACGACGTCGGGCTGGTCGGCGCTGGTGCGGCGGGTGTAGGTCGTGCACTCCACGCCGGCCTGGGCGAGGGCGGAGGACAGCTCGCGCACGTACACGTTCATTCCGCCACTGTCCCCCGAGCCCGGTTGGGCGAGCGGCGACGTGTGAAGTGAAAGCACAGCAACCCGTTGCACGACGGGTCGAAACACTATCGGTGCGGTCGGCATTCCGGAATCGGGCAGATCGACCGCCCAGCTCTTGGACCTCGCGTGCCAGAATCCCTGTCATGAAGCAGCCCCGGACGTCGCCGCTCACCCGTGCGCTGTCGCCCTTGCGTGACTTCCTTCACGCCGAAGCCGCCGGCGGCATCCTGCTCGTGGGCGCTTCCGTGGTGGCCCTGATCTGGGCGAACTCACCGTGGCAGGAGTCCTACGCCCGGCTGTGGCACGCCGAAGCCGGCATCCACATCGCCGGTCACGGGATCACGCTGGACCTGCAGCACTGGGTGAACGACGGGCTGATGGCCATCTTCTTCCTCGTCGTGGGCCTCGAGATCAAGCGCGAGCTCACCCAGGGACACCTGTCCAGCCGCCGAGCCGCCACGCTGCCGGTGGCCGCCGCGATCGGCGGCATGGTGGTGCCGGCGCTGCTGTACCTGGCCATCGCCGGTCGCACCGAGTCGAAGGGCTGGGGTGTCCCCATGGCCACCGACATCGCCCTGGCGATCGGAGTCCTCACCATCGCCGGCAAGCACGCCCCGGCGGGCCTACGCGCCTACCTGCTCGGTCTGGCGGTCGTCGACGACATCGGCGCGATCGTGGTGATCGCGGTGTTCTACTCCGCGGGCGTCGCCTTCGGGTGGCTCGCCGCGGCCGTGGCCGGAGTGCTGGTCACAGTCGTGATGCAGCGATGGGGCATCCACAAGACCCTTGCGTACGTGGCCATCGGATCCGCGGTGTGGTTCGCACTGCACGAGGCCGGCATCCACCCCACCATCGCCGGGGTCGTCATGGGCCTGCTCGCGCCCGTGACCCCGCGCGTCGCCCCGGACCTGGTCGACGAAGAGGAACTCACGAACCTGTCGTCGGTGGAGCATGCCCAACAGAGCCGGCAGATGGCACGAGCCAGCGTGAGCACGGTCGAGTGGCTGCAACACGTGTTGCATCCGTGGAGCAGCTTCGTGATCGTGCCGATCTTCGCCCTGGCCAATGCCGGCGTCGTGGTGAGCACCGACAGCCTCCGCGCGGCGTGGGGCTCCGCGATCACCTGGGGCATCCTCATCGGTCTGGTCGTCGGCAAGCCGCTGGGCGTCCTGCTGGCGTCGCGGCTCGCGGTGCGCACCGGCACCGCCGACCGGCCCGAAGGCACCACGACCCGTCAGTTGTTCGGTGCCGGGAACGCGGCCGGCATCGGTTTCACGGTGGCGCTGTTCATCGCCGAACTGGCCTTCAAGGACAACGGCGTCGTCAACGAGGCGCAGGTCACCGATGCGAAGATGGCGATCCTCTTCGGTTCGCTGGTGAGCGGTCTGCTGGCCTTCGGCGTGCTGCGGCAGCGGGAGCCGGTCAGCCCGGCCGACTCGACACAAAGCTCTCATACACATTGAGCAGCGCCTGCTGCTGCTCCTGCGTGAGACGAGGGTCGGCGGCGATGGCTTCCCTGACACCCCGTGCCTCGCTGTCGGGGTTCAGGAACCCGGCGCGCTCGTAGAGGGTCTCGGCGCTGATCTGCAGCGCCTTGGCGATCTGTTGCAGGATCTCGGCCGATGGCTTGCGCAGCCCGCGCTCGATCTGGGACAGGTACGGGTTGCTGACACCGGCGACCTCGGCGAGTCGGCGGACGCTCATGCGTGCGATCTCGCGTTGACTGCGGATGAACTCGCCGACGTCGGCAAGACGTTTGTCGAGCTCCTCGCGCACGTCGCCGATGGGGCCTGACGTGTCGTTCACGAGCTCAGCTGTCGGCGTCGGCGTCGGCGTCGGCCACCATCAGGCCGTCGACCGCCGCTTCACCGTCGCGGTAGCGGCGGACCAGTTCGGCGCTGAGCGCGTCGATGCGACCGAACAGCTCCTTGCGCTCGGCGGACCGCTCGCGCTCGAAGTCGTGGAGGCACGTCACGTAGGAGCCGAGCTCGTCGAGGGACATCGACGGCAGATCGGTGCTGCCGAACTCGGAGCACAGATCCTCCAGCTCGCGAGCGAGCGGGTGGTGGCTGAAGTCCTCGGCCGGGCGCGGCGGTCGCGCAGGTCCACCCGTGAGCTGTGATCCGAGGATGGCCGGCAGCTCATCGGTGATGTTCGCGTCGTGCTCGCCGGCGGCGCGATGGCGCAGCTCGGCGCGAGCGACGTCGAGGCGGGCCTGCACCAGCCGACGGACGAAGCTGACCGCGTCATCCTCCTCTTGGAGGTGGGCTCGCAACTCTCGCAGGTCGTCGAACGCCAACGAACGCGGATCGAAGTCAGTCTGGTTCATTCGAAACCTCCACTCACAGGGGGCAAGATTGCCACTTCATCACCGGCACCGACCGCCATCTGCGGATCGGCCGGGTCGCCGTTCACCCACACCCGACACGTCCTCAGCACGGTCTGGAAACCCGGACCGAACGCGTCGACCGCTCCGGCCAGTACCTCGCCCACCGTGGCCCCCTCGATCTGCACCGTGCCGGTGCCCGCGGACTCGCGAGCCGCAGCAAAGAGACGGAGCGTGGCCATGTTGGCCAGCGTAGTGGGGATGCTCGTGGGGCGACGGCTACCCTCCGAGCGATGGCATCGGCTTCGCACCCCGTCACGCGCCTGCTCGCACTCCGACACGGCGAGAGCGAGTGGAACGCACTGGGACGCTGGCAGGGTCAGGCGGATCCACCACTCACGGAGGTGGGCCTGCGCCAGGCGATCGCCGCGGGAGAGCAACTCGGCTCCTTCGACGCGATCTGGGCGAGCACGCTGCAGCGAGCGAGTCATACCGCGGCGGTCATCTCCGAAGCGATCGGGATCGGGCCGGTGCGACTCCACCCGGGGCTGATGGAGGCTGCGTTCGGACCATGGCAGGGATTGACCATCGACGAGATCGAAGAGGGATGGCCGGGCTTCGTCGCCGAACACCGCCGCCCCGACGGCGCCGAGGCGCCTGCGCAGATCGTGGAGCGGGCATTGCAGGCGTTCCGCGACATCTCTGCCGAGTCGCCCGGAGGCGAGGTGCTCACCGTCACCCACGCCGGACTGATCCGCACGGTGTGTCGCGCGTTGGGCTCGGGTGACACACGGTTCCCGAACCTCGGGGGCTGTTGGTTCTCGATCCACACCGACGGCGCGGTCGTCCCCGGCGAGCACGTCCAGTTGATCGAGCCCACCGCGTTTCGGGAAACACTGTGACCCCCCGTGAGTGATGCGTTGCAACTGCCCGGGTTCGGTCCCGAACCCGCCATCGTCGCCACCGACGCCCGGGACGACCCCGACGCCGCGTTCGTGGTGGAAGTGACCCGCTCGGCCCGGCGAAAGCGGACGGTCGGCGCCGAACTGAAGGGCGGCGTGTTGAAGGTCGCGGTGCCGTCGTGGATGAGCGCCACCGAGATCGAGCACTGGGTCGAGAAGATGTCGGCGAGCTTCCGCCGCAAACAATCGAGCGACCGGATCGACCTCGCACTGCGGGCCGCCACGCTCGCGCGCCGCTACCAGCTCCCGCCTCCGAGGGAGATCCGCTGGGCCGACGACATGACGGCCCGCTGGGGCTCGTGCACCTACGGCACCGGTTCGATCCGCATCTCCAACCGTCTCGCCCGGTACCCCGACTGGGTCATCGACTACGTGATCATCCACGAGTTGTGCCATCTCGAGCAGCGCGGCCACGGACCCGAGTTCTGGCGACTGGCGTCGCGCTACCCGAAGACCGAACGAGCCATCGGTTACCTCATTGCAAAGTCTGGCGACGACGACGCTCACGGCTTCGACGACGCCTGACCGCACGACTCAGACCCGAATCCGCCGGCGTGGACGAGTCAACCCGATCAGGATGCTCGTTGCGATCATCGCCACCAAGGCCAGCACCAACACCGTCAGCAACGACTGCACCCCGTCAGGACCCTTGGGGGCCGGCGGCAGCGGAACCGGGAAGAGCACTTCGGCTGTGGCGGCGTTCGCGTTCGAGACCGCGTCACCCGAGTGCACTCCGACATCGAGCATCTTCATGTCGTCGCCGGGCGTGACCGCGACGAGCGGCGTACGGCCGGTGATCGGATTCGCATCGCTGTCCACGGTGCGGTCCACTCCGACTCCTGCCTCGGTGAAGGTCATCCCTTGCGGAAGGTTGGACGCCGAGATCGAATAGGCGCCTGCTCCCAGACCGTCGAAGCGGAAACGACCTGCGTCGTCGGTGGTGCTGCGACCCACCGCCTCACCGGACTGGTCGAAGAGCGTGATGGTCACGCCTGCCACACCGAGTTCGCCCTGATCGCGCACGCCGTTGTGGTTCTCGTCGTTCCAGACCGAGTCGCGCCACCCCCCAACCGGCGCGGCGGGGGGGGACCGGCGCCCTGCCGGCGCCAGCACCACGACGGGGCGGGGGCGAGCAGCTACTTGAACCCGGTCGAGCCCGTCCAG